>DASZFA010000049.1:0-47889 GCA_035940255.1 Solirubrobacteraceae bacterium
ACGACCCCGTCTTCGGTCGGGAACTCCACGCGCAGGTCCTCGACTCGCAGCAGTGGCTCTTGCGCGCTCACGAGTAGCGCACCCTTGGATCCAGATACGCGTACACGATGTCCACGATGATGTTCGCGACGATGATGAACAATGCCGCGACCAGCACCGTGCCCTGGATCACCGTGAAGTCCGAGTCGATTATCGAGTTGTAGCTGAGCCGTCCGATCCCGGGAACGTTGAAGACCGTCTCGACGAGGATGGCGCCGCCGAGCAGGATCCCGATTTCGAGCCCGAACAGCGTGACGCTCGGGTTGATCGCGGATCGAACCCCCTGACGCACGACGCGGCGCTCGGGCAGCCCCTTGGCACGCGCCGTGCGGATGTAGTCCTCGCCCATCGCCTCGATCAGGCTTCCGCGCACCAGCCGCGCGAAGACCGCCGCGCTGCCCGCGGCGAGCACGATCCAGGGCATGATCAACGAGGTGAACCATTTGCCCGGATCGCTCGTGAGGCCGACGTAGCTGCCCGAGCCCGGTAGCAGCTTGAACTTGCCGATGTCGCTCGCGAACAGGAACAGGAAGATCAGCCCCAACCAGAATTCGGGCGCTGAGATCAGGACGAGCGCCGCTCCCATGGAACCCCGGTCTGCCGCCGTTTGGCGCTTCAACGCAGAGATGATCCCGACCGACAGCCCAGCGACCACCCACAAGACCGCTGCGCCGATGGTAAGCGAGAGCGTCGCCGGCAGCCGTTCGGCGATCAGGCTCCTGACCGACTCCTGGTTGTAGTAGCTGTAGCCGAAGTTGAAGTGGAGGAGGATGCCCTTCAGGTAGTCCCAGAACTGCGTGGGCAGCGGCTTGTTGATGCCGAGGACGCGTTCGATTTCGAGGATCAGCTTTGGGTTTGGGTCGCGACCAGCCCGTAGCACCGCCGGGTTCGCCGTCGGCAGGATTCGGAACAGCACGAAGGTGAGCGCACAGACGATGACCAGCAGCGCGACTCCCCACAGGATCCTGCGAATTACATAGGCGGTCATCGGCCGGCTGTGTTCATCTGGTCCGCTTCCTGTCGCGCGTTCCGCGTCACCCGGATGCAGCTGGCGGAGTCCGCGGGCGCCACGCAGGCTCGGGGCCCCGCCGTCAGGCGGAGCCCCGCACGGCTGCGTGCCCGGACGCCTACTTCAGCGACGTCCAGTTGTAGTCCCACTCGCCGACGTCCCAGAGGTCACCGACTCCTTTCACCGTTTTGCCCTCGAGCATTCCCTGCTTGTCCCAGTCGAACGGGATGGCGGCAGCGTTTTCGACGATTTCGGTGTCGATTTTCGCCCAGGCGCTCGCCCGGGCTGACTTTCCGTTGACCGATTCGCCAGCGGTCATCGCTTCGTTGAGCTTCGCCACGTTCGTCTGGCCCCAGTTGACATTGCTCGTCGGCACGATGAGCTTGCCGTTGAACGTGATGTTGAGCACCGTCTGCGGATCCGCGAAGTCGGCGATCCAGCCGACGCTCGGGCAGACGTCGATCTCTTCTTTGGGCACGTTGCAGAACTTCGCGTACATCGTGGACGTTTCCAGGAGCGTGAACTTCGTGTTGAACCCGAGGTTCTTCAGCGTCTGGTTGACGATTTCGGCGTCCTGTTCGGTTGGGTTGCCCTTCGCCCCGACGACCTGGATCGTCTGGCCGCCGGTGTATTTACCGCTCGGATAGCCGGCAAGCTTCATGTACTTTTCCGCGACCGCGGCGTTGCCTTCGAGGTGTTCGTTGTAGTCGACCTTCGGGCCCGTCAGGCCACCTGCCTGTTCGAACCCCGGGATCGTTGGATAGATGAAATGCGTCATCACGTTGGTGAACAGTTCACCACCTCGGGCCTTGTCCAGGGCCGTGCGGTTGAGCGACGCCCAAAGGGCCTTGCGCAGGTTGATGTTCTTGAACGGCCCGTGGGCATTGTTCACGGCGATGTAGTGGCTGCCCGCCCCGGGGGAGATCTCGAGCTGGCTCTTGTGGCTTTCGACTGCCAGCTTGAGGTCCGACTGCGGCGTGGACGGTTCGTTGTTCACGACGTTGTTGCCTTCGAGCACCTGACGGCCGATGACGGTGTTCGAGCCACCGATCTTGACCTGGATTTCATCGAGGTAGGCGGGCCGGAAGTCTGTGCTTTCCTTCCAATTGGGGTTACGCACGAGCGTCAACGACTTGCCAGGGAAGTAGCCGACGTCAAGCACTTTGCCTGAGCTGTCGTTTTTGATCATGTACGGCCCCGTCGCCACCTGGTAGGCCGCGTAGTTCGACGGCTTGTTCTTGTCGTATTTTTCCGCGTATTCCTTCGGTACCGGAGCGGTCAGAGGCAGCAGCAGCGCCTCCGAGACCAGCTGCGCCTTGGGTTCGGTCAGGTGGAAGACGATCGTGTGCTTGTCCGGCGTCACGATCCCCTTGATCGGCTCGCCGTTCGCGGCCGACGCCGCGGCCGGCTCCCCTTCGACCGATTTGAAGTAGGCCCCGATGTAGGGGTTCGCAATGTTGGCGTTCGCCCCGCGCGCGATCGCGTACGCGACGTCTTCGGAGGTCACTTCGCGATTGACCGGCGGGCTGTAATGCACGCCTTCGCGCAGATGCACCGTGACCGTCTTGTTGTCAGAGGACACTTCGGGTGGCGCCGAGGCCATGTCGGGGGTCGCTTCCGTTGACGTGTTCGGCTTGTTCGAGTACAGCGGCCGCTGGGTTGCGAAGACGACCTCATAGTCGAGCGAGTAATACGCGAGGCCCGGGTCGAGGTGTTCGAAGTCCGTTTCATCCAGGACCTGCAGCGTCCCGCCGCGTTTACCGCCCGTCAGCGGCTCGTTCAGCGGGCTCTGGAACCCGCCGGAGCTGAGCGCGCTTGAGTTGCTGCCCGTGCCGCTCGAGCTGCTCGAGCTGCTCGAGCCGCAGGCCGTCACGACCAGCGCCAGCAACGCCACGATCGCCGTCGCAGCGACTGTCCTAATCGACCTCATTGAGTCGCCTCCTATGTTGTATGTCGAGTGCCCTCATCGGGCGTTCCTCGGGTTCAGGGCATCTCGCAGCCCGTCGCCCAGAAGGTTGAAGGCCAGCACGGTCAACAGCAGCGCTACGCCGGGAAAGACCATGTACCACCAGGCCGTGTTGAAGATCGGTGTTGCGGAGGCGATCATCTGCCCCCAGCTCGCGGTCGGTGGGCGGATTCCCACGCCGAGGAAGGAGAGCGCCGCCTCGATCAGGATGTTCAACGGGATCTGCAGGCTCGCGTAGACGAGGATCGGGGCCGCCAGGTTGGGCAGGATCTCCCGGAACATGATCCGCGCGTCGGAGGCGCCCATCGCGCGTGAGGCGTCGACGAACTCGCGTTCGCGCAGGGAGAGGACGAGCCCGCGCACGATGCGTGCCATGAACGGCCACGTCGCAAGAGCGATCAGGAAGATGATGACGCCGAGGCCAGGCTGTATCAGACCGCTGAGGCAGCCCCTCACCGAGCACGCCGCGCCGATGCCCAGGCCGAGCAGAAGCACCGGGATCGAGAGCTGGACGTCGATCAGGCGCGAAAGCAGCGTGTCGACCCAGCCGCGGTAGAAGCCCGCGAGCATGCCAACGACCACCCCTATGAGCGTGGAGATCCCGGTTCCGATGATCCCGACCTCGAGCGAGACCCGGGTCCCGTAGATGACGCGTGACATGACGTCCTGCCCGAGCTGGTCGACGCCAAACGGGTGAGAAGCGCTCGGCCCCAGCGGCGAGCCGAAGGAGTCGGTCAGGTTCAGGTTCTGCGTGTTGGGTCCGGGGAGGCCGAGGATGTCGACCACCAGCGGGGCCGCGAACGCGATGACGATCAGGAAGATGATGAAACCGAGCGATACGAGCGCAACGCGGTCCTGCTTGAACCTGCGCCAGAACAACTGCAGCGGAGTGCGCGCCGCGACGTCTGTTTCGGACTCGAAGAACTCGAGCTCTACACCGCCCCCGGGGGTGGGAAGCAGCTCGGCGGCGCCGACGCTCATTCACGGCTCGTTTCGCGGGCAAGCCCGCAAGCATGTGGGAGTAAACATCGGACGTTCATGTTCGACAGCACCCCACGGCCAACCTTTATCGGAAAGTGTAGATCCATGGTTACCCGGAGCGCGCCGTTACACCGACGTTCTGGACAACGTTTTGCGCCGCTCTCGGCGCCGCTACCCTGAGCTAAGAGGTCACAAAGACGACTGGAACTCACGATAATCGAGCCATGGACACCCTCTTCGACGAGGGCGCCGGCGGCGAGGCCCCAAGGGTGGGGCGCACCCGGGGAGGAGACGGCCCGGACCGTCCACTCGCCGTAAGGATGCGTCCGGCCGGCCTTGAGGAGTTCGTCGGCCAGTCGCATCTGCTCGCCGAGGGCTCGGCGCTGAGGACCGCGATCGAGCAGGGCCGGCCTCACTCGATGGTGCTCTATGGTCCACCGGGATCTGGCAAGACGACGCTCGCGAGAATGCTCGCCGAGCGCTCGGACGCGGTATTCGAGGAGCTGAGCGCCGTGCAGGCCGGTCGCGCCGAGGTGCGTGCCGTGATCGAGCGGGCCTCACACCGCCGTTCGGCAGGCACAGGACGAACTGTGCTGTTCCTCGACGAGATCCATCGCTTCAACAAGGCTCAGCAGGATGCGCTGCTACCCGCTGTGGAGGAGGACCTCGTCACTCTGATCGGCGCGACGACCGAGAACCCCGCCTTCGAGATCATCGGCGCCCTGCTCTCGCGCCTGCGGGTGTACGCGTTGCGCGAACTGAGCCCGGAGGAGATCGCCGTCGTCCTCCGCCGCGCGGCGTCAGACGGGATCAACGTAGAGGAGCAGGCGCTCGACTTCCTCGCCGTGCGCAGCGAAGGAGACGCGCGCACCGCGCTGAACGCGCTCGAGCTGGCCGCGGCTACGGTCGCCGAGCTCGGCGAGGAGCGCGTGACCCTGCGGCATGTCGAGGATGCTCTCCAGCGCCGCGCCGTGCTCTACGACAAAGGGGGCGATCGGCACTACGACTACATATCCGCCTGGATCAAGGCGACCCGCGGCTCGGATCCCGACGCGTCGCTGTACTACCTGGCGGTGATGCTCGAGGGCGGCGAGGATCCACGCTTCATCGTGCGGCGGATGGTGATCCTTGCCTCCGAGGACATCGGCAACGCTGATCCCGCCGCGCTGTCGGTCGCGACGGCGGCGGCCCAGGCCGTCGAGCACGTCGGGCTTCCGGAGGCTCGCTATGCGCTCGCCCAAGCTGCGATCTACCTGTCGCTCGCGCCGAAGTCCAACGCCGCGGGGCGAGCGCTCGGGGCGGCCGAGCTTCACGTGCGAGAGCACGGGGCCGCGCCGGTGCCCGGCTGGCTGCGCTCGGGCCCGCTGGCCGATCTCCGATCGGCCGGAGGGGAGCGGGGTTCCTACGACAACCCCCACCAGCACCCCGGCCACCTCTCATCTCAGGAGCTGCTTCCCGAAGCTGTGGCCCGGGAGCGTTTCTACGAGCCCGACGAGACAGAGCCGGAGCTCGCGCGGCGGCTTGAGCGGATTCGCCGGACAAAGGGGCTCGAGCCGCGATAATCGCTGCTCGATGAGCCTCATCTCCGAGCATCCCGCCGCACGCGAGCGGCGCGTCGCGCGCGACCCGGTCACCGGTGGAGAACTGGGCAGCGTGCCCGCCACTGCACCCGAGCGGATCAACTCCGTCGTCGAGGCGGTCGCCAAGGTCCAGCCTCTGTGGGCGCTGCTGCGGGTAAAGGACCGCGCCAGATACATGCGGCGCATGGCGCAGGCGGTGATCGACGACTTCGATCAGCTCCAGGTGGCGCTGGCGCGCGAGCATGGGCGCCCGCCGGGGGAGATCGCGACGCTCGAGCTGCTGGCCGCGATTGATGCACTTACCTGGATCGCCGAGGACGGGGCGAAGGTGCTGGGCAGCCGGCGCGTCGGGGTCACCCGCTCGATGACTCTCTTCAAGCGCGCGCGCGTCGCATACGAGCCGTATGGCGTCGTCGGCGTGATCGGGGCTGGGAGTGCCCCCTTCGCACAGCCCCTCGGCCAGATCGCGGGGGCGCTGCTCGCCGGCAACGGGATCGTCTTCAAGCCTGCGCTGCGGGCGTCGCTGGCGGGGGAGCAGATCGCGCGCGTGCTTGCCCGCGCGGGGCTGCCGGAGGGGCTCGTGCTGGTCGCACACGGCGGCGCCGAGGTGGGCGTGGCGCTTGCGCAGTCCCCGGTGAACAAGGTCCTCTTCACGGGCTCGCCGGCGGTCGGGCGGGCGGTCGCCCGCGCCTGCGTCTCGCGCGAGAAGGAGGTGACCGTCGAGCTGGGCGGCAAGGACGCGATGCTCGTGCTCGCCGACGCGAACCTGCCGAGCGCCGTGGCGGGGGCGCTGTGGGCCGCGTGCGCGGGCGCCGGGCAGGCCCGCGGCTCGGTCGAGCGCGTCTACGTGGCGCGGGAGGTCTTCTCGCGGTTTCTTGGCGAGCTCGTAGCTGACGCCAGGGCCCTCACGGTCGGCGACCCGTCCGACCCGGGCGTTCAGGTCGGGCCACTCGCCTCGCAACGCCGCGTCGAGTACCTCAACGACCTGGTGCGCGAAGCTGTCGAGCTGGGGGCGACTGTTCATTGCGGGGGTCCCGTCGCGCCGCCCGGCTGCGAGGGCGGCGCGTTCTACGCCCCGACCGTGATCACCGGCGCGAGCCGGGAGATGCGCCTGACGCGCGAGCCGCTCGACGGGCCGGTCTTGGTGGTTGCGCCGGTCGACACGGTCGATGAGGCGATCCGGCTGGCCAACGACAGCGACTATGGGCTCGGGGCCTCGGTCTGGACCGCCGACCGCTATCAGGCGTTGCGGATCGCGCGCGAGCTTCACGCCGGCATGGTGTGGCTGAACGATCACCTGCCGGGGCCGACCGTGTCGCGAGGGCCGTGGGGCGCCGCTGCCGGAGGCGGACTTGGGAGGACCCTCGGCGAGGCCGGCCTCAAGGCCTGTGGGCAGGAAAAGCTGATCACGTGGGACCCTCCGGCGACGCGTGGGCTGTGGTGGGGCCCATATGACGAGGCGACGCTCCGCGCGGCGCGGGCGGTTGCGAAGCTACGCTCGGCGCGCGAGTCCGATCGGCATGACGCCTGGCGCAGCGGCGCCCTGGCGCTGGCGCGCGTGAGTGCGCGCGCGCTGGGCCGGGGAGGGCCCAAGGTCTAGCGGCTACGCTTGAGCCATGCCCGCTCAGGCTTACGCAGGTAAGGAGTGCGTCTGTCAGCTTCGCAGGGGAATCTGCGACCAGAGCTGCGTTCAGGGAATGCTCGACACTCCCTTCTACATCGCGTGCTTGAGGCTCGTCGGACGCCGCTGCGTGGTCGTCGGTGGCGGGTCAGTCGGGCTCGAGAAGGTCGAGGGGCTGCTCGCATGCGGCGGCGAGGTGACGCTGATCGCGCCGGAGGCCGAGCCGGAGCTGCAGGAGTATGCGCGCGAGGGGTCGATCCGCTGGGAGCAGCGCGGCTACGCCGGGCCGGGGGACCTCGAGGGAGTGTTCATCGCGATCGCGGCGACGAGCGAGACGGACGTGAACATCGCGGTATACGGCGACGCCGAGCGGCGGGCGATGCTCGTGAACGTGGTCGACGTCCCGCCGCTGTGCAACTTCATCCTGCCCGCGATCGTGAGGAGCGGTCCGCTCGCGATAGCGATCTCCACGGCCGGGGCCTCGCCCGCGCTCGCGAAGCGCATGAAGCGGGAGATCGAAGGCCAGTTCGGCGAGCCGTACGCGCGGCTGGCCGTGCTGCTGAACGAGGTTCGCGGCTGGGCCAAGAGCACGTTGCCGACATACCAGGACCGCAAGGAGTTCTTCGAGGGGATAGTCGGCGGCGAACCAGACCCGATCGCGCTGCTGCGCGACGGCGATACCCCTGAGGGCACAGGCGAGCAGGCTGTCCGCGAGCTGATCGCGCGAGCACAAAGCGCTCGGGCGCTGCAGGTGTCGAGAGCCTGAACGATCCGCTGCACGGCCCTCCTCGATGACGGGAGTGGTTCGCGAGCCGCACGACACGGACCATCCGATCCAGACGCCGCGGCGCTATCGCGGCTGCTGAATATCCATCCCGTAGCGCGCGGCGATGCTCGTCAGGCGCTCTAGATCGGGGGGGCCCTCCGGCGCCGGGGGAAGCCCCGGCGAACGTGCCGGTTCGCCCGCCTCCGCGAAGAACCGGTCGATCCCGCCCGGCGTATAGGTGACGAGCACCCGCAACTCCTCGGTCGGCTCGAAGCACTCGACCGTCCCCGCGGGAATGTGGAAGAAGGACCCGGGCCCGCCATCGTGTGTCTCCTCGCCGATCCGGTAGCGCAGTTTTCCCTCCAGCACGTACACCGACTCCGTCCCTGGGTGGGTGTGCAGCGGCGGTCCCATCCCCGCCGGCATCCACATCTCCATCACGGTCTGTGCTCCGTTCGTCTGCTCGCCGGAAACCTTGACCTCGTAGCGGCCCCCAAGCATCCAAACGGCATCGCCCTCACCCCGGCTGCTCACTATGGGTTCACTGGCCATGACACCCTCCTCCACGTCGGTTTGACGCTCCGCAACCTCACCGAGCGGACCGTATCAAGGCTCACCAGGATCCGCTCGTCGTCTCGCTCGCGATAGCTATAGTCGCCACGTTCCCAGGCAGAGTAAATCGACCGCACGAGCTCAGCATTCGCGGACGCCATCGACCCAGCATCGAGGATCGGACGAGGATCGGCTCGCGGCGATGACGAGCCTGAGCGAGCCCGCGCTCGAGGTCCAGGGGCTCGCTCGCCACTACGGTGAAAGGGAGGCGTTGAGCGACGTCTCGCTCTCTCTGCAGCAGGGCCGGACGTTGGTCGTCTTCGGGCCCAACGGGGCGGGCAAGACGACGCTGCTGCGCGTGCTCGCGACGCTCCTGCGCCCTCACGGCGGCAGCGTGCGCGTGCTCGGCTCCCAGCTCCCCGCGGAGGCCTGGGCCGTACGCGGGCGGCTGGGGCTGCTCGGACACGAGCCGCTTCTGTACCGCGAGCTCACCGCGCGCGAGAACCTGCGCTTTCACGCACGCCTGCACGGCGTCGGCGATGAGCGTGTCAGCGAGTTGCTCGAGCTCGTCGCGATGGAGGGCCGCTCGCGCGAGCCGCTGCGGACGCTCTCGCGCGGAATGGTCCAGCGAGTGGCGCTCGCGCGCGCCGTGCTCCACGACCCCGAGCTGCTGCTGCTCGATGAGCCGCACGCAAACCTCGACCCGGCGGCCGTCGAGCTCGTCGCGCCGCTGATCGGAGCCTGCTCGGGACGCACACGCGTGATCTGCAGCCATGACCCGACGGGCGGTCTCGCCGAGGCCGACCTGGTGCTGGGCCTGCGAGCTGGCCGCCAGGCGCTGCTGCGGGCGGCCACCGACGTCGATCCGGGCGAGATCGCGGAGCTGTACCGGTGAGGCGGACCGTGGCGGCGCTGCTGCGCAAGGAGCTGCTCGTCGAGCTGCGCACGCTGGAGTCCGTGCCGGGGATGTCGCTGTTCGCCGTCACCACCTTCGTTGTGTTTCATTTCGCGCTGAACCGGAACGTCGTCGAAGGCGACCTCGCGGCCGGAATCCTGTGGGTCACGCTGTTGTTCGCGGCGATCCTGGGCATCAACCGGCTGTTCGTGGCCGACGCGGAGGAGGGCGGCTTCGACGGGTTCCTGCTCGCGCCGGTGGACCGCAGCGCGATGCTCCTCGCCAAGGCGCTCACGCTGCTCGTCTACCTGCTCGTGCTAGAGCTCGTGGCGGTGCCGGCCTTCGCGCTGCTCCTGCTGGGCCCATCCCTCGGCCACGCGTTGCCCGGCCTGCTCGGCGTGCTCGCGCTCGGCGACCTCGGCGTCGCGACGATCGGCACGCTCGTCGCCGCACTCGCCGTCCGGACCCGAGCGCGCGACCTGCTCGGACCACTGCTCGCGCTGCCGTTGCTGGTGCCGATCGTCATCGGAGGCGCACGCGCGAGCTCGCCGGTGCTGAGCATGGGCCATCACGCCGGTCCGTCCGCCCGCTGGCTGCTGACGTTGGGGCTCTATGATCTGGTGTTCGGGCTGATCGCCTACGCCCTCTTCGATTTCCTGCTGGAGGACTAGACAAAACCCATGTATGGCAAGGGTCTGCGCGCGCTGAGCATCTCGACGGCCGCCGTGATGACGGCGGCGCTCGGCCTGGTCTTCTTCTACGCGCCGCTGGAAGCCGAACAGGGCTTCCTGCAGAAGATCTTCTACGTGCACGTGCCGCTCGCGATCGTCTCGCTGTGCGGCTTCGTGGCGGGCGGGATAATGGCGATCCAGCATCTGCGCACGCGCGATCCGCGCTGGGACATGCGCTCGTACGTCGCTATCCACATGAGCCTGATCTTCGGCGTCGGAACGCTGATCACGGGCTCGATCTGGGCGAAGGGCTCCTGGGGACATTGGTGGGTGTGGAACGAGCCCACGCTGGTCTCGTTCCTGATCGTCTTCCTTCTCTACGCGACCTACCAGCCGCTGCGGTTCGCGATCGAGGATCCCGAGCGCCAGGCGCGGTACGCGTCCGTGTTCGCGATCACCGCGGGAGCGTTCGTGCCGTTGAACTTCATCGCCGTTCGAATGTCGACCGCCTACGTACACCCGCGGGTACTCGGCGCGACCTCCAACCTTCCAGGGCCAATGGCGCTCACGTTCGTCGTCTCGCTCGCCGGGATCGCGCTGCTCTACACGACGCTTTTCAGATACGAGCTCACGGCCAAGCACGCGAGGGCACAGCTGCGGGCCCTCCGCCGCAGGCTCGCCGGTGACGACGCGCTCGTCTCGGTTGCTCGCCGCGGACGCAGCGCCGCACCCACGACGCCCCACCCGGCGGCGATGATGACCGCTCGAGGAGCCGGCGGGGACGGTCTCTGATGGGTGGCGTCTTTGCCGAGCTGCCGGCGCTGCCGCTGCACGAGGCGGGCAAGTACGTGGCCGGCGCCTACCTCGTGCTGTTCGCGCTCGTGCTGATCTACGTTGCGATCATGGCGATTCGCCTGAGCAGGATCGAGCGCGAGCTCGGCGAGCTGCTGGAGCTCTCAGAGCGCGCACCGGTCTCCGCCGGGGCGGTGGGCGAGGCGCACCCTTCTCGCGCGGAGTCGACGCTCCTATGAACGAGCTGCTCGCACTCGGCATCTCGCACAAGACCGCTCCGGTAGCGCTGCGCGAGCGCCTCGCCTTCAGCGAAGGCGAAGCGAGCGAGTTTGCGCGCCTGATCACGGCGACCGCCGAGGTGCGCGAGGCCGTCGTGATCTCGACCTGCAATCGCACCGAGATCTACCTTGTCGTCGGCGACCCGGTGCGCGCCGAGTCCGATGTTCTGGGGCTGCTCGCCGGGCGCGCCTCGATTCGCCCGACAGAGCTGGCCGAGGCGATCTACTCGCCGCGCAACTGCGACGCCGCACGCCAGCTCTACCGCGTGACGGCCGGCCTCGAGTCGATGATCGTGGGCGAGGCCGAGATCCAGGGTCAGGTCAGGCGCGCGCACGAGGCGGCGATGCGCTGCGGCTGCGCGGGGGCGCTCACAAACCGGCTGTTCGCGGCCGCGCTGGCGACCGGCAAGCGCGTGCGTTCGGAGACCGGCATCGGCTCCAGCCGCGTCAGCGTTCCGTCGGTCGCCGTCGACCTTGCGCTGAGCGTGCTCGACGGGCTGCAGGGCCGCCATGTGGTCATCCTCGGCGCGGGCGACACCAGCGAGCTGATGGCGCAGGCGCTCGCCGACCGGGGCGCAGACACGATCTTCGTGGCCAACCGCCACGCCGACCGCGCGCTCAGCGTCGCACAGCGCTTTGGCGGATCGGTGGTCGGCCTCGACAAGCTGCCCGAACAGCTGGTGCAGGCGGACATCGTGCTCTCCTCGACGTCCTCTCCGCATCCGATCGTGGGCCGCGAGGAGCTGGAGCTCGTGATGGCGGAACGCGATGGCCGGGCGCTGCTGCTGATCGACATCGCGGTGCCGCGCGACGTCGAGCCCGAGTGCGGGGAGCTCGAGGGTGTCACCGTGTATGACATCGACGACCTGCAGGCGGTCGTCGCCCGTAATCTGAACACGCGAGCGGAGGAGCTGCCGCGGGCGCTTGAGATCGTCGAGGAGGAGATCCACCGCTTCGCGCGCTGGCTCGGTCAGGCTGACGCGCTACCGACGGTGAGCGCACTGCGCGAACACGGCAGCGAGCTGGTGGAGCAGGTGCTGGCCGAGAACTCCGGGCGTTGGGAGTCGGCGTCGCCTCGAGACCTCGCGCGTGTCGAGGCTATCGCCCGTGCCGTGATGAGCCGGCTGCTGCACGAGCCGACGATCCGTCTGCGCAGCATGGGCGCCGACCGGGGGCATGCGAGCCTCGAGCTGGTAAGAGAGCTGTTCGGACTGCGGGAGGACCCGACCTCCGAGGAGCAGCCGTCGGGGAAGTTGGCGGAGGTTCATGACCTGCGCCGCCGTCGCGAGCGCTGATGCGCATCGGCACCCGGGGCAGCGCGCTGGCGCTCGCGCAGGCCCGGCTGATCTGCGAGCTTCTCGGCGACGGCGAGATCGTCCCGATCACGACGCGCGGCGATCGCGGTGAGGCCGCCCAGGACAAGTCGCGCTGGGTCGCCGAGCTCGAGAAGGCGCTGCTCGACGGGCGTGTCGACGTCGCGGTGCACTCCGCGAAGGACGTGCCGGGCGAGCTGGCCGAGGGACTGTCACTGCATGGCGCGACGGCGCGGGCGGCGGCCGGCGACGTGATCTGTGGAGCGTCGGGGTTGGACGCGCTGGAGGAGGGCGCCCGCATCGGCACGAGCAGCATCCGCCGCGGCGCGCAGCTGCGCGCCGCGCGTGCGGATCTCGTGCTCGTGGCCGTTCGCGGCAACGTCGACACGCGTTTGCGCAAGCTCTCCGAGGGCGTCGAGGGCCTGGACGCGATCGTGCTCGCGCGCGCCGGCCTGCAGCGGTTGAAACGCGAGTCCGAGATCGGCGGCGAGCTCGACCTCGAGCGATTCGTGCCGGCTCCCGGGCAGGGCATCCTCGCGCTCGAGGGACGTGCCGGCGACACCCGCGTTCAGGCAGCCGTAGCCGCCATCACCGACAGCTTCGCGTTCGCGTGCCTGCGGGCGGAGCGGGCCCTGGCGGCGGGGCTCAGCGCGACCTGCCACACACCACTCGGCGCCCATGCGTCACCGGCCGCCGAGAGCGGACTGCTCCTGCGCGCGTGGGTGGGACTGCCGGACGGTTCGGCTTGGGTCGCCGACGAGCTCCTTGGCAGCCTCGAGGAGCCAGTGGCGCTCGGACGGTCTGTCGCCGCACGGCTGGAGCAGGTCGGCGCAGGGGAGATCCTGTCGCGGGCCCAGGAGATGGCGGCAAGCGCATGAGCGGGCGCGTCTATCTCGTCGGCGCCGGTCCGGGCAACCCGGGCCTGCTGACCGCGCGAGCGCTGGCGCTGATCTCAAGCGCCGACGTGATCCTGCATGACCGGCTGATACCCGCCGTCGCGCTCGACGGCGCGCGCGCCGACGCCGAGTTGCTGTTCGTGGGTAAGGAGGGCGGCGGCGCCTCCGTCCCGCAGGAGAAGACCGAGGCCCTCATGGTGGAGCGCGCACGGGCCGGCAAGGACGTCGTGCGACTGAAGGGCGGCGATCCGTTTGTGTTCGGGCGCGGCGGCGAGGAGGCACTCGCCCTGCGGGCGGCCGGCGTCCCGTTCGAGATCGTGCCGGGTGTGACGGCCGGGGTGGCCGCCAGTGCCTATGCCGGGATCCCCGTCACCCACAGGGGGCTCGCGAGCGCCGTGGCGCTCGTAACCGGTCACGAGGACCCCGACAAGGATGAGGCGGCAATCGACTGGCAGGCGCTTGCGCGCTTCCCGGGGACGCTCGTCTTCTACATGGGCCTGCGCCGGCTGCGTCAGATCTCCGACGCGCTGATCGCTGCGGGCCGCTCTCCCGACGAGCCCGCCGCCGTCGTCGAAGCGGGGACGCTGCCGGCCCAGCGAACCGTGACGGGGACGCTCCAGACGGTTCCCGAGATCGCGCACCGCGAGGGCTTCCGGGCACCCGCGATCACCGTCGTCGGAGCCGTCGCGGCGCTCGCCGAGCAGCTTTCGTGGCTGCGTCCGAAGCCGCTCGCCGGACGGACCGTGGCCGTCACGCGCGCGCGCGCTCAGGCCAGCGGCCTCGCGCGAGCGCTCGAAGCCCATGGCGCGCGGGTGATCCAGGCGCCCGTGATCCGCGTCGTGCCGCTGCCCGGCCCGCCGCTCGACCCTTCGCCGTATGACCTCATCTGCCTCACCAGCCCCAATGGCGTGAGTGCGCTGTTCGAGCGTCTCGCCGCGGGGGGCCGCGATGCACGCGCCCTCGCGGGCGCGCAGGTGGCGGCGATCGGCCCCGGCACCGTGGAGGCGCTCGCTGCGCGCGGCATCGTCGCCGACATCGTCCCCGAGCGCTTCGTCGCGGAGGCGCTGGTGGAGGCCCTCGCCGGTATGGCCGTGACCCGCGCACTCGTCGCCAGGGCGCGCGAGGCGCGCGAAGTGCTCCCCGAGGCGCTGCGCGAGCGCGGCGCCGAGGTCGACATCCTCGACCTGTATGAGACCGTCGCCGAGCCGCTTTCCGAGCAGGGGCTCGAGACCGCGCTGGCTGCCGACTACATCACCTTCACGTCATCCTCGACCGTGCGCTACTTCCTTCAGGCCGCCGCTTCGCGCGACGGGGACGCAGCCCTCTCGCCGGCCACGCGCATCGTCTCGATCGGTCCGGTCACAAGCCAGACGCTTCGCGAGCACGGGCTCGAAGTCCATGTCGAGGCCTCACGACACGACGTCGAGGGCGTCGTCGAAGCACTCCTGGGCGACGCCGCCGACCGCGACGCTTGAGCGCGACGAGCACCGTGAATCCTGCGGTCATCACCTTCCTCTCCGACTACGGCTACCGCGACGAGTTCGTTGGCGTGTGCCATGGCGTGATCGCCCGCCGCTGCCCCACTGCTCGGGTGATCGACCTGACCCACGCGATCCCCCGCCACGACGTTCGGACGGGCGCCGAGGTCCTGCGTGCGGCGCTCCCCTACACGCCGGCCGGCGTGCATCTCGCCGTCGTCGATCCGGACGTCGGCGCCCTGGGAGCACTCGCGCGTCGAGCCGTTGCGCTGCGCAGCGCCGAGGAGGATCGCCTGCTCGTCGGGCCGGACAACGGGTTGCTCATGCCCGCCGCCGAGCTGCTCGGCGGAGCGGTCGAGGCGGTCGACATCGGCGGTTCGCCCGAGCGCCTGGAGCCGGTGTCGCGCACCTTTCACGGCCGAGACATCTTCGCGCCGGTGGCCGGCGCCCTGGCGGCGGGCGCTCGCCTCGACGCCGTCGGCGAGCCGCTGGCGGTCGATCAGCTCCGCCGCCTGGAGCTGTCGTCGGCGCATCTCGGCGACGGGGAGCTGAGGGCCCACGTGCTTCGCTTCGACAACTTCGGGAACGTGATCCTCGATGCGGACGCGGGGCAGCTCGCGGCGCTCGGAGTGGGGCTCGGGGAGACGCTGACAGTGCGCCACGCCGGCCGATTTCACGCCGTGCGCTACGCCTCGACCTTCGCCGATGTGCCCGTCGGCGAGCTGCTCGGCTACGAGGACGCCCAGCGGATGCTGGCGCTTGCCGTCAATCGCGGCTCGGCGGCCGAACTGCTGCGGGCGCAGCGCGGCGACGAGCTCGTGGTTCGCCCGGCGTGAGCACGCTCGGGCACCCGCGGCTGCACCTGCGCTGCACCGGCTCCACCAACGATCGCGCCAGGGAGCTGGCGCTCGGCGGCGCGCCGCACGGAACGCTCGTGACGGCCGCCGAGCAGAGCGCCGGGCGCGGGCGCGGGGGGCGGCGCTGGTCCGCCCCCGCAGGCAGCGCCCTGCTGATGTCGCTGCTCCTCCGCACGCCGCCGTCGCTGCTGCCGATGATCGCCGCGGTGGCCGTCTGCGACGTCGCTGGAGAGGACACGCGCATCAAGTGGCCGAATGACGTCGTCGTGGAATCGGCGCCGCCGACGGCGACGGCGACGGCGCCGTCTTCAGAGGAACGCCCGGAGGACTTACGGCAAGGCACGCGCGAGCCGCAGCTGGCGAAGCTCGCCGGGATCCTGATCGAGGGTCGACCGCAGGAGGGGTGGGCCGTGCTCGGGGTCGGCCTGAACGTCGCCGTCGAGCTCGATGAGCTTCCGGTCGAGCTGCGCGCGGGCGGCGCCGGGCGCTCGGCAACCTCGCCACTGCCGGCCGCGACGCTCGGCCGCCCGCGCGAGGCGATCGAGCCGACGCTATCGCTCCTGCTCGAAGCGCTCGAGCGGCGCCTTGCGGAGCCGATGGAGGCGACGCTTGCGGCATGGCGCTCGCGCGACGCGCTCTTGGGCCGGGAGATCGAGTGGACGGCAGGTCGGGGCCGGGCGCGCGGAATCGATGGCACTGGGCGCCTCGTTGTGGCGCTCGCGGACGGTGGGCAGACGACGCTCGGTGCGGGCGAGGTTCACCTGCAAGCGCCCGGCGAGCGAAGCTAGCGAGCGGCCTCGAGCGCGCGAGCCCGGCTCACTCGGCGGCGCGGTCGAGCGCCTCCTCGGGGCCGTGCCCCTGGGGGTTTGAGACCGGCTGTGCCCCACGGCCCGCCTCGCGGCCGTCCCGCGCCTCCCGGTCGACCCGCGCGGCTTTTCCGTCCTGTGCGTTGAGCGCGTCCTGACGGGCTGCCTGCACGAGCTCGGGGGCCGAGCCGTCGGGCACGGCGCCGTTGGGGCTGGCCTTCGCGCCCTTGCGTCTGCGCCGCGCGTTGCGGGCACGGCGTTTGGGGAAGTTGCGCAACAGCTCGCGAGCGAGTGCGGGCGGCTTGCGGCCCATTCGCGTGCGAGCACCGCGCAGGGCCTCCTCGGCCTCCGGGGTGTGCGCGAGCGCAGCGGCGAGCAGCGCCGCGGCGAGGCGGCGGTCCTGCTTGCGGGCAGCGTGGATCAGGCGCCGGGCATTGCGTGCATGTGCGCCGCCTGAGGAGTTGACGAGCAGCCCGAGCAGGCGCTTGGTCTCGGGCCAGCGCTGGACCGCGTACTCCTCGTGAACGTCCCTCGTGTACTCCGCCAGGCGCCAGATCCATGCGTTGGCCTGGTCGCGCCTGCCGATCCGTCGCTCGACGAGGGCACGCAACATGATCTTCGTCGCCTCCTTGCGCTCCTCGCGGGGCCAACCACCGATGATGTCGATGGCGGTGTCGAACGCGTCGGGGTCGCGCAGCGCGGCGATGTCGGTCAGGGCCCGGAGCCGCAACTGGGGGTTCTTGTTGCGCTGGACGGCGGTGATCAAGAAGCGGCCCTTGAGCTCTCCCGTGCGGTCGAAGTGGAGCATCGCCCGCGCACGGCGCCAGCCGGTGGGTGCGACGCGCGCACCTGCGAGCGCCGCCCAGACGTGCTGCTCGCCGTAATCGAGGTGCTCGACGGCGATCCGCCAGAGCTCCCGCTCGAAGACCGCGAACCGCCGCTCCTCCTCGGCGCACACGGGGAGCACGCGCCGCTCGACGCGCATCCGCCGCCCGCGCCCGCGGCGCACCGGCCCGACGACGATCGCTCCGCCGCGGTAGACGTCGCGGTCGAGTAGCGAGTGCAGCGTGACGACGGGGTCGTCGTGCTTGGTCGCTGGATGGACGAAGTCGACCACCAGCCCCGCCTCCTTGCCCGGGTGCCGGCGTGTGACGCGACCGACGCGCTGCTGGTAGATCCGCTTGGAGGCGGTCGGCGCCAGGTGCACGCAGACCGTCGCCCGCGGGCTGTTCCATCCCTCGGCGAGAAGCTGTGCGTTGATCAGCACGTCTATGTCGCCGCGCTCGTAGCGGGCGAGGATCTCCGCGAGCTCCCGCTTGGGGGTCTCTCCGGAGACTGCCTGGGCCTTTATGCCCTCGGCGCGAAACGCCTGCGCGAGGTTGTATGCGTGGCGCACGCCCGCCGCGTAGACGACGCCCGGTACGCCGTTGAAGCGCGTTTTGTAGAGGTTGGCGACGGCCACGTTGAACGGCTGCTGATCCAGCAGCTTGGCCAGCTCCTCCTGGTCGAACTCCGTGTCGACCTCCCCTCGCCGCAGCGGCACCTTGGCGATCGTGCGCACGCCGACGCCGGGCGAGATGCGAACGCAGCGCAGCGGCGCGATCACGCCGCGACGGGCAGCCTGCGCGAGGTCGAAGCGAGACGTCTGGGTCGGGAACAGGTCGGTCACGTGGCGCGCGATCAACGCGCCGGTGGCCGTCATGCCGATGAAGATCGGGCCCGTCCAGTTGCGAATCGCACCGCTCGTCTTCTCCCCGAGAGCGGTGTGCGCCTCGTCGCAGATCACGATCGTGTATGCGCTCGAGATCTTGCCCGCGTTGCGCACGAACCACTGATAGGTCTCGACGGTCACCGGGCCGTTGACGGAATCCTCGCCCTTCAGCAGCGGCCTCGAAATGCGCTTGGAGTAGCCGCGATCGCGCAGCTCGCCGTGGAACTGGTCGACGAGGTTGCGCCGATGGGTGAGGATCAGCACGCCTCCGGTCTGCGAGGCCTCGACAAACCCGAGCGCCGCGACCGTCTTGCCCGCGCCCGTGGCATGCTCGAACCAGAAGCGCTTGGCCGCGTTGGGATCCTCGGGCTGCTCGCCGAGCGAGCCCTCCTCGTCCTCATCCGCCCAGTCGCGCGGCTCCTCCTCGGAGTCGCTTTCCTGCTCGGAGTCGCCCTCCGGCTCGGCCTCGTCCTCGTCGATCGGCTCGAGGTCGTCGTCCTCGTCTTCATCCTCGTCCTCGTCAGGAGCGGCACGCTGGACGGGTCCGAGATCCTCGTCGTCCTCGTCGAGGTAGTCGTCCTCGTCGGGCTCCTCCTCGTCCTCGTCCTCGTCCTCGGCGTCGGCGTCGCGGACCGGGGCGGAGGCGCCGTTGGGCTCCGAGCCGTTGGCGGCCGCCTCATCGGGGCCCAGGATGTCGGCCGAGGCCAGCAGCTCGGGCGAGGCGGAGGCGGCGACGCGACCATTGCCGTTGGAGATGGTGCGCTCCGCCTCGGCAAGCAGTGCCGCGAGCGTGCCCGAGAGAGCGTCTACCTGGTGGGCGGAAAGCTCGGTCCCGTCGGCGAGCTTCGGCTCGTCATCGGAGAGCAGCCGCTCGAGTCCAAGCAGCAGCGAGAACTCGCGTCGCCAGGCGGTCGACGGGTGCTTTGTCTTGGGATCCGCCTCGAGCTCGGCGAGCGCCCGATCGAGCGCGCGCCTGCGCGGGCTGCCGGCCGCGAGCGCGACGGCGGGATCCTCGTCGGGGTGCACGAAGCGCTCGCGCACGAGCTTTTCCGCTCGCGCGATGTCCGCGGAACTCGGAACGGGCACGGCCGATAGGGCCGCTGAGGTTGATTCGGCCATTAAGGCTCTTGGACTTCGAGACGGAGCCGCGGTCCAATACTCCGGCGCGGCTCAGAAGGACGGCACTCGATGCGCCGTTGCCGGATGCTGAAAGCCACCCGGCTGTTACGTGTACCAATCAGGATATACCACGCGGGGGCGTCGTTGAAGTGGAGTCGTTGAACACGAGCCGATCTGCGGGAGCCGATCTGCGACCCTTACCGGCGATGACGGCAAAGCGCACTCCGATCGTGGCGCTCGGAGCCGGTGTCGTCGCGCTGCTCGTGGTCGGCCTGATTGAGCTAGCAGGGTCCCCGACTTCGCCGCCCGGAGCTCCGCTGAAGCTGACGCTCGCTCAGATGCGCGCCAGCTTGGCGGGGTCTCCCGAGCCGCTCGCCGAGCTCCACGCGCAGGCCGGGGAGCTGCTGTCCGGCGGGGCGTCCCGGCTGGATGCCCGCCTGGCGTCGCTGCGGGGGCGAGCCGTCGTCATCAACAAGTGGGCGTCATGGTGCGAACCCTGTCGGGCGGAGTTCGCTGCCTTTCAGCGCGTTTCGCTCTCGCAGGGGCGCCAGGTCGCGTTCATCGGAATCGACTCCGGCGACTCGAGCCGCGCCGACGCGGTCGCGTTCCTGCGCTCGTTCCCGGTCAGCTATCCGAGCTACTACGACAAGAGCGGGGGGCTCGGCGCCGCGCTGACGGACTCGACATTCACGCCGGTCACGGTCTTCTACGACCGCCACGGCGCGCAGTTCATCCACCAGGGCCCCTACCTGAACGAGGTCCAGCTCGAACGGGACGTCAGGCGCTACGCGCTCGACGCATAGAAGTTGCCCGAGATCCGGATCGACCCGCTCAGCGGGCACAAGACGATCATCGCCGGCGAGCGCTCGCTACGGCCCGGCGGTGAGCCCGGCTGCGCCCCGCCCGAGCCGATCGATCCCGCAAACGACCCCTTCGCGGAGGGCCACGAGGACCGCACGCCTCCCGAGATCTACGCAGAGCGCCCGGCCGGAGGGCCTCCGAACTCGCCCGGGTGGACCGTGCGTGTCGTCCCGAACCTGTATCCGGCGCTCGCGCCCGCGACGGAAAGCGATGGGGCGGGCGCCGAGGCCGGGGCGTGGCCGGACCTGTTCGCCTCAGCGCCTGCGACGGGTGCGCACGAGGTGATCGTGAACGGGCCCCAGCCGGTTCTGTCGCTCGCCGAGCTGCCGGTCGAGCAGGTGATCGCCGCGGTCGAGGTCTGGCGCGAGCGGATGCGCGCCCACGCCGAATCCGCCTGCGTCCAGCTGATCGTCAACGAGCGGCGCGAGGCGGGCGCGTCGCTGCCGCACACCCACGCACAGCTCTACGCGCTCGACTTCGTGCCGGCCGCGGTCGCACGCGAGCGCGAGCGCTTCGGAGCGTATGCCACACGCATGATGGGCCAGTGCCTGCTCGAGGACCTCGTCGCGGAGGAGGTGCGCAGGCGCGAGCGGATAGTGGCGATCGACGACGAGGCCGTGCTGATGGCGCCCTACGGCTCGAGGCTTCCCTTCCACCTGGTGCTCGCGCCACGGCGCCCGCGCGCCCGTTTCGAGGGGGAGGGGCCCACGGGCGCGTCGCTGCTACATGACGGCCTCTGCCGTCTCGCACGCCACCTCGGGTCGAGCCCGCCGCTGAACCTGTGGGTCCGCACCGCCCCGCGGGGCGCGGAGCATTTCTGCTGGCGAATAGAGGTGCTTCCACGACTCACGCACATCGCGGGACTCGAGCTGTCCACCGACCTGAGCCTGAACATCGTCGCACCCGAGCACGCGGCGGCGATCCTGCGCGAGGCGTGAACGCGCAACGGCGCCGCGCCGGAGCGCGGCGGCGATAGTCTGGCGAGATGCCTCCAGAGCAACGCTTCGTGCCCCGCTTCGCTGCCGAGCCCCCGCAGGAGGAGCTTCCGTACGGGCGCTGGGAGGAGCGACTGCGCAAGGAGTTCCTCGATCGAGCAGCTCAGCTGCCCGAGGCGCCCGAGGATCTCGGCGAGCCCGGTGAGATCATCTGGTACCCGGATCGCTCGTGGCACGGCCGCACATACGTGCCGGGGACGTCGAGGACCTCCGGCGGCTATGAGCTGTTCGGCTACGTGCGTTTCGTGCCCGCTCTCGAGAACGGTGAGCCAAGTGACTTCTCGGCGCACATCGACTTCACCGATGAGCTCGCCGAGCGCAATCCGGACTGGCGGATGGACCTGTGCGAGGAGGTCGTGGGCTCGTGGCGGGGACACGCCGGTGCGGTGGCCGCGATGACGCTGGTGTGGGGACGACCGCTGATGTCCGGCGGGCGCATCGCCACCGCAGAGCTCGCCGATCTCGCCGTTGACCAGTGCGAGCTGATCGAGGAGCGCTTCACGCTTCTCGCTCCGGACGACTACCGCTACGACCTGCTCGAGGTGAAGCTGTTCGACGCCAAGGGACACGAGCTGGCGCGAGAGTCGCTCTACGCCGGCGAGGACGAGGACGAGGACGAGGCGGAAGCTGAGGAGGGGGAGGCCGCCGCGCAGTAGCCGCGAGCCCCGTGCTGCTACCCGGCCGGTGTGCGCTACTTCGTCCTGCTCTTGCAGGCGGCGAGCGCCTGTTCCTTCGCCGTCGCGGGCAGCGGCGAACTGGTGATCGCTTCTTCGCAGACTTCCCTGACGGCCTTCTTCACGGCCGTGGTGTTGCCAGCGGCGGCTTTCGCGCACACGGCTTCGAGTTTGGATTTCGAGCTCGCGGTCAGCGTCGTCGCGGCCTGAATCTCGCGCTTGCAGGTTTCGACCGCCTGCGCCGTCGCCAAGGGGGCCGACGAAGTCGGCGCCGTCGTACTCGTCGAGCTGGTCGCGCTCGAGCTCGATGAGGGCGCGGATGTGCTCTGAGGTGTGGCCGTGCTGCTGCTACCCCCGCAGCCCGCGAGCAGCACGCCGAGCAGGAGCGCCACCGCAAGCCATCTCACTGGTCTTCTGATCATCTCTGCGCTCGCCTCCCTGCCGCTGGCCATGACCTCCGCAGCCTACAGCCAGGGGCCGGCCTCCCAGCTCTCAAGCTCGGCCGGCACAGATCCGATTACGTACTGATCGGCCGCGGGTCCGGCCCGCTCGGTCGGAAGCGCCATGGTAAGACGAGCCGCAAGACTGATTCCCAGCCGCGAGGCCTTCCAGGTCGCGCAGGTTCCGCTGCTCTGGACGCTCGCTCTCGCGGCGACCGCCAGCTTCGCGCTGCTAGTCACCGTCCACGTCGGCAACGCCTCGGGCTGGACGGCGTTCGAGGACGTCGGCGAAACGCTCGCCGCGCTGATCGCGGCGCTCGCATGCGGGTCGCGAGCCAGGAGAGACCGCGATAGGGCGGTCGCGGGGGACTCGCCCCAAGGCGCCTGGCGAGCTTGGCGCCTGCTCGCCTACGGGCTCGGAGTGTGGGCCGTCGGCCACATCGCCAGGAGCGTGTGCGAACTCGGATTCGGGATCAACCCCAAGCCCCCTTCGGTGCTCGACGCCGCGCCACTGGCGGCGTGGGTGCTTGTGGTGGGGGGACTGCTCAGCATGGTGAGCACCCCCGCCGGACGGCTGTCCCACCTGCGGGGAGCTGCAGAGGGGCTGCTGATCGCCACCGGCTGCTTTCTGATCAGCTGGGTCGCCGTGATCGCCGCCGTGTTCGCGAGCAGCGACACGTCGACGTCAGGACAGATCGTCAACCTCGCGTACCCGGTGCTCGACGCCGTCGCGCTGTCGGGCGTCCTGTTCGTCGCGGCACGCGGCAAGGAGCGGGTGCCACCGGGGCTTGGCCTGCTGGGTCTCGGCATCGCGTGCGTGGCGATCTCCGACTCGGCGTTCTGGTACCTGAGCGCACTCCACCCGTCGTTCCCGAGGGTCAGCCCGATCGACATCGGTTGGCTGGCTGGCTTCCTCGTGATCACAATGGCCGCCGCACAGCGACCTGGTCCGCGTCAGTGGATGCGAAGGCTGGCAGCAGGGCGCCTCGTGCCGGGCCTTCCCACGATTCCGGCCGCGGTCGGGATCGCCACCGCGCTCGCGAGCTGGCTCGCCGGGAGAAGCCTCGGGCCGCCGGGCGTGCTGCTCGCGATCAGTGCCGCGCTGGTGGTGCTCGCCCTGCTCCTGCAGCTGATCGGGGCGTATGAGAACCAGGCTCTCACGAGCGACCTCGAGCGCCGCGTGGAGGGGCGCACTGCGGAGCTGCGTGCGACGGAGCGTTATTACCGGGCCCTGGTTCAGCAGTCATCGGACGTGATCATGGTGGTCGATCCCGACCTCACCGTCCGCTACGTCAGCGACTCGATGGAGACGATCTTCGGCCACGAGCCCTCGGCGCTCGTCGGACGCAAGCTCGAGGCGGTGACGGGCGGCTCGAGCGCCCTGATGGAGGCCCTCAACAGGACGACGATCGAGGCGCAGCACGTCTCCCGCGTCGAGTGGGAGCTGACGGACGCTACCGGTCGCATCCGCTCCGCCGAATCGGCGATCAGCAATCTCGTCGGCGACCCGAACGTGAGCGCGCTGGTCCTCAACACGCGTGATGCGACGGATCAGGTGGCGCTGGAGCGCCAGCTACGCCACCAGGCGTTTCACGACCCGCTCACCGGCCTGGCCAACCGTGCCCTGCTCGCCGATCGGGCGGAGCAGGCGCTGATGCGCTCGGCGCGGTCGGGAGCCTCGGTGGCGGTGGTGCTCGTCGACCTCGACGGGTTCAAGTTCGTCAACGACAGCCTCGGTCATCAGGTAGGCGACGTCGTTCTCGGCGAGGTCGCCCGACGCCTGGAATCGCTCGTCCGCTCGGAGGACACCGTCGCCCGTTTGGGAGGCGACGAGTTCGTGATCCTGATCGACGACGTGGGGGGCATGGAGGAGACGCAGGCCCTCGCCGAGCGGGTCCGCGACGTGCTGCGCCCGCATTTCAGCCTGCCAGGCTGGGACTACGCCGTGACCGCGAGCGTGGGTGTCGCGATCGGGTCCGCGTCCCAGGTGGATGTGCACGATCTGCTGCGGGACGCGGACACGGCGATGTACGTGGCGAAGACAAGCGGCAAGGACTCGGTGCGGCTCTTCGCCCCCTCGATGCACGCGCGCGCCCACGAGCGCTTCCGCCTGCAGGTCGATCTCCGTGGCGCCCTGGAACGCGAGGAGCTGCTGCTCTTCTATCAGCCGATATACGAAATGGGTGACGGCCGGCTGAAAGGATTCGAGGCGCTAGTCCGCTGGAGTCACCCAACCCGGGGCCTGATAGCGCCAGAGCGATTCATCCCGCTCGCCGAGGAGAGTGGCCTGATCGTGCCCATCGGCCGCTGGGTGCTGCAGCAGGCCATCCGCCAGATCACCTCCTGGGATGATCGCCACGCGGGCGCGCGCTCGCTGTCAATCTCGGTGAACGTCTCGACCGTTCAGCTCACGGCGCCGAGCCTGATCCACGACGTTCAGAGCGAGCTCGAGCGGTCCGGGATCGCGCCGTGGCGGGTCGTGCTCGAGATCACCGAGGGCTCGCTCGCCAAGGACACCGAGCGGACGATCGAGGTCCTGCAGGCGCTCCGCAAGCTCGGCCTGCGGATCGCGATCGACGATTTCGGGACCGGATATGCCTCGCTGTCGCACCTGCGGCGCCTGCCCGTCGACATCCTCAAGGTCGACAAGAGCTTCGTCGCCGCCCTGAGCGAGGGCGGGAGAAGCCGCGAGCTGCTCGAGGCCATCCTCGGCGTCGGGAGAGCCCTCTCGCTCGCCGTTGTCGCGGAGGGGATCGAGGCGCAGAGTCAGATGACCGTGCTTCAGGAAATGGGCTGCGAGATGGCCCAGGGCTTCCTCGTCGGCAAGCCGAGCCCGGCCGAGGTCGCGGAGAGCCTGCTCGGAGCCGACGCGGCCCCGGCTCAGATTCCGTCGATGGCAAGCTCACAGCGCGTGAGCTCACGCACTTGACCCAAGCCTCGCGGCCGCGACCTCTCGGTTCCCACCGGTACGCTTCCTCCGCGGCTGGGAACGGTCCGGGCAACGATGCTAGAGCTTCGACATCTTCGCTACTTCGTCGCGGTCGCCGAGGAGCTGAACTTCAGCCGTGCGGCGGAGCGCCTGCACATGGCCCAGCCGCCGCTCAGCGTCGCGATCCGTCAGCTCGAGCAGGAGCTTGGCACCACGCTTCTCGAGCGCACCACCCGTGACGTCAGGCTGACCGAGGCGGGCAGAGTGTTCCTCGACGGGGCCCACGCGACGCTGGCCGAGCTCGACCGCAGCATCGTGGAAGCTCGACGGGCCTCCTCCGGGGAGGTCGGCCGCCTCAGGGTCGCTTTCAGCTGGGGGGCGCGGTTCGTCACGCTCCCGGCGCTCGGCCAGGCGTTCCGGATCTCCCATCCGGACATAGAGCTGCTCACGGAGGAGATGTGGAACTCGAGGATGCCGACCGCTCTGCGATCGGGTCTGGTGGATCTGGCGGTGTCCGTTTGCCCCGAGGTGAACAGCGAACTCTCATACGAGAGGATCCGCAGCGAGACGGTCGTGGCTCTCCTCTCCGCTGACCACCCGCTGGCCGGCGAGCAGGAGATCGAGCTCGAGGATCTGGCCACAGACGGCTTCGTCCTGTTTCCGCGCGAGCTGGCTCCGCGTCTGTATGACTCGCTTGTGGGTATCTGCCGACGGGCCGGCTTCGAGCCCACGGTCCGCAGCGAGTCCTTTCACACGAGCTGGGAACTCGGCGTGCTCGACGACGTCCCCGCCGTCGCGCTCGTGCCGGAGTCTGTGGCACGGGAGCCGCCGGAGGGCCTCGTCGAGGTGCGCATACGGGATTGCGCCGAGCGCATCGAGACGGCCCTCGTCTGGCGCAAGGACGACGTGTCAGCCGTCGTCAGCGCGTTCCGGGATGTGGCTGGGACCGTGTTCGCAGGGGACTACCTGAAGCAGTAGCGGCGGGGTCTATATCGGCTCGGTCTAGGGTGAGACCGCGTTTGTGTTGCGAGCAGCGCCGTCGCCCGCAATGCTGCGCGGGTGGCGCCAGCAATCGATCTCGTCCTCCCACGCGTGCTTGGGGAGCCGCTCTACTACCGTGGCGAGGTCGAGATGCCGACCCCGGGAGGCCGAAGCGGGTGACAGACATGATTGAGCCGGAGGCGAGAGCCGGCCAGGGCCGCCTCGCACAGGTGATCGCGGCGCGAGGCGGGCAGGCTGCCCCGGAGGCCCCGTTCGTTATCGAGCATCGCGAGGCGCTCATCTACATGCTGTGCGAGGCAGCTGAGCTCGAGCACGGAATCATGTGCCAGTACCTCTTCGCGGCCTTCTCGCTGAAGCAGCGCGAAGGCGAGGGCGTGACCGCGCAGGAGCTCGAGGCAGTGACACATTGGCGCCGCGCGATCTCGCATGTCGCGACGGAGGAGATGCTGCATCTGGCGCTCGTTCACAACCTGCTCTCGGCGTTGGGCGCGGCGCCGCACCTCGGTCGTCCCAACCTGCCGGCCCCGGCCCACCACTATCCAGCAGGCGTCAACCTCACGCTCGTCCCGTTTGGCGAACAGGCGCTAAAGCACTTCATGTTCCTCGAGCGTCCCGAAGGGATGGCGCTGAAGGGGGCCAAGGGGATCGACGCACCGGTCCACGACGCCGTCCCGCTGATGGCGGAGCGGGACATCGTGCCCCACCTGCAGGACTTCGCCACCGTCGGCCACCTGTACCGTTCGATCGAGCAGGGGATCGCACACCTCGCCGAGAAGTTCGGCGAGCGGGGGCTGTTCGTCGGACCGCCGCGCGCCCAGGCGACGAGCGAGCATTTCCGCTGGCCGGAGCTCGTGGCGGTGACCGACCTGGCCTCTGCCCAGCAGGCAATCGACACGATCCTCGAGCAGGGCGAGGGCGCGCGCGGTCACTGGGAACAGGCGCATTTCGGGCAGTTCGTGCAGATCCTCGACGAGTACCGGGCGATGATGGCGTCCAACCCGAACTTCGATCCCGTCCGCCCCGTGATGTTCGCAACCGTGCGCCCATGCGAGCACGACGAGAACGTGCCGCTGATCGGCGAGCGAGTCACGTCACGCTGCGCCGACCTCTTCAACGTGAGCTACGAGGTGCTGCTGCAGATGCTCGAGCGCTACTTCGCTCACACCGAAGAGACCGACGCGCAGCTCGCCACGCTCGCCAACACGACGATCGCGCTGATGGTCAGGGTCCTCAAGCCGCTCGGCGACCTGATCACCACTTTGCCCGCCGGTCCGAGCCACCCAGGCCTGAACGCCGGCCCGACCTTCGAGCTCTTCTATGAGACCGACTACCTGATGCCTCACCGCGAGGCCGCGTGGACGCTGCTCGAGGAGCGCCTGCGCGAGGCAGCGAACTTCTGTGGCCTCGTCCAGGAGATCGCCTCAGAGAGCGTGGCCGAGGAGCTCGAGCCAGTCTGCAGCGCGCTCGGCGAAGCGGCCGACTCGCTATCGGCGCATTTCGCCGACTGGGGTGGGGTGAGTCGCTTTGCGCCCAGCGGCACAGGGGCCTCCGCTCACGACCGCGAGGAGCTCTCGTCGCTTCGCTCACAGGCGAGTGCGTTGGCGGGAACCGTCGGCTCGGTCGAGCCCGAGGATGAGCGGGTTCGTCAAGTCGGCGCTCTCCTTGCCGACACCGTTGAGGCGTGCCTGACCGCAGTTTCAGCGGCCGAAGAGGGCGCGTCCGGGGCAGATCGCGATCAGGCCGGTGAGGCAGCCGAGCGCCTGCTGAACAGCGTGATCCGGCCGCTCGTGGGGGCGGCGAGCGGAAGACCCCGCGACGCTCGCGGCGCAGACGGCGGGTCAGAGGTCGTGCACGACCGCGGCCGCCCCGATGCCGACGCCAGCGCCAGCCTGCCGGAAATGATCTGGGCGCTCGCGCAGAGCGCCACCACGCTGCGAGCGCAATCGGGCCTCGAGCCCCGCCAGGGCGCCCTGATCATGGAGGCCACGGCGGGCCTGCAGGATCTCGCCCTCGCCCTATCGCCTTCAGAGGGACCGGACGCTGCCGAGTTACGCCTCGCGCGCCTGCGTGAGCTCCAGGCAGGCTGCGAGCCCGGGATCCAATGCGAGGCCAACGGCCCCTACCTCCTGACGAACGTCGCATCGCTTCGCAACTGGCTCGGCGAGGAGATGCCCATGCGGCCGCAGATGGCGGTTTGCCGCTGCGGGGAGTCGGCGATCAAGCCGTCCTGCGACGGCACATGCGCGCGCACGGGATTCACCGACGAGAAGGACCCGAATCGCGTGGCGGACCACCGCGACACCTACGACGGGGTGCAGCTCACCGTCTACGACAATCGCGGCATCTGCCAGCACTCCGGCTTCTGCACCGATCGGCTCGCGAATGTCTTCCACACCGAGGGCGCGTTCGTGACCCCGAGCGGCGGCCGTATGGACGAGATCATTCGCGCCGTGCGCGACTGTCCCTCGGGCGCGCTCAGCTACGCGATCGACGGAGTCGAGGCGCGCCGGCAGGTCGACTGGGACGACTCGCGCGAGCCGGTCATCGAGGTGAGCAGGGACGGTCCCTACCGGATCACCGGTGCCATCCCGCTGAGCGACGCGGATGGCGCGCCGGTGGAGCGCGCCGAGGGCGGCTCCGTCGAGCACTATGCGCTGTGCCGATGCGGGCACTCGCAGAACAAGCCTTTCTGCAGCGGCATGCATTGGTACGTGGAGTTCAAGGATCCGGTGCCCGACCCCGAACGGGTGCCGACGCTGTTCGAGTGGTGCGGGGGGCTTCCCGCCTTGACGCGGATGACGCGGATCTTCTACGAGAAGCACGTGCCGGCGGACGGTCTGCTGGCGCCCCTGTTCGCCGGCATGTCACCGGACCACCCGCAGCGCGTCGCGAAGTGGCTGGGCGAGGTATTCGGAGGACCCAAGCTCTACAGCGAGGGGTACGGCGGCTACCAGCGGATGATCTCCCAGCACCTGGGGAGGGAGCTGACAGAGGACATGCGCGCACGCTGGGTGGCGCTGATCTGCCTCTCGGCGCAGGAGGCCGGCCTGCCCTCCGACCCCGAGTTCCAGGCGGCGTTCCGGTCCTACATCGAGTGGGGCTCTCGCCTGGCGCTCGAGAACTCACAGTCGGGAGCGAAGCCGCCGCCGCAGATGCCGATGCCGCGGTGGTGGTGGCCATGCGATGCTGTGCCGGGGTCACGTGTCTCGGCGCTGGAAGGTCAGGATCGAGAGGCAGAAGACGCGATCGAATTGCCGGGCGAGGACGAGCCGCTCGGGTTCGAGCAGCACATCAAGCAGCTGTTCCGGGAACGAGACCGCCAGTCGATGAAGTTCGCATTCGACCTCTGGTCCTACGACGACGTGTCAAAGCATGCGGATGCGATCCTGCAGCAGCTCGGCGACGGAACGATGCCGTGCGACGGGGCGTGGGCCCCGGAGCGGGTCGCGGTCTTCCGGCGCTGGGTTCAGGCCGGCAGGCCGGCCAGCGCTACGGCGCCGCCCGCCTGAGGCGCGAGTTGCCAGCCCGCGGCGATCTCAGCCGAACAGCCCGTCCACCGACACCTCGATCCGGCGCGCCGGTCCCCCGGGACCGGCCGCCGGTCGGTCGCTCTCGACGCTGTGGCTGACGGCGAACAGCTGCTTCACCTCATCCGTGAGGAAGCGCGAGGCCTTGCCATATCCGTGACCGTCGTCCCGGGCGTGGGGACGGTGGTAGTAGCGAAACGGGACATAGACATGAAGGCGGCGGCGGGGACGCGTGAGGGCGACGTAGAAGAGACGTCGCTCCTCGGCGATGCTCTCCTCGTTCGACGCGTTCATGTCGGCCGGAAAGTTGCCGTCGTAGGCCGCGATCAGATGGACGGCGTCCCACTCGAGCCCCTTGGCGGAGTGAACGGTGCTGAGGACGAGGTAGTCCTCGTCGAGGTGGGGGGGCCCCGCCAGATCGGCGCTCGAGGCGGGCGGGTCGAGCACCAGCTCCGACACGAAGTGGCGAACGTCCTCGGCGCCGCGCGCGACGGCGAGGAGCTGCTCATAGTCGACCACTCGTGTGGCCCAGTCGGGGTAGTGGACGCGGATCAACGGCGTGAGCGCCTCACATAACTGCTCGACGCGTCTGCCCGGCGTGGCTTCGCCGCTCGCGTCGGCCAGGGCGTCGATCACGGCGGTGGCGTGCTCGAGTGAGCTTGAGGGGACGTGCTCGGCAGCATCGGGCCAGCGGCCCAGCTCCGGTGGACCTCCGCCTGGCGGGCGAAGTCCGTCGAGGATGCGGCGGGCGCGTACCGGCCCGACGCCGTCGAGGAGCTTGAGCAGGCGAAACCAGCTGACCTCGTCGGCCGGATTCGTCGCGAGCCGAAGCAGGGCGATCAGATCCTTCACGTGGGCCGCCTCCAGGTAGCGCAGGCCGCCGTACTTGACGAACGGGATCGAGCGCCGAGTCAGCTCCAGCTCGAGCAGGTCGGAGTCGTGCCCCGCCCGGAAGAGCACCGCCTGCGAGCGCAGTTCCATCCCCTCCTCCCGCGCAGCCAGCACCCGTTCGCACACCTGATGTGCCTCCTCGCTCTCGTCCCTCGGGAAGACGAGCTCCGGCGCGGACCCTCCCTCGCGGTCGGTCCAGAGCGTCTTCGGATAGCCGAGCCGGTCCTGGTGCGACACGGCGTTGGCGACGGCGAGGACGGGGAACGTCGAGCGGTAGTTTCGCTCGAGCGTGATCACCTCGGCATCGGGAAAGACCTTCGGGAACTCGAGGATGTGGCGCGCGCTGGCCGAGCGAAAGCCGTAGATCGCCTGGAAGTCGTCGCCGACGACCGTTATCTGCCGCCGTCCCGCGCACAGGCCGCGGAGGATGTCGACTTGGAGGCCGTTGACATCCTGGTACTCGTCAACGAGCACGTGCTCGAACATTTCCGCCATCTGCGAACCGATCACTTCGTCGCCGGCGAGCGCGCGCCAGTAGAGCAGCAGGTCGTCCAGATCGAGGACGCCGAGCTCGCGCTTGCGTGAGACGTACACGCGGAACGTCTGCGCGAGCGCCTCCAGATGCTCCTCGCACCAGGGAAAGCACTCGGCGAGAACATCGGCGAGCTGCGTCTGCGCATTGACCGTCCGGGAGTAGATGTCAAGCATCGTCTGCGCGCGAGGGAACCGGCGTCCCGACGCAGCATGCCCGAGCTCCTGCCGCACGAGGTCGAGCAAGTCGGCAGCGTCCGCTGCATCAATCACGCCGAAGCCCGGGGGGAGGCCGAGCGAGGAGGCGTGTAGACGGACCAACCTGTGAGCAACCGAGTGGAAGGTGCCGCCGACGATCCGTCCTGCGTTCGGGGCCGCGCGCTCGCCAAGTCCTCTTGCCCGCTGGATCATCTCTCGTGCCGCCCGGCGGGTGAACGTGAGCAGCAGAATGCGCTCAGCGGGGACCCCCTCGGACAACAGCCAGGCCACACGGGAGCACAGCGTCGTCGTCTTGCCCGTACCCGCGCCCGCCAAGATCAGGAGCGGGCCGCCCGCATGCCTGACGGCGGCTCTCTGCTCGGCGTTCAGCTCCTGCAGCCATGGAGGGGACGAGCCAGCGTCGAACATGTGTTCGTCAGACTAAGGCGAGGACCGGATGCCCAGGCCTCGCCCGATGCCGCCCTCGCCAGCACGCTCGAGCGGCCGCCTCAGACGGAGGCGGGCAGGCGGACCTCCGTCAGCCGGAGGCTGTTGCCCGACGGGTCACGAAACCCGGAGTCGATGCCGTATGGACGCTCCTCGGGCTGCTCGCTGAACTCGACGCCGCGCGCCAGAAGCTCCTCGTAGGAGGCTTGGCAGTCGTCGGTTGTGAGAAACACCGTCCCCGCGAAGCCCTTCGCCATCAGCGTGCGTACCTGCTCTGCCGTGTCGGCGTCCATCACCGGCGGCCCGGGGATAGCCATCAGCACGATCGCGAAGTCCGGCTGCCCCGCCGGCCCGACGGTGAGCCAGCGGAAGTCGCCCATCTCTGGGAGGGTGACGTCCGCGCGAACCTCCATGCCGAGCTTCTGGGTATAGAACGCGAGTGCCTCATCCTGGTCGTGGACCCATAGCTGCGCGTTGGCGATCTTGATCATTGGTTGCTCCTGGCGGTCGAGGGAAAGGTCATCGGCAACCAAGCTAGATCAGCGGAGCCGCTCTGTCTTCTCGAAACGTGCGGTCTTGAGGGGCGGCCGCGTGCCGAGCGGACCCTGTTGGGCATTGCTTGCACGGCTCTGAGCGCGAGCGCCGTCACGTGCGCGGTCGGCCAGAGGACGGGTTGACGTCGCGCATTCGGCGCGGATAGGTTAGGCCCTCAGCGCTCACGAGGGCAGGGGAGGCTCTGATGTCGGCTCGGCGTGGGCAGATCCTGAATCGAGGGAGGAAAGAATGCGGAAGTTGCGCCGAAGCATCGGCTTGGCGGCGTTGGGGGTTGGCGTGCTCGCGCCGGCGGCGACGGCAGCCGCGTTGCCGCAATACGTCGCGCTCGGGGACTCCTACTCGTCGGGCGTGGGGACGCGTGTCTTCTACAACGAAGGGGGCGGCTGCCAACGAAGCCCTGACGCGTACGGTCCCAAGATCGCGGCGGCGCGCGGCTATGCGTTGAGCTTCGAGGCCTGCAGCGGCGCCAAGACGACCGACGTCAACGGCAAACAGCTCGGGACGCTCGGCAGCACGACGAACCTCGTGACGATCACGATCGGCGGCAACGACGCCGGCTTCAGCAACGTGATCCTCAACTGTGCGCTGTACTACTTCACGTGCGGGAGCGCCATAAACGAAGCCAATAGCTTCATCCAGAACAAGCTGCCCGCGCTGCTCGACACGACTTACGGCGACGTCAGGTCACGCGCGGCGGCGGCTCACGTGGTGGTGCTGGGTTACCCGCATCTCTTCACCTCGGAAGGGAAGACGTGCAACTTCAACTTCCTGACATCGTCGAACGAGAAGAAACTGAACGAAACCGGAGACAAACTCGACGCCGCGATCAAAGCGCGTGCCGAAGCCCACAAATTCACGTTCGTCGACCCGCGCAACGCGTTCCTGCCACACGAGGTCTGCTCCTCTTCGGAGTGGCTCAACGGGCAGTCCAATCCGCTGTCGGAATCCTACCATCCAAATGTCTCCGGCCAGGCGGACTTCACCTCTCAGGTTGAGGCCGTGCTGCCGTAGCCGCTGCGATCGTGAGGCGGCCCGCAGGTGCCTGCACTAGACTCGCGGCCCCAAATACGCAACAGGAGGGGGAGCCCGATGGCGTTCGCCGAGGTCAACGGACAGCGAATCGCGTACGACGACACCGGCGGCGAGGGCCCGCCGCTGATTCTCGCGCATGGCTTCCTCATGGACCGGGAGATGTTCGCGCCGCAGGTGCAGGCGCTCGCACCTGAGTTCCGCGTGATCACCTGGGACGAGCGCGGCTTCGGCGAGACCGGATTCGACGGCGCCCCGTTCACCTACTGGGACTCCGCGGCGGACTGCCTGGAGCTGCTCGACCACCTCGGGATCGAGCGCGCGATCGTGGGAGGCATGTCGCAGGGCGGCTTCCTCTCGCTACGCGCGGCGCTGACGGCGCCGGAGCGCGTGCGGGCGCTCGTCCTGATCGACACGCAGGCCGGCACCGAGGACCCTGAGCGGCTGCCGGCCTACCGCCAGATGCAGCAGACCTGGCTCGACGTCGGACCGGTCGACGAGCTCGCGCAGGCGATCGCCGGCCTGATCCTCGGGGACCCGGTTCTCAACGAGCACTGGATCGCGAAGTGGCGCGACCTGCCGCGCGACAGCATGCGCGAGCCGGGGGAGTGCCTGTTCGAACGCGACGACGTCACCGGCCGGTTGGGCGAGATCACGTGCCCAGCGCTCGTCATCCACGGGACCGCGGACGCGTCGATCGAGATGGCGCTGGCCGAGAAGCTGTCCGCCGGGCTCGCGGGCAGCGAAGGGGTGGCACGCATCGAGGGCGCCACGCACGCGTCGAACCTGACCCACCCGGACGAGGTCAACCGCGTGCTGCTCGAGTTCCTGCGCGACCTCTAGGTCACGTTCAGGTTCGGCAGCAGCCCGGCGGCGAGGTCATCGAAGCTCGGCTTGACCTCCGGCAGGATCGGTCCGCCTTGAAGCGTGCGCTGCAGCACGCCGTCACGCGAGTGTTCGAGCATCCGTGACACGCGCGCCAGATCGACGTCGAGCAGGCGGCCGTCGCGCTTGACCGGCCTGCCGGCGACGAGCACCGCCTGCACGTTGGAGGGGTCAGCTTGCTGCACCACAGCGCCGACGGGGTCGGCGAGGCCGAGCATGTTCAGCCGCCCGTTGCCGGGCCCCACGACGATGACGTCGGCCTGCCTGCCGGGGGCCAGCGAGCCGATGCGATCGTCCATGCCCAGGGCCCGGGCGCCGTTCACCGTCGCCCACTGAAGCGCGTCGCGGGTGGTGAATGACAACTCGGTCGGGTCGGTCCGGCGCCGGTGGAAGCGGTCGTTCTCCAGCGCGCGGGCATCCTGCAGGCCGAGGCGCATCTGGCTGAACATGTCGCCGGAGTTGCCCGACACGACGTCGCAGCTCAGGCTGAGGACCAGGCCGGCGTCGATCGCCCGGCGGATCGGGGGGTGGCCCATGCCCATCTGCATCTCGGTCTCGGGCGAGACCGAGACCTTGCCCTCCGAGCGCGCCAGCAGCGTCCACTCGCGCTCCGTACAGGCGTTGCAGTGGACGTGGACGATATCCGCGCCCAGCAGCCCGTAGTGCGCGAACTGGTCCAACCCGCTGGGCAGCCCCCAGATACACGCCGTGTGTGTGGCCATCACGACACCGAGGTCGCGCGCGGTCTCTACCTCCCGCCTGGTCTGCTCGAACGGGATCAGTCCTGGCTCGGTCAAAGACACGCCCATCGTCAGCAGGCCGCCCGGCAGCCCCTCGAGCTCGCGCTGCACCCGGCGCGAGTCCTCCAGGCGCATGTCGTGCGAGGTGAAGTGCGGCTCGGCGCGCGGCGCCGCGAAGTAGCCGTAGGCGAAGGTCGCGCGGATCCCGGCGTCGCGCAGGCCCTCGATCGCCCTGTCTGCGTGCTCCGGCGTGTTGTTGCAGTGGGAGAAGTCGAGGATCGTCGTGACGCCCGCGTCGAGGGCCTCGAGCGCGCCGGCGAAGTTGCCGACGTAGACGTCCTCCGCGGAATACCGCGGCGAAAGCGTCGAACGCACGCCGAGGAAGTAGTCCATCAGCGTCCAGTCGCTGCAGATCCCGCGCAGGGCGGTCTGCCAGGTGTGGCGATGGGTGTCGACGAACCCTGGCATGATCACGCCGCCGGCCGCGTCGATCGTGTCGGCTTCCACCTCCCCGAGGTCCGGCTCGACCGCGGCGATGCGGTCGTCCTCGATCAACACCGAGCCCCGCTCGAGCTCACCCACCCCGGGGTCCATCGACAGGACGTAGCCGTTGACGATCGCGATGCGGCTCCTCACGGGCCCTCCCTCGTCGATGGCGGCCCATGGACACGCACGCAGGCGGCCGCTGCTGTCAGCTTACTCGCGCGCCGGCAGCAGCGGCCGTCCCGCCACTACCGTCGGGCTCGGGCGGCGTCCGCTTCGCTTGCGAGCTGCTTGAGGGCGTCGAAGAAGTCCTCGGACTGTTTTTTGAACAGACCCATCGCGGTGAGGAATTCGACGACCCCCATCGCGATGCCTTCGGTATTGGTCGGACGTACGATCGAGACGATCGGCAGGCTCGTGCGCAGGAACGGCGTCGGCTCGGGCATGATTAGGTTGGCTTTGAGTTCTTCGTTCGAGGATTCTTTGAGGTTGGGGAATTCGAGCCCGGTTTCTGGGTCGGTAAGCGCGGGCGCATTACCCGCCTTGTCCTGCCAGGTCTGGAAGTGCATCGCCTCGGTGGGCCCGATGCTGAGCACCACGCGCAGGGCCTCGGCATCCCTTGTCCGCTGGGCGAGCGCGGGGTACAGGCTCGTGCCGCCCTGCTCGATAGTCCCGAAGTGGAAGCCGGCAGTGTTCGCGATCGCCTGGATGTGGTCTTTTGGTTTGAGGTCTGCGTCGCTGCGCGGGATCGCCGGATGTTCGCCTTTCCCGAGACCCGGCACCGCCTGGGCGAACGAGTCGCCGAGATCGGGGTTTTTGGTGTGGCTGCGGTAGCGGGTCCACCAGGTCGTGTCTACCGTCAGCTCCATCAGGTTCGTGAGCCGACCGATCTGCTGCGCGCCAGTGGCCTTGCTGCTCGGCAGATTGGCGAACCGTTTGAGATCCACCGCGTCGGCACCCCTCGATTCCAGATACGCATTCAGGAACGTGAAGTGCGTGAACTCGTCCTCGGTGTTGTCGTGGATGTACTGCGGCATGTCTTCGTCGAGAACTTCCAGCGCCTTGGTGTACGGTTCGTTGCCGCTACCTCCGGGCACCTCGCCGTCCTGGATGCCGCCGAGCTCGTTGTACTGCTGCCAGAGGTCGGTCTCGAGGATCTCGGCAGCGGCGAGAAACCTCAAGATCGCCGCATCGCCCTTGCCGAGCTTGGTGGAAGACGGCTTGTCCGCAAGAGCCGACGCGGCCCGGCCGAACGGCATAAGGCCGGCTGCGACGCCGACCCCTACGCCCGAGGCCACGAACGCTCGCCGGCTGACACCCCTCTCACGCTCCTCCGTTGACGCGGAGGTTCCATCGGACATCACGTCATCGTCCTGCTGCCTTGAGCTGCTCATGCATCTGCCCTCCATGATTGTGCTGGTCGAGACCCGCTACTTGTCCTTCTAGGACGGACGCCCGCGGCGGCAAATCCTTCCGATGCTCGGCTGAGCGCTGACGGACCTTTACGTGGGCGCGTAGCCGAGCGCTGCAGGGGAGTGCTAGTAGCCAAGGCCGCCACCCCCGCTGGTGCTTGAGCTCGACGGCTGTGCGGAGACCTGGTTTCCGGCCGAGTTCAACGCGAACCATGAGGCGCCAAAGGCGGACACGCCCTGTCCGTTGGTTTCGCCCGCTTTCTGATCCTGCGCAAAGAGGTACAGCGGGTGGCCGTTGTAGGTGAGTTGTGTCGCCCCTTCGGGGCGCGCAGCCGTGGCTAAGAGCGAGGCGTTAATGCCCTTACCTGGCGTCGGCTTACCTGTCACGGTCAGTGGCGGCCATGCACCGGCGCACGCACCCGTGCACGCGCTTTTCGTGCCCTGGTCCGCCTTAAACAGGTACAGGGTGCGGCCTTGTGAGTTGACGAGGATCTGGCCTATGCCCGTGCTCGAGATTCCCACCGTGGCCGCCTGACCGCTCGCACTCTTCGGAGGCGCGGACGACGCGGCGGTTGCACCTCCGCCGCCACACCCTACGGCCACGGCCGCCAGCACGGCGAGCCCGCCGGCACCCAGCAAGCCGATCGATCTTGATCTGTTGCGAGTCATGCTCGCTCCTTTCGTTCCGAAGAGCGGGCTCGCTTGGCGCGAAGCCCAGAGTCACTTAATGCTCCCGCTTGACGTCGCGGGTGTCGTCGGCCGTGGGAGGACTCTTTTCCCTACACCGCCTACCGCACGCACGCACCTGCGTACACCGTGGGCAGTAGACGAGGGGACCGTCAACGCACCCACTGAAGCAGGACAAAGAGTCGCCCAGGAGCCGACGACAAACGCGAGCCCCGGGTCCAAGATTCAAGACTTGGTTGTGTGCCCGGCGTCGCTCGTGGCGTGGTCCGGGGCCACTCTTCCCCCGACGCAAAGGAGTGAACATGCTTAACCCCTCCAGACCGATAGCGATCCTGGCCAGTTCGGCAGGGCTGGCGCTGGCGCCAGTGGCGGTTGCCGCGTGCGGTGGCGGCGGCGCGACGGCGTCCACGACGCCGGCGAAGACGACATCCACATCCCCGACCAGTATCGGAACCGGGAAAACGGCGCTGGGAACGATCCTCGTCGACTCGCAGGGCCGCACCCTCTATCTATTTACGCACGACTCGGGAACCACGAGCGTGTGCAGTGGCCCCTGCGCCACAGCGTGGCCACCGCTCGTGACCACGGGCGCGCCGACGGCTGCATCGGGAGCGAACGCCGCACTGCTGGGGACCAGCAAGCGGGCTGATGGAACGACCCAGGTCACCTACAACGGCCACCCGCTCTACCGGTTCCTGAACGACCGGAACGCCGGTGAAACTAACGGCCAGGGTGTGACGGCATTTGGCGGCTTGTGGTTCACCGTGACCGTCGCAGGTAACCAGGCCGGGAACCAGTCGAGCTCGAAGGCCCCCCCACGGCCGAGCCCGGCCGCTCCGGCCGCTCCGGTCCCAATGCCGAAAGCCGAAGCGCCTGCGCCCACCCCCGCGCCCGAACCGGCTCCGCCCAAGCCCGCGCCCGAACCGAAGCCGGCCCCGCCCGCGGCGGGCGGGATTCCGCAGAACGGTGGCGGTGACGGCGACGCCGACAACAACGGCGGGCCGAGCGACGGCGACGGGAACGTGTAGGACGATGGGACGGACGCGCGCCGTAATAGGACTCTCCGCTGTCGGCGCCGGCGTGGTGGCGTTGATCATCGCGCTCGCCCCCGCGGGCGGTACCAGCCCGCGGCGCGTGTCCGGCTCGTTTGCCTGGCTAAGGCCAGCCTCGCCGCCGCTGGGTTGGCACGTCGTTCGCACCCCGGACGGGGCGGCGCTTGCGTATCCGCCGGGGTGGACCGCCATCAAGACGGATCCGGGCACGGCATCGGTGGCGCTTCGCGGCAATGGCGGCCGGATCGATGGCTACCTCAACGTGACTCCCAAGCAGGGAGCCGAGACGCTCGCGAACTGGAGTCGATTCCGTCCCCAGAAAAACCGTGCCGAGGGTGCTCGGAAGGTGCGCCTCCGCGCCGCCACCAGCGATGCGCACTTCCGCTCGGCGCGGGGCTCATGCGTGATCGACGCCTACACCACTTCGCTCACCACCTACGAAGAGATCGCGTGCCTGGTCTCCGGCACCGGCTCGAGCGACGTCGTGGTCGCCGCGGCGCCGGCGCGACTTTGGCAGGAGCGCTCAACGGTGCTCGAGCGAGCCGTGTCGAGCTTCTTGCTGTGAGTGTGCCGCTAGGGCAGCGCGAAGCTCGTGAGAGCGGCGCCGTCGCCGCCTGCGGGACGCCTTGGGTGCACGAGCCCGGTCTCGTAAGCGAGCGTCACGACCTGAGCGCGGTGATGAGCGCGAAGCTTGGTCATCACCCTGCTGACATGCGTCTTTGCCGTCGCCAGGGTCACGACCAGCCGCTGCGCAATCTCGTCGTTGCTCAGACCCCCGGCTACGAGAGCCATGACCTCGCGCTCGCGCGCGGTCAGCTCTTCGAGCAGCTCTGGGCTGGCTCCCGTGGGATCGGGCTGCTCGGCGAGCTCGTCGATCACGCGCCGAACGCTGCTCGGGGAGAGCGCCGCCTCGCCGGCGGCGACCCGCCGAATACCCTGCATCAGCTCGGCCGGCTCGGCGTCCCTGACCAGGAATCCGCTGGCCCCGGCGCGCAGAGAGGAGAAGATCTGCTCGTCTTCGTCGGACTCGCCGAGGATCAGCACGCGAACAGACGAGATATCAGCGTCGGCTGCGATCAGCCGCGTCACACTGAAGGCGTCCACGCCGGCTACCGCCATGTCGAGCAGGAGGACTTCCGGGCGAAGCTCTTCTGCCAGCGCGACGGCTTCCATGCCGTCCGCCGCCGAGCCCACCACAGCGACGTCGGGCTCTGTCTCCAGCAGGGCACCGAGACCGGCTCGTGCCAGCCGATCGCCGTGCGCCACAAGGACGCGGATCGCAGGATCCGAGCTGGGGTTCTCGCAATTGACGGTCCCGACCAGGACTAGGTTCCGCTCACGACCGCCTCCGTGGGAGGCTTCTTGTGAACTGTGAAGGCTCTTGGCCATCGTCTCTCCAATCTGACGGGCGTAGCTCCTCTGTATCGTTCCGCGCGCTGAGCGGCAGAGGCATACCCATCCGCCAGAGAGACGTTTACGGGCACCCCTCGCCCGCAGGTAGGGCGACCCCTACCCCCAGCGCATCTCGGGTTCTCCCTACCACGCCCTCGCCGGGCCGCTGCGATGATCGGAAAGTATGAGTCGCTCAGTCCTGATCGTCGACGACGACCGGAAGTTTTTGTCTCTCGCCACTCGCATCCTCACCCAGGCCGGGCTCGAGGTGGTGGCGACGGCCGAGGACGCCGCGGGCGCAGTTTCGGCGGCGAACGCCACGAAGCCCGACGCCGCGCTCGTCGACGTGGGCCTACCGGACCGTGAGGGCGTGGAGCTTGCGTACGAGCTGGCCGGACTGCCGTGGCGACCGCGGGTGGTGTTGACCTCGACCGACAGCGATGCCGGCTTTGCGCTCGACGTATTTGACGGCCGCCCAAGGCTGCCGTTCATCGCCAAGGAGGATCTCGCGAACGGCCGGCTGGCGAGCCTCCTGACGTCGTGGTAGCGCCGATCGCCCGCCAGCGGGCGAGGGAGAGTAACGTGTCGTCGTGTCGGAGCCCTTGCGCGTGGTCATCGGGGAGGACGACGTTTTGATGCGCGAGGGGATAGCGCGTCTGCTCGCGGAGGCCGGGTTCGATGTCGTCGGCCAGGCAGGCGATGCGGAGGCGTTCCTGCGCAAGGCGCTCGCGCATAAGCCGGATGTCGCAGTCGTCGACATCCAGATGCCGCCCGGGAGGGCAGACGACGGCCTACGCGCGGCGATCGAGCTGAGGCGCGTGCTCCCCGAGACCGGCGTGCTGGTGCTCTCCCAGTACTACGAGGAGGACTACGCCCTTGACCTCATCGGCGACAGCGCCGAGGGCGTCGGCTACCTGCTGAAGGAGCGCATCGGCGACGTCGATGGGTTCAGGGATGCGGTTGCGCGCGTCGCGAGCGGGGGCAGCGCTCTCGATCCGGAGGTCGTGGCGCGTATGCTCGGGCGCCGTCGCCATGAGGGGCCGCTCGACGAGCTCAGCCCCCGCGAGCGCGACGTCCTGGGCCATTTGGCAGAAGGCAAGTCCAACCAGGGGATTGCCGAGTCACTCGTCGTGACCACGGCCGCGGTGGAGAAGCACATAACCAGCATCTTCCAGAAGCTCGGGCTCGATGCGAGCCCGACAGAGCATCGACGTGTGATGGCCGCGCTGACCTACCTGCGCGATCCCGCGCACTAAGGGGCGCGCGCGGTGCTCATGTTCCTCTCCTCGGTTGTCAGGGCGCCGGATCACTCACGCCGCAACCCGTGCACGCGTGGTCTGCTCGACGTCTGCACGTGTAAGGGCGTCTCGACTGGCTGCGTGCGCTTCTGCGGCAAGCCGGTTCGAGCGCTCGAAGTTGGTCGGTTGCACGTGGTGCGTGTTTGCCGCCGGGAGCACGATCAGCTCCACGTCGCGCTGGTAGCGGAAGATGTCCGCCTCCAGGCGGCTCCCCACGAGCAGACCGATCCCATAGATCGCCGCGTCTAGCGCGGTCCGTGGTGCCGGCTGGACGTAGCGTGGCTCCTGGGTGGGGAGCACGTACACGCGCTCCGCACCGAGCTCGACCGCGTGGCGGATGGGCGTGTTGTTCACGACGCCGCCGTCGACAAGGAGCTGCTCGCCGATGGCGACCGGAGGGAAGATGCCTGGGATCGAGCACGCGGCGACGATCGCATCGACGGCCGGTCCATCGCACAGGACGGCCTCGGTGCCGGCGTTGACGTCGAAGGCGACGAGCCTCAACGGCACCGCGGCGTCCGCCAGGTCGTCGAGTTCAATGTGCCGTTCGACTATCCGGCGCAACCCGTGGGCTGGAACGAGATGGTTGCGGTGCCCCGCGAGGCCACCCACCATCGCCCGCAAGCTGACCGGGAAGGCGTCCGCGCGCTCGATACCGCACCAGGCCCTGGCGAGCTCCCGTGCCGTTTGCGGCGTCTGCGGACGCGAAGCGATGAACGCGGCGTTGAGTGCGCCGACCGAGGTCCCCACGAGCAGGTCGGCCGTCACGCCACGCTCGTAGAGGGCCCGCAGCATGCCGACCTGAAGCGCGCCCAGGCTCGCGCCGCCTGACAGGACGAACGCCGTGCGCGGGCTCCTCGGGGGCGTGCCGCTGCGACGAGGCCTTGCCGCTCTCCGCGGCCGCGCCGCCTGCGTCCTGGTGCTGCTCTCGGACTTCAGCTGGCCGGCTGCGGCTGCGTGCCTCATGCTCGAGCCACTTCCGGCCGTGCGTCGGCCAGGCGATCCTCGCCTCCGAACAGCTGCTCGACCTGTTCGATGACGGAGCGGTAAACGCTCGCCGCGCGTTCCTCGCGGTCCAGGGCCGCGCCGTACGCCGCAAACGGGAGCGCCCCGTTGGTCCGCGCCGCCCTCGACCACACTCCGTACGCCGCCTTCACGGCTTCGGACTCGGCCAGCCAGTCGAGGTAGCGCGCGAACGCCTCGTCGATGAGCTGCTCGCGCAGCGACTGGTCGAACTCGCGTCGCTGAAAGAGTCGCCGGCTCACCGCGAGTGGGAGCGGTAGGAAGAGGCTTTGCCGCCCGTCCGCGGGGGTGAAACGAATGTCTTGCCAACCATGTCCACACCTTTGCGCCGGGACGGGCAGGCCGCCATACACCCTTCCCCGAGACATCGTTCCGCCGGACCGGAGCGCCGGGTGGGGCCAGCCCTACCTTCCGCCCTTCCGGACCATCGCGCGCGGTGAGCTCCGCCGCGCCCTGGCGATGCCCATGACTGTGGGCTAGCCTTGCCTCGTGACGGCATTGAGACGCGCGCGGCCGCTCTCCATGGGCGTCGAGGTGGCGCTCGCGTTCCTTGCCTCGGCAGCGTCGTTCGCCCTGGTGGCCGTGACCGTCGTGGCCACAGGATCAGATCTGCTCATCGCCCTTCTCGCCGCGGTCTACGTCGTTGGCATCGCGGTCTCGTTTCGCCTCTGGGGCGTCGCGTACGGCATTCCGATAACGGTCGCTGTCCTGATCGCCATCGACTGGTACTGGGTCCCGCCTACCCACCCGGCGAGCTTCCCCGACGCGGGCAACCTCGCTGACTTGCTCGCCTACCTAACCGGCGGCGTTTTGATCGGCGAGCTGGCCGCCCGCGCCGGCCGGCGCGCTCACACCGCCGAGTCCGCTCGTACCGAGCTCGGCGAGGAGCAGGCCGCCCTGCGCCGCGTGGCCACGCTGGTGGCGCGCGGTGAGTCACCCGACGCGGTCTTCGCCGTTGTGGCGGAGGAGGCCGGGGTCATGTTGAACGTGGACGGGGCCCGCGTCGTGCGCTTCATCGGCGATGATGAAATCCTGCAGCTGGACGGCTGGACAGCGGCAGGCCTCGAGCCCCTGCCGGTTGGGCCATTGAAGCTCGAAAACACCTCCCTGGCGACCGAGGTCATGCGCACCGGCCGTGCCGTCCGGATCGAGGACTACGCAAGCGTAAACCGCGTGGTTCCCTGGTTCATCCAGCAGCTCGGCATACGGTCCGGCGTCGCCGCTCCGATCGTTGTGGACGGGCGCCTCTGGGGCGCGATGCTCGCATGGTCCCTTGAGCCACGGCTGCTTCCCGCAAACGCCCAACGGCGCTTGGTCGCTTTCACCGAGCTCGTGGGGATGGCGATTTCCAACGCGTTTAGCCGCGAAGAGCTCGCGTTGCTCGCTCGTGAGCAGGAAGCGCTCCGCCGCGTGGCCACCCTCGTGGCGCGAGGCGTATCCCCGCAGCAGCTGTTCCGAACCGTATGTGAGGAGGTGGGGCTGCTCCTCGACGTCGACGGGACACACATGGGGCGCTATGACAGCGATGAAACGTCGATCGGTGTGGGCAGCTGGAGCCGGGCGGGAGGCGATCCGCCTGTCGGCACGCGAGCGAGGCTCGATGGCGAGAGCGTGACGGCGCGCATATTCAGAACGGGGCGCCCCGCCCGAATGGACGACTACGATCAGGCCTCCGGGGAGGTCGCCGCCATAATGCTCCCGCTCGGTATCCGCTCGGCAGTCGGGGCCCCGATCGTCGTAGACGGACGCCCATGGGGCGTGATGATCGCCTCATCGAACGCGGACGACCCACTCCCCGCCGAGAGCGAGTCGAGGATTGCGGCGTTCACCGAGCTCGTGGCGACGGCGATATCCAACAGCGAGGCACGGGTCGAGGTCGGACGGTTGGCCGGTGAGCAGGCGGCGTTGCGGCGGGTCGCGACGCTCGTCGCACGCGAGTCGCCCGCAACGGAGGTGTTCGCCGAGGTCGCCCGGGAGGTGGGGGAGCTCTTGGGTGCGGAGAGCGCATGGATGCACCGTTACGAGCACGACGGCAACGCGACGGTCGTCGCGACCTGGGGCCCGGGAGGGAGTGACCTGTCCGTCGGGACAAGGTTCAGCCTCGAGGGAGACAGCGTCGTCGCGGTCGTGCTTCGGACTGGTCGTCCGGCCCGCATCGACGACTACACGCGTGCGGCCGGCGAGACTGGCGACATCGCGCGCAAGCTGGCCCTGCGTTCCGCGGTGGGCAGCCCGATCAAGGTCGGTGGGCGCCTCTGGGGCGCGATGACAGCTGTCACATCACGGGACGAGCCGTTACCAGCCAACGCGGCGTCGCACATCGACGAGTTCACGGAGCTGGTAGCCACTGCGATCTCGAACGCCGAGGCCCGCTCCGAGCTGGCGGCCTCGCGGGCACGGATCGTCGTCGCCGCCGACGAGGAGCGCCGGCGGGTCGTTCGCGATCTGCACGACGGGGCCCAGCAGCGCCTGGTGCACACGGTCGTCACGCTCAAGCTGGCGCTACGCGCGCTCGAGAATGACGGCGGCGGCGCCCTGGCGCTCGTGACGGAGGCACTCAAACACGCAGAGGAGGCCACCGCCGAGCTGCGCGAGCTCGCCCACGGCATCCTCCCCTCGGTCCTCACGCGCGGAGGGCTGCGCGCAGGCGTGGTCGCGCTGGCCTCGCGGACGTCGGTGCAGGTCGAGATCGGCATATCCGTGGAGCGCTTCCCTTCAGCGGTCGAGGCGACTGCCTACTTCATCGTGGCCGAGGCGTTGACCAACGTGGCAAAGCATGCTCACGCCCGTCATGCACAGGTCACCGCCCGGGTCATGGACGGCGCGCTGCAGGTGCGGGTGCGCGACGACGGCGTCGGAGGCGCTCGCCCGGACGGAGGCGGGCTGCTCGGGCTCGCCGACCGGCTTGGCGTACTCGACGGAAGCCTCCGGGTGGACAGCCCATGCGATGGTGGCACGCTGATCGCGGCCGACATTCCCATCCGCTAGCTGCCGGAACGAGGATCGGTTGCCGCTCGTCGAGCTCGATCGCCAGGCGTCGCACACTGGCGGCGTCGCGGCGGGCGAGGGCGCGCAGGTCCTCCAAGGACCGCACGGACCTAGCGGGCTAGGCGCTCTCCTGCTCGACATCCCGGACTGGAGGGCGTACGCCGTGAACGGTGATCGCGAGATGGCGACGCCAGTCGGCGCTACCCGGTTTGTAGTACATCGTCGAGGTGATCCCACACATCACCATGCCGAAGTCCTCGAAGGTGAAGTCGTCCCGGACCGCGCCGGCATCGACTGCCCGTCGGATGATCCGCGTGACGACCTCTGCGAGGACGGCCTTCTGCTCCTCGATGCCTTCCCACTCGAGCTGGTTGGAGCCCATCATCGCCAGCTGAAAGCCCGCATCCCCCTCGACCGCTTCGGCGGAGCGGCGCATGACGGTCTCGAGGGCATGCCCCGGGTCTATGGTGTCCTCGGCAAGCGTCGCGATCTCTGCGAACTCCTGGAAGCGGTCGCGAACCATCGCGGTCAGGAGCGCCTCCTTGGTCGGGAAGTGGCGGTAGACGGTGCCGATGCCAACGCCCGCTCGCGCGGCGATCTCGTCCATCTGCGCCTCAGGCCCGTCGCGAGCGAAGAGCTCCCGGCCCGAGGACATGATCCGCTCGCGGTTGCGTCGGGCGTCGGCTCGGAGTGTTCGCTGATCGGTGGACATGGCCTTGACAAACGGAATGTTAGCTCCGTATGCTGCTATAAGCAAGGGGAACCGAAGCTCCGCTTCCGCATTCCCGGCGTTCAACTTCCGAGAGGACGAGCATGGCTACCAGCATCAACCAACTCCGCGGTGCAGCGAGGATGGGCTCGCGTTCGCCGAGGGCAACCGCCGACCTGAGCTCGCAGCGTGGCAAGAACCTCGCCCTGATGCTCCTGGCGATGACGCAGTTCGTCGTCGTGATCGATGCGTCGATCGTGAACGTGGCGCTCCCGTCGATCGGCGCCCACCTGCACTTCTCCCGTGCCGACCTCTCGTGGGTCGTGAACGCCTACACGCTCACGTTCGGTGGATTCCTCCTGCTGGGCGGACGCCTCGCCGACCTCCTCGGGCGCAGGCGGATGTTCATGATCGGCCTGGTCGTCTTCTCGCTCGCGTCGCTGGCCGGCGGCCTCGCCCAGTCCGAGGCATGGCTGATCGCCGCGCGCGCGGTCCAGGGCCTCGGCGCCGCGATCGTCTCCCCGGCGGCGCTGTCGATCATCACGACCACGTTCGCCGAAGGGGCGGAGCGCAACCGCGCGCTGGGCATCTGGGGTGCGGTCGCCGGCGCCGGCGGCGCCGCCGGGGTCCTGCTGGGCGGCATTCTCACGAGCGGCCTGAGCTGGCGGTGGGTGCTGTTCGTGAACGTCCCGATCGGCATCGCCGCGGCCACGTTCGCGCCCCGGTTGTTGCTCGAGAGCAAGTCCGAAGACGGCACCGAAGGCTTCGACATCCCCGGAGCTGTGACGGTCACGGCGGGGCTCGCGCTGCTCGTCTACACGGTCGTCGACGCCGTCAACGTCGGGTGGGGCTCGACGGGCACGCTCCTGCGGCTCGCCGGATCGGCCCTCCTGCTCGTGGCGTTCGTGGCGATCGAGCGCCGCCAGCGCCATCCGCTGCTGCCATTTTCGATCTTCCGCCTGCGCACGCTGCGAGGAGCGGACATCGTGGGGTTGCTGATCGGCATGTCGCTCTTCTCGATGTTCTTCTTCATCTCGCTCTATCTGCAGGACGTCCTGGGCTTCTCGGCGATCAAGACGGGGCTCTCCTATCTGCCGCTGGCAGTGGGGATCATCATCTCGGCCGGGGTCGGCTCGCAGCTCGTCACGCGCATCGGCTTCAAGCCGGTCCTGATCGCGGGTCTGTTGCTGATTGCGGGCGCTCTGCTCTGGTTCTCGCAGGTACCCGCGCCAGGTGGGTCCTTCGCTGCCGACGTGCTCGGGCCATCGCTGCTCGCCTCGTTCGGCCTCGGGTTCTCGTTCGTCTCGGTGACGATCGGCGCCGTGACCGGGACCAAGCCGCATGAGGCCGGTCTCGCCTCGGGGCTGATCAACACCGCACAGCAGGTCGGCGGCGCGCTCGGCCTGGCGATCCTTGCGACGGTCGCCAACAGCCGCACGCAAAGCTTGCTGAGCGGCGGCGTGCACCCCTCGATCGCGCTCACGAAAGGGTTCGACCGCGCCTTCCTCGTGGGAGCCGGATTTGCGATCGTCGGCGCGGTCCTCGCGGCCGTCCTGATCTCCTCTCGGGACAGCCGCGAGCAGGCGCAGGCGGCACGTCGGGGCGAGCTCGAGGCGGTGCCTGCCTGACGGCGGGAGCGGGCGCGCAACCGCCACCCGGCGGACGCTCTCAGGGAACCGGTGTCAGCGGGTTGCCCGCAGGGATCTGCGAGCAGTCCTCTGGCGCCGGCTTGCCTTCGAAGCGTTCGGTCAGCCATGACACCGTGGAGGCGATCCAAGGCGTCGCGGCTTCGAGGTGGGCGAGCTGGTCGT
>DASZFA010000050.1:0-85035 GCA_035940255.1 Solirubrobacteraceae bacterium
CTCCGGTGGCGAGGTCGCGCTTGCCGGCTTCGGCAAGTTCAGCGTCAGCCACCGGGCTGCCAGGCAGGGGCGTAACCCGTCAACGGGTCAGACGATTCAGATCGGGGCCAGCAAGGCCGCGAAATTCTCGTCGGCAAGCGCGCTCAAGAAGCGTCTGAACGACTGATTCGCTTCCCTGGAGGTCCCGGGTGTTCACCGGCCTTGACGGGTCGGTGACCACCTGGAGTCCGGGGCGCTCTGGGTGCTCCGGCGCTCACGCGTTCCTCGACCGCCGATAGCGCTCGAGCCCGTCCTCGGGGATCGGCTCCCAGGATGCGGCCGAGCCGACGAACTGCCGGTATTGCGGGCGGATGCCCGGGTCGCGGTCGAGCGCTCCGAGCCGCACCGCCACCTCCGCGTCTGAGAATGGATCGCCGCTGAAGAGCGCGGAGCCGCAGTTTGCGCAGAAGAGCTTCGGCACGCCGCCCTCGGGCTGGTAGGAGCGCAGAAGCTCGGCGCCTTCGAGGATCTGGAAGCCCTCCTGCGGCACGCGCCCGTTGGCGCTCGACGCGGTGCCGGTGCGCCGCTGGCAGTGCGTGCAGTGGCAGTAGCCGGCCGAGAGGAACGCTGCCGTGATCTCAAACCGCACGGCGCCGCAGAGGCATCCGCCCCGAAGCGGTTGCGCCGCTGAGGGGGGTTGGGGCATCTCGGGCATGGACCTGCATCGTAGGCGCCTCTGGACATACGTTCGAGCCGCGTGAAGTTTGTGGCGCGGACGCTGTCACAGTCCTGTCCAGACACCGAGCGGCCGCCACAGCCCCGGCGGTCGAGGAGGTTGCAGAATGAAACGGATTCTTCTTGTTGCAGTCAGTTCCTCGGCGCTTGCACTGGCCGCACCCGCGATCGCCTCGGCGCACCACCACGGGAAACACCACTCCGGGAAACACGCAGCAAAGCATCACGCGGCGCGAGCACGTGTGCTCGACTTTCGTGCCTCGGCACCCCCGTCCAGCTCCCTCGGCTCGCCGGCGACTCCCGCGACGCCCAGCACTGAAAGCGTGGGAAAGGTGACGTCCTTCAAAGAAGGCGTGCTCATCATCACCCTGACGGACGGCACTCCCGTGACCGGAAAAGTCACCGAACGGACCGAGATCCACTGCACGCCCACCACGCCAGCGACCGGCGGAGACGACGATGAAGCCGGCTCCGGCGAGGGCGATCACGGCTCCTCGACCAATGATGGGCCAGGCGAAGGTTCACACGGCGACGCCCATGCTGCGTCGACCGGCGACGACGGCGAAGATGGTGAAGATGGCTCTGATAGCGGGCCGGCGGCCTGCACGACAACGGCGCTCACGGAAGGCGCCATGGTTCGCGAGGCCGAGCTGAGCCTCGGCAACGCTGGCGCGGTCTGGGATCGGGTCAGTCTCCTGTAGCAGCCACGCGAAACAGAAGAGAACATTTTCGAGGCGGGGCCGGCAAGAAACCGACCCCGCCTCGTTTGACCTCCGTCGGGGGCTCGCCTCGCCGGCGGTCGCAGTTGGCATCACCATGAGAAGCAGTCACAAACCGCCCAATCCGATACAAGACGGCAGCGCATGACCGCCGCAGGAGATACGTTCATGCGAGGACCGCGGTGAGCCCGGGCGGCTTCCCGCGCCTGGCGCTTGTCCAATCGGACCACCGCTTGGTCGCGCTGGCGCGAGGCGGCGATGAGCGTGCATTCGAGACCCTTGTGCGCCGGCATCGGCGCCCGCTGATCCGCTACTGCCGACGGATCGGGCTCTCCGACGCACGCGCGGAGGACGTCCTGCAGCAGGCGCTGCTGCAGGCTTGGCTGGCGCTCGAGCGTGGAAGCGATGTGCGCGCGCCCAAGGCCTGGCTCTATCGGACCGTCCATAACACCGCCGTGAACGTGCTGCGCAGCCCACGCGACGACGACGGCGCTCTGGACGACCGCGCGCAAGTTGACACCTCGCCCTCGGCCGAGTCTGCCTTCGAGCGCCGCATCGCCGTGCGCGAGACGCTGCGCGACGTTGCCGCGCTCCCGCAGATGCAGAGGGATGCGATTCTCCTCACCGCGATAGACGGGCGCTCACACGCGGAGATCGCCAGCGCGCTCGGCGTCACGCACGGAGCCGTGCGCGGTCTGCTCTATCGCGCCCGCACCACGCTCCGCGACGCCGCCGCCGCTGTCATGCCCCAGCCCGCGCTCCTCTGGGCGAGCGTCCTGCTTGGCAGGATGGCTCCGACCGCCAGCAGACTCGCCGACCTCTCGGCGCCCGGCGGCAACGCTGACTTCGGCGGTGTGCTGGCGAAGGGCGCGGCGCTGGCCGCAACGGCGGCCGCGCTCGCCGTCGGCACGGGCATCGTGCCGCTCTCACGCCACCTCGCGCATCGATCGAAAGCGGTTGTGCTCGCGCTTGGCATCGCCCCCTCCACCGCAGACGCGAGCGAATCCTCCGCGACCCCCGGGCTCGTCGCCGCGCCGCAGGAGCGCGCCCCACAGGCAGGTCCCCTCGCCTCGAAGGAGCTCGCTGGCTCACCGCCCAGCCGCTCGCGGACCTCGGCACCGCCGCGCAAGCGAGCTGAGAGAGGAGCCGACACTCTCGAGCGCCGTGGTGTGCACCTGCCCCAGGGCCCTCCGAGCGCGTCGGAGCGAGGCTCGCGCGACGGCGGTGCCGTGCTCGAAGGCGAAGACGGTAAATCTGGCGCCTCAGGTGGATCGTCGCGTTCAGGCAACGCGCCGGACGCCGTCAAGGGCGCCGAATCTGGGACCGCCGATCGCCCCGCCGGCGCTCACGCGGGCTCCGAATGCGACCACTGCTCAGAACGTTCCTCGAGCAGCGCGGCCGATGAAACCGCATCGCACCCGACCGATGCCGAACAGAGGCAAGCCGTTGCGAGCGGCGCCCCGATCGCGGGCGCGGGCGAAGCCGCCTCCGTCGAACCTCACGGGCGCGACTAGCCGTCGGCCTGCAGCAGTGCCTCCAGCCGCTCCAGCGTCGTCGGCGTGCCCATGGCCACGATGACGTCCCCGGGGAGCAGCGTCGTCTCGGCCGGGGGCTGAGGCTGAAAGTCCGGCCCGCGACGCAGTCCGACGATCATCGAGCCGCCGCGGATGTCGCCGACCGTGTGCCCCACCGCCTCGCAGGCATCGCGGACCATGATCTCCTCCATGCGGTATTCGACGTCGACGTCGACGACGCCGCTCAGCTGAGGGTGCAGGGCCAGCCGGGCCATCTCGGTTCCGCTCGCCTTGTAGGGCGAGATCACCCGGTCGGCGCCCGCCCGCTTCAGCTTCTTCTCCGTGTCCTCGTTCGCGGCCCTCGCCACGACCACGATGTCGGCCCTCAGCTCACGGGCCGTGAGCGTGATGAAGACGTTGTTCGCGTCGGAATCCGCGCACGCGATGAGCGAACGAGCGCGCTGAATCCCGGCCTGTTCGAGGACTTCGTCATCGGTCGCGTCTCCTTCGATGAGGCGTACGCCCAGCGCCTCGGCACGGCTTCGGCTCTCGGGGTTGGCGTCCACGACTACGTAGTTGGCCCGGGCCGCCTGAAGGTCACGCGCAACCTGGCGCCCCACACGCCCGAATCCGCAGATGATGTGGTGGTCGGTGAGCGAGTCGATCATCTTCTGCGTGCGTCGGGCGGCGAGCAGGTCACCGAGGTGTCCCGCCACGAAGAACTCGGCGACCGTTGCAAGTGCGTAGAAGAGCGTACCTACGCCCACCACGATGAGTCCGACGTGGATGATCTGACCGGCCGTGGTACGCGGCTGGGGAAAGCCGCCGACGGTGGCGGCTGTGTCAAGCGCCCAGCGAAACGCGTACCAGAGGCCAACGTCCTCGCTGAGCGCGAGTCCCACCATGCCGACCAGCAGCAGACCGATGACGCTCGCACCCAGCAGCGCGACGCGTCGCAGGAAGAGCGTCAACTGGCCGTGCGAGGCGGCGCTTGCGCGATTAGGGAGACGGCGTTCGACGGCTTCGGTCGCCGTCGCGCGGACGCTCCGAGCGTGCCCTCCGGGGAGTCGTGATGCCATGACGCGCATCATGTCCGATGTGGATGCCCTCCCGCCGGGCCTTCAGCCGTGGAGGGTCACAAGGATGGTGCAACACTTGTCTCGATGCGTCGCGTGGCAAGCGTCCGGTTTCTCTTGCTCGCACTCGTCTCGACAGTGTCGATCGAAGGTGTCGCAGAGGCGGCGATGCCCGCTCCGGGCCTTTCCTCCGGCCCGAAGATCGTCAGCGGCGGGCTGCTGTGGGCCGGTCCGAACGGCGTTTCGCTGAGCTCTTCCACCCGGACGCGACTGCTCGTCGCGGAAGCGGACTTGTCAGAAGTGCTCATGGAAGGCGCGTGGACCGTTCTTGCCAGGCCCTCGGGGCCGAAAGTTGGCAGGGCCGGCGTGCGATTCTCGCCGGTTCGAGGGCTGCGGCGGTGTCGCCCGATGCAGGGAAAGGAGGCGGGAGCGTGGACGGTCGCCGTAGCGGGTGGCGATCTCTACGCGATCGCGCAAGCGAGGTGTCTGGCGCGGCGGCCCGCGGAGGCGCAGTTCTTGGTCCGCGTTCGCCTGGGCACAGGAACTGCCGAGGCGATCGGGCGGGTGCGCAGCGGCGCCATCTCGCTCGCAGCCGCGGGAGGCAGGCTCGCGTTGACCTACAAGTCAGGCGTCCGGGGTCCCGTGCGGGTCGACGTCGTTAGTTCAAGCAATGCGAAGTTGCTCTACAGCGTGACCGAACCACTGCGGGAACAAGGTGGGGGTTACGGTCGCTTGGAAACCCAGATCGACTCCAAGGGAGATGTTCTTGTGACCGACCCACCGTTCCGCAGGGAAGCTTTCGGATGGTGGGGCAACGCGGCAGTACGAGTCGGCCGCCTGCTGCACCAGACAGGATTTATTGGCGCCTCGCTGTCAGCCGGGCGCATCGCATACGTGAGCGGCCGGGGCGGGGTCGAACACATCGATGTCCTCAACCTCACGACCCGCAAGACGCGCACGGAGGTCACGTTCCCGGGCTCCGCGCGCGTGCTCGGCGTCGGTCTGGGCAAGACCCGGGTTGCATGGGCACAGCAGAGCATCGGATATGTCACCCGCACGGATTTTCATTCGTGCGTTGAAACTGTCTCGGTTGGCTCCCCCGAACTCGCGCAGACGCCCCTCTCCGCGTCGGGCCCCCCGATCGTAGTCAAAGGCGTTCCTGTTACACCAGCCACCGGGCCCAGATGCGCCAGGCCCTAGGTGGAGGAGTAAGGTTCTGCTCGGCACGTTGTGGGGCGTGTCGTGGGTGGCAACGCGGTTCCGCCCGGGGATGAGTCGCGACACGGAGGAGGCACGCATGCCCGGACCAAGCGGCTATCTGCACACCGGGGATGCCTCGGTGGCGCATCGGATACAGCCAGGGGCGGGGGTGGTGGTCCCGTGGCGTGCACTTGTGGCAGCCGCATCTCTCTCCCTCGTGCTCGGGGTGGGGCTCTTGCAGGTGCTCACGGCTTCGCGCCGCTCCGCGACGGTCGCGGCTCACAATCGCCTCGCTCCGGTCCGCCGCGGACTCTCGAGCCTGCCACTGACCGCGCAGGGACCGATCTCCGGGGCCCTCGGCGCCGATGACCCCGCCTACCGCATCTCCTCCTCAAGCGGCGGATTTCGGGCGGTAAGTCCGGCGCAGCGCTTGAAAGAGAGCTTCGACCACTCGGGCGTGCTGGTCAGCTCTGGCAAGACCCAACTGGGCTTGAGCCTGCGCGCTATTGGCTACGGAGCCTCGTTGGTCCCGCTCCGCGGTGTTTCTCCGCGGGCAAAGGCAAACCGCGCGACATACGCACACCCCGGGCTCAGCGAGTGGTATCTCAACGGCCCGCTCGGCCTCGAGCAGGGCTTCACGATCACAAGCGCCCAATCAGGCCATGCCACCGCTCCACTGACGCTCGCGCTCGCGCTCTCCGGCAACGCTCACGTCTCGCTGGGATCAGGCGGGCGCAGCCTCACGCTCAGCCACGCCGGCGGCCCGTCGCTGCGCTACGGCGGCCTTCGAGCCACCGACGCGCGGGGACGCACGCTGCGCAGCTGGCTCGAGCTGCGCTCCGGCCGCGTGCTGCTGCGCGCAAACACGCGCGGCGCACGCTACCCGCTGCGGATCGACCCCTTCATCCAGCAGGGCGAAAAGCTCGCCGGAACCGGCCAGTCCGGCAGCATCACACCCAGCGATGGCTGGAGCGTCGCGCTCTCCTCCGACGGCAACACCGCGCTGATCGGCGGTCCAGGCGACTACGGCAAGACCGGTGCGGCCTGGGTGTTCAGCCGTTCCGGCTCGACGTGGACCCAGCAGGGAACGAAGCTCACGGGGACTCAAGCTAAAGGCGAAGCGCGCTTCGGCTCAAGCGTCGCGCTCTCCTCGGATGGCAACACCGCGCTGATCGGCGGCGGCGGAGACAACACCGGGATCGGCGCGGCGTGGGTCTTCACACGCTCGGGCTCGGCGTGGACCCAGCAGGGAACGAAGCTCACGGGCGGCGGAGAGCTCAGCAGTGCAGGATTTCCGGGCGAATTCGCATATGGCGTGGAGCTGTCCTCTGACGGCAACACTGCGTTGATCGGCGGCCCCGGCGACAACAAAGGCGTCGGCGCGGCGTGGGTGTTCACGCGCTCGGGCTCGGCGTGGGCCCAGCAGGGATCGAAGCTCACCGGCGGCGGAGAGGTCAGCAGCGAAACCTCCGCGGGCAAATTCGGCTACAGCGTGGCGCTTGCCTCCGCCGAAGGTAACACCGCGCTGATCGGCGGCCCGGGCGACAACAAAGGCGTCGGCGCGGCGTGGGCGTTCACGCGCTCGGGCTCGACGTGGGCGCAGCAGGGATCCAAGCTCACGGGCAGCGGCGAGATCGGCAGCTCGGAATTCCCAGGCGAATTCGCCTCCAGCGTGGCGCTGTCCTCTGACGGCAACACCGCGCTGATCGGCGGCCCGGGCGACAGCAAAGGCGTCGGCGCGGCGTGGGCGTTCACGCGCTCGGGCTCGACGTGGGCGCAGCAGGGATCGAAGCTCACAGGCAGCGGAGAGGTCAGCAGCGAAGCATTCCCAGGCGAATTCGGCTACAGCGTCGTGCTGTCCTCTGACGGCAACACGGCGATGATCGGCGGGCCCTGCGACAACAGCGAAGTCGGCGCGGCATGGGCGCTCACGCGCTCTGGTCCGACGTGGACCCAGCAGGGATCGAAGCTCACGGGAACGGGCGCGAGCGCACGCAGTCGGGGCAGCATTGGCGCAAGCGTCGCGCTTTCCTCTGACGGCAGCACCGCTCTGATCGGCGGCCCGGGCGACGGTCTCGGCGCCGCATGGGTGTTCACGCGCTCGGGCTCTACGTGGACCCAGCAGGGAGGAAAGCTCACCGGCGGTGAAGAGGTGGGCGAAGCATTCATCCGCTTCGGCGCGAGCGTCGAGCTTTCCTCTGACGGCAACACCGCGATGATCGGCGGTCCCGGCGACAACAAAGGCTTGGGCGCGGCGTGGGTCTTCACCCGTTCGGGCTCGGCGTGGGCCCAGCAGGGATCGAAGCTCGCGGGCACGGGGGCAAGCGGCGCCGCCCGATTCGGATCGAGCGTCGCGCTCTCCGCCGATGGCAACACGGCGCTGATCGGCGGCCCGCCCGACAACGGCGGAACGGGCGCAGCCTGGGCGTTCACGCGCTCGGGCTCGGCGTGGGCCCAGCAGGGATCCAAGCTCATGGGCCCGGGGGCAAGCGGCGCCGCCCGATTCGGCTCGAGCGTCGCGCTCTCCGCCGATGGCAACACCGCGCTGATCGGCGGCCCGCTCGACAACGGCGAAACGGGCGCGGTGTGGGCGTTCACGCGCTCGGGCACGACGTGGGCGCAGCAGGGATCGAAGCTGACGGGCACCGGTGGGAGCGGCGCAATCCCACCGCAATTTGGCGAAAGCGTGGCGCTGTCCTCGGACGGCAATACCGCTCTGATCGGCGGCCCGTTCGACAACAACGGCTTGGGTGCGGCGTGGGTGTTCACGCGCTCGGCTGGGGCGTGGACCCAGCAGGGATCGAAGCTGACGGGCAGCGGAGGAGTCGGCATCTTCGATGAGTTCGGCTCAAGCGTCGCGTTGTCCTCGGATGGCAGCACGGCGCTGATCGGCGGCCCGCTCGACAACGGCGAAGCCGGCGCGGCGTGGGTGTTCACGCGCGCGGGGTCTACGTGGACCCAGCAGGAAGCAAAGGTCATGGAGACGGGTGCCAGCGGCGCAGCCCAATTCGGCTCGAGCGTGGCGCTCTCCTCGGCTGCGACTACCGCACTTATCGGCGGCCCCGGGGACTACGGGGGCACCGGCGCGGCATGGACGTTCGTCCTCCCGAGTCCCCCGACGGTCGCGACCGCAGTCGCGTCGGCGGTCGCACGGACCTCGGCGACGCTGCACGCGACGGTGAACCCCAACGGCGCGGAAGTAACCGAATGCAAGCTCGAATACGGCACCACCACCTCTTACGGGTCGAGTGCGCCGTGCACGCCCGCGCCGGGGTCGGGCGAAGCTGCCGTGGGGGTGTCGGCGTCCGTGACGGGCTTGAGCGAAAACACGACCTACCATTTCAGGGTCCTCGCTGTGAACGCGGGCGGCACGAGCAACGGCACAGACCAGACGTTCAAAACGCTGCAGGCCTCGCCGACGGTCGTGACGAAGGTGGCGTCGGCGGTCACGCAGAGCACCGCGAGGTTGAACGCGACGGTGAACCCCAACGGCGTGGAAGTCAGCGAATGCAAGTTCGAATATGGCGTGAGCGCCTCTTACGGCTCGAGCGCGGCGTGCGTGCCGGCGCCGGGCTCGGGGATGAGCCCGGTCGCGGTGTCGGCGTCGGTGACGGGCCTGGCCGTAAACACGACGTACCATTTCAGGGTCGTCGCCGTCAACGCGGGCGGGTCGAGCGTCGGGTCGGATCAGACGTTCACGACACTCCCCGCGACGGGCACGGCGCACTGGTACAGCAACGGTGCCCGAAACATCGAAGGCGAACGGGCGTCGGTCGTCGGATGGGGCACGCTCGCGCTGACGCTCACCCCGAGCGCGGGTAGCGTGACCTGTCATACGGCGAGCGGGGGGTTCGTTGAAAACCCGGCGGGTGGTGGCGCGGGTGTCGGCGAAACGGAGGCGTTCGCGACCTTCGACTGCGAATCGGAAAAAGTCTGCCCGCCGGGCGTGAGCACCGAGGTCGTGGGGGAAGGCCTGGCGTGGACATCGGTCCTGGAAGTGGCCTCTGGTCTCGTCAGGGTGAGGAGCACGGGCGTCCAGGTGGGCGTCGCATGCGTGTCGGGCGGCAAAGTGGAAAGCGCAACCAGGTTCCTCACGAATGAAGCGAGCGCGTGCTGCAGGGCATGGACGCCGGCCCATAGGCACGGCTCCTCTGCGTTGCACCCGAGCTTCGTCGAATTCGACGCGGGTTCCGGGCCGCTGGAAGCCGAAGGCTCAAAAGAAGCCCTCACGGCCAAAACCGAAGGCGAAGTCAGGATCATCGGCTACACAGAACAGGAACTCATCAATACCAAGAACCCGTAGACAGGCCGAACGCTGCTGGGCGCCACCCGGCGCCGAGGGCACGGGTGCGCCGCATTGCAGGCGTGGATCGCGCACTCCGCGGCGATTGGACCGCCATAACACACTCGGGGCGCCGGGCCGAGTAGGCCAAGCGCCCCGAGCATCTACCCTCCTTATCTCAGGAGGTCATGCGTGCTGCTCGCTAGCCGCAATCAGCGTGCATGATGTTGGCGAGTTCTTCGTAGCCCAGCGGGGTTGGGTGGATGTCCGGTCCATTTTTTTTGCCTGCGAATTCAGTGAAGTTCGCCATGTTCGTGAACGCCTGCAGCCTTCCCGGTTCCGCGGCAGGTTCTCCGACTACCGCGGGATTGAACCTAGGCTGCGGATTCGCGTAACAGGCGCCGAATTCCGCGACTGTTTTGGCCTCCTCGAAGTTGAGAAGACCAGCTAGTGCGTTGGATCCCGGCAGAAGTTCCACGCCCGGTGTAAAGACGGCGCCAAACGGAGTGTAACCTCCTTGCACGACTATCTTCCCGGTGTAGTTCACACCTTTCTTGCTTTCTGAGCACGACGTCGCCGCCGGCACGCAGAAGGCACTGCCCTGGCGGATCACGTAAAGGGCGCCGGCAATGTTGGTCAGGATGTGTTTAAACAGAGATGGGATGTGGGACAGGATGCAGTTCTTGCCTGCTTCTTCGGGGGTTTTCCCGTATTTGCTTTTTCCTTCGGTTTCGAATTCGTGTTTGACTTCCGCTTCGCATTTGTGGAGCTGGTGGAGCTCGTCGTTGGCGCCGATGTTGAAGGAAATCGTCTCGACGGCATGGGTTTTAGTGGATTGCTTCTTGATCACTTCAAGTGCGTTTTCGAGCTGCGAGTGGTTTTCGCCGTATTCGTTGTGCAGTGGCAATCCATCCACGTAGTGATATGCACACGGGGCTTCGCCGGTGGTGCCGAGTTTTTCGCCCATGACGGTTCCCAACGGGCCGTTGCCTATCATCGAGTCGCTTGTCTCGCCCGGGCAGCCATCGTTAAAGAGCGGCACTCCATTTCCGAGCGTGTTGAGATAGTTGTCGACGTACCCGTGAGTGAATGCTTCGGGGTTCTCCCCTGTCGCTTCGTTTTCGTTAAAGAGCTGCTGGGAGTATCCAAACGCCAGCGAGTCACCGATCGCCAGGTAAGCTTTACGGGCCGGTTTAGCCGCGCTCGCGGTCGAGGCGAAACACAGCGCCGAGAGCGCCAGCGCGATCGCCATCGAGCACCCGATCAAGCGAATGCGCGAACGAGACAAAACAGAACAGCCATTCGTGGCCTGCATCTGACATCCCTCCTCGTAGTCTGCGGGCTCCCCACAGATCGCACCCCGATGAGTCGCCCGCTTTTGATGATCCCTCATACGCTCTCCGACGTCATCTGCGTCTGAGAGGCAGATCGAACCATACCGCGTGTCGCATCGACCCGGGCTGATTGCCTGGCAGGGCGACATCGGCGCAACGTCGCGCGAAGCGAAGCCGCGTATCACCACCGGGTGACGCCGAGACTCAGCCGCAGCCTGTGTTGTTCCCGCAGCTGGAGCACGTGTAGCAGGACCCAGTCCGCTGCATCATGCCTCCGCACTGACCGCAAGCCGGCCCCAAATCGAGACCCTGAAGTCGTGCGGGAACCACAGGCGGCGAGTCGGTGAAGGAAGCCGCGGCCGGCGTGCCCTGGCCGGTTGCTCCGGCCGACGCCTCGGGCGCCGCACCTTCGTGTTCCTGGTCTGCGGTGCTCGGCCCCGCCGTGTCTGAGCCGTGCATCGACTGCGCTGCCTCCTGTGCGGCCTTGCGAGCCCTGACCTCGGGCGTGAGGATACCGAGCTCCTCCTGCGCGTCCGTGTCGAGGAAGCGCGAGGCCAGCCAGCGCATGATGTAGTCGGGCATCGACTTCGCGAACGGGATCTCCGGGTTGCCGGTGATGCCCTCCGGCTCAAAGCGCATGTAGCTGAACTTCTGCACGAGCGTTTCGAGCGGTACGCCGTACTGCAGCGCAATCGAGATCGCCGTCGCGAACGAGTTCATCATCCCGCGCAGCGTCGAGCCCTCCTTGCCGATGTCCGTGAGGAAGATCTCGCCGACGCTGCCATCGGGGTACATGCCCGCGGTGATGTAGCCCTCGTGACCGCCGATCGAGAACTTGTGCGTGATCGACTGGCGCTCGCGCGGCATGCGCTTGCGACGCGGTCCGGCCTCGGCGAGCGCCTTGCTCACCGCCTGCTCGACGATCGCGTCCACGTCGGCCGGCGCTGCCTTCTGCGCGTCGGTGCGCAGCGCCTGGGCGGTCTTCGACCCGTCGCGGTAGATCGCAAGTGCCTTGATGCCGAGATGCCAGGCCTGGAGGTAGGCGTCTGCGATGTCCTCGACCGTGGCCTCCTCAGGGAGGTTAACGGTCTTCGAGATAGCCCCAGAGATGAATGGCTGCACGGCTCCCATCATCTTGATGTGCCCGATGTGGGAGATCGCGCGCTCGCCGACCGCGACGTCGAACACAGACAGGTGCTCCTCGTTCAGGCCGGGTGCCCCGACGATCGTTCCGTGCTCCGCAAGATGGGCCTCGATCTGCTCAATGTGCTGTTCTGAGTAGCCGAGCGTCTGCAGGGCCAGCGGAACGGTTTTGTTGACGATCGTCATCTGACCGCCGCCCACGAGCTCCTTGAACTTGACCAGTGAGAAGTCGGGCTCGACGCCGGTTGTGTCGCAGTCCATCAGGAAGGAGATCGTGCCCGTAGGTGCGAGGACGGTGGCCTGAGCGTTGCGATAGCCATGACGCTCGCCAAGCTCGACCGCCTCGTCCCACGACTGCCTTGCAGCAGAGAGCAGCCCGGTGTCAGCGCTGCCGTCGGCTGGGATCGAATAGGCCGCGTCACGGTGCATGCGCATCACGTTGTTGTGCGCCTCGCGGTTCTCGCCGTAGCGCTCGTAGGGACCGAGCGCTACGGCAGCCTCGGCCGAGCGGCGGTAGGCCCGACCCGTCATCAACGCGGTTATGGCCGCCGCCGCGTTGCGACCCTCGTCTGAGTCATACGACATTCCGTTACTCATCAGATATGCGCCGAGGTTCGCGTAACCGAGACCGAGCTGGCGGAACGCTCTCGCGTTGACGCCGACCTCCTCGGTCGGGTAACTGGAAGGCCCCACGATGATCTCCTGGGCGAGCAGCAAGATGTCGACCGTGTGCTCGAAGGACTCGACGTCGAGCGTCCCGTCGGAGCGGCGGAACTTCATGAGGTTTAGCGAGGCTAGGTTGCACGCGGAGTTGTCAACGTGCATGTACTCGGCACAGGGGTTAGAAGCGTTTATTCGACCCGAGTTGGGATCGGTGTGCCAGCGGTTGATGGTGGTGTCGTACTGGATGCCCGGATCTGCGCAACGGTAGGCAGCTTCGGCGATTTCGCTCATCAACTGGCGCGCGCTCACGGGCTCGCCGATCGGCTCGCCGGTCGTGCGGGAGATCAGCCGCCACTCGCCATCCTCCTCGACGGCGCGCATGAACTCGTCTGTGACGCGGACCGAGTTGTTCGCGTTCTGGTACTGGATCGACTTGAAGCCATCGCCGTCGATCGACATGTCAAAGCCCGCGTCGCGGAGCGCCTCGGCCTTGTCCTCCTCCTTGGCCTTGCACCAGATGAACTCCCGGATGTCCGGGTGGTCGACGTCGAGCACGACCATCTTCGCGGCGCGACGCGTCTTGCCACCGGACTTGATCGTCCCCGCCCAGGAGTCGGCACCGCGCATGAACGAAACCGGTCCAGACGCGGTGCCGCCCTTGGCAAGCGGCTCCATCGATCCGCGGATGTTCGACAGGTTGATGCCCGAGCCCGAGCCGCCCCTGAAGATCATCCCCTCCTTGGTGTTCCAGTCGAGGATCGACTCCATCGTGTCCTCGACGCTGAGGATGAAGCAGTTGTGGACGGCGATGTTGTTGGTTAGGAACTCGTTCGACTCGGTTTGGATGTCGTAGACGTTCATCTCGCCCATGTGCTCGATCGAAACGACCTCCTCCACGCGGACGTCGGCACAGCGCTTTGGTTTGCGCAACGTCAATGACTCCAACAGCTTTTCCTGCTTGTCCCGTCCTATGAATCCGATCAGCTCGGCAAACCGCGCACGCTCGGATCCGATCCCGATCATCACCTCGTGGAGGTCATGGAGATCGTCGCGTTTCTCTCTCTTGTGCGTGCGGCGAGAAAAGATACCCAGCGTCCCCAGCAGTAACTGAACGTCCTCCGTCCAGTTCTCGCCGATCACGGCGAAGCCGACGCGCGCGCTCTCGCAGCCGTGGTCACGGCGCACCGACACATAACCGTCGGCCTGGAAGATGCTGCGAAGATACGCGACGGTCTCGTCGTGCGACGACGTGAAGAGCCGGGAGGGCACGCGCATCTCCGTACCACGGTCCAGAAGGCCCCAGCGCTCGACGTACTCGCGAAGGACCTCTCCGTAGACGCGAATGCGACGCACGCGCGTCTCTTTCGTGTCCGCCTCCCGAACCTTGTGGTGAACGTCGGGGAACACGATGTCAAGGTTCTCGATGATCCAGTCGAACTCGTCATCGCTTGCGACCTGGAACTCGATCGTGAGCGAGCGATTCGTGCCGGTCGTGTACTGCCCGACGAATCCATCTGCCTGCAACCAACCGGCGAGCGCGGCTTCTGCCACCGCGACGCGATCGTAGTCGTTAAGCAGCTCAAGGGCTTCGACATTGGCCGCCTCGACGCCGCTCGCACCCACTGCTACGCGAATCGGATCGGTCACCTTGGCGCGGTGCGGATGTAGGTGTAGCCGCATGCCCGACTTCAGGTCATCGACTCGCAGCCATTCGGGCTTCGCACCCCGCTCAGCAATTGCCTTGACGACGTGGTCCGGAGTGGCTTCTATGAAGCTGCCGTTGCGCAGCTTGACTCGCCAGACTGGCTTGCGACCGTTGTCCTTGACTGCGACCACGTTGGTCACTCCCGTGGAGTCGTAGACGCTGAGGCCCACCTGCTCGCTCTCGACGATCTCGCCAATTGGGACCATTCCCTGGGGCGTCGACACCAAGGCGTGATACGGCAGGCACGCCGAGCACTGCGGGCTCTCCTCAAAGCCCACGTTGAACCACACCGGCGAGTTGAACGCCGCCATCTGATTCACGAGGACGTGCGTGAGCTCGTGGTTGAACGCTCTGGCGTCCTCTTCGCTTGCGAAGTAGTTGCCTTCACGCCCCCAGCGGGAGATCGTCCCGGCGACGCGGCTGATCATCTCCTTCACCGAGCTCTCGCGCTCCGGCGAGCCCAGCTGCCCCCGGAAGTACTTCTGGGCGACGATGTTTGTCGCGTTTTGCGACCAGCTCTTCGGGAACTCGACGTCCTGCTGCTCGAAGGCGACGCGGTCGCCGTGGCCGATGCGCGCATCGCGCCGCTCCCACTCGATGGCGTCAAACGGATGCGTGTCCGGACTCGTGAAGAGGCGCTTGACCTTGAGCCCGACGCCGGCGGTCGTCTGCTCTGAAGTGGGTGGTTGGCTAGCTGGATTCATCGGCTTTCCTCTCCTCTGCGCCGGCGTCTCGGACGGCCACTGAAGCTCGTTGTTGGGGCCAGACATCCTGCCGCCTGGGGCGGACGGAAAGGAGCCGAGGAGGACCTTCAATTTTAGAAGGCCGGCGGGCGATCCAACGACCTCTCAGCCCGTCCAGAACCTCAGCGTCCGAGGCGAACCCAGTCCGTGAATTCGGCCCAGGTGGCAGAAGCGCGGAAACCCGCCTCGGCCATCGTGTGGCGCATCGAAGCGCTCCAGCGGGGCTCGAGGGCGCGCCGGCGCGCGAAGCCCCAGACGGCGGCGGAAAGCGCCACCAGCGCCGCCAACGCCGCCAATGCGATCGCCGCCGTTGAGGTAGAGCTCGAGGCTCGTCGCGGAGCGGGGTTGATTCTCACGGAGAAGGTCCTCGTGCTCGACCGGACGGTTGGCGCCGTCGTGCCCGTCTGGCTCGCCGCGGGAGACCCGTTGGTGCTTGGGTTGCCGGTCGCGCCACCCGCGGCGGCGAACGCGGGCGCCGTCCCGAACGCCATGAGCACCAATGCGCCCGCCAGGATGCTCGCAGGCGAGGGCAGCGATCGTCGGCTGTGCCGGGAACTGGTCAACGGGTTCATGCTAGCCCGCGGGTGCGCTCAGGAGAGCAGGTCCTCGATCGCAGCGAGCGCCTCGCGGAGCACCTGCTCGGGTGGCTGCTCGGCGTCGATCACCCGGAGCCGGCCCGGCTCGTCGCGGGCGAGGTCGTCGTAGGCGGAGGCGATGGCGCCGAAGAAGCCCTCGCCCTCGCGCTCGAGGCGGTCGGGTGCGAGGGCACGCTCGCGCTGGCGCGCCCGGCCACCCTCGGGAGAGATGCGCAGCAGCAGCGTGCGGTCGGGCTCGAGCGGGCCTGTGGCGAAGAGGTTGATCGCGCGCACCTGCTCGACGCCGAGCGAGCGCCCGGCACCCTGGTAGGCGAGCGAGGAGTCAACGAAGCGGTCGAGCAGCACGACGGCCCCTTCGTCGAGCAGCGGCTCCAGGCGCTCGGCGACGAGCTGTGCGCGCGCGGCGGCATACAGGAGCGCCTCGGCGCGCGGGGAGACCGCGAGCGATGGGTCCTTCACGAGCGCGCGGATCCGCTCGGAGAGCTCCACGCCGCCAGGCTCGCGCAGGAGCTCCGCCCGCAGGCCGCGAGCGGCGATCTCACCCCGCAAGGCGTCCGCGAGGGTGGACTTGCCCGCGCCGTCGAGTCCCTCGATCGTGATCAGCCTGCCGCGGGCCACGCTCGCACCGTACCGTCGCCGCCGGGCGAGCGTTCCGTCCCGAAACTACATCTAGGATGCGAGTCATGCCCGCGATCGCCCAGCCGACCGACGTGGGCGGTGCCGAAAATGGCGGGGAGCTGCCCGGTATCGACGCGCACCCCCATGCACGCGCCGTGCTCATCCCGGCGCTGGCGCCGCACGGAAACCCCTCGCACGCTTATCTGTTCCACGGACCCGCCGGCACCGGCAAGCGGACGATCGCGCGGGCGTTCGCCGCGGCGCTGCTCGCCGATGGTGCCGCGGACCCGCAGGGGGTGCGCGATCGGGTGGGGCGCGACGCCCATCCCGACCTGACCTGGGTCACGCCGTCGGGCGCCGCGGAGATGCTCGTCTCCGACGTCGAGGAGCCGGTCGTCGCCGCGGCGACGCGGACGCCGTTCGAATCGACACGGCGCGTGTTCGTGATCGAGGGCGTCGACACGATGAACGACCAGGCGGCCAATCGCATGCTGAAGACGCTCGAGGAGCCGCCGTCCTTCGCGCACCTGCTGCTGCTCACCGACCGGCGCGAGGACGTGCTGCCGACGATCGCCTCGCGCTGCCAGCTCGTGCGCTTCGATCCGCTGCCCTCGCGTAGCGTCGCGGAGGGCCTGGAGGGAGTGGCGGGCGACCGCGCCCAGGCGTCCGCGCGGCTGGCTTCGGGCAACGCCAGGCTGGCGGTGCGGCTGGCGAGCGAGGAGGGTGGCGCGCTGCGGGCCAGCGCAGAGGACTTCGTCCGCTCGGCGCTCGCCGGCTCGACCGCCGGGCGCCCGTGGATGGGGCTGCTCGAGCTCGCGAAGGCCGCGGGCGCCGGCGCCGGTGAGCGCGAGCAGGAGCAGATGGCGAGCGAGCTCGAGCTGCTGCCGAGCAAGGAGCGCAAGCGCTATGAGCGCGAGCGCATGGAGGCGAGCCGGCGCGGAGAGCGGCGGGTGCGCACGCGGACGCTCGATCTCGCGCTGAGGCTCGCTGAGCTGTGGTTGAGGGATCTCCTGTGCATCTGCGAGGGCGCGCCCGAGCTCGTGTACGCGGTCGACCGCCGGCCCGAGCTGGAGCACGACGCCCAGGGCAGGAATGGCGCGCGGCTACGGGGGGGGATCGAGGCGATCGGCGACTCGCGCCTGAGCCTCTCGCTCAACGTCTCCGAGGAGCTCGCCCTCGAGGCGCTCGCCTACCGGCTGCAGGCGCTGCTAGCGCCGTAAGGCGATCGGGCCGAGGTTCGGCTCGAGACCGTAGGTCTCGAACGCGAGGAAGCGCGAGAAGAGCTTGTTCTCGGGGCCGTGGAAGTCGGACGATCCGGTGCTGAGCAGGCCCAGCGCGCCAGAGCGCTCCGCCAGCAGCTCGGTCTGCTCGCGGGTGTGCGTGATGTAGAAGGCCTCGACGCCGTCGATGCCGAGCGCGCGGAAGCGGTCGACGCTTTCGAGGACTTCGGCGGGCTCGGAGATCTCCCAGAAGGGGTGGGCCCAGATCGCGACGCCGCCCGCCTCGTGGATCGCGTCGACGGCCTGGACAACGGTGGGAGTCTCGCGCAGGCGGAAGGCCGGCCGGCCCTCGACGAGGTAGGCCCTGATGAAGGAGCCGATCTCGTCGATCCCCTCCTCCTTGAGCCTGGAGGCGTTGGCCGGGGAGCGCAGCGCCGCTTCGGCGAGGTGGGGCCTGCCGATCGGCTGACCCGCGGCCACACGCGCCGCGAGCTCGCGTTCGTCGAGCTCGAGGCCGAGCTCGCGCAGCGCGGCTGCCATGCGCATCGTGCGTCGCTCGCGATCGGCGAGGAACTCGGACAGTCGCTCCCTCAGCAGCGCGGCCGTGTGGTCGATGTCGTAACCGACGACATGAAGTTCACGCCCGACGGGAGCGCCGTCGTCGACCGCCGAGATCTCGACGGCCGTTACGACGCGGACGCCGGCGCGCTCGCCCGCCGCGAGCGCCTCGGAGACGCCGCTTACCGTGTCGTGATCTGAGAGGGCGAGCAGCTCGACCCCGCTGTCGGCCGCGCGCTCGACGACCTCCGCCGCTCCCAGCGCGCCGTCGGAGTGCGTCGAGTGAGATTGCAGGTCGAAGCGCAGCCGGGCCATGGCGCGGCAGCGTATGCGACCGGCTCAGTAGGAGCTCGCGCGGTCTCCGCGACGTTCGCCGCTCGGGGCGGACACGAGCGCGACGACGTGGCGGGCGATGGCCTCGCGCACGCGGACGACGGCCCCGTGATAGCTGCGGGCCTTCTTGTGCAGCGGCGGGTCGGGGGCGGCTGCCCAGGCGAGCAGGTCGGCGTAGGCAGCGTCCGTCTCGGCGGCCCGCTGGGAGGCCTCGATCCAGAGGACCTCCAGGTAGGCGAGCGCCGCGCCGAGCTGTTCCTCGGGAAGGGTGTCGCGCTGCTCGAGCTGGCGCAGGACTGGCAGAACCTCATGGCACAACCAGCGTTGCTCGGCGTGTGCGCGCAGCAGGAGGCAGATATCGGACGTGGGGGAAGCTGGGTCGATCATTGCGAAGCATCCGTGCTCGACGGTGATCCATGAGGGGGAGTGGATCCGTTTTGGTGGGTGGGAATCCCTTTTGGCTTCGGCCGGGCCGGGTCCAGGCTTTAGAACTTCGAGCGAGTCTCCACGCCTCTCAGGTGCGTGGCGGCAACGCTGCACGCTCAAGGCGCGCGTCTCGATCGGCCGATGTAAGGGAAAAGGCGATCGAGGAAGGAGACATGCACATAGCGGACGCGGATCCCACCCGCCGCACCCCGGGGCAGTACGCGCGGGAGACCGTGCAGCGGCTGCGGATGCGCACGCTGGTCACGCTCGGGCTGCTCGCCGTGGCGACTGCGCTGCTGGGTCGCATCTTCGGCCTGCACGCCCCTCTCTTCCTCGCGTCGGAGGTCGTGCTGCTCGCGAGCATCTTCGTGATCTCGCGCTATGTGCTGCCGCTCGTGGAGCGCCGTGACAGGGGCGCGACCGGAGAGGAGCACGTCGGGGGGCTGCTGGACGAGATGGCGGACAGCGGATGGGAGGTGATCCACGACGCGAGCCTCGGGCGAGGCAATGTCGATCACATCCTGATCGGGCCGGCGGGAGTGTTCACGGTCGAGACGAAGAGCCATGGCGGGCCGATTCGCGTGGGTCGCCTGCACGGAGCCGTGCTGAGCCAGGCGCAGGCCCAGCGAAAGGCGATCGAGCGCGTGACCGGTATCCCGGTCGAGCCGCTGCTCGTGTTCAGCCGCGCCTGGATCGATCGCCCCTTGGCGCGGAGAAAGGGCGTCAGGGTGGTGCCGGCACGGATGCTGCTCGGGTATCTGAACAGACGTGAGGCGGTGCTCTCGCGGTCGGAGATCGGAAGGGCGCAGAGCCTCGTCGCGACGGCGCTGCTCGAGAGCGGCCGGCGCAAGCGGGTACCGAGCCAGCGCTGGCGGCTGATCCGCCGTTAGCGTCGGCTTGCCGCGACCAGCGCCCGCTGGGGTCTAGGCTGGTTAGCGAAATGTCCATCTCCCCCTTCAGCGCACGGCCGGCCCCATCGGGTGGAGACCGACCTGGGATCGGCCAGCGGCGATCGCGGCTGGCGATCGCGATCGCCTCCGTCGGCATCGCGGCGACGTTGCTCGCATACGCGATCTCGCCCGGGGTGAGGCACGCGGTGAGCCATGCGGCCCACAGCGTCAAGCACGCGGTCGGGCGGGTGCTCGATCACGACGCGACGAAGGTGCATCGCCAGGGGCCGGTCTATCCGGTGCATCGCGTGCAGCCGAAAAGCCCCGTCCGGCCTTCGGGCCGCTCGACGACGACCACCTCGCGCTGACGCTCGCCGGCCGGCGGGGAGTACCTTGTACGTGGATGGCAAGCGCCCCGACCGCAGCTAGAGAGCAAGGCGCGCCCGTCGAGGCTCCTGTCGCGGCGACGGAGGGCCTGCCGCCGGGACCGAGAGCGCCGGCGGTGCTGCAGACGCTCGCGTGGGCGCTGGCGCCCACTTGGGTGATGGACGGCTGCGCGCGACGGCACGGGGAGGCGTTCACGCTCACGTTCTCGCCGAGCGGGATGAAACTCGTGCTGATCAGCGATCCGGAGGCGGTGAAGACGGTCTTCACGGCGCCGCCCGAGGTGGCTCCGTCAGGGGCGGGCAAATCGCCCGTGGCCTCCGTGATGGGGCCGAGCTCGGTGATCGTGCTCACGGGGCCGGAGCACATGCGCCAGCGCAAGCTGCTGCTGCCGCCGTTCCATGGGGAGCGGATGCGGGAGTACGAAGAGGTGATCGTGGAGGCGACGCGGCGCGACATGGCCACATGGCCGATGGGCCGGCCGATGCGGCTGCAGGAGCGTACGCGGGCGATCACGCTCGAGGTGATCCTGCGGGCTGTGTTCGGTGTGGAAGCCGAGCGGATGGGCGCGCTGAAGGAGGCGATCGCCGGGCTGCTGAAGCCGATGCATCCGCTCGCGATCGTGCTCGTCGCCTTGCGGCTGCCGAGCCTCGAGCGGCCGGCGGGCGCGATCGGGCGGGCGCTCGACCACCTCGATGAGGTCATCTACGAGGAGTTGGCGAGGCGGCGCGCGCAGGAGGACCTGGCCGAGCGCAGGGACATCCTGTCATTGCTCATGCAGGCGCGCGACGAGGACGAGCAGCCGATGACCGACGGCGAACTGCGGGACGAGCTCGTGACGCTCCTGCTCGCCGGGCATGAGACGACGGCGACGTCCGTCGCGTGGGCGGTGGAGCGGCTCGTGCGCCACCCGGCGAAGCTGAGGCGGCTGCAGGAGGAGATCGAGAGCGGCGGCGATGAGTACATGACGGCGGTCATCAACGAGACTCTGCGGGTCAGGCCGGTCGTGCCGATCGTCGTGAGGCTGCTCCAGGAGGAGCTCCAGGTGGGCTCGTACAGGCTTCCGGCGGGCACGCGCGTGGTGCCGTCGATCTACCTCACGAATCGGAACCCGCGCGTGTACGAGGCTGCGGCGGAGTTCCGCCCCGAGCGCTTCCTCGAGGACGGGCCCGAGACGTTCTCGTGGATCCCGTTCGGGGGAGGGATCCGCCGCTGCATCGGCGCCTCGTTCGCGCAGCTGGAGATGAGGCTGATCCTGCGGACTGTGCTCGGCGAGCTCGAGCCGAGCCTGCCGGGCCGCAGGTGGCGCAAGGGCGAGTGGGTGCGTCGGCGCGCGATCACGCTGGTCCCCGCGGCGGGCGCGCGGATCGTGTGGAGGCCGAGGCGCGGCGCTTGATCATGAGGGCCGCCCGGAGGCGGCCCGGTCGGCGTTCGCGGTGAGCGGCCGCGGGTTCGGGCCGGCTGCGGCGGCGGTCCTGGCCGAAGCGGGCGGTAGCGTCAGGATCATGCAGATGACTGCGCAGGCGGCGCGCCAGACGCCCGAGGAGCTGCTCGCCCGCTTCGGTCTCGAGGCGTTCAGGCCGGGCCAGCGGGAGGCCGTGGAGGCTGCGCTGGAGGGCCGGGACAGCCTCGTGGTGATGCCGACGGGAGGCGGTAAGTCGCTCTGCTACCAGCTCCCTGCGCTCGCCGATCAAGGCCTCGTCCTCGTCGTCAGCCCGCTGATCGCGCTGATGTCCGACCAGTGGCGAAGGCTTCAGCAGGCGGGCGTGAGAGCGAGCATGCTCGCGTCGGGGATGGAAGAGGGCCACAACGCGCAGGCGCTGCGGGAGATCGAGTCGGGCGCGACCCAGCTCGTGCTCGCGGCGCCCGAGCGGTTCGGCTCGGGCGCGTTCCGGGAGGCGCTGACACGCCGGCGAGTGTCGCTGTTCGTCGTCGACGAGGCTCATTGCGTCGCCGAGTGGGGACACGACTTCAGGCCCGACTACCTGCGGCTGCAGGACGCGATCGCCTCGCTCGGCGCCGCCTCCGCGGGCGGCGTGGGCGAGGCGGGGACCGGCCGACCGGCTGTGATGGCGGCGACGGCGACGGCGACGCCTCGGGTCGCGCAGGAGATCGCCGAGCGACTCGGGCTGCGCGACCCGATGTCGGTCCGCTCTGGCTTCGACCGCCCGAACCTCACCTTCGACGTCGTGAGCCTCGAGGGCAAGGGAGCGGTGGCGCGCAAGCAGGCGGTGTTGTTGCACGCGCTGGACGCCCCGCAGGCGCGTCCGGCGATCGTGTACTGCGGCACGCGCAAGGACACCGACGAGGTGGCGGGCAGGCTGACCGCTGAGGGGATCGAGACGGTGGCCTACCACGCCGGCATGACGCCGGTGGCGCGGCGGGAGAGCCAGACGGCGTTCATGGAGGGGCGGGCCGAGGTGGTCGTGGCGACGAACGCGTTCGGCATGGGCGTGGACAAGGCGGACGTGAGGACGGTCGCGCACTGGGCGCTGCCGACGAGCCTCGAGGCTTACTACCAGGAGGCCGGAAGGGGCGGCCGTGACGGGCGGCCGGCAAGGGCGCTGCTGCTGGCCGCGAGGATGGACCTGGGGAGGCTGATCAGGTTCATCAAGGAGCGCGAGACGAGCGTGGATGATGTGAGGCGCTACGTCGCACGCCTGCGTCGTGGCGCCGAGGAGGAGACGCTGGCGATCGGGCACGGAGAGCTCGGGGAGCGCGACAGGGTGTTGCTGTCGATCGCCGAGCGGGCGGGCGCCGTGGAGCTGCGACCGGGCGGCCACGAAGGGCTGCTCGTAAGGCTCACCGGGCAGGGGAGCCCAAGGAAGGCGTACATGGCGATCAAGGCGGCGAAGGATCGCGGCTGGGAGTCATACCGGTCGATCGAGCGCTTCAGCGCCGGAGCGGAGATCTGCAGGCGCAGGCAGATCCTCGACCACTTCGGCGACGAGGAGGAGTGCCGTCCGAGCGGGAGATGCTGCGACGTGTGCGAGGCCGACGCGACCCTCGAGCGCGTGGCGAGCACCCCGATCACAGCCAAGGCGAGCAGGCGCGCAGGCCGCGCGGCAGCGAGCTCTCGAGCCGGCAGGGGCGCCTCGCAGGATGGGCTCGCGGACGAGCACGGCGATGGCGAAGAGCCCGTCGACGGGGATGAGTTCGAGCAGCTGAGGACCTGGAGGTGGGAGCGGGCCGAGGGCAAGCCGGCCTACACGGTGGCCGCGAACGCGGTGCTGGAAGACGTCTTGCGCCGGCGCCCGGCGAGCATGCAGAGGCTGATCGAGATCCGCGGGATTGGCCCGTCGTTCTGTGAGAAGCACGGCGAGTCGCTCCTGGCGGCGGTTCGCGAGCTCGAGGAGCTCCGGGCGAACGCGGCCTGAGAGGCCGACGGCCGGCCGGCGCGTGGGGCTATCTCAGCGCCAGCACCGCGGCGACATGCCGCGCGAGCGACGATGGCGGCAGCGGTCCCGCCGGCAGCTCGACGACGAAGGCGCTGTCATGCGGGTAGGTGACGTCCTGCCACGTCGTGATGCTCCCGGGAAAGACGCCGTAGTTTCGAAGGGGCAAGCCGACGGCGCGCGCATAGCGGCTCTCGATCGCGAGGCTGCCGCCCGATGAGTCGTCGACGAGCGACGCGTGCTGGTGATACCAGATGCTGAGGACCGGGTGCAGACGCCTCACGAGGCGGTTGATCGCACGCGACTCCGGCTCGGACAGCGGCCCCGGGCCGGAGTAATAGGTGCCCCCGGGACCTTCAAGGCGCTCCCAATGCCATGGTGAGTTGCGGTTGAGATCAACCCCGTGAGCGTTCTGGCGCGTGTTCGTCTGACAGCCGTCCGGGTTGAACTCATCGACGAGCCAGAACACGCTGCCAGCCGGCGGCACGGCGCTCCGCAGGCGACGCGTTATCGCCTCGCCGGCGGTCTCGTTGCCGTGCACGCAGCCGACCACCAGAACGCGCCGTGCGGCGGCGGGATCGCCGACGACTCGAGCGAGAATCTCACGACCCCGGACCGAACGGCCTACGACCACGACCCTGACGTGGCCAATCTGGGTCCGTACGGCTCGGCCGGACGCTGACGACGCTTCGCCGTCCGGCGCTGCGGTCGAGGACAGGCTGTTTCCCTTTGCCCCGCCGCCGCAGGCGCCGACCCCGATCAGCGCGAGGGTCGCAACCATGATCAGCGCTCGGAGCGGGCGCTTGCGACAGCGCCGAGGGTTATGCCCTTCGCCGGGCGCGCAACGTGATGCCGAGGTCGGGCGCGGCAACGGGATCGGCTAGAGGTTGACAGCCGCCATCCCGGCCTGGTCATAGCGCTCACCCGCCGCGCTGGGCAGCTCCGCCTCGATGCGCGCCAGGTCTTCCTCGCTGAGCTCGACATCCACCGCGGCGGCGTTCTCTTCGAGGTACGTGCGCCGCTTCGTGCCGGGAATCGGGACCAGGTCCTCGCCCTGGGCGAGGACCCAGGCGAGCGCCAGCTGCGCCGGCGTGATGCCCTTCTCCCGGGAGATTTCGGCCACCTTTGAGGCGAGCTGCTGATTGGCCTGCAGGTTCTCGCCCGTGAAGCGGGGGCCGTAGCGGCGGAAGTCGCCCTCGTCCAGCTCCTCTGGTGACTTGAAGCGCCCGGAGAGAAAGCCGCGCCCCAGCGGCGAGTAGGGCACGAACCCGATCCCGAGCTCGCGGCAGGTGGGCAGGATCTCGCCCTCAGGTTCGCGCGTCCAGAGCGAGTACTCCGTCTGCACGGCCGTGACCGGGTGGATGGCTTGGGCACGGCGGATGGTCTCGGGTGCCGCCTCGCTGAGGCCGATGTGGAGCACCTTGCCCTGCTCGACGAGCTCCGCCATCGCCCCCACGGTCTCCTCGATCGCCACGTTCGGATCGACGCGGTGCTGGTAGTAGAGGTCGACGTGATCGGTGCCGAGCCGTTTCAGCGATCCGTCGATCGAGTTTCGGACATGCTCGGCCGAGCCGTCGACCGGCCCGAGCGTCGAGAGGTCACCCGGCTTCGTCGTCGGTTCGATTCGCCGCGCGAACTTCGTCGCGATCACGTACTCGTCACGATGTCCCTCGATCGCGCGGCCGATCAGTTCCTCGTTGCTCATCGGCCCGTAGAGCTGCGCCGTGTCGAGGAAGTTGATCCCGAGCTCGAGCGCCCGTCGGATGGTCGCGATCGCCTCGCCTTCGTCAGCCGAGCCGTAGAAGGCCGACATACCCATGCATCCGAGCCCGAGCGCGGAGACCTCGAGCGATGCGAGCTTGCGCGTCTTCATTGCTGCTCCAGTCTTTGCGGATTGAAGGAGAGCTTCCAGTCAACCACGTCGACGCCGGCCCTGAACGCCCGGGTCCGTTAAGGGCCGTCCGGCTGATCATCAGAAGCCGCGAATACGGACGATCTGCGGGCACGGGCGCGGCGTCCAGCCGACATGAGGCAGCTAAGGTTTGTGAGCGCGCCGACGTAGCTCAGCTGGTAGAGCACTTCACTCGTAATCACGGTCCCCGGCCGCTGGCGATACTGCGTTATCACGGCCGTCAAGGGCGTTTTCGGACCCCCTCGAGCGCGCCTCAACGCCCCGGGTGGGCCCACAGGTGGGCCCACGACTGACCCCTTTACTCCAACCGCCGGCGGCGTGTCGCTCAGCCGACCCGCGGTCGCGAAACATCCCTTCGTCGAGTCAACCCTTGGCGCGCGCGGACAGTCGCCGACGAGTCGACCTCCCCGGGCGCGCTTCCTCGCCTCGCGGCTGACCCGGTCCGCCATCGAGGCGCGTTGGCACGAGGGTGTATGTGTTGCGGATCCGCCGCCAGCCGAAATCCTCGCTGACGGGCTTCTTCTGGATTTCGAGGAGGCCCTGACGCCGGAGCTCTGCCACCCCTCTGCTCCACGTGTCTTCCGAGAGGCCGAATCGAGCCCGCGCTTGGCCCGGGTTGATCCATACCCGCGACTCATTGGCGTTGCTCGTGAGCAGCAGCATCACGAGCAGCATCGCCAGCCCGGGTGTCGACAGCACGATTGCCCAGCCTGCCGTCCAGAAAGCGGACGGCAGCTGCACGTAGAGGTCGGTCCGATCGAATGCCCCGGCCTCCTTCGTGGCCCGGGCAGCCTGCCCGGGGTTCGTGTACGGCTCGCCACTGCCGTCATCGCGGAGAAGGATCAGCCGGATCGGCCGACCGGGCTGTCGGTCCGCAACCAGCAGCTCGGCGCGCTCGAGTGCCCGGATCGCGTCGCGTATCCGACGATCACCGCGCTGCTCGGGGTCGGGTAAGTCCAGCAGCGCCGCCCAGGTTCGCGCTGGCCATTCGACGCTGTGCCGCTCATCACCGCCTCCGGCCTGCCACAGCACGGCGAGATACAGCTTCAGCCGGATGTTCCCGCCCTTCGATGCGCGCAGTAGACGTGCCAGGGGCGGGTCATCCGCGGCGGGCTCGCCGACGTGCCAGCCCGAGCCGATGAACGCGTGGCGCACCGTTGTCCGGCGGTCCTTGGCGCGGCTGCTCGCGCGCGCATTCAGTACGAGCGCCGCATCCGAAGGCGTCGGTACGGGTGCAATTCGCGCGCGCTTGGAGCGGGGCCGGCTGACCTTCGGTTCTGCAATTGAGTTGGACTTCTTAGTCATAAGGAATGGGCTGTATTACTTACCGCCAGGAGAACCAGCGTGCGCTCGGTGATAGCGCAAGAGTCTAACCCGCTCGTTGGCCCCCCTGCCAACGACTCGACCGACGCGGTGTTACCGCTAGTAACGTCAGGGTATCTGGGGTTGCATCCGTAGCGGATGAAGCGTAGCCTCGGCCTGGAAATCGAGTGCTGCGCCTCGCAAACCGAAACCCAGCCGAGAGACCCCCGATGCAAAACAAATCCTCGTCGCAATCAGCGGAGCACCGCCGGCACCAGCCATGCTCCCACGAACCCAGCCTCGTGAATCACGCGCAGTCCCCCGCGACCCGCCGATCCGTCCTGTGCCCGCCGTACATTGGCGCAAGTACCTCTAGCTATGTCATCTACAAGCGAGATAGGGGGAGTGCACATGCCCACGATCGAGGGGGCCATCATCACCGAGCAGGGCGTCACCTTCGCCGTGGCGATCGTCCGCCCGTCGACATTGAACAGCCCGCCAGAATGCGAAAGCGCGATCCGCGCATTCAGCGCCGTGTTCGGCGGCCTGCCGACGATCATCATGGCCCAGGACTCGCAGGGCGTGCCGTCCTATTACGGCCGGCGCGATCTCGTCGACTTCATGGCGAGCGTCCCGCTCGAGGCCGTGTCGTGGTCGCGCTACCAGGTGAACTGAGCTAGCCGGTGAGCTCGCCGTTGTTTCTGTCCTACACCTGGGATGAGCCCAGCTTGGAGGGTGCCGATGCGCTCGATCTCGCGCTGCGCCTACGTGGCGTGCCGATCTGGCGAGATCGCCGGCGGATGGGCTGGGGCGACTACAAGAGCGAGACTGTGCAGGCCGCGATCGGGGAGCAATGCAGCGGGTTCGTCCTCCACTACGCCGAGCCGGTGCTGGATTCGGACTTCGTCTGCGATATCGAGCTGCCAGCGATGGATGCCCGGCGACGCCGCGATCCGGAGTTTTTCAGCGGAGCGGTGTTTCGCTTCAGCCCGCTCGCGCAGGCGGGGCAGCGACTCCGCGACAGAGCGAACGTCGAGCTCGGCGAGCCGCTGGGCAGTCGTGTGGTCGATGGCGACCCCACCGAGGGTCTGCGCGCCGCCGCGAACGACGTCCTAGCGCGATACCTGTACGCCCAGCTCGACGACAACGTGGTCCGCGTGCAGGTCGAGACCCGCGACGCACTGCCGGTCGAGAGCGAGGCCGTGCTGCAGCTGGCATGGGCGCCCCCCTTGGCGCACGATGCCGACGAGTACGACCACGGCGTGTGGACACAGCAGCTGCAGCCAGCGCTTGCCGATCTGCGTCAGGCGCTCACCGACACACGCGCGCCCCGCACGCTACGCGTTGGCGGCAACATGCACCTGTCGGCCGCCTTGGCCCTTGGCTATGAGTTCCGCGAGCCGACCGGCTGGAGCCTGCAGCTCGACCGTGACGGGCTCTCCTGCTTCTCCGATCGGGTCGCGCCGGACCTGGGAGGGTGGCGCGTAGTCCGCTCACCGGGCGGCGGCGACGTGGATCACCGGCTGGTGATCTGCGTCCACGCGAGCAAGAACCTCGACGCCGCCGTAACCCGCCATTGCGGCGAGCTCGCGCCGGCGAAGATACGCGTCGATATCTCCCCGCCGGATGGCGTGGCGGGTAGGACGACGGTGACGCCGGACAGCGTCAACGCGCTGGCGGCGGCGATCGCCGCCGAGGTCCTCCACATTCGCGACGCTTACGGGACCACCGAGACGCACCTGTACTTGGCGTGCCCCTGGCCACTCGCGGCGTTGCTCGGCTGGCACCTCGGCTCGTGCGGCCGAGTGGTCTGCCACGAGGCGGCCGTCGGCCGCGACACCTACCGCACATCATGCGTGCTGCTGTGAAAGGAGCCAGATGACCCTCGAGGAAGCCTTCACCGGTCTTCAGCAGGACGTCGATGCCGACGCCGAGGTCGTCGCCGAGGCACGCCGACGGCGCGACGCATTCCGCGGCGCGTTCGACAAAGAGTCCGACGTGCAGCGCACGTTCGCGTCGGGCTCGTTCGCCCGCGGCACACAGATCGAACCGATCAAGGACGTCGATCTCCTCGTCCTGTACGACAGCACGGCTCATCCGGACTGGGGCCAGCCTGGCGATTCGGCCGAGGCGGCGCTCGAGCATCTACGCAGTCGGATCAAGGACCTGCTGGGCTCCGACCGGGTCGACCCGGGCAGCGGTATCGATGCTGTCCGGCGGACCGAGGTGCGCCATCACGCTGTCACGTGCTGGCTGGATGACCCCGAGGATCCCGACGCGTTCACCGTCGACGTGGTGCCCGTACTCAACCGCGTCGAGGACGGCCTGCCGCGGGGGTTCTGGATCCCTGAGGTGCCCACACGGCAGTGGATTGCCAGCGACCCGCTCTACCTGATCGCCCGCGTGCTGGAACGTCACAGAGAGTCAGGGGGGCAGTTCGTCAAGCGTGAGCGGCTGCTCAAGCGCTTCAACGCCGACCACGGCAAACTGATGAAGGGACTGACGATCGAGATCATGGGCCTCAGCCACATGCCCGACGGGCCCATCCACGAGTCCTTGGCGACCTTCTTGGCCGCCGCCGAGACATATGTCTGGCAGCCGATCCTCGACCCCGCGGGTCTGTGCGGGGAGATCGAGCCGGACCTCGATCGGGCGGCCGCATGTGAGGCGTTCAAGGAGGCGGCATCGCTCGCGTGGCGCGCCAACACCGCGGCTGAGCGCGGCGAGGTCGAGAAGGCGATCTGCTTGTGGGGGCAGATCTTCCAGGCGATGCCGCAGCCGCCAGGTGGCTGTGACAGCCACCTCGCAGTGACTGCCGGGGCCGCCGCCGTCGCGGTGGGGTCGCCGCGGCGAGTGCGAGACCTGCAACAGGGCTGATCGTGACGGACGCTCTGGAGCGCATCGACTGGCGGGCGGCGGAGCCGGGGCTGCTCGCCCGCGAGCGTGAGGAGATGGCCAGGCGCGCCCCCGCGATGGAGCTGCTGGCCGAGCCGCACGCCGGCGTGTGGAGGGGTCTGGCGCCGGGCTGGCCAACCGACTTGGAGCCGCTCGAGGGCCTCGATCGGCTACTGGAGGGCCGCCGGCTTCTGCTCGAGGTCGGCTACACGCAAGGTTTCCCAATGGCCCCGCCGATCGCGATCCCGTTGGACCCCGTCCCCGCAGTCGAGCTGCGCGCTCGACACGCCTGGCACCTCAACGGCGACGGAAGCCTCTGCCTGTTGTGGAGCGCCGCCGACTGGCCCGGCACCGGCACGGCCGCCGATCTGGTGGAGAAGGCATCGGGCTGGTTCGTCGAATACCTGGCTCTTCTGGCCGGCCTGATCAACGCGATGAGCCAGAGCGGGCCCTTCTACTGTCACCCCGAGCTGGCGGAGAAGCTGCGGTCTCTGTAGGCGCTCAGATCATCCTGATTCCGCAAAGCCTGGCGCACGCGGTACTCGAGAGCGGCGCCAGCTGGGGGGCCGTGCGGGTGCTTTTCGACGAGCCCGAGGGGATCGCGATCGCCGCAGGCTTCTCAAAGGGGGTTAGCGGTATGCGCCCGGTCGACCTAGCCTGGCTGGGTGACCACCGCTCCCGTCATACCGGCGCTGACGGCGGCGGCTGGTGGTACAAGGCGAAGTCCGGTATCGCAGACATCGGACTTTGTGCCTCCCGCCGCAGCCAGGTCATCCCCATCGAGGACTTCCGCAGCCACCTCCCGATGTGGAAGATGCCACCGCGTGCACACGCCTCGCTGGTCCTGACCGTAGAGCCCGCTGCTGGAGAGGACGGGCCTACGTGGGCGGCGTGGCTCGCGACCCAGGAGCACGCTCAATGGTTCCCACACGAGGTCTTCGACCCCTCCGCGGATCTGCTGGCACCGCTCGATGACGGCTGGCCTCGACGGCTGCTCGCCGACAAGAAGGTTCTCGTCATCGGGTTGGGGAGCATCGGCAGCGCCGCATGCCAGGCGTTGGCCTCCTATGGCATCCGTCACTTCACGTTGGTTGACCCAGGGCGGCTGCTGGCCCGCAACTTCGCGCGCCACCGCGCGCTGCGCACCGAGCACGGCCGCCTGAAGGTCCGTGCGGTCGCCGACCTGCTCACCCAGCGGGACGGGCTCGTCGAGGTCATGCCGCTCTCGCTCGATGCCGATCAGAACGCAGACCTGCTGCGGGCGCTCGTCCGCGACGCCGACATCGTGCTGGTCTGCTCTGACGGGACGCGCTCACGGCGTGTCAGCGCTCACCTCGCGTTTCGCGCCGGCAAGCCGGTTGTGCTCGCCTGCGTGCAGGGCGCCGGCGCGTACGGAGAGGTCCTGCGCCTGATCCCAGGCCGGACGGGGTGCCTGGTATGCAATCGCGACGCGCTCAAGCACGCGCTGGAGCCGGAGCCGCTCGGGTTCGACCTGGACTACGACCTGCCGGGCGAGACGGGACATCCGATGACAGCCGTGACCGGCGATCTGGGCCTGGTGGCCGATCTCGCCGCCAAGGCCACTGTGGCGACGCTGCTGCAGGCGCTGGGGGACCGCTCCCAGAAGCTGGCCGGCGAGATGTGCCTTATTGCACTGCGGCCTCAGCCGGACTTCCCCGAGCCATTCAACACGCTCACCGAGGCAGGTCAGGTGCTGTGGACTGCCACTGCCGCGGCGCGCGAGGAGTGTCCGACGTGCGGAACGCTGAATCGGTCGTGATCACGCCTAGCATCGCGGGCGTCTTGTTCAGCCCGTGGGCGATGGCCGATATCCAACAGCTCGCTCGGGCCTCTCAAGACGGAAAGGAGACAGGCGGCGTCCTGCTCGGCTTCGACGCCACGGACACGACGCCACTCACCGTGACGGCGGCGGGGGATCCAGGACCTCACGCACAGCGCAGCGCCAGCCGCTTTCGCCGGGACCTCAAGCACGCTCAAGCGATCGCCGACGCAGCGTGGGCGCTCGACAGGTCGCTCTGGATCGGCGACTGGCATACCCATCCGGCAGGCGATCCATCGCCGAGCACGACCGACCTCGCCGGTTACCGCGCGGCGCTACGAGCGGGTGACCTGCCGTCGTTTCTCTCCGTGATCCTCTCGCCCGGGGCTCGCTCTGGCTGGCGGAGGCCCGAGACGCGCTGCTGGCTGGTGAGTGTTGACTCCGTACAGGAGATCGAACCAGTCAGCCCCTAGACAGGCTCCGTGCACAGCTGGTAGCGACCGCTGCGCCGCCCGACGCTCTCTACCCCCGGCGCTCGGTGAACCTGCGCAAGGAAGGTCGCGACAGGGTCCTTGCCGCCGATGCGATAGCCCTGCTCCTGGACAAGATCGAACCAGGCGCGGTAATGAATCTCGCGGCCAGCACCCCAATGCGTCTCGAGGACCTGCAACGCGACCTCCCGCAGCCGCTGCCCGCGTAGACGCGGGGACACATCCTCGATGCGCAGCTGTGCAGCTATCCCGAGAACACCTGCCATCTCTTCAAGCAGGTGCTCATCGCGCTGCGTGCACCCCTCTAGCTCATCCGCAAGCCCACGTAGGCGATCGACCTGCTCACGCTGCTGTGCGACGCGCACCATCAGCAGCTCGTACTCTCCGCGAAGGCTCGAGGCCAGGTCGCCATGAGCGTCACCGCGAGCACCAGCCAGCACCTCTGCAGGCTATCCAGCGCTTCGGACGAGAGGAGTCGAGCATCAACCGCACATCAACCCATTTCGGACGGGTTTGCTGGCCACTTGCGGATCGGCCCGTCGACCACGGCCACGCACCGACGTGTGACGCCCGTCGCGGACGGATGCTACTGTCGCGGCATGCCACGGGTGCTCTATGCGGAGCGTTTCCTCGTCGCTCCGCAAGGCGAGGCCCCACCGGAGCCCGACCGCTACGACGAGGCTCGGGCCATCAGCCTCACCGCCGAAGGGCGACCATTTATCGAAGCAGGCAAGGCGCTGGGCACACGAACGTTCACCGAGGCCGAAGGAGAGTCAGGTGATGACGATCGCGATGACACGCTCAGCCTCGTGACCGAGACCGCGGCTCCCGGCGAGCCTCACGATCGCTCCGCGCATCCGAGCGACGCCGGCAGCGCCGAGACCCGCGACCCGTCTCTGGGTACCAAGACGATGACCTTCACCGACGCTGAGGGGTCAGACGATGATCGTGACCGCCGTCGTGTGACCGCCCTCGGCACGGACACGCGCGCCGAAGGCGAGCGTCCCGACTCGCCCCACCGCGCGCATCACGACACAGCCGAGCGCGCCGGATCGCCCGAGCCCGGGCAGTGGCTACACCTCACGACCGTCACGAAGGCCGCTGGGGAGAGGGGCACCTAAGCTTCGGCTGGTGATCCTCATTGTCACCTCCCGCTCCGACTACACAGCCGACTGGTTGATTCTGGAGCTCACGCGGCGCGGCGCTCCGTTCGTGCGCTTCAACACCGAGGATTACCCGACGGAAACCCTGCTGCGCTGGACAGACGGCGGAGCGGGCGAGCTCCGGTTCTCTGATCGCAACGTCGACCTCGACGACGTGCGTTCAGTCTGGTACCGCCGACCCGTGCCGCCGGCGCTCTCACCGGGGTTGCCCCCCGGGCAAACCGCGTGGGCGGCGGCCGAGTCGCGCGAGGCACTCGACGGACTATGGCGCACCGTCGATACACGCTGGGTAAACCATCCCGATCGCAACCGTCTCGCAGACTCCAAGCCTGAGCAGCTTCGGCGCGCGCGCGACCTCGGGTTCGCCGTGCCCACGAGTCTCATCACAAACAGCGGCAACCTTGCGCGTGAGTTCGTCGCCGCGCAAGCGGCCAGCGTGGTGTGCAAGCCGCTCTTCTCAGGCCGCATCGAGACCAACACCGGCCTGCGGCTGTTCTTCACATCGCAGCTGGATGCGCAGGCCGTCGCGGCCCTCGACGAGCTCGGTCCCGAGCCGTACCTGTTTCAGGCGTTGATCACGAAGCGCTACGACGTCCGTGCGACCGTGATCGGCGACGAGGTCTTCGCTGCGCGCATCGAAAGCCAACTAACACCGGAGGCCGAGGTCGACTGGCGCCGAGCAGACAGCCTTACCCTCCCCTACCAGACTGAGACTCTGTCGCCCGACGTGGAGGCCGCCTGCATCGACCTGGTGCGCAGCTACGGTCTGCTATTTGGCGCGATCGACCTAGCGTTCACGGACGAGGGCTACGTGTTCTTCGAGATCAACCCGAACGGTCAGTGGGGCTGGATCGAGCAGCGCACAGATCTCCCGCTGCGCGCACGCCTTGCCGATCTACTCAGCGCTCCATGAGCGATATCGAGGAGCCCGCGGCCGACGAGGAGGCACCTTCGCCGCCGCAGCCTGCGCCCACACCGTACGAGCCCTTCTTCATGCCGTGGCGGCGGGCATTCGGGCCATGCGTAAAGCGCACGCTCGCCCCAGAACACGCAAATGCACGGCGCTGGTGGTGGAATCGCCTATTCGTACAAGTGCCCGCGCCCACCGATTTCCTTCAGGACGAGGCGGCCTTGCGCGAGCTCCTGGCCACACAGGCTGACCGAGGCAGCGACGTCCTGGCCGAAGCAAAGGAGCAGTCTGCGGCACCGTTCGCAACCTCCGAAAGTGTGGAGCGACGGGCAACCACGATGCAGAGCGCAGTCGCGATCGCCGCCAGCTTCGTTCTTGCTGGCGGCGGGCTGCTGCTGAACTCGACGACAATCCGCTCCGACGACTGGCGCGTCGCGTTGGGAGTCATCTATGCCGTGGTGATCACGAGCCTAGTGTTCAGCGCACTGCGGGCACTTCGCGCAACCTCCCGAATACTCATCTGGCACTACCCCGGATACGAAGACATTCTTCACCGTGGTGCAAAGAACCAGAGCGCAACCGACTACGAGCTCGCGCTCGCGGCAGCCCACCTCCATTCCGCCGGACGTAACGCGAGCAACGCGAGATACAAGGTCGCCCAGATGCGCGCAGCCGGACACTGGTTCGCAGTAGCCCTCGCCGGACTGCTAGCCACCGGACTGCTGCTGCTGGCATACATCGTCGCGGGGCCTAAGTCGTCGCCCCCTGTGGCCGTCGCGAAGCCGCACAGTGAGCTCGCGCCACGGGCGGGGCCAATCGAAACGAGACCCAGCCAAGCCGCACGCCCTTCAGTCGCGGCCGGCGGACGCCGAACCCCACCCGGCTGACCGCGCCCGTCGAGCATCCGGGCCCAAGCGCTATCCACACGGATCAACGCGTCACGAGAGGCTCCCATCCCAAGCGCCTGGTACACCGATGCGATGCACATCTTCCTTTCGATCGCCACGGCCCCCCTCGCCACCGCCATCACCCTCCTCGGCCTCCTCGCCACGCTCGCCTGGATCGGCTGGCGCTTCGGCCCGACGCTCGCCCGCCTCACCGGCTGGTGCTCATGGGCGATCGCGTGGGCGTGCGGTAGCTAGGGCGCCTACGCCTACAGCCTCGCGTTTGCCGTCCTCGGCGCGCTCGCCTGGGCCGTCGGCACGCTCTGGTACGCACGCCGCCGCGGCCGCTGGCCTTCGCCAATCTCGGCCAAGCTCTTCACCCGCTTGCTCCGTCGCTAGCCGAGCGCTCCCCGAGTCCCGACCTCTCGCCCCACCCCCAGCAGCCCGCCCTCCAGCGACCCGGCCTCCCTGCTCCAAACCCCCGCCATCCAGGCCAACAGCAAAGGCGTCCCCGCCGCTCAGCTCCGCTTACGCTCCGCTTCGCAGCACACAGTTGCACCTGAAGGATGCTGTCTTTGCTATTTTGGCGCCCGGGATGCTCTCGATCGGCAAGATCGCCCTCGGCCAGCACCGCTACTACGAGCAGCAGGTCGCTCGAGGTGGCGATGACTACTACTCGGGCCGCGGCGAGGCGCCCGGCGTGTGGACCGGCGCTGGCGCGAGTGCCCTCGGCCTCACCGGCCCGGTGCAGGCCGAGCAGTTCGGCGCGCTGATCGCGGGGCTCGATCCGCGCGATCCGAGCGTCCGCCTGCGCGCCTCAGAGCAGGATCCGAAGATCGCCGCGCTCGACCTGACCTTCTCCGCTCCGAAGTCCATCAGCGTGCTGTTCGCCATCGCGCCGGACGACATCTCGGGCAGGCTCGTTGCATGCCACGAGGAGGCAGTCGGGGCTGCGTTGGGGTATCTGGAGGACACGTCAGTGTCCGTTCGCCGCGGCCACGGGGGAGAGCGCGTCGAGCGTGCTGGGGGCGTGATCGCCGCCGCTTACCGCCACCGCTTGAGCCGGGCGCTTGACCCGCAGCTGCACACCCACGTGGTCGCGGCGAACCTCGCAGCGGGAAGCGACGGCCGCTTCACGGCGCTGCACGGCACGGCGCTGTTCCGTGCTGCCAAGACAGCTGGATATCTCTACCAGGCGCACCTCCGCGCGCTCGTCACCGAGCGCCTGGGTCTGGAGTGGGGAGCGGTACACAAGGGCGCCGCGGAGCTCAGCGCTGTGCCTCCGGCGGTGATCGCTCAGTTCTCGAAACGCCGCCACGAGATGCAGCGCGAGGCGCAGGCCGGTGGAATCACGCTGGGGTCGAAGGCCGCCGCGGAGAGCGCGGCGCTCGCGACGCGCGAGCGCAAGCAGTATGGGATCGAGACGCACACCTGGCGTGAGGAGGTTCGCGCCCGCGCGAGCGCGCTCGGCATGGGCGCGAGCGAAGTGCGAGCGCTACTGCAGGCGGGGAGAGAGCGCGTTGCGAACGGCATCGAGCCAACCAACGTTGATGAGCGCGCTCTCGGCGACGACCTCGCAAGCGCCGGCGGTCTGACCGCACGCAACAACACCTTCGATCAGCGGCCGGTACTGCAGGAGTTCGCCGCCGCCGCGCGTGGGGGAGCCTTCGTCGATGATGTGCGCGCGCAGGCGAACCGTTTCACCGAGCGCGGCGACGTGCTCGCGACCGACCACAAGGACTTGACCACCGCCGAGCTCGTGGCCTGCGAGCGGCGGCTGATCGCGGCCGCGCTCGGCCGCACCGGCGAGCGCACCGGCCTGGTCGAGCGCTCGGTCGCCGAGCGTGCTGTCGCGGCGGCTGGTCTGCCGCTGACGGCCGAGCAGGCTACAGCGCTGCGCGAGGCCGTGAGCACTGGGCATGGCGTGACGGTTATCCAGGCGCTCGCCGGGACCGGCAAGACGTACACCGCGGGCGCGCTGCGCGCTGTATATGAGCGCGCGGGCTATGAGGTGCTCGGCGTCGCTCCCACCGGCCGTGCGGCCCGCGAGCTGACCGAGCAGGCCGGGATCCCCGCGCGCACGCTCGACCAGCTGCTGATTGACCACGAGCAGCTGGACGACGAGCTGCCACGGCGGTGCGTCGTGATCCTCGACGAGGCGGGAATGGCCGCGACGCGACCGACAGCGCGCCTGCTCGAGGCGGCCGAACACGCCCGTGCCAAGGTGATCGCGATCGGCGACCCCGGACAGCTCTCCTCGGTGCAGGCGGGCGGCTGGCTCGGCGCTGTCGGCCGCGGGCTCGGCGTCCTGCGACTCACAGAGGTGATGCGCCAGCGCGACCCGGCCGAGCGGCGTGCGCTCGGCGCACTGCACGGCCGCTTGCCGGGCGTCTATCTGCGGTGGGCGGACAGGACCGGGCGAATCGAGACGTTCGAGGACCCAGCCCGAGCGTGCGAACAGGCGCTCGGCGAGTGGGCGCAAACGGCGGCGAGCGTCGGGCCAGCGCGCGCGGTGATGATCACGAGGGATAACGACACGCGCGCCGCGCTGAACGATGGTGCGCGCGAGGTGTTGCGAAGCCAAGGCGCGTTGGGCGAGGAACGCGTCTACAACGGCCTCCCGGTGGCCGTCGGGGACCGCGTGATCGCTCGCCAAAACGACCGGCGGCTCGACGTCGACAACGGCACGCGTGGCACGGTCAGCGCCCTCGGCGATCACCATGTCACGATCGAAACCGACGCGGGCCTCGTCCGCCAGCTGCCCGCCGCCTACGTCGACGAACATCTCGAGCACGCCTACGCGTTGACTGCTCACGGGATGCAGGGTGCGACGATCGAGGCCGCGCTCGTCCTCGCCTCGCCCCGCGACCTCACTGCCGGCTGGGGCTACACGGCTCTCTCGCGTGCCCGAGGTGAAACCCGGCTGCTGATCTACGACCGCGAGTTCTCTCAGGATCGGAGTGAGTTCGCACCCACGGACCAGGCTCCTAAGGCGGCCCGGGATGACCTCCTCGCACGGGTGCACCGGCACATGCTCGAGCGCGACGATGAGGAGCTGGCGATTGAGCAGCTACCCGACGCGACAACGTCACTCCGCCAACAACTCGCGGCCCTGCCCCTACGCCAGCTGCAGCGGGTCGAAGATCTCGACGCGCGCGCATGCACCCTCGAGGCCCAGCGCTCATTGCTCACGGAACGCCTGGACGACCTGCCTGAGCCGCGACGCCGGTTCGGGCGCGACCAGGATCCCGCGGCAGTCGAGCGGGCCGACCTGAGTAGCGCCCTGCGATCCGTCAGCCGGGAGCTCGACGCGCTGATGGAACAGCGAGATCTCGTCGAGCGCGAGCTCGAGGACCCAGGCCAAGCCAGAGGCGAGCATGATCGCCTCGAGCGCGCCATCGACGCCCTCACCCAGGAACGCCCCGGCGGCCGCGACCACCGAGAAATCGATCCACATGAGGCCGACCTCGGGATTGAGCTCTGATCACCTCCCACAATCGGGCTTCAATCCAACCAACTGCGACCCACCGACGGGCATGAGCAACTATTCGCCCTGGGTGGTGATTCTCCAGGCGCCTTCTGTGTAGACCGCGGCGAAGACCGTTCCGGTGTTCGAGCGCCCTGCGGAGGCTTCGTTTTCGTAGAAGGCGTGCGTTCCCGGCGGGGGCGCGTAGCTCGCCCGGTTACCGGTGAGTTCGATGTGACCGCCCGCCGCATACTCTTCGAGGTTGTGGCTGTACGGTCCGGGTTCCGTTTTCAGCTTTTTGGCGCACTGTTCAATCGAGCCGCCGTTGATGCTGATCAGCGCCGCTGAGAACAGTTCGCACTGCCGCTCGTCGTCGTGCCTTGAAAGCGTGCTCTGCAGCGCCTGGCGCAACGCTTCCACGCCCTGCGTTCCAGGATTCTTGAGCGCAGCGCGAGGTGAGGAGCCACCGCAACCAGTCACCGCGCCCAGCGCGACGGCGGCTGCTAGTCCAGCTGCCGCTCGCCATCCCCCAACCATCTTCCGCTCGTCTGTCCTCGTGTCCATTGAGTCGGTTAGACGCCCTCCACCTGCCCAGCCGATCGCGAGCGCAGGCGCACAGCACGGCGACCGGCGACCCCGGTGGCGCGCTGCTCGCATCGATGAGCACGCATAGTCGCCGCACGCTACTCACGTCAGTGAGACGCCTCAAGTCTCAGAAGGTAGAAACTTGCAAGTGTTGATGACCCGGGAGGCAGACCGAATCGGCAGGCCACAAGCACTAATCGGCCTTCGGCTCATGACCTAAGCGGCCTGCTGGCGCTGAATTGGCGTCACGTCCTCGCCTACCAACCCACCGTCTCCCTGTCCGACATGAGTCCGAACGGAGTCGAGGCTCTGACTCGCTGGCGCCGCCCAGTCCGCGGGATTGTGCAGCCAACGAGTCCATCACCCTACTAGAGGAGACAGGTCTGATCACCGACGACGGCCGCCGCGACGATGGGCTACGGCCCAGGTGAAGCGACCATCATTCCGCTGTTGCGAATATCTCGCTCGTGGATGGCAGGGCAAACCGCGCCAGTGCGTAGTCGAGCCAGTCCGGCTCGGAGGCGTACAGGTCACGCCACACACGGGCATAACTTCTCGTGTCCGAGTCTGTGTGCAGCGGAACTATCAACGTCTCCCGCGCCATAATCGGCGGGATAGCGCAGCGGAGCACGTACCCCCCGAGCCCGTCTTCGTACTCGTCCGGTTCGATCGTTCCTTGGGGCCAGGCGGATGCTGAGCTGATCACCACACCGTCTACGTGGGGATGATCGGATAGCTGGCTCAGAATGTTCTGTCGCATGGTCACGAGCTTGTCGGCAAGAGGCAGGCTGGCCCACTCGGTAAACAGCCACAGGCCCTGCAGTGCGCAGATCCGGAGCCAGACGTTCTGTGCTCCTTCTGTCTGGCGTGCCTTCTGGTCGAGCCGATCGGCGATGCGTGGCCAAAGATCGCCTGTGAGGGCGGGACCGTGCAGTCCTCTATCCAAAGCGGTCCCTCGTCGGCTGACTTGCAGTGTGGCTCCGTGCAGAACGAGGCGTGGCGTTACACCACCGGCCTTCACCAGCCGAGCGTGTGTCTCGACATTGTTGAGCAGCTCAGCAAGCTCGAGCTGACCGAGTACCTCTATGAGGTCCCCACTGCACTCCACTTCGTACTGGCTGCAGATGTTCTGGATGCCAGGGAAGGCCTGCTCGGTAAAGCGATTGATCGCTACTGCACGATCGTCTTGGAGTATGACCCTTGCCTCCACGAGCAACGACTGACTCTCATTCAGATCGATTGTGACGTCAGAGGTCTTCGAGCTGTCTGGGACTGGGCGCTCGAAACGCACGCCATAACCCGCGCGAGCCGCCAGAGCGCCAACCTCGAGCTGGAGACGCAAATGGGGGATCTGCTCCTCTCTGGGATCCCGCTTGAGAGCATCGCGAACACGAGCGAATCCTTCGCAACGACAGAGCAGCTCCAGCCGTAGCGCGAGTTCGACGAACTCCGCATAAGCAACGGTATGGTTTCCGGCCCATGCCATGCCCGCGGGAAGCCTGCCCAGCTTGCCATACGTCCTCTCAGGCCAATCATCACCGAGACGCTCCTTGAGACGCTCGACTGCCCATAAGCCAACCGTCCGCCACGCGGCGGGACGACCGGGAGGTGCGTTCTCAAACGACTCGCAGAAGAACCCCCATGTCGGCGGTGGGAGATTTGGGAAAGGATCGAGCGGGCCGATAGTTCTGGTTGATACCCATCTTCGCGCCAGCGCGATGTACCGGACGAAGTGGGAAGCTAACACCGCTCCGTGGTCTGAACCAGAATTCTCACGGCTGACAACGTTGTAGCTCTTGACTTGCCGAACGTGACGCCGGCTGTGAGCATCCGGCGTGTGACCGAGCGCGAGCCTGACGACATGGTGGGTGAGATGAGCAAAGAGAGCCGGCGCCACCAGCTATTCGTAGGACAGCTCACGGCGGCCCTGGAGAGCGAACCCGAGGCGGCCCTCGATCTCGCGGCGCGCTACGAACAGGCGTGCTTGGACGAGGCGGCCAGGACGCCAGCCGCGCCCGTGGGCGAGCACGCATCAGACGCACACTCGCAGTTCGTTCTCCGGCTGGTCGCCGAGGCGAACCGCCTCGCGATGCGGGCGAGGCTCGAATGGGTGCGCTATGTGCGCCGCGAGCTGAAGGCGAGCGCAAGCAAGAAGCCTTGACGGTCTTGCGAAACAGTCGAGCGGGCCAATTTCGCCAGTGCCCTGCGATCACCGGCGGCGGCGGCGCTGACCTTGTTCGTGCTTAGTTGCGCTCGCGTAGCCCGAGTTCCAGGAGGCGGATGCCCATCGCGACCTGAGAGACCTTGAACCTTGAGGCGAGAGCAACCGGGTCATGCGTTTGCGCGAATGCGGCTGCCATTAGTCGGCGCGGCATAAGCAGGTCAGCGGCAAAGGCGTTTGCTGCTCGCTCTGCACGCCAGTCGAATCCTGGGGGTGGGCCCTCAGCAAGGTCGATATGAAAGCGGTCTTCGTTCTCGGAGCTTCGCTCGTGGTGGCGAAGCAGATAGTGCGCCAGCTCGTGGGCCATTGTGAATCGCCGGCGCGTTGGCGGCTGGTCTGCGTTGATCCCGATGACTGCGCCGTCTTCGTAGGCGAAGACCAAGCCCGAGAGCGTTTCTCGGAACGATCGTGTCAGCACGAGCACGCCGCACCTGACGCAGAGGTCGAGTACGTCGACCGGCGGTTCGGTGATGTGGGCCTTCTCGAGCAGCTCGTTCGCGGCGTGCGAGGGCGCGGCTGCCGACACGGACAGTTCGGCCTTCGGCATGGTTGCGTCTTCTGCGTCGCTGGCGAGCTGATCGACCGCCGCGTAGAGGTGGTGATCGACGAGCCTCTCAGCGGTCGCCCGAAGCAGCGCCACCACAGGTCGGCCCACTCGATTTGGAGGGAGGAACCTGCTGACCTCGGCTCCGAGGGCGTCGGCTATGTCGATCAGATCGTCGAGGCCTGGGGTTCGCTTGCCAGACTCCCACAGAGAGATCGCCGTCTGTGTGCGCCCCAAGCGCTCGGCTAGCTCGGCTTGGCTCAAGCCAAGATTTTCGCGGCTGTCGCGGATGCGATGGGCGACCCAGGTGGTGGTCTCAGACACGGGCAGGGATGGTAGACCTCGACTTCATAGCGCTACGCTATACTAGATTACAGATCGTCATAAGGCCCTGGGATCAATGCTTGGGGCGAGTCTACGCCGCTTTGCGGCGACTTCTCAGGAGGCAGGATGGCTGACGCTACTGATGAGGCACCAGAGGCCCGGAGCCCCGTAACTGTCAAGGTCAACGACGAGCCGGTCGAGCTGCCTGCTCACCGTGTCTCGGGGCTCGAGATCAAGCAAGCCGCGATCGCACAAGGCGTCCCGATCGAGCTCGACTTTGAGCTGACGTGGGAGGCTCACGACAACAAGCCCGCGCAGAACGTCACGGACGACGAGAAAATCACGGTGACCAAGGACTCTGAGTTCACCGCGGTCGACAACGAAGAAGACTCCTAGATGAAGGCGACAGTCGCCACGGCGCTCAAGGAACTCGCCGAGGGCTTCCCCGAGGCGACTGTCACCCACCAGGAGGACGACGACGGCGGGGCGTACGTGATCGTCGATCCAGTCGACATCGGGCCGAGATACGAACCCCGCAGCACCTGGATCGGATTCCACATCTCCTTCGCCTATCCCGAAGCCGACGTCTACCCCCACTTCATCGACGGCGCGGTCCAGTACATCGGCGCCAGCGAGACCCCGAACCAATCCCCAGAGGGCAACCTTCCGGTGGCGCTCAGTCGAGGACGAATGCCAGGGTTCGACCGGCCGGCCATTCACATCTCACGCCGCACCAAGAGTCCAGACGCCGAGACGTATTCGGCGCTTTACAAGCTCCATCGCGTGATCGACCTACTGAAAAGAAAGTGAGCGGTCCATGCCAGAGCCCTGGAAGCTGACGATCGACGAGAGCATGTATGACGAGCTGATGGAACACCTGTTCCCCGGGGACGACGATGAGCACGGAGCCGTCATCACCGCCGGCCTCGTAAAGACGGAGCGTGGAACCCGTCTGCTTGCCCGAAATCTCTTTCTCGCCGAGGACGGGGTCGACTTTGTTCCCGGCAAGCGCGCGTACCGCATGCTCACGGCAGCGTTCGTGCGCGAGCGAATCCGACACTGCAGAGACGAGCAGCTCGTCTATCTCGGCATCCACAACCACGGTGGTCGCGACGAGGTTGACTTCAGCGACCCAGACATCAGCTCCCACGAGCGGGGCTATCCAGCGCTTCTCGGTATCGCAAAGCAGCCGGTCGGCGGCCTCGTCATCGCCGGGAACGCGATCGCCGGTGACATCTGGACAGCGGACCGATCCCGCAGGACGATTAGCGAGACGACTGTGCTCGGGCGAAACATCCGCCGGATCTACCCGTCGCCGCCTGCTCCTCCGCGGATAGCCGACCCCGAGTACGACCGGCAGGTCAGATGGCTTGGCCAACGCGGACAGGACACGCTCGCACGCGCGAAGGTAGCCGTCATGGGCGGCGGAGGGGTCGGCCTGCCGCTGACAACCATGCTCGCGCGCCTCGGGGTGGGGCAGATCGTCGTCATCGACCCCGACCGCATGGAGCCCGAGAACCTGCCTCGTATGCCAGAGGCCCGACGCTGGGACGCGATGATGGCGCTGCGCGGCCTGCCCGGAGCCAAACGCCCAGCGATCAAGCGCATCCTCGATCGACTGTGCACGAGGAAGATCCGACTCGCCCACCGCGCCGTACGGCGAGCCAATCCTAAAGCCGCCTTCATCGGCATTCCCAAGAGCGTCGCTGAGCCCGACGCTGCGCGGCAGCTCGTCGACTGCGACTTCATCTTCCTAGCCGCCGACTCCCACCTCGCACGAATGATCGTCAACGCGGTCGGCCATCAATACCTGATCCCCGTGATCCAAATGGGCACACGCATCGACGTCAACGAGGACACAGGCGCCGTCGGCGAGATCCGCACCAACGTCCGGCTCATCCTTCCGCAGAACGGCTGCATTCGCTGCAACGGCTACATCGACAGCACCAAGGTTCAAGAAGACGCCATCAGCGCGGCCGAGCGCGAGCGAAACCGCTACATCGATGAGGTGCCCGCACCAAGCGTCATCACATTCAACACACTGTCTGCCGCGCAAGGCGCGACCGACTTCCTGCTCATGCTCGGAGGCCTCATCGACGCCGGCGCGGCGCTCGACTACATCCGCTTCAGACCACGGCGGCGGACATTTGCGCCAATCCGCCCCGTAGCCAATAGAGACTCCTGCCCCCGCTGTGGCACGGCGACGATAAGTCGCCGAGCGCGCGGTGACTCCGTAGAGCTTCCGCTCCCGGAGCGCTGATGCCCCACGCCTAGCCGCTCGAGGCCCTCCTCGCAAACGATGGGCGATCGCGCTTGCGCGGAGGAGTGGCTGCGCGACGCCGGCATCGCCATGTACGGGGCCAAGCGGGACGGCAAGAACCGATATGTCGTGTTTGAGTCCGGGAGGCAGGACGCGGTCCAGGGTCGGATGGAGCTCGAGATGGACCGGCGCGATACTCTCGATGCCGACGAGCCCTTGCTCGCCTATCAGTCGACGTTCGACCTGCGCGGCATGAGCCCACTGGCGTGGAGGCCCTGATCCGCTGGAACACCCCGAAGCGGGGCCTCGTGCAGCCCAATAAGGTTATCCCGCTTCTGGAGGAGACTGGGCTGATCTGCCAGATCGGCAGGTGGTAGGTCTCGATGCCGAGACCGTTGAACACTCAGAATTGGCATGGTCATCCACCAGAAGAAGCCGGTCGCTGTCACCGGCTGCGCAAAGGCCCGCACTATCTGATGTTGTCTTTGCTAAATTGGTATGTCCTAGCGAGCACAACTCGAGACCAGCGGAGGTGACAAGAGACGAGGACCATGATCGCGGCTCCGGTCCCATTGGCCATCGGCGGGGCCCGAGAGTCGGCGAGAGCCTGAAGTCAGTTGCTCGGCAGGAAGGACCAGCGATACCTGTTCCCGTCTCGCGCCGCCCGCGCTCAAGCGATAGAACCTTCTACGCCGTGGCTAGCCGGGGCGCTCGAGTGGGCTCATCATTGCCCGTGTGGAGAGAGAGGGACATCGGGCTCTGCCCGAGGACAGGACGCGACGCCGGGCACGCCGGGCTCGCTTGGGGGCTCCCTGCGTGGGCGGCCACTTGGCCTCCCTTATAACGCTTACGCCGTCGGTCCCGCCGGTCAACTGTCCCACTCGCTCGCGCAGGCGACCCGCGACGATCCGGCGCGCCACCCGCTCGCGCATTCACCTCTCGCGTGTTCCAATCCGGCCAACTGCTGACCGATCGGCGATCGGTCACAGAGTCACGGGCGCCACTGAACCCTCTCAAGCGCGGCGTATCCTCCCGTCCCAAGCGCAGCGTAGGGTCGGGGGAGGGAAGGCGGGTTACACGAACACTAGCGATGCCGACCTTCTTCAAAGCACAAAACCGGCTGATGTTGCTGTTTTCAACAATAACGCCCGCAGTATCAGTCAGTCGAGCACACAGCTCTCGGACAAGGCCGGCAAGCATTCCGGAGGGAAGAAGTGAGAATGGTGAGGTCATTGCTCCGCAGGCTCGCTCTTGAACGGTTCGATACGCAATGGGCGTCTCCCACTCGTCAGCACCCGGGCTCAGAAGTGAAACTGGTGATCTCATCTCGACGAAAGCTACTCCCCATCCGGCGACTCGCACAAGGGGTGTTTCCCACTCCGGCCCTCCCAGCCCCCCATGCCGTCCGCGGCGCGGCTTTTTACCTCCGGGTCGCCGCACACCGAACCGCCTGCGGTCGCTCCCACAGCTCATCCCGCATCCGTGTTTCACGCTCATGGTCGCAGTATGCACTGGCCGCCTTCGTTCTGCCAACGGTGTTTCTCATTTCGACAACCCCCGCCCTCGCCCTCCCCGAGGGCCGCCACTACGAGATGGTCAGCCCTCCGTACAAGGCGGGGTATGGCGTGTTTCAGTTCAATGCGGCGGCGGTGCAGGGCGCCGGCGAAGGTGATCGCGTCGTCTTCAGCTCGCTGGGCTCGTTCGCGGGCGCACCGGACAACGGGCTGTTCGGTGCGTACATCGCCTGGCGCGGTGCGGGTGGTTGGCAGACGACCCCGTTGCAGCTCCCGCCTTCGCTGTCCTACTTCGCCGCGCTGCCGGAACTCACGCCGGACTTGAGCACGGTTTTGTTCCCGCCCGGGTGCTCCGGAGCGAATGTCGGCGCAGCTGAATTTCTCTGCCCGGAAGCGAATCTGTTCGTTCACCCGTCGGATTTGCCTGATACGGCGCCGAACGCGCCCCAACCAGGCCCGAACTTTGAACTCGCCGGGGTTCCGCTGAAGCGGATCGACGGCAAGCCATTGCGCAAAGCAAGCTCTGAAGCTACAAGCGCGAACCTTTGTCGCACGTTGTTTCGCTCGGCGGTCGGCTCGATCGAACGCGAACCGTTGCTCGCGAACGCGATCGGCACCGAAGCGGACCTGTATGAAATGGGTACCGGCGCCTCGGGCTGTTCTGGGGAACGGACGCTGCGGCTGGTAGGGGTCCGCAACACGGTGGTGTCCGGTGAAGAACCGCAGTTGATCGACTCGAAATGTACGACATCGTCGGGGCACGAAACCGAAAATGCTTTGGGGGCCGACAGCACATCGGCCTTCAACGCCGTTTCGGCCGACGGATCTGAGGTGTTTTTCACGGTTGGCTCTAAGAATAATCCAGGATGCGACGGCGCCCTGTTCGTGCGTTTGAACGGGGAACGTACGGTGCAGATATCCAAGCCGCTTGGGAGCAGCTGCGAACTGAATGAATGCCCCAACCAGCAGCACGCCCGGTTCGCCGGCGCCAACGAAGCGGGCACGCGTGTCTTCTTCACCACGTCGCAGCCCCTCGCCGCCGGCGATACGGATGCGAGCAAGGACCTGTACATGGCTGATATCGGCTGTGCGGCGTCGAATCCTGGGTGCGGGGTGGCGGAACGGGAAGTGACATCGTTGGTGCAGGTCTCGCGCGACGCCAACGCGGGCGAGGCCGCCGAAGTTCAGGGTGTCGTGGATGTCGCGCCGGACGGCGGTCGGGTGTACTTCGTCGCTCGTGGCGTGCTCGACGCCACGGCGAACGCGCAGGGCGAAGCAGCGGCGAAGGGCGCCGACAACCTGTACGTGTACGACGCGACCAAGCCCTCCCCCTCCGTTAGGTTCGTCGCCTGGCTCTGCTCTGGCTCGCAGAGCTCGGGGCTCGTGCTCGACACGCACTGCCCGAACAGCCCGGCCGCAAGCGACACATCGTTGTGGGTGGGCACCGGGTCTGAAGCGCAGACGACCGGCGACGGGTCATTCCTGGTGTTCGCCACGTACGCACGGCTTTCGGTGGACGACACGGACACGAGCAGGGACGTATACCGCTACGACGCTCAGACGGGGCGGCTCGACCGTGTCTCGATCGGTGAAGACGGCGAAAGCGCCAACGGAAACCTCAATGGCTTCGACGCGCAGATCCCGCCAACTGAACGCTTCCCCCGTGTGCGCGAAGAGTATCTCTTGAACTCCAGGGCGATCAGCGAAGACGGGTCGCGGATCGTCTTCGAGACCGCCGAGCGGCTCTCACCGGCGGCCCAGAACGGCCTCGTTAACGCGTATGAATGGCATAAGGAACCTGGCTGGGCCGAAGGCCGCGTCTCGCTTGTCTCGACCGGCAGCGATCCAGAACCGGTGGGGTTAATCCCGGGAGAGGGACAGGTCGGCGAAGTGGCGATCACCCCGTCCGGTCGTGACATTTTCTTCCGCACACGCGAGAGCCTCGTGCCGCAGGACACCGACAGCGCGGTGGATGTCTACGACGCGCGGCTTGGGGAAGGCTTCCCGGAAGCTCCCGCGCCGCCGGCGCCGTGTGCGGGCGATGCCTGCCAGGGGCCGTTGACGAACCCCGCGCCTCTTTTGGTGCCCGGCAGCGTGTCTCAGGAAGCGGGCGGCAACTTCCCGGCCCCCGCGGCGCCTACGGTGCCCGCGGCGAAGACGTCGCCGAGGCCGGCGTCGTGCAGGAACGGGTTCGTCAAGCGCAAGGGCAGGTGCGTGCGCAAGCGCACAGCCAAGCGGGCTCACCCCAAGCGGAGAGGTGGTTAGCGGATGCGAGTTCCTACCCGTTCGGCGCTGAAGCTCGCAGGGCTGTCGCTGGCGATGCTCCTCCCCCTTGGCGGCGCGGCTCAGGCAACGCCACTCGCGATGACGCATTTCTCGCTGCAGACAACGAGGACAGTCGAAGAAGCGGGCACGCGCGAACGGCTCGAAAACGGGAAGCGCGAAGGTTCAGATGTCTTCAGCCCCGAAGCGTTCGGGTTCAGGACCGAACCGTACTCGTATGTGCAGGCTGGCGGTCATCCTGAAGGGTTGACGTTCACGCTTGAACTCGAAAGCGAAGAAGTCGACACGCCGTCCGGGCCTGGGCCGGTGCCGACGCGTGACCCGAAGGACATCGCGTCGTTGCTGCCGGCTGGCCTGCTGGGTAATCCGACCGCGGTGAAACGCTGTCCGCTGGCGATCGCGCTGTCGAGTGAACACTGCCCGGCGGACACCCAGGTGGGGGTGGCGGTCATCAGCCTGGGCCACGGCGAAGGTCGTGTCGCCCCGATCGTCAACGTGGTGCCGGAAGCGGGCCAGTCGGCGGAGTTCGTGATCGAGACCATCGACAACATTCACTTCGTCTTGACGGCGCACTTGGTGCACACCCCGGAAGGCTACGGCGTCGTGGTCGAAAGCAACGGGGTTCCGAACCTCCAGATAACGCGCGTGGAAACGACCTTTTGGGGTGACCCGGCGGCCCACAGCCACGACGTCGAGCGGGGACTTATGTGCGAACGACGAAATGGGCATGGAGACCCGTGGAAATGTGGCGCCACTGGCGTGACGGGAAGGTATGGGTTTGGTCTTGAACCGAGCGGCGAACCGGAGCTCCCGTTCTTGATCATGCCGACCGATTGCTCGCTTGGTGGTGAGAATGCTGCGGTGCGCGCGGATTCGTGGCAGGAACCGGGGAGCTTCGCCGAAGCGCAGTTCGCGATGCCGGCTGTGACCGGGTGTGATTTGGTGCAGTTCGTGGCGGGGACGGGGATTGCGCTCAGGCCCGATACGTTGCTGGCGGATGCGCCGGTGGGTGCGGAGGTGGATCTGTCGATCCCCCAGCCGCAGGATCCGCTGCGCCCGGCGGCGCCGCAGCTGCGTGAAACGCGGGTGACCTTGCCGCAGGGGATGTCTGTGTCCTCGGGTGTGGTGGATGGCATCCAGGCGTGCGAAGCGACGGGGCCGCACGGGATCGACATCCCGACGGGCCGCAATGCGAGCGGTGAACCGTTGCGCCCTGGTGAACCGGGGGAAGGCGAAGAGCTCGGTGTGAACGGCGAACCGACGCTCGCCGCGGGTCACTGTCCGGCCGCCTCGACTGTCGGGGAAGCCGAAGCGGTGACGCCCTTGTTGCCGGCGCCGGTGAAGGGCCACGTGTATCTCGCGAGGCCCGAATGCGGGGGGCCCGGGGAACACGCGTGCACCGACCAGGACGCGCTGGACGGCAAACTCTTCAAGCTGTATCTGGAACTTGGCGGCACCGGCGAATTCGCCGACACGGGCATCAACTTCAAGGTGCCGTTCGACGTGCAGGCGAACCCCGCTACCGGCCAGCTGACGTCCGTCGTGCAGAACATCGCGCAGGCGCCGGTCAGCGAGGTGAAGATCCGGCTGAACGGCGGCCCCCGCGCGTCGCTTGACAACCCCCCGCAGTGCGGGCCGGCGGTCACGACGGCGGACTTCTCGCCGTGGAGCGCGCCCGGTGTCTCACCGGAAGGGTTGTTCTCGACCGGCACGCCGGACGCGAGCGTCTCCTCGTATTTCAACGTGGAAGGCTGCTCGAACCCGCCGCCGTTCAACCCGTCCTTCCTCGCGGGCACGGTCACGCCGGGCGCCGGGAGCTTCAGCGGGTTCACGGTGAACATCGCCCGTAACGACCGCGAACAGTTCGTCAAGGGCGTCCAGGTCCACACCCCACCGGGCCTGCTCGGGATGCTCTCGAGCGTCCCCTTGTGCGGGGAACCGGCCGCGGACCAGGGGACCTGCCCGCAAAGCTCCCGGATCGGCACCACGAGGGTCGCTACGGGCGCCGGCAGCCACCCCTTCGAAGTGCAGGGCGACGTGTACTTGACCGGCCCGTATCAGGGCGCGCCGTTCGGCTTGAGCGTCGTGACGCATGCCGTGGCGGGCCCGTTCAACCTGGGGTTGGTGGTCGTGCGGGCGCGGATCGTGGTCGACCCGACGGACTCCTCGCTGACGGTCACGACCGACGAATCGGGACCGTATGCGCTGCCGCAGATCATCTTCGGCGTGCCCTTGCGCCTGAAACGGATCACGGTCGACATCGACCGGCCCGGCTTCATGTTCAACCCGACCAGCTGCGCCGCCCGGCAGGTCACAGCCAGGATCTCGGGCAGCGGGCAGGCGGTCGCGAACGTGCAGAGCCCGTTCGCCGTCGGTGGCTGTCGCAGCCTCGCCTTCAACCCCCAGTTCACCGTGTCCACGAACGGCCACACGAGCAAACAGGCCGGGGCGAGCCTCGACGCGAAGGTCACCTACCCGCCGGGGTCGACGGGCACCGCGGCGAACATCGCCTACGCCAAAGTCGAACTCCCCAAGCAGCTGCCTTCCCGCCTGACGACCCTTCAGAAGGCGTGTTTGGCCGCGACCTTCGAAGCGAACCCGGCGAACTGCCCCCCCGGGTCGGTAATCGGGGTCGTCAGAACCAAAACCCCGGTGCTGCCGGTGGAACTGTCCGGCCCGGTGTACTTCGTCTCCCACGGCGGCGAAGCATTCCCCTCGCTCGTCGCCGTCCTCCAGGGCGACGGCGTCAGGGTCGACCTGACCGGCGAGACCTTCATCGACAAACACGGCGTCACCAGCAGCACCTTCAAGACGGTCCCCGACGTCCCCGTCTCCAGCTTCGAGCTCTACCTGCCCGAGGGCCCCTACTCCGCGCTCGCCGCGAACACCAACCTGTGCAGCTTCACCACGACCGTAGCGGTCAAGCACAAGATCACAACAAAGGTCCACGGACGGACGGTGCACAGGACGATTACCACACACGTCACGAAGCCCGCGACCCTCACGATGCCAACCGAATTCGTCGGGCAGAACGGCGCTGTGCTCAAGCAGAGTACCCCCATCACCGTCACCGGATGCACGACCGCGAAGGCGAAGGCGAGAACCGCGCGTAAGGCCAAGCGCGGCAGAACGGCACGCAGATGACACCTTCGCGCAGGACCGCCATCGCGCGCACGGGCGGTACGTTGCTCGCGACCGTCGCTGCGGCGCTCGCTTTGCTCGCGCTGCTCGCGCCGGCGGCCGGCGCCTCGGTGGCGAACACCCTGGGCTTCGACCTGCAGGTCGGCGCCGGTGTTCTCACGGGCAACCCGGACAGCGTCGAGACGTGCACCGTCTTCGCGGAATGCCGGCCGGGGCAGCCGAGCACTCTGCCGGGCGGTTTCGCGAATGCTATCGCGGTCGCTGTCGCACCGTCAGGAAATATTTATGTAACGGATGCCTACCGGGTTGTAGCCAACAATCGGGTCGAGGAGCTCAAGCCGAATGGTCAGTTCGTGTTGATGTTCGGTTGGGACGTGAACAAGACGAAGGTCAAAGCGAACGCGCCGCAATCCGAACGCAACGTGTGCACTGCCGCGGAAGTAAACGGGGGTGCTGAATGCGGTGCGGGGGAAGCCGGAACGGGTCTGCCGGGACAGTTGGATAACCCCTCGGCTGTAGCTGTCGATCCAGCAAACGGTCACGTATATGTGGCTAATCTCGCGTTTTATCGCCGCGTGGAAGAGTTCACCGAAAATGGCCAGTTCATTCTGATGATCGGTCGTGAAGTAAACCAGACGCTGAGCAAACGGCCCGGCGCGACTCCGGACGAAAAGAATGTCTGTACGGCCGTTCAGATAGAAACGGAAGGCATGACCTGCCAGGCGGGACAAGAAAAGGCGACTATGAGCGAACACGACGCGTTTTATGCATGCTCTGAGTGCGGCAACGTGCTTGCGGTCGGCGGCCCAAAGGACCTCCTGTATGTCGCTGATCAGGGTCGTGTTGCGGAGATCGGCGCGACGGGCAAGTGGGAAGGCCAGTTGCCGTTGAACGAAAACAGCTCGCCGGCGTTCCCCGCAAACAACGTGGTGACCGCTTTGGCTGTGGATGGCGGCGGCGACGTGTATGTCACTGAGGCCGTAACGTCAATTGTCACGAACCCAGGTTCTCCCCAGGGTGTCTACGAGCTCAGCCCGACGGGCGCTGAGCTCGGTGCATTCGACACGTCCAGTTACAGAGTCGAGACGTTTGCGCTCGACCCGTTCGGCCGGATGGCCGTGATCGAAGCGACGGAAGTGTCCGGAAGGCCGCCCAGCCCACCGCGCGGTGTCCTGCTCGATCTCGCCACGAACAAACCGCTGAGCGAATTCGCACCGCACGGGGGTATGAATCCGCTCGCCACCGGCTTGGCGTTCAATCCCTCGGGTGAACTGTATGTCGCTGATGCCCAGAATTCGGACGTCGAGCTGTATCACCTCCTGCAGACGGCTGAAGTCATCACCGAACGCGAACCGCCGTGCACGCGCCGCCCGTTGGGCCGTGGCGCGTTCGAACTGAGCCTGCAGGGGTCGATCGATCCGAAAGGGATCGTCGGCACCGAAGGCTGGTTCGCGTACGGTCCGACCGCGGCGTTGGGCTCGACGACGGCGCGCCAGCCGTTTGCGACGGTCACGGGAGCGCTTCCGCTGGATGCGACCGTGACTGGGCTCTCGCCGAACACGACCTACTACTATCGCGGCGAAGCGAGCGACGCGAGCGCGTCGGGTGCGGGCGAAACGCTGTCGTGCAAGACGCGCGCCGTCCCGCCCGCCGTGGAGGGCGCGCCCGAAGCGTTCCCGAGCGCCGCGACCTACGCCTCGGCGGTGCTGCTAGCGACGGTCGACCCGGAGGGCGCGAACACCACCTACCGTTTCCAGTACGCGCCGTATGACCCGGCGGGCTGCCCGACGCTCGACGCGTGCCCCGCGCGCAGGGAAACCGAACCGCTGCAGTCCTCAGAAAACGCTGTTTTGACCGACGAGCAGTCGCTCGGTGAACTGCAGCCGTCCACCACCTACCTCTACCGGCTCATCGCCAGCAACGCCTTCGAATACAAGGGCGAAGCCGAAGGCGGCGAAACCAAGGGCCAGGAAGGCACGTTCACGACTGCCCACCTCCCCTCGCTCGCCGCGACCACGCTGCCCGCGAGCGGCGTGGCCGCCACCGGCGCGACCGTCGCGGGGCTCGTGAACCCGGGCGGCTTCCCGGCGACCTACACGTTCGAACTCGGTCTCGACGAAGGCGCCGCCACCCACTACGGCGTCGTGTTCTCCGGCCCGGCGGGCCACGGCGCCGCCCCCGTCCAAGAGACGCTCGGCCTCGCCGGGCTCCAGCCCGGCACCACATACTCCTACCGGATCGCGATCCACAGCGGCTACGGCACCGCCTACGGAGCGGGCGAAACGTTCACCACCAGCGGCCTGCCGGACGTCCTCACACAGCCCGCGGTGCTCGCCCAGCTCCCAATCCCGCCGCTCGCGTTCCCCCTCGAACCGAAACCGGGGAAACCGGCGGCGGCGAAATGCCGGCGCGGCTTCAAGCTCGACAAGCACCACCGGTGCGTCAAGGCAAAGAAGGCGAAGAAGGCCAGGCGTCATGGGAAGGGGGCACGCAGGAACAAGAAATGAGGTAGCCCCCGAATGCCCATGCCGAGCAAGTTCGTGCTCGCGATCTTTAACGGAGGACACCACCGAATGATCCGCAAACGCCTCACCTACGCCAACACCGCCGCCACCTTGGCGCTTTTGTTCGCGATGACGGGCGGCGCCTACGCCGCCAACCATTACCTGATCAACTCAACCAAGCAGATCAGCCCCAAGGTTCTCAAGGCCTTGAAGGGCAACAGCGGCGCCAACGGTCCGGCCGGGCCGGCAGGATCGGCGGGACCGGCGGGAGTGGCGGGACCCAAAGGCGAAACCGGCGCCGGGGGCCCCGCGGGGCCTGCGGGACCCGCGGGCACGAGCGTGACCGCGAAGGCGCTGTCGGCGAGCGAAGCGGCCTGCGGCAAACTCGGCGGCGGCGAATTCAAAGCCGGCAGCACAACGACCTTCGCCTGCAACGGCGAAAAAGGCAAAGAAGGCAAAGAAGGCAAAGAAGGACCCGCAGGCCCTGAAGGCGTGTGCTCGACGTCGGCCTGCACGCTGCCCAAAGGAGTGACCGAGACCGGGACGTGGATGATCCGCGGGACGGATAGCGCAGAAGAAGAATTGAAGTTCACGAATATATCGTTCCCCATCCCGCTCAAGGCGAAGCCAACCAATGTTTTGATCGGAATAAAAGGAGCGGCTACCGTTGAATGTCCTGGCAGTGTCGAAAAACCCGAAGCGATCGAAGGCAAGATCTGCTTCTACGAAGGAGCAACCCTGGTTCACAAGGGCGGTCTTAAGGAAGCCTTGATACCCCTCGACCTGAAAGGCAGCACTACTGTTGAAACGAGCGGTGCCCTGATCGCCATGGAAACAAAGAAACCAACAACCGTCGGCGAAGAAGTCTCAGCCGAAGGAACGTGGGCCGTCACCGCAAACTAGCAGTCGTCCACAACAGGGCAAGAGGACGTGTGATCGCGGACCCCGGACGGCGTCGAGGCCGTCCGGGCCGCGACCCCTCGGTGGAGCCATGGAGCGCGCCTTCGCGCTCGACGACTTCGAGCGCTGGCGTTCGCGTCTCATGCGGCGCTGATCGCAGTATGGTCGCGAGCGACCACGCCACGGTCTACGTCGCATTCGAGCAAGCGTTTCCGTTGGCGGAAGCGTGGCTGCTCGCGGCCATGCTCATGTCCGTGCTACAGCTGTGGCGGCGCCGGCCGAGTGCGTTGCTGTGGCTCATCGTGACGGGCGGCGCCGGCGTCTATCTGGTCGCGCTCGACGTCCCGTACGACCTGCAGCACGGCATCTACGCCACGCCACAAGGAGGCATCATCGAGCTAGTGATCAACGTGCTCACGGCCACGCTGGGTGTTGGGGTGCTGAGGCACGCCTGGCGATTCCGGCTGGAGCTACTAGACCGAGCTGGACTGCACCCCCTGGGACGTGGCTTACGAGGACCCGCCGCGGACGCTGGGAAACCGGGCGAGGACGCGGAAGGTATCCCCGCTGCCGGGATGCTCGGCCAGCGCTAGACTCGCCCTGGGTTTGGTCTGACTCCTCTTGCACCAACCCCCTCTCAACGCTGGCTCCGGACAAATGAGGGCATTTCGGGGATTATCGGTCTCTACACCCGTGTCTGCGCATCAAAGCTGGGTCTGTCCATCTCCCGGTGGGCAGGGTCAGGGCACCTCGGGTATCGGGGCTGAAGGGCACCGTGTGCCGGCTTGCACCTGACGATGTCGACATCGAGCTCGTCCCGTTGGACGTCAAGACCGGAAACCTTCATCCCAAAGAAGGCGAAGAAATGACGTTTGTCCCGGTCGCCTCTCGGATACTTCTGAAAGGGCCGCGGGACGGAACGCACGTTCATTTCGTCACTGCGAGCTCAACCGAATGTCCCGGACCGCCGAAAACCGGAGGCAGATCAACAACATCTACGACCCAGCAACGTTCAAGACGCGCGCCTCAGTGGCGGGTGCGATGCTGTTCATGGAAGCAAAAAGCGTCTTCACCCAGGGCACGTTCGCGGTGCTTATCGAATAGATCGTTGATCGAGGCGGGAGCTGCGGGCGGCCTGGGGTCGCCCGCAGCGCGTTAAGCCCACATGCGCCGTCAGCGCATCCTGGAGGCGATGGCGCTGGTCGTCTGCGAGCGTGGATACGCGCGGGCGTCCGTCGTGGCGGTCAGTCGGCGCGCGAAAGTCTCGCGCCGCACTTTCTATGAGCACTTCGGTGGGCTGCAGGAGTGCTTCCTCGCGATGCTGGAGGATGGTATGCAGCAGGCGCTGCGACTCATGTCCGGGGCGTTTGAACAGGAGCGCTCCTGGACCGCGGGGATCCGCCGAGCGTTGGCTGCGCTGCTGGATTTTCTCGATCGTCGCCCGGCACTCGCGCACGTTTTGTTAGTGGAGGCCGTCGCGGCCGGCGAGTGGTCGAGGCAGAAGCGCGAGCAGTACATCGACGCGATGCTCGGCTTGATCGAGACGAACTGGATGGCACCGGAGGACGAGCGTGTGCATGCGCTCGTCAACGTGGGCATCATGACATCGCTTCTCGGCGTGCTGCAGAGTCACTGCGTGCAGGGACGATCGGAACCGTTCGTAGCGCTGCTGGGACCGATGATGGGCATCGTGACGATGCCCTATCTCGAGCGCGCGCTCGTCAGGCGCGAGGTCGAGCGTGGGTCTTCGCTTGCAATGGCGCTGCTCGAGCAGGACGAACGCGCGCACGGAGGACAGGAGCGCGCGTCCGAGCGCGTCCATATACCCGAGATGCTTCTCAACACGCGGGCGCGGCGCGCGCGGGAGAGCATCCTGTTCGTGGCGGTGCACCCCGGTGCGAGCAATCGAGAGATCGCCGACGCCATCGGCATTCGCGGCCACGCGCAGACCTCGACGTTGCTGGCGCGCCTCGAGCGCATGGGACTGGTGTGCAAGCTCGCTCGAGAACCAGGCGCCGCGAACGCGTGGCGGTTGACGACCCACGGGATCAGCATAGCGCGCGCCCTGGGCATCGACGGGGCGGAAGTGTGAAGCTCTGTCATCACAGTTGTGTGAATGGACGAATATTGAGGTTACTTCTCGGCTCTTGCCGATGCCCGAGAAGTGACATCTTGACAGCCCTCTCGCCGGTCCGTAGGTTCCAGCTACAGGTGAGTCTTGACGCAAAATCGCGTCGAGAACCGTTGTGAAAATCATCAAGGAGGCTACGATGAGCAGAAATCCTCGACCGCGGGACCTCGTGGCCGGCGCACCCAGGCGAGTGGGGGTGTCCCTCGGGTCGTTTGCCGTCGCGATGGTCGCGTGTGCTTTTGTTTTGTGCGGCTCGGCTCTAGGGGAGACCCTGTGGAACGTCAAAGGGGAACAGGTCAAATCCGCCGTTACCGTATTTTCGAAAGGAACTTTCAAGATCACCAGCGAACAGCCTAAAGTCCTAGGTGGCGGTCGCTTCACGGCCGAATGCGCGAGCAGCGGTGAACAGACGGTCGGCCCGGGGGGCGAAGGAGAAATCAAGAAGCGAACGCTTTCGGGTTGTAAAGTGGTGGCCTCGACGAATCCGGTCTGCAAAACCACGTCGACGATCACGATGGAAGCTATCTATCTGCCCTGGCATACACGGCTCGGCAGCTCCGAAGCGGGGACGCGGGACTACATCACTCAAGGGCCTTCCAAAACTGAACCGGGAATCGAGCTCAAATGCGCCAACATCACCACCAACGGCATCGGCAATACGAGCACCGCCGTGAAAGCGGTGGCGGGAGGCGTCGATGAAACTTTCGACTCGTCGTCCGGCGGGTTCGACAAATGGAGTGTCGGCAGCGGTGGCATACCCGAAGGGACGCAGCTACTCGAAAACCCGAGCGCCGGAGCGCTCACGGTCGAGCGGATCGGAGAATGGCTGGTAGCACAGAGTCCGCTGCGCTCACGATCCGAAGTCAGCTCGAGCGGCTCCGTGCGGCTTATGGTCAACATCGCTTCGTCGTTCGGCGGCGGCTCTGCTGAAATAGCGTGCAACGAGAGCGGTAAAGGCACCGTCGGCCCGGCCGGCGAAGCCGAAGTCACCGGCATGAGCCTGACGGGCTGCGAAGTCATCCGCGAAGTGGGAAGCTCGCACTGCCGTACTAACGAAAAAGCGTCCGTGAACGCGTACAGCCTGCCGTGGCACGCACTTCTGATCACGCAGGAAGGCACCACGCGCGAGTACGGGTGGCGAAGCTATGAAATCAAGTGCGACAACAACGAAATCACGGCGTATGGTACCGGGAATATCAGCTTGGCGCTTGAAACCACGGCCGAAGGCGTCAACCAGAGTTTCAGTCCCGCCCAATCGCTCGAAGGGGGTGGCGCTGCCACCAGCGTACGGATTGAAGGCAATGAGTTGCTGAAAAAGCCGGGCCTGGAATACGGGGCTGGGAACTGACCCACCGCAACCTCTGAGTCACGGGGATGGGGTCGTGGCAGGTCCAACCCCGTGACTCGCGCCTCGCCCGAGGCCGGCCCACCGTTCTACGGGGGCCGGCCTTACCGTTCTTCGGTAGCCGGAAACATCTGTGACTAACGAAGCGAACAGGAGTGAAACAGATGAATCACCGCACTCTTAGTAAGTATGTGGCTACCTTTGCGATCGTCCTCGGCGTCTCGGTGCCGGTGGTCGCTCCGGTAACCGCAGCTGCGTCCACCCCAGAATGGTAGGTCAACGGCGGCAGACTGGTGACTGGAAACCTGGCGGTAACTCTAAAGCCAGCCTCGCTTACGCTTGCGACGGGCCCGGGGAGCAGGGATCAGATAAGGTGCACCCATTCGGCCGAAGGGCTTGCCGAACCAGCTGGCAAAGGCAAAATCAACCAGTGGACCGTGTCTGAATGAACTGTCGTTAAATCTTGGGTCTGCGGATCGCGGCCGGAACTCACGCCGCTCCATCTTCCTTGGCGCACCGGACTTGTCTACGTCGGTAGTGAAATCCGCTACCTCGCGGTCGGGAACGGCAATGGTAGCCCGGGGTTCGCGTTGAAATTCGTCGGAATATTTGGAGAAGCTATTCGGGGAGAATACACGGGAACCGTCAGCACGACCGCAATCTCTCACAACAAATGGCCGGAAACCGCAACGGGCGTCCTCACCTACATCGGCAGCGAACCGCTCAAAGAAGGCTCGTTTACCGCCGCATTGGAAGGCAGTCAAACGCTCGCGGCTACCCCCTATGCCATCGCGGTCAAATGAGAACCTGCGACCAGGCCTAAGGTAGCTAGTGATGGTGCGGACCGGAGCCCGGAGTATCAGGGTGGCGCGGTCCGCACCCCCTCCCATGCCAGCGCCGAACCGGTTGCTGGGCCGTGCGGCGAGAGGCGCGTCGCTCGAGCCCGGGCCCTCCCGGCGACCGTCGATGGGGCCGCCACGGATCCCTCAAACCCCGTGGACCAGCCCGTGACGGTCACGAGCCCATTCCAGCTCGCCAACTGCCTGAACCTAAGCTTCAAACCGAGCTTCCAAGCCTCGGTCACGGGCAAGACCAGCAACTCCAGAGGCGCGGGGCTGACCGTGAAGATCGCCTACCCGAACGCGCCGCAGGGCACCGAGGCGAACATGGAACAACAGGACGAGGTATCGCAGCACGCCTGGTGCGCGGTTAATCCGCGCGCGTAACGGACACTGTCTATGCCAGACGTGGCGGTGACCGGAAGCGTCCGGCGCACCTCGCCGGCGGCTAAACTTGCGCTCCGTCCCAGACGCCCTAACTGCCTACCTCCGCTGCTTCCGCGGACAACCGACCGTTGTCTGAGCCGGCGCCAGGCTCCCGTCGAGGAAGCTGAACGTCGCAGCAAAACGGAACCCTCCGCGGGGACAGCGGCGCGGCAGCCCGATGCCCTTCGGCCGGAATGTGACCGTCCTGCCGCGGATCCGTTCCTCATAGGTCAGGTTCCCGCCGATCGTCACCCGCAGTTGCACCACGGCCACGTCCGGGCTCCCCGGGAGGCTCGGAACGAGCGGCACGGTGAACTGCAGGTGCCCGTGCAGCAGCACGGCGGACATCACGATCTGCCCGTATACGGGTTCTTCGCCGTTGGCGTAGATCAGGACGTGCAGGTATCCGTCGGGAGAGGGGCCGGCGACCATCGCGATGTGCGCGGTCTCCTCGCGCGTTTCGGGGCCGAGCGGGAACTCGACGATGGCGCTGCCGCCGCCCATGCGCGAGTTGGCGGGGCACCCCGATGGCCCTTCGGCTTCCAGGCGCGCCTGCGTGCAGGTGGCGAGGCCGAGGCTGCTCGTCGCGAAGGCGAGGCCGGGGGGGTAGTGGAAGTCGATCGCGGTCAGCGCCGAGGGCAGCCCACCGCCGGCGCTCGAGATGTCGACCCCGAGCGACAGCGCCGTCGGCGCCCCGAGCTTCTCGGGCGTGAACTTCGCAGTCAGCCGCGCGGTCTGGCTCGCGTCGGCCGCACTCGTCGCGCCCGCGGCGAGGACGAGCGCGCTCAGCAGCGCGAGCGCGGCTCCGGCTCTGCTCACGGCATGCCCACATCTCTTGCGCATCGTGCGCCCTCTCCGCGCGGTCAGCTCCCAGCCCCTCAGTAGGGTATCTTGCCGATTGCCTGGACGATGAGCGCGTAGCTGCGGCGGTAGTAGACGCCGAACAGCTGTCCGCCTCCGTGGACGTGGGCGTAGCGGCCGCTGCCGCCTGTGATCGTCAGCGTGCCTTTGAAGCTTGGGCTCGGGCTCGTGGGGCTGCTCAGCCGTGCCGTGCCGCGGGCGCTGATCGACCCGCCGCTGCCGTAGATCGTGAAGCGCGCGCCGACGGTCGGTTCGCCGTTGTAGAGGAACCGAACCCTCACCCAGCCGGGGAACGTCCCCGTCGCGTGTCCTTCGTCGATGATCAGTTCCCCGGAGGTTCTGACGTAGTGCAGGCGCCCTTCGTCGCGGACGTTCAGCACCCGCGCGGCGTGTGCGTTGGCCCGGCTGTAGTGCGCCCACGCGGGCGCACCGATGCCAACCGCACCGGCGAGCGCGAGCGCGCCCACGCCCACGAGCGTCACATTGGGCGCCCGAACGCGCCGGGCGTGTCTTGTTCGTGTTTGGCCCACACCACCCCGAACACGTTGGGGACACCGCAGTTCCTCTCTCCGGCGGGGTCTCACGTTAGCTCCGATCTTCGCCCTTCGCGCCGAATGAACCCGCCCGCCGCCTCGTGCTCCGCCACGCCCGCATGATCGCCAGTGTGGGGGAGATCAGCGGCTCGAGCCCGCGCCTCAGACGCGTGATCACGGGTCGCGCCAGCTCGCCTTGAGCGCCCGGCGCGGAGCTGTAGTAGGCGACGACCCCCGTAAGCAGCATCACGTGGTGCGCCCCGTTGGGCAGCGCGCGCGCCTGGCCAACCGCCCGCCGTGCGATCTTGCCCATTGTGTCCGCGAGCTCGTCCGGGTGCTCATACAGGGTGAGGTACCCTGGCGCGTCTGATCCGTCGCCCTTCGCGTCGTGCTCGTAGTCGACGAGCCCGTCGAGCAGCGTAAGCACCACACACGTCGACAGGTAGGCCTCGGCGATCTGGGCGGCGTCTTGCGTCGTGGTGCGGGGATTGGCGGCAGCTGCGATCAGTGCATGCAACACGAGCACCGAGGACGCAGAGCCTGCGACGAACTCCTGCCACCCGAGCCCCGTGCCGTGAGACTCGCCGATGGCCCACTCTTCGACCTGGGCCACCCCAAGCTCCCCCGCGGCATGCATCCGGGTCTGGGCTTGTGCGCCGCGTTCAGCGGTCCGCTTCGCGACACCGGCTATGGCCGGGGCTCCCGGCAGCCGCGCGAGCGCCAGCGCCGCGGCACGGGAGAGGGCCTCGAGGTATCCCCCGTAGCCACGCGGCGTCCCAGGATCCCCTGCACTGTCCGTGCTCGCTGCCACCGCGCCGATCAGCGCCGCGAACGATCGCTCGCCCTCTTGCAGCGGATCGGGGGATCGACGCTCGGTGAGCCCGTCGAGGTAGTCGAACAGGACCTCGACCGCGACGATCGCTTCGGCAGTGCTGCGGCGGTGTGTCCGTGGCGCAAGGGTGGCGAGCGTCGCCGCGGCCTCCGCGTGGAAGCTCTCGCCGTCCAGCTTTGCGAGCGCTAGCGCCCTCAGCTCAGGATCGTCGATTTCCTCCGCGCGCAGCCTCCATCGCTTCAGCTCGCTGCGGACGATTGGCGCAACGCTCGTCCAGTAGCGCCCGTTAGCGAGCACGAGCGCGAGCCCCGCGCGGGCCACGAGCCGCCGGTCGCCGAGAGCGTTTGGGGCCATCTCAGCGTCCTCCGAATCGCCGCTTGCGCTCGTTGAACTCGCTCAGGGAAGCTTCGAATGCCCCGCGGTCGAACTCGGGCCACAGCTCGTCTCTGAACACGAGCTCGGAGTAGGCCGACTGCCACAGCAGGAAGTTGGACAGCCGGTGCTCGCCGCCGGTGCGGATGATCAGCTCGGGGTCGTGCATCTCCGGTTGATAGAGCCAGCCCGCGAACTCCGCATCAGAGGATTGAAGAGCGCGGGGCCCGGCTCGGCGGCCTTCGGCCGCCTGCGCCACCCTCATGGCGTCGAAGCATCTCGCCGCGTGGACGATCTCCGCGCGACCGCCGTAGTTGAGCGCCATGTACAGCGTGAGCCCGTCGTTCCGCTCCGTCAGCGACTGCGAGCTGTCCATCTGCTCGAGCAGCTCCGTCGAGATCCCCTCGCGTGCGCCGGTGAACCGCATCCGCACACCCTCCTCGTGCAGGCCCGGTGTCTCACTCGCAAGGCGCCGGCAGAGCATCGCCATCAGCGCCGCGATCTCGCCGGACGGGCGCCACCAGTTCTCGGTCGAGAAGACGTACACGCTGAGCTCCTCCACGCCGAGTCGCGCGGCGTCGCGCACGCGCGCGCTGAGGGTGTCCGCGGCGGCATCGTGACCAGCCTGCGCGGATAGCTCCCGCTTTCGCGCCCACCGCCGGTTGCCGTCGGCGATGATTGCGACATACCGCGCCACGGCCTAGCGCTCCTCGAGGGCGAGCGCTGGCGGAACGCGCGAGGCAAGCCAGCTGGGCACAGCGACGATCGCCAGCGAGGCGGCGAGCACGAGCGCGAAGATCTCAAACGGACGCGCGCTGGTCGCGACGCGAGCGACCGGGAAACCGGTTACATGGCGCAGGTATCCATCGAGCACGAGCTGGCCGTAGACTCCGACGACGGCACCCGTGAGACAGCCCGCGGCGAGCATGAGAGTCGCTTCGAGCCCGAGAATCATGCGAAGGCGGCGTGGCTTTACGCCCAGGAGTCGCAGGCTCGCGAGCGAAGCGCGTCGCTGCCAAACGCTCGACATGAGCGCGGCGGCCATTGCACCGATCGCGGCGATCAAGAGCAGCGTCGAGATCTCGCCGAGCTGACCAAGTCCTTCACCGGCCAGCCCCTTGATCGTGGCGGCGCGAGTGGACGCGCGCGCTACTTCCAGACCACTTCCCGGCCCAAGGGCCGCCGCGATTGTCCTGCGCGCCGCCTCAGCGTCCGCGCCCGGTTGCAGGGTGATGCCCAACGCCGTAGGCGCCGAACTCGCCCACGCTCGCGTGTAATCGGCCGTGCTCACGAAGATCACGCCGGGTGGCCACGCCAGGTTCGTCGTGGTTGCCGCGATCCGATAGCGAACTGGGCCCGTCGGGGTTGGGAGCGTGAGCGTGCCGCCGGCGCCTGCGCGCTGTTCGGCGGCGATTTGGGCTGAGACGGCTACCCAGCCTCCTCGGCCGAGACGGCCGGCCGCTGCGGAGGGGTCGCCGTTGCGGAGCTGGCTGGATAGCACCTGCCGATCGGCGCCAGGGGGGCGTGCGATGACCCACACCCGCCGGGCGCCGAGCGTCAGGAAGCCGCCCTGGAAGGCGCGCACCCCGGCGACGGCGGGCAGCCGGGCGATCGCTGCCGCGCTCGCGCCGGGGTCGAACGTGTCGGCGGCCTGATTATCCCCGGGGTTGGTGACCCAGATCTGGGCGTCGGCGACGTAGCTGTCTGCGAAGTTTGAGATACCCCGCAGGAGGTCATCCTTCGATCCGCCGAGTGCGACGCTGCCGAATAAGGCGACCGCTCCGGTCGCCGCGAGCGCGAGCGAGCGGAGGGTGCTGGCCCGCAGTGCTGCGAGCGCGACGGGCAGGATCGTGAGGCGCTCGTAGCGCCGGGAGAGCACCGCGCCCGCTCGCAGCACGGCTTTGAAGGTGAGTGGCACGGCGAGTACCGTCGCGGCGGCGAGCATCGCGCAGGAGACGATCGCGGCAGACGGTGCGCTCGCGAACAGTGCAGTGGCGAGCGCGAGGAGGGCCAGCGCGGCGGCGAACAGCCACCTATGTATACCCGCGTGCAACGCGTTGCCCGGCACGCCAGCTTCGCGGTAGACCGCGTCGCGCGCACGCCCGCGGCGGAGGTCCAGCAGCGGGATCGCCGAGGCAAGGCAAGTCGCCAGAACGCCGCCGATCGACGCGACGAGCAGTGGTAGCGCGCCGACGACCGTGCCGCTCGACAGCGTAAAGGCCTCCGCCAGGTAGCCGGTCGGCTGGTGAAAGACGCCGCGCGAGAGCGCATAGCCGGCGAGCAGCCCCACAACGGTTGCCGCGAGACCGAGGCACAGCGCCTGGAAGAGCACCATCTGCACAACGGCTGTGCGCTTGATGCCGGTGAGCCGAAGGTCGGCGATCGCCTGACGGCGCTCAGGGACCGTGAGCAACAGCGCGTTGAACGCGAGGAGCAGGCCAAGCAGTACGCCGATCGCGGCGAACACCTTGCTCGCGAGGTCGCTTGGTCGCAGCGCCTGCTGCAGCTGGGTGACATCGTGATCGGCCGGCGCGACGGTGAGCAGTCCACCTGTGAGCCGCTCGAGCTCGTGGCGAACCGTGGTCTCCTGCCCGGGATCACTCTGCACGAAGATGCGTGTGACGCGGCCGGGCAGACCCGCGAGCTGCTGCATCGGCTTCAGCGGCATGACGGCGACCAGCGCTTGCGACAGAGGGCCGGCAGCTTCGGTCCCGAGCACTGCTGAGACGCGCAGGGAACTTGCGCGTCCGCGCAGCTTCAGCGTCACCGCACCGGCGTCGGCACCGGTGCCGGTGATGCCGAGGGCCTCTGCGGTGGTCCGCGTAAGCCCGATGCCGCCAGGGGCAAGGGTTCCAAGCGGAAGCGTTCGCGCCAGCCCGTCCAGTGTCGCGAGCGCGACGTCGGTCCCGGCGAGCTGCACTCTCACGCGACGCCCGTTTGCAGTGATCAGCGTTGCGTTTTGCTCCAACAGTGGCGCGGCCTGTTTAACGCCGTGTAGCGCTTCGACGCGGCGCAGGAGCGCTTCGTTGAAGCCGTCGCCTTGGCGTGCGCGAACCTGCAGGCTGGCGGGCCCAACGACGGCTCGGATCACTTCGCGCGAGGAGCCGGCGATGCTGCCCTGCGCGACCAGCGCCGCAAACAGGAGCCCTACGGCGATCGCGACGCCGGTTCCGGCGAGCAGCTCCTGGACGGCGTGGGCGCGCAGTCGGCGGCGGTATAGGTAGATCAGCGCATACGGACGCATCAGCCCGTGTGTGCGCAGGCTATGCGGGCGCGCCACCGCCGTTCACCCCCCGACGGTCCGCGAGCGTTGCTCCCCGGTGTTGACGTACGGCTCGTGATGCTGCTCTGCGTCGGTGAGTGTCCCGTCGCGCATCCGGTAACGGCGGTCCGCAAGCAGCGCCGCGTCGCTGTCGTGCGTGACGAGCACCACCGCGGCGCCACTCTCGCCAGCGATCTTGTGCAGCAGCTGCACGATCTCGACGCTGCGGGCGCTATCGAGGTTCCCGGTTGGCTCATCGGCGAGGATCAGCCGTGGGTCGCCCGCGAGGGCGCGGGCGATGGCAACGCGCTGGCGCTCGCCGCCTGAGAGCTGCTCCGGCGTGTACCCGATCCGGTCGCCAAGGCCGAGACGCTCGAGCCAAGGGGTGGTGTGGGCCTTCGCCTCGCGCATGCCGATGCCGCCGAGGATCAGCTTCAACGACGCGTTCTCCAGTACCGTCGTGCGAGGCATCAGCTGAACGCTCTGGTAGATGAACCCAACCTCGCGCATTAGATAATCGGAGGCCTCATCCTCCGACAGCGAGGCGATCTCGCGCCCGGCGAAACGAATGACCCCTGAGTCGGGCGCCATCAGCCCAGCAATCAACAACAACAGCGTTGTCTTGCCCGAACCGCTCGGTCCCTGCAAAGCGACCATCTCACCAGGCCGTACCTGCAGGCTGACGCCGTCGACCGCGCGGACCTCCTCGTCGTCTCCGGCCCGGTAGTGCTTGACGACCCGCTCAAGCTCAAGCATCGACGCTCCCTTCGCGTCCTCGGCGGTTTTGGGTGCGCTCACGCAGTGGCCCGCCACCCGGCGGGGCGGCGCAGCGGTAGGACCGTCGCGAGCTCCGCCGTCGGGGCGCCGCGCAGCTCACCTTCGCTGAGCACGAGGGCACGGTCGGCGCCGGCGAGGCCTGTCGACTCGCCGGCGCTCGCCAGGATCGCTATGCCGGCGTCCGCGAGTGAGCGGAGCAACGCGAGGATCCCGTCGCGTTCGAGCAGGTCTACTCCCCTGGTCGGCTCGTCGATCACCAGCAGGGATGGTTCCAGCGCGAGGGTGCGGGCGATCGCCACGCGCACGCTCTCGGCGGCGTCGAGCCAGCCCAGTGGCTGTGTGGCGTAATGCTCGGCGCCGGCACGCTGCAGCGCTCGCTGCGCGCGCGAGCGCGCTCGACGCGGCGCGACGCCCCGAGCGAGTAGGCCCACCGTGACCTGGTCGAGTACATCCTGACCTTCGGCGCAGCGAAATGTGCGCTCGCAATAGCCGACGGCGCCGCCGAGAAGGTCGTCGCCGTGCTCGGTTACGTCGCGCCCTTCGAAGCGTACGCTGCCGCTGTCGGGCGCCTCGATGCCGGCGGCGACTCGGAGCAATGTGGAGCGGCCCGACCCCTTCAGACCCCAGACGACCACGAGCTCGCCTGTCTCGATCTCCAGAGTTACGTCGCGGAGCACGATCCGCTGTCGCGAAGGACCGCTGTAGCGCTTCTCCACAGCTTCTAAGGTGAGCAGGCTCATCGCGCTGGCGGTCGGCGCTCGGCGATCGCACGCAACTCGCGGCGCACATATTGCACCCAGGCCAGGCGCGCGCCGACTGCGAGGCGATTCTCCTCGCTCGCCAGGCGAGTTGCCAGCTGCAAAGGCGCGTCGTCCGAGCCGTTTTGCGGCTCCAGCGTGCCCTGGCCCGCCTCGCGTAGACACTCCTGCTCGTAACCGTCGATCACCGCGCGGGCCAGCTCAGGGGCGCTCATCAGCGCCGCCAGCTCGATCGTGAACAAGCGCTGCCGCCGCCGCTCCTCAGAGAACTGGCTGATCAGCCAGCGTTGATAGTGCTTGACGCCTTCGCCTGTGGCGCGGTAGCAAGGCTTGGGCTGGCGCCCTGTCCCGCTGCCCGTGACTTCCTCGATGAGGCCTCGGTCGAGCAGAGAGCGCAGCGCCGTGTATACGTGCGAGGTGCTGCTCAGTGACAACGCGCCTTCATAGGTGCTGTCAAAGCGCTGCGCGAGCTTGTATGCGTAGCTAGGACGCTCGACGACCAGACCGAGCAGCGCCCAGTTGACCGGCGACTGCATCGCGGCCTGATGCTCCCGCACCCTCTCCACTCCCATGACACGAGAGCGTAGCTCAACCACGGGAGCGTCGCCATGCAATCAACCCTCAAATCAGGCACGCCTTGCAACGTTCTAGGCCTTGTAATGACGGCGATCGGTCAAGCTGTAGAAGCTTCTATGTCTTGGCTAGTCGGGGCTCGCTTGGGGCGTAATCATGGCGGCAGTGCTGAGGAGAATGCGTGTCGATCGTGTGAACAGCCGGATCCACCTCGCGGCGGGCCTTTGCTTGCTGCTCGTGGCCCTGTCCTCGGCTGCACCTGCTCGTGGCGCGGGACCGAGGGCGATCGCGTCGCGAACGTTCTCCTTGAGCGACACGGGGCGTCTGCACCTCACAAGCAAACACAAGTTCACCCTCAACGAGCAGGGCTACGCCTCGGGCACGATCTCCGGCGCGATCTACATTCATCTGAATGTCGTCTCAACCAACCACGTCACAGCCGAAGTGAACATCTACCCGAGTGGTGGCTCGATCACGGGCTATGCCAACGCGAGCTACCACCCTTCCGGCTCGGTCGCGACCTTCAACGGCACGATGTACCTCGCGAGAGGCACCGGCCGCTACAGCCGCGCGCGCGGCTCGGGTCTCAGCTTCACCGGAACGATCAAGCGAGAAAACGACGCGGTGACGGTTCACGTCAACGGCAGGATGTCCGCTTGACGGCGCCCGGGTGAGGTCCCGGTGTCCAAGCTCCTCGCCCTGACCGCTCTGCTCCTCGCCCTGCTCTGGTCGCTGGCGCCAGCCGGCGCCCAGGCCGTCACCGAGCTCGCGTCGCTGCACGCGTCCTTCTCACCCAACCGGCTGGGAGCCCCCACCACGATCGCGTTCGGCTTCCACCTCGCGACCAGCGAAGGCGCCGCGCCACCACCGCTGACCAGCCTCGACCTGCGGATACCCGCCGGCATGAACTACACCGACACCACCCTCGGCCTCGCGATCTGCCAGCCAGCCGCGTTGCAGGCCACAGGGCTGGCTGGGTGCCCACCCAACTCCCGGCTCGGCTACGGCACAGCGCTCGTGGAAGTTCCCTTCGGCACAGGCCAGGGCCACGAGATCCCAGAGATCCAAGCGGTATCCGGCCCATCCCCCCACGGTAACCTGGTCGTCCTGTTCTACGCCAACGGGCTGTACCCCGTGTACGCGCAGCTCGCGTTCTCTGGCGAAGTGCTCCCTGATAGCGGCCGCTACGGCTCCCAGCTGGCTACGAACGTCCCGCTCGTCTCGAGCGTCCCCGGGGGCCCAGACGTCTCAATCGTCGACGTCCAGACCACGATCGGCCCCAGCCACCTCACCTACTACAAGCACGTCCACGGACGGCTCGTCGCGTTCCGCCCCCGCGGTGTCGCCGTCCCCGAACGCTGCCCCCACGGAGGCTTCCCGTTCGCCGCCGAATTCACCTTCCAGGACGCCAGCCACACGACCGCCGCCACCACCGTCCCGTGCCCGCCACGACGCCACCGGTAGAGAGTGCAGGAACGCCGATGAGCACGACGATCCAGACCAACAACGGGCACGCCCCTGCCCTCCCCGTGGTCGCCGTCGCCGCCGGCCGACCACCACAGCCGCCGGCGAGCGTCGCGAAGCAGCTCGCGCTACCCCGTGCGTTCGCCGACATCGTGCTTCGCTACCTGCTGCTCGTCCTGCCGTCGGCTACACGGGAGCTTGCGGGGTGGCGGAGTCACGCCGGGGAAATCCCCAACCCGCACCTCCGCCGGCACGCGCTGCGAGCGCTGCGGAAGCGGGGGAACATCGAGGGTGCCGCCCTGTTCGCGACGCTAGCACCGGCGGCGCATCGCGCGCGAACCGTGCGGGCCCTGGTCGCCTTCCAGGCCGCATACAACTATCTAGACACGCTGTCGGAGCTTCCCTCGCGGGAACCGGTGGCAAACGGCGAGCAGCTGCACCAAGCACTGCTGACGGCGCTTCACCCAGGGGTTTCCCACCTGGACTATTACGCGTATAACCCCGACCAAGGCGATGGCGGCTACCTCTGCGCGATCCTCGACACCACCCGCCGGGCCGTTTCCGGCCTGCCGTCCTTTGCGGCCATGGGTCCAACGGCGCGGGGGGCGGCGGCGCGGATCGTCGACTTTCAGACTCTTAACCTGAGCGAGAGTCAGGGCGGTCATGCCGAACTGGAGCGCTGGGCCGCAACGCTCACCCCCGCGGGCAGTGGTCTCGCGTGGTGGGAGACAGCGGCGTCCGCAGGCAGCTCGCTTGCCGTACACGCCCTGATCGCTGCCGCCTCCGACCCGCATCTGGGCTCGCTCGATGCCCGCGAGATCGACCGTGCCTACTTCCCATGGCTGGGGGCGCTGCATTCGCTGCTCGACAGCCTGGTCGACCGCGCCGAGGACCACGGGAACCGTCAGCGCAGCCTGCTGGACTACTACCATTCGCCGGCCGACGCCGCGATCAACCTGTCCTCTCTGGCAACGCGCGCCCGGGGCGCCGGCCAGCGCGTGCCGAACCCGAGCTCACACCGGGTGATCGCCACGGCGATGTGCAGCTACTACCTCTCGGCTCCGGAGTGCAACACGCACGAGGGCCGCATCATCACCCGTAGCCTGACGAAGGCCCTGGGGATTCCCCTGAACGTGGCGATCCTGATGTTCCGCGTGCGGCGTCTCGCCGCGACCCTCACCCGCGGCGCATACGCGTAGGCGGAGAGCGGCTTGTTAGAGCTGGACGGCCTGGTCAAGCATTACCCCACGGCGGGCGGGGAGACCGTTCGCGCTGTCGACGGCGTAACACTCGAGGTCAAAGCGGGGGAGATGGTCGCCTTATATGGCCCGAGCGGATCGGGCAAGACCACGCTGCTGCTGATGGTCGCCACGCTGCTTGAGCCGACCGCCGGCACCGTGTCGATCGCCGGCCGCGACGTCTCCTCGCTGACCGAGCGCGAGGCCTCCCATTTCCGCCTTTCCGAGCTCGGCTTCATCCGCCAGAACTTCGACCTGCTGCCGGGCGCCAGCGCGATCGACAACGCGATCCTGAAGCTGCTGAAGAGCGTGCGCTGGCGCGACGCTCAGCGACAGATAACGCCGCTGCTGGAGCGGCTCGGGCTCGGCGAGCGTCTCGCGCATCGGGCGGAGACGCTGTCGATGGGCGAGCGCCAGCGCGTGATGATCGCCCGCGCGCTGTCAACCGAACCCAGCCTGCTGCTCGCCGACGAGCCAACGGGCAGCCTTGACACGCAACGCTCACGAGAAGTGCTCGAGTTGCTGCGCGAGCTCTGCCGCGAACGAGGAGTCGCGGTCGTGCTCGTCAGTCACGACCCGCTCGCCGCCGGCTACGCCGACCGCGTGTTCGCGCTTCGCGACGGCAAGCTCGCCGACTACGAGGCCGACCAGCTTGCACCGCGACCCACGCTTCACTGACCGCGACGCGATGCCCAAAGCGTGAAGCCGGGAAACGTGCTGCACCTCTACCGCGTCCGTGTGCGCGCGCGGCTCGTGCAGGAGCTCTTCGCGATCGCGGGGATCGCGGCGGGGGTGGCGTTGCTGTTCGCCTCGCAGGTCGCGAGCCAAAGCCTTCAGAGCTCGGTCGCGCAGCTCTCCCACGGGATCACCGGACGGGCGAGCCTGCAGCTGCTCGCCCGCGACCCACACGGCATGCCCGACACCCTGCTGGCCCGCGTGCGAGCGACACCCGGCGTCCAGGTCGCGGCGCCGCTGCTCGAAACGAGCGCGCAGGCGACCGGCCCGAAGGGCAGTGCATCGGTGGAGCTGGTGGGCGCGGACTCGAGCCTGAAACAGCTCGACGGGGCGCTCGTGCGTCGCACCGCACTCACACCGTTCGCTGGGATCGGCGCGGTGCTGCTTGCGGCTCAGCTCGCGGATCACCTGGGTGTTACGAAGTTCGGCAGCGAAGTGACGCTGCAGATGTACGGCAGGCGCGAACAGGCTCCGCTCTATGAGGTGCTGCACGAAAAGCAGATCGGCGGGTTGGCGGCGAGCCCGATCGTTGTCGCACCGCTGTTCTACGCCCAAGAAATGACGGGCCTGCGCGCCCGCGTCAGCCGCATCCTTGTGCAGCCGGCCGCCCGCCGGGAAGCGGAGGTGCGGGCGGCACTCGTCCGGCTAGCGGCTGGCCGGCTGAACGTCGAGTCGACGACCTACGACGAACGGCTGTTCGCGAAGGCGGCCTCCGCGAGCAACCAGTCGACAGCCTTGTTCGCCGTAATCAGCGCTCTGGTCGGGTTCCTGTTCGCATTCAACGCGATGCTCCTCACCGTTCCCCAACGGCGGCGACTGATCGCGGACCTGCGCCGCGACGGCTATGCACCGCGGACGGTGATCGGCGTGCTGCTGCTCGACGCAGTCGTCCTTGGAACAGGTGCATGCCTGCTGGGACTGCTGCTGGGCGAGGAGCTCTCGATCCACTTGTTTCGCTCCAACCCCGGGTATCTTGGGTCCGCCTTCGCCGTCGGGACGCAACGCGTGGTGGGGTGGCAGAGCGTCGCCATCGCGGCTGGCGGAGGGATGCTCGCCGCGATCGTCGCCGTGCTCAGCCCGCTGCGCGAGATCCTCTCCCGTGACCCGCTCGCCGCGATCGCCTCACGCGAGAGCGCGGGTTATGCTCGTGCGAGAACGCGGACGGCGCTCGCCGGTGTCGCGTGCCTCGGCGCCGCCACGGCGATCCTCCTGGGCGCGCCAAAGCAGGCGATTCTCGGGATCGTCCTGCTCGTCGCGGCGCTGCTCCTGATGCTACCCGCCGCGCTGGACCTCGCTCTCGCGCTCCTCACGAAACTCGCACGCAGACTCACGGGCGCGATACCCCATGTCGCGGCGATGGAGCTCAGCGCAGCCCGCGCCCGGGCGATCGGGGTTGCCGCGACCGGCGCGATCGCGGTATTCGGGGCGGTGGCGATCCAGGGCGCCCATACCGACCTGCTGAAGGGCCTCGAGAACGCGGCGCGCGACACGAACGCACTGACCGACATCTGGGTGTCCCCGCCCGGCGCCTATAACCTCCTGAAGACCTCCCCGCTTGTTCCCGCCCCGCAGGCCGGTGTGCAGCGCCTCCTCGGTGTGCGCGCCGTTCGCGTGTACCGCGGCGGGCTGATGGACTGGGGCGAGCGCCGCGTGTGGGTGATCGCGCCGCCGTCTGAAGCTACCCCGCTGCTCCCGCCCTCGCAGATCCTCGAACCCTCGGTGGCTCAAGCTACAGCGCGCGTGGAAACGGGGGGGTGGGCAGTACTCTCGCAGGCGCTGGCCTCAGAGCACCATCTCAGGATCGGTCACACGGTGACCCTCCCAACGCCCGTTCCGACGAGCGTGCGGGTCGCGGGGTTCTCGACGAACATCGGCTGGGCGCCGGGTGCGATCATCATGAACGCGTCGGACTACGCGAGGGCGTGGGGGAGCAGCGGCGCGAGCGCCTACAACGTGCTGCTTGCTCCTGGCGCCTCCTCGGCCCAGGTGTCCCGCGAGATCCGCGCGGCGCTCGGCCCGAGCAGCGGCCTCGCCGTCGAAACAGCGCACGCCCATGCTGCCCAGCAGAACGCGCTGAGCCGCCAGGGGCTGCAGCGTCTGACCGACATCGCGACGCTGATCCTCGTGGTCGCGGTCTTGGCAATGGCGGCGGCGATGGGGAACATGATGTGGCAGCGCCGGCCCCGCCTCGCGAAGCTGAAGCTCGAGGGCTTTCCACGGCTTGAACTGTGGCGCACGATCCTGCTCGAGAGCGTGCTGCTGCTCGGCGTCGGCTGCTTCTCGGGAGCCGTGTTCGGCCTCTACGGGCAGCAGCTGCTGGACCGGGCGCTGGCGAACGTCATCAACTTCCCCGTCGTCTACTCGCTCGCCGCTCTAGCCGCGCTCTCGAGCCTCGCGATCGTGGTCGCCGCCGCTGCGATGACCATTGCGATCCCCGGCTATCTGGCCGCCGGCGTGGCACCTGCAGTCGCGCTGCAGGATTGACGATCGGCGACGCGCCGTCCCCGGTCCCACCCTTGAGTCTGTGCCTTAGAACCTTCTACGGCTTGACTTATCAGGCGTGAGCGGAGCGCGCATGATGCGCCGGTGGTGCGGGGCCGTGATACCGAGCTCTCTCACCCGATAGGCGCGCGGGCCCGTTCAAACGATCTTGGACGCCGCCTTCGACCTCCCGGTGGCGTTCGGGTGGAGCCCATGGTTTGCGCTGTCCCTCAGGCTCGCGCACCGGGCTCTGTGCGCGAGGTGTGTCGCGGCTGTTACGTGGGCCGCGACACCCTCCGTGCATGCGCCCAGAGCCGGTGCTGAGGAGATAGATGGCGCAGCCTCAGCTCTCAGGGGACGCGAACAGCGATGAGGTGAGGATCGTGCACGCGGTTACCCTCGCGGCGGCGCTCGCACACGCGGCCTACCACCCGCAAGCCCGCTGGGTCGATCGTGTCCGCACAGGGCTGCAGGCGTTGCTGGAGTTCGCGGACGAGGAGCACGAGCTCGCACGGCTGTGCGTGCAGAGGGCGCTCGTCGGACGTGCGGTGCACCCGTGCCTTGACCGGGCGCTCGACCGGCTCGTGCAGGTCATCGACCAGGGACGCGGCGCGTCCGCCGCGTCCAAGCAGCCTCCGAGTCTCACAGCGCAGAGCCTGCTCGGTGGCGCGCTGGGGCTGGTCCATGCGCGTCTAACGGCCAACGATGGCGGCTCTCTGGTGGCTTTGCGCAACCCGTTGATGGCCACGATCGTCCTGCCCTACCTTGGTCACGGCGCGGCCCGCCGCGAGCAGTTCCGCCGCGAGCCCACGCGTCCCGCCGTTCAGCCCAACGGCAAGCGATTCGCGCTCGGGATACGGCTCACCCACCGCACGGCGCGGGTACTCGCCGTGCTCGCCGCGCAGTCCGGCCTGCGCAACAGCCAGGTCGCCGAACGCGCGGGGATCAAGGATCAGGGTCAAGTGTCGAAGCTGCTCGCGCGCCTGAACCGGCTGGGGCTGATCCAGAACACGGGCGCCGGCCACACGAGGGGCCGCGCGAACGCGTGGCGGCTCACAGGCGAGGGCAGGGAGCTCCTGCGCGAGATCGAGCGCCTCTCCGCGTATGTGGCGGCGTGACCCGCAAGACCCCCGCGCCGATGACCTCGCCCGTAAACTGGGCGCTGCTCGGCCTGATCATCGAACGCGAGAGCTACGCCTTCGAGCTCGCACAACGCTTTCAGGAGATCTATCGCAACGTCATCTCGCTTAGCAGCACCTCGCACGTATACACAGCGCTCGGCGTGCTCGAATCCCGAGATCTCGTCGAACAGATACCCGGCACCCGGCCGGGCCGCCAACCCAAGCCCAGCTACCGTGCGACCCCACAAGGGATCCAAAGCTACGGTGAATGGCTCGTCGGCTACGTCCGCGAGGACCGCCGCCGGCAGGCGATGTTCGTGCTCGGGCTCTCCGCGCTCGCAGCCAACATCGGCTGGGTCGCGGAGATCCTCGACCGCTACGAGGAGGCTCTGCTCGAGCACGACGGCTCCACCGACCTGCTCGCGATGGACGGTCTCCCCGACGGCCCTGGCGCCAAGCTGATCGCACGGATCCTTCCCGCCGGGAACGAGCTCACCGTCGCCGCCAGGCGCACATGGATGCGCCAAGCGCGCGCCCAGCTGGAAGACATCGCCGCCAAAACGCCGGGCGAATAACACTCGACCCCGCCTTCAAGGCATAGAACGTTTCAGGCCGTGACTTACGAGACCGCGAAGGGCCCGCGATCATGCGTGGCGTGACGGGTCCGTCGCACAGTTGGTGCCGGGTCCCTCTCCCGACCGTCACAGCGCCTGTGTTGCCGCTCCTCATCGGCACTGGCGTACGTCGTATCCGGGCCCATGGATCCCTCTCCGGCGGCCTCCCGGGGGGCGCCGCGGCGAAGACCTCCTCCCGCCGCGGCGCCCAAACCTGCTCGACAGCGGCCGCGGTGATCGGACCCGTCCGGTGAATACGCGACGCCCGCCCGGGCTGGCGCTCGCCCCGCGCAGGTACGAGGCGTTGATGTATCTCGCCAATCACGTGGAAGCGAGCAACCGCGACATCGCCGCGGCGATTGGCATCAGCGACGACGGTCAGGCCTCACGGCTGCTGGCCCGCATGGAAGAGCTCGGGCTCATCCGCAACCGGAATCCGTACAACCACGGCGCCCCCAACGCCTGGCAGCTCACCGCGGACGGCCGCCGCCTGGTACGGGCCCTGGAAAGCGTCGCCGGGGCGATCTAACTATGGGCGCAGGGGGACGTTTTCAGGCGATCTCAGGGGTGCAGATCGGGTGAGGTTGGGACTGGGTTTTCGTGTCGTGATAGCGCTCGCGACGCTGGCGTTGCCCACTGCCGCGTGGGCCGTACCGACGGTGACCGTCAGGGGCCGCGCCGTGCCCATCCCGGGCTTTCCGCACACCGGCAACTTCTTCGGCGCGGGTGCCGCCGTCCAGGCCAAGGTCTCGATCTCCGGAAAGGAATACGGAGGCTTCCCGCCCCCGCTGATCGGTATCAACACCTTCCTGCCGGCGGGAGTGCACCTGAACACGCACGCGTTCCCCACCTGCCCGGTCGCGGCAATCATGCAGCAGCGCGAACCGAGGCTGTGTCCCAAGGGCTCCTCGGCCGGACCTCCCGGGCGTGTCTCCGGGGTCGTCGCGTTCGGCAAGGAACTGGTCCGCGAGGAAGCCGAAATCCTCTCGTTCTTCGCGCCCGGCGGCGGCTTTGAGTTCCTGACCCTGGGCCACTCGCCGGTCCTCCTGGAAGTCCCGACGCTGGCGCAGCTGCACCACCCCGGCGGCGCAGGCGGATTCGGGCCTGAGTTCACCGCCGAAATCCCGCTCGTCGTCACGGTCCCCGGCGCCCAGGACGCCTCGGTCGAAACGATCGAAATCACCCTCGGCGCGGCCCTCCGCCGCCGCGGCAAACCCGTCTACTACGGCACCGTCCCCCGCACCTGCCCCCACGGCGGCTTCCGAGTCAAGGCCGAATTCATCTTCGCCGGGGGCGGCGACACGTCCCAGCCGGAGACGGTGACCGTCCCGTTCCGGGCGCCCTGCCCAACCAGGTGAGCGAGCTCCTCCTCGCACTCCCGCGCGAATGGCTCGCCTCCGCGGGCGAGGTGGGCAGGTTCGCGGGGCACGTCTTTCTTGATGTATGGGACCTCCGCGTGTTCCGGTTCTTCGGCGAGGCGCTGCGCCAGTCGGGCATCCTGATCGTCGGTTCGACCGCCGTGATCTGGCTGTTGGTGTTCGTCACCGGCCTCGGCACCTGCGGTATCGAGGCCGCGTACTTCAACCAGTCGACCGGGACGCCGTCGTACTCGGGCGTGTTCGCCGCCTGGTGCAATCTGCGCGAGGCTGTCCCCTACGCGTTCGGCTACATGATGTCGGCGAAGGTGGGCACGGGGATCGTGGCGGAGCTCGGGGCGATGCGGATCTCTGAGGAGATCGACGCACTCGAGGTGATGGGGGTCGACTCGGTCACATTCCTCTGTGCGACCCGCCTGCTGGCGGCCTGGATCGTGCTCCCGTTCATGTACGTGGGCGCGATCGGCGTCGCGTATCTCGCCTCCTACATCGCCGTGGTGCAGCAGATCGGGTTCACGTCCGCCGGAGGCTACCTGCTGATCTTCTGGCAGTTCCAGAACGCGCCGGACTTCTTATACAGCGTCGTCAAGGGCATGTTCATGGCGACCGCGATCGTGCTCGTGGCCTGCTACTACGGGTACAACGCCAGCGGCGGCCCCGTCGGAGTGGGAACCGCCACGGCGAAGTCGATGGTGCTCAACCTCGTGTTCGTGACGTTGATCGGAATGCTCGGGACGCAGGTCTTCTGGGGAGCCAACCCACGCGCCCCCATCGGCGGGTAGCCCGATAAACGGGATTATCTGATGCCAACTTTATTGAAGGCCCATAACGGAGCCGGTCTACGGCCGCGCTGGCCGGGCACGCTGAGGGCCGGCTGCACATCGATCCTCGCGTGCGTACTCGCGGGCGCGTTCGCTCCGGCAGCGCACGCGTCCGGCGGTGACGCCGCCGCGACCCACGCCTACCTGCAGGCCGACCACGTGCTCGTGCAGACTGGGGTCTCACACATCCCCCGCATCGAAGCGACCCTGCACGGTGTGCTCGCCCGCGTCCGCTCCGAATGCCCGCGCGCAGCAGAGGGCTCACCCCAGGATCCCCAGTCGACCCAGCTCAGCGACGAGGTGATCGGCACGATGGTGCTTGCCGTCGTCGCCCTGGACCGCCCCGCGGGCTGGCGCTTCCTAGCTGCAACTGAGCACCTCAGCTGGAGTAACCACGCGCTCACCCGCAAAATCGACACCTACGACAGCGACGTCAGAAGACTGCTCACGCTCCCCCAACCCAACCTCTGTTCGGACATCAAAGCGTGGGTTCAGAGCGGCTTCAAGACGCTGCCGGCGACCACGGCCGGCTTCGTTGCCCGGTTCATGGCCGCCTGGGTCGGCCTCGGGGAACTCCCGGCCGCTCTCGCACACACGGTCGCCCCCGCGGACCATCCCCTCCTCGCACGCACCGAACACCTGGAATCACAATTCACTGAACTGGAAGCGCGCGAAGTCGAAACCTACGGGCAGATCATGGACACCCTCGAACTCTCGCCCTAGCAGCCCCGCCAGCGGCCACCCGCCCACAGCCGACAAGCCGCGGAACGTTGTACGTCTTGACTTACTAAGCGAGGGCGGCTGCGCGATCCTCTGGCGCGCGTGACAAGACGGCGGCAGGATGGCTGTCCGTTCGTCTCGCTCCACCGGCGTGCCCTCCTGTTCACACGCCGGGCCGATCAGGTCCGTCTCCTCCGACGGGTCTGACGGGCGCCGCGGCTACCGTTCCTCCTCGGCCGCGGCGCCTAAGGTTGCCCTCGCGAGTGACGTTCGGCTCGGACTCAAGGCATAGAACGCTGCACGTCATTACTTACTAGGCGAGCTGACCGCGGCGATTATCCCCGCCGTGAGTGAGCATGACTGACCACATCGTGATCGGTGTGCGCAAGACGCTCTCTGATGACGCGACCCATCGGCACATCAGCGACCTCTGCACTGCGGGGCCGATCCACTACACCCGTCAGGAAGTCATCGACAGCATCCGCGATGGCGACAGCTGGAAGACGTTAGCCGACGGTCACTCCGCCGAGATCCACATAACCGAAGCCTGCCCGCACGAGGGATGCACACTCGGTCCCTACATCGCGACGAACCCTGACAGCACGGCGATCGACAACCTCGAGAACCTCGCACCCGGCTAGACAACGCGCGCTGCTGATCAGGTCCATCTAAGAGTTAGAACGTTATAAGCGGTGACTTGGCGCGCTGGTAACGGCGCAGCATGATGCTGGTGACTTACCTCGGGTGCCTCCGTCAAGTAGCGAAGGAGTTGCTTGAGGGGACCTGTGCGGCGCGCAAGAGATATCCCCTGCTTGTGCGCGGCAGGTCTCTGGCGAGGGTGGTGTCGTGGCTGTCCGCATGGTCGCGCCGCCCCCTCGCCAACTTTAGAGCAGAAACTTTGACGAGCGGTAACGCGCATGCTAGAGCCATTTTCGTGGTTTGGGGTCGGGGATCGGGGCCGCGCGCTAGCGTGCCATCGCATGCGATGCGTAAGTTGATCGGCAGGGAGTCAAACACTCGATCAACGGAGATACTCATGCCCTACTCAACCATCAATCGCGTCGTTCTCGTCGGGCGGCTCACCCGCGATCCTGAGCTGCACATGCTGCCATCGGGTGAGATCGTATGTGGCCTGCGAATTGCCTGCAACTCCAGCCGGCGCCTTGGCGAGGGCGCCTACGAGGAGCGGCCCAACTACTTCGACGTAGACGTGCTCGATACGCTCGGCGCGAGCCTTCCCGGGCATATGCACAAGGGCGCGCGCGTAGCGATCGACGGGCGCTTGGAATGGCGCGAATGGAAGAACTCATTCCAAGAGAAACGCGAAGCGGTGTCCGTCGTGGCTGACACAGTCCAGTTGCTGGACAGCGCGCGAGGCCACCGCGATGGACGGCGCCATCTTGAGCTGGCCGGCGCGGGCGCGGACGAGGCGACTCTCGTCTTCTGAGGAGGATCGTGGCTACGGGCGAGGGTTGCTGCGACAGGAATCAACACCCGTCTCCACAGCCTGGCGGCAATGCCGGACTACCGGGCCGCCACCCAGCCGCGAACCACCCAGCCCGGCCCGAGCCGGACCACCGATGCCACAGTCACTCTCAAGGTGCTTGGAAGGCCGGCGTAAGGGCCGGTACCGGTCGTGAGCTCTTCGGTGACGACCACCCATTTACCCCGCGCGCGACCTTCCCCGGGCGCGATCGTCAGTACGACGCCGCGGTTTTCGACGTGATGGCCGGCAAGGCTGACGGCGCCGCTCTGCGAGGCCATCGCTTGTTCGGCGGCAAGCCTGGCCGGTCCGACCGCGAGCGTTGCGAGCTGACGCTCACGTGCGGCGAGGCCGCTTGCCCGCCAATTAATGTAGGCAAGTGCGTACTGGCGCAGCGCCGCCTGCGGGGATCGGGCGACCACGGTCGCACGTGGCTCGTTCTCGAGTGCGGCCTGCCGTCTCGAGATGGTCCCGCCGCGCTCCGCGGGCGGGTCGCCGGCGGGCCCCGCGGCCTGGGTCGAGTGCGCCGGCTGCGACGCGAATGACCTACCGAGGAAGACTTGAGGTTTTGCGCTTGCGCCGCCGCACCCGGCGAGGCCCAGGACACCGGCAAGCAGTAGCCAACTCACGCGCGTTCTCATAGGCCGGGCGGGTGGCGAGCGACATAGGCGCTGCCGTCGCGGAGGTTCGCAAGTGCGTCTGAGCGCCAGCGCGGGCCTGAGCCGCCCGGGATCGCCGGCCCGCCGTAACCGGCTGTGTCGAGCGCAATCCCGGCCACCACGATCCACGCGTGGGCGCTGTTGGCGTAAATCGTGATCCAGCGTCCCGGCCCGGGCAGCCCGTAGCTCTCGAGGCCCGTGGAGTCGAGCGCGGTGGGACCCATCAGACCGGCCTCGTAAAGGACAAACGAGGTTGCTCCCGAGCAGTCATAGGTCGGCCACAGCCTCGCCAGCGAGCCGTAGTGCACATCTGTCGGTTCGGGGTAGGGGCGGGTGTGGATCAGGTTCCCGGCCGCGAGCGCGCGTCTCACGCTAGATGGTGATTCCTGCGGTGCGGCGGCCGTGCCGTCGGAGAGAACCCGCGCGGTCTGACCTGGTGTCAGTCCGATCGAGCCGTCGCCTGGCTGACAGGCGGGGGGTTCGCTGCCACCCACCGGCCCTGCAGGCTGGACGGCGCCGAGCAGGTTCCCCGCGCCTGGGCTCGGCGCCGGCGTCACCGAAACGCTGCGCTGACCCCACGCGTCCTGGCTTGCGCGCCCGCGCCAGTCATAGATGTCGACGTGGTGTCCAATGATCGCCCCGCCGGTGTCGCCCGCGTAGAACGCGCGGCCAGTGGCGAACGGGTTGGGCTGGACGTGCACGTAGCTGCGCAGCGGGATCGCGCTCGGGTCCACCGCGACCTCGAGCGCGGGAACCCCCGAGGTCAGGTTCAGACCGGTCGCGGTCACGCCGTTTCCCTCGATCCCGCCCCACGGAGGACCATACGCAGTTGCGATCCACGCGCCCGCTTCGCCCGCCGGCGGCGCCGACAGCGACCCACCGAGGCATGTGCTCGCGTTCGGACCGGCGCCCAGCACCACGGCGAGCAACGCGAGCGACGTCACTGCAGTGGCGAACGCCGCGGCGATCGCTAGCAGTGCCTTCACGGGCACGTTTCCCGCGGAGACGGCCCGGTGGTGAAGCGACGCATTTAACAATAAATAGCATTGTCTTTGCTAATTTGGTATAGATGGCGAATCGATAGACCACGGAACGGAGGTGATGTGCAGATGAGGAGACTGATCGTCGCGGGGGGCGGCTTCACGTTCAAAGTCACGCCGGACCCCGCCCACGCGCCCGGTGCGAGCGGCATCCAGAACGCGATCGACGTGATCGCTGTCTACACGCTGCTGGCCTGCCTGGCCGGCTTCCTGATGGGCGGCGCGGTATGGGCGATCGGGGGTCGCATAGGCAACGACCACACGGCCGTGGGCGGCAAGATCGGGATGGCCGTCTGCGTCGGCGTCGCGTTCCTTGTCGGTGCCGCCGCGGCGATCCTCCAGTTCGCTTACGGGCTCGGTTAGCGATGCGCGAGCGACGCTTCTCGCCATCCTCGGCGCTCGCCGGCGCGCTCGCCGGGCTCGCGTTGGCAGTTACACCGCTGTTGATCGGTGCTGTGAGCAGTGGGCGCTCGCGCGGGTCCGCGGCGCCGCTCAGCCCAGTCAAGCTCGTGGGCGGCGTGCCTGTCGGGGTGGAACATTCCCCCACGGGGGCGCTGGCGGCGGCCGACAACTATCTCGCGATCGCCTCGCAGTCGGTCGAGCAGGACCCCGGCTCCTTCGCGGCACTCCTTGCCCAGGCCTACACCCCGGAAGCTCGCGCCGCCGCGTTGGCGCAGGCACGCAAGCTCCGCGCCGAAGACGTTCAGAACTCCGCCAACTACGAGCAGGGCGGCCATGGGATCGCCGTGATAGCGGCGCGTCGCCTCGACAAATACCTCGGCACTGAAGCCACCGTCACTAGCTGGCTTGGCGGGTTCGTGTGGGGACCCCGCCTGACCCCCCGCCAGAGCTGGAATCTCGTCGACACGACGCTTCGCTGGCAGTCGGGCCGCTGGCTCGTGGCGGCGAGCAGGACCGATCCGGTGTCGGCACCGGTGCCGTCGATCGTGTACGTCGACGGGCCCAACGACCAGTCGCAGGCATTCGCGCGGCTGGCGGGTATGAGTGCACCGTTCTACGGCACGGGCGGGTGAGCGTGCGCGCCCGGCCTCGTGCCCTCGCAGGTCCGCTGGCGCTGACTCTTCTCGGCGCGTTCTGCACGCGAGCGCTCGCGCTGCCACCACCCGCAGGTACCCAGGCCGGCCGTCCGCTGCGCGTGGCGGCTAGCGCGCACCACGACGGCGCCTGCACGGTCGAAGTCCCAGTGATCGGCGGCCTCGTCGGCCGTGCCTGTGAAGCTGCCGCTGAAGCCGCCGGCGCGCTCGGCGGCCTCGTCGGGGAAGCCGCCGGCGCGGTCGGCAACGGGATCCTCGACCTCCTCGCGAAGTGGATGATCGGCGCCGCGACCCAGATCGCCACGTTCGTTGCGCGCGAGATGCAACAGACCACCACGCCGCAGTTGCAGTCCGCGTGGTTCCAGGCCCAATTCGCGCCAATGGCGGACCTCGGCGCCGCGTTGGGCCTGCTGGTCACCCTGATCGCGCTCGCCTCGGCGGCGATCCGCCGCAACCCGCAGGCGCTCGCGGCGACGCTCGCGGGGATCGCCCGGGCCGGTATCGGCACAGGCCTGCTCATCGCGCTGACCGTGATCGCGCTCGCAATCGCCGACCAAATCTCGAGCGCGGTCCTCACAAGCTCTCCGCACGCCTTCTACTCGACGGTGGCGCATGCGTGGGGCACGAGCGGCTTCGGCGGCTTCGGGTCCTCCGCGCTGGCGATGCTGATCGCGCTGGTCGAGGTGTTCGCCGCGATCTTCGTGTGGCTCGAGCTGATCGTCCGCGACGCCGCGATCTACCTCGCAGTTCTGTTCTTCCCCGCGGCCCTCGCGGCAGCGGTCTGGCCCGCGCTCGCCTCCTGGCCCGCGCGCCTGGGACGGCTCCTGTTGCTGCTCGTGATCCTCAAGCCGGTCGCGCTGATCGTGCTGTCGTTCGCTGGCAACGCGGCCGCCGCCGGCCTGTCCTTCGGCGGCGGTGCCTCCGGCTCCGTCGGGACGATCCTTGCGGCGACGGTCATCTTCGCGCTCGCCGCGTTCGCGCCGTGGGCGCTGATGTACCTGCTCGCGGCAGATGCCGAGAGCGCCCATCTCACCGCCAGCGTGCGCTCGTCGGCCGTCGGCGCGGTCCACGGCCAAGGGCGTTCGCTGCGCACCGCTGGCGGCCTTCGCAACGCCGGCGGACAGCCGGGCGGTGGCCCGTCCCGCGGAGGCCCAACAGCTGGCGGCGGCGCCGGCCCAGGCGGCGGCGGGACCCCAGGCGGCGGAGGTCCGCGCGGCGGTCTCAATGGGATGCCGCGCAGCGGCGGACCCTCACACGGGAGCGGCGGCGGCGCCGGCGGCGGCGAGCAACCAGGCGCCCCGGGTGACGGAGCTCTGCCGCTCGGCGGCGAGAGCATCGGCGCGGGCAGCGTGGGCGCTGCCGCCGGGATCGGCGCCGCCTCGGCGACCACAGCGCGCTCAGAGCAGCCGCACACCGCATCGCCATCAACTGCCGGCGGAGCCTCGCCCGGGCCCTCTCCCCACCCGAGTGGGGGCTCCGCCGGCGCCTCGCCCCCGAGCGAGGCGCCACCCCAACCAGAGGACCACGCACCGGACCCGAGGGCGAGCCCCGCACACCGTGATCCGCTGCCGACTCCGGCGCCGGTGCTCCCGGCGCGCGAGCGCCCAGCGCAACCCGCCGTGCTCGCTGGGACCGCGGGCCCCGCGCGTGAGAACCGCCAAAGCGAGGAGGCGGAGGGTTAGATGGCGGAGCGCAGCTACCGGTTCGCGCCGCACCCCTCGAGCGGGTTTCTGCTCGGGCTGCGCATCCCGCAGCTGCTCGGGTTCACCGTGCTCGGCGCCGCCGCGCTCGCCGCGCTGCGCACCGGCGGACTGGCAGGGCTCGCGCTCGTGCTCGGGCTGGTCCTGCTCGGCGCCAGCGTACTGTTCGTGCCGCTACGGGGTCGCACGATCGAGCAGTGGGTGCCGGTCCTCACGCGCTTCCTGCTCGCACGCCACCGCGGGCATGCACGGTTTCGCTCCCAGCGCGCGCAGCTCGGGCACCTCGTCGCGCTGTCCGGCGGTGAGCTCGACCCGCGCCGCCCCAGCGACCCTCGTTCGCTGCCCGCTGAGCTCGCCGGCCTGGAGTTCCTCGAGGGGGAGCTCGCGCACTACGCAAACGCCCGTTTCGGTGTCATCAAGGACGCGCACGCGCGGACGTTCACCGCTGCCGTGAGCGTGCGCGGCCGCGCGTTCGCGCTTCTCGGGGCACCCGAGCGCGAGCAGCGATTGGCCGACTACGGCGCCGTGCTCGCGGCGCTCGCGCGCGACGACTGCGCCGTCAGACGTGTGGCGTGGGTCGAGCGGACACTCCCCGGCGACGGCGATCAGCTCGGCGACTACCTGCTCCAGGCCAAGCGTGCCGACGCCCGCCTGCACGAGCCGCCCGAGGAGCTGATCTCCTACCTCGACCTGATCGGCCGCGCCGGTGACGTTGCCGAGGAACACGAGCTCACGTTCGTGCTTCAGATCGACTCTCAGCGCCCCGCGGCGCGGCGCGCCATTGGCCGCCTCGGCGGCGGCGACCTCGGTGCGCTCGCGCTGATCGCAGCCGAACTCGGCCAGCTGATCGAGCTGCTCGACCGGGCCGCCATCATCCCAACGGGGGTGCTCACGCGTCGCGGCCTGGCGGCCCAGGTCCGCGACGCATACGACCCCTGGGGGCGGCAGGGGCGCTCCCGCCAGCTCGACCGCACTCTCCTCGGCGACGCCGGGATCGCGCCGCACACCGCCTCCGCATTCGGGCGCGACGACCGGTGGTCGCATCTCGTGGCCGACGGGGCGCTTCACTGCACGCTATGGGCGGCCGAGTGGCCCCGCATCGATGTGCGCGCGCTGTTTCTGCAGCCACTGCTCATGGACAGCCGCACGACGCGCACGATCGCGATGTGTATGGAGCTCGTCGGGCCGAGCAGGGCGATCCGACAGGCCGAGCGCGCCGCGACAGAG
>DASZFA010000051.1:0-30625 GCA_035940255.1 Solirubrobacteraceae bacterium
GCAGAAGGTAGGCGTCGGGCTCGACGTCAAAGGGCTCGAGCGCGCCGAGATCCTCGCGCGCCGCCCGGCCCCAGCGCAGGGCGACGTCGACCATCACGTCCCCCACCACCTGAACGCGCCCGGCAACGGACTCGGCCGCCAGGTTCTTGGCCGCCGTGTCGGATGAGCACAGCAGAAGCTCGCAGGCGTGGTCGGTCAGCACGCGGTTGAGCTCCTCCGGCATACAACGGTCGAACGAGCGCATCCCGGCCTCGACGTGCACCACCGGCACGCCCCGCTGCGCGCCCGACAGCGCCCCCGCGAGCGTCGAGTTGGTGTCGCCGTAGACCACGGTCGCGTCCGGCTCGAGCTCCCCGAAGAGTGGCTCCAGAGCCATGAGCATGCGCGCCGTCTGCGACGTGTTCGACCCGCCGCCCACATCCAGCTCCCGGTCGGGGCGTGCGAGCCCGAGTTCGTCGAAGAACACGCGCGAGAGGGAGTCGTCGTAATGCTGGCCGGTGTGCACGAGGACCTCCTCGTGGCGCTCGCGCAGCAGCCCCGACACGGCCGCGGCCTTTATGAACTGGGGCCGGTTGCCCACGACGGTGAGGATCTTCATGCCAGGCAGCCTATGCGCTCGTCCCAGCGCGCCGGTTGCGCCTCGCTGTCGGCATCTGCCGCCGCTGGCTCAGCTCGCGTCGAGCGCCTGTTCGCGCAGCCGCCGCCGCAACAGAGCGACGGCGATCCAGCCCGCGAGGATGATCACCGCGAGGGGAAGGGCGGCGGCCGCGCCGATCACGAGAACGGCGAGCGCGGCGTCGAGGATCCGGGCGGCGTCGCCCGCGGCTGCGCCCGGGGTCAAATCGCCGGATGCCCCTCCGCTTGAGGATTCGGGCGTCAGCGACAGCGCGAGGCTCGTGTCCTCGACGCGAGCGGTGAGCGCTCGCAGCGCGCCCTGTACCTGCGAGATGCGTGCTTCCACGAAATGGAGTCGCGCTTTCAGCGTCGCGGCCTGCTGCGCTTCCGAGGCTGCCGCGAGCTGCCGGAGCAGGCTGGAGCGCTCCGCCTGAAGACCGCCGAGCGCGCGCCGCAGCGAGCCGAGCTGGTCGGTTACGTCGTTGGTCGTGTCGTTCTCGGAGCGCACGTGTCCGAGGTGCGAGAGCGCGGCGATCGCTGCGGCGAGATTCGCGCTCGGCAGGCGGACGTCGAAGGTCGCTCCACCCTGCCCCGAGCCGCCCGAGCTCACGTTCGACTGCTTGACGTAGCCCCCGAACGCGCTCGCGAGCGTGAAGACACGTTGGGCGGCCGACTGGATGGAGTCCTGAGCGACGCCGATTTCGAGCGTTGAGGTCCGTTCCAGCAGCCGTGCGGGTGCGCCAGCGCCGAAGGCTGGCGCCGCGACGCTGGCGCCTGCCGTCGCCTCAGCCGGGGCTTTCTCTAACGGCCCGCGAGGAGCGGCGGCCGTGCCAGTGGGAGCGGGCTGCGCGACCCGTCGGCCCCCCGACCGCGAAGGCGAAACGGCAACAGCCACCGCAACGAGCACGGCCAATCCCAGGGCGAGCGCGGGAAGAGCCGAGCGAAGCTTCTTCGCCCGCCGCCTGCCTTCGGGACGAGCGGACGAGGACCCGCGCCCGGAGTCTTGAGCGAGAGCCTCGTGGCGCTCGCGCCCGAACCCCTGCGCCGCTCTCGCGTCGAGCGCCTGAACGAACTCGTCGCTCGGCAGAGGCCGCAACGCCTGGGTCGTCAGGGCGAGTTCGGCGAGCGGCAGGTGCTCCGCGGCCACGCTCTCGCCGCCGAGGGCGGCGTCGATCGCCCGGAGCTCGCGCTCCACCTCGGCCGGCAGCCGGGTCTTCTCAAGCCTGGTCATCGCATGCCCTCCTCAGCTTCGTGATCGTCCGGTGCAGGAGCGTCCCCGCGTTCGACTCGCTCACGCCGAGCACGCGCGCGATATCGGGATTGCTCAACCCCGCGTGGAACTTCAACGCGATCAGCTCACGCTCGCGCGGCGTGAGGCCGGCGAGGGCGGCCCGCGCCGTGACGCGCCGCAGAACACCCTCGACCTCCTCGGAGCTCTCCCAGGCGTCCGTCGGGACGTCACCGACGAGTGCCGTGCTGCGCCGGCGGCGTCGCAGCTCGTCGAGCGCGGCATTTCGCGCGATTCCAAACAGCCACGCGCGTTCGCTGCCACGCCGCGAGTTGAACAGGCGGCGTCGGCGAAATGCACGCTCGAAGGCGAGCGCCGTCACGTCCTCGGCGAGGCTCCGATCACCGAGCAGCGATGCCACATACGCATACACATCGTCGCGGCACTCTCCGTACAGCCGCTCGAGCCGCTGCTTGGGCGCATCCACTCTCTGAGGCGCGAGGAGCGTCAAGGTCAAACCTTCCTCCACACGTTAACTACGAAGAATCAGCGCAGTTATCACGGCATTGGCGCGCCGAGTCAACGACCGACCGGCGATCCGGCTGCGCTGTGAGTCTCCCGAGAGCCGTTGCATACGGCCATCACGTGCGCGGAGGAGCTTCGCGAGTCGAGCGGCGGCGATCAGGCGCCGCACCCAGCGAGGAGCGGCTACGCTGCCGCGCCCACGACCGACGTCGACCAGTCGATCACCGACGTGGGCCGCACGACGTGGCGCCCGAAGCCCAGCTCCTTCGGCTCGAGGCCGAGCGCGAGGCCGACGAGCTGGGGGAGGTGAAGGACGGGCATCTCGAGGTCCCGGCCGACGACGCCTTCGGCGAGTGGCTGCTGGAGGTCGAGGTTCAGGTGACACAGTGGGCAGGGCGTCACGAGGCAGTCGGCTTCGGCGTCGACCGCGTCGCCGAGGTGGCGTCCCGCCTGCTTCAGCGAGGCCTCCTTGTTCATCGTGATGATCGGAAAGCCGCAGCACTTACGCATGCCGGCGTACTCGATCACCGTGCCGCCGAGCGCGTCGATCACCTGGTCCAGGTACTGATCGCGAGGGTGCTCCTCGTCGATTCCCAGCCGCTGGCGCGGGCGCACGATGTAGCAGCCGTAGAAAGGTCCGACCTTCAGGTTGGTGAGCGGCCGCCTGACGCGCGAGCGCAGCTCGTCGAGCCCGATCTCCTCGACCAGCAGCCAGAGGAAGTTCTTGTTCGTGAGACCCTTCTCGTATGAGAGACCCTCCGAGGCGAGCGTCCGGTTGACCCGCTCGCGGTAGGAGGCGCTGGCGTCCAGCCGTTCCTGGCACTCGCTCTGGGCGCCCTGGCAGGTGGAGCAGATGTTCATCATCATCTCGGCCCCCTCGACCTGCTGCGCGAGGGCGAACGTGCGCCCGTTCAGGGTGTCGGCGAGCTCCTGGTTGTGCTCTGCGATCACCCCGGCGCCGGTGCAGCACGCGCGGTCGAGCTCGACGAGCTCGATGTCGAGCAGCGGCGCGACCTTCGCCATCGAGCCGTGCAGCTCGGGCGTGAAGCCGCGACTCACACAGCCGGGCCAGTATGCGACCTTCATACGCTCGCGCTCCCTTCGGGGCTGGTTGGCTCGGGAGGCTGCTCGCCCTCCGGGGCGGGGCCGACTGGGGGCTCGTCCGTGATCGCGCCGCCCTCGGCCACGACACCGGCGACGAGGGGCTCTTCGGGCGGCGGTGGCTCCTCGTCCTCGCCGACGATGTACAGGTTCAGCTCGAAGCGTTCCTCGCGGCCGTCGATCCGCTCGTAGATCGACTGCACGCTCTTGAGGTCCTGCTTGGGGATGCGGTGCGGTTTCAGCGCGCCCATCGGCGTCACCTTGCCGCGCACCAGTGCCTTGACGATGGACGGCAGGGAGCTGATCAGCTCCTTGGCGGCGCGGGGATGGAATTTGCCGAACCACGAGTTGCCGCCGTAGGAGCGTGGGAGCAGCTCGGCCTCCCAGAGCAGCCCGTTGTCCCTGATCAGGCCCGCGAAAGCGGCCTCGTGTCGCTCGCCGTTGTTCTGGTCGACGATCTGGTAGTCGGCCGTGGCGATCCGCCGCAGGCGCATGATCTGGCCCATCGGGTTGACGTCCTTGGGGCACGCGTCCACGCACTTGAAGCAGTGAGTGCAGTCGAACATCCCGTGCGGGTCCTGCGCGAGGTCGTTCAGTCGCACGAAGTGCTCCTCATCGCGCGGGTCGCCAACGAAGCGGTAGGCCTTGGCGAGCGCCGCCGGGCCGATGAACAGCGGGTCTACCTCCATCGCGAGGCAGTCCGAAACGCAGGCGCCGCACTGGATGCAGGCCATCGTTTGCGTGATGTCGACCATGCTCTCGCGTGGCACGAGGTACTCGCGCTCGGGCACCGGCTGCTTGCCGATCAGCCACGGCGTGACCCGCTGGATCTTCTTCCAGTGGACCGCGTCCATGTCGACGATCAGGTCCTTGATGACTGGCATGTTGCCCATCGGCTCGATCTCGATCACGCCGCCCGACGCGCTGCGCCTGGCGGCGTCGAGGTGCGTGTGACAGGCGAGGGCGGGCTCGCCGTTGATGCGCACGCCGCAGGAGCCGCAGATCGCCTGGCGGCACGAGCAGCGGATGCCGATCGACCCGTCGAAGCGGTCGCGTGCCTGGAGGATCGCCTCGAGCACCGAGCGGTGCGGCTGCAGCTCGATCGTGTGCTCGTCCCAGTAGGGCGCGTCGCCCGACTCGGGGTCGTAGCGGCGCATACGCAGTGTGAATGGCTCGGGCGGGCGGTCATGGCTTTCGGCCATCAGTACTTCCTCTCCTCGGGCTGCCACTGTGTGATGGTGACGGGCGAGTAGCTGATTTGAGGCCCACCCGCCCCGTCCCCGTTCAGCGCGATGTCGATGTGCTTGAGCCACTCCCCGTCGTTTCGCTCGGGGTAGTCGGTGCGGAACTGGGCCCCGCGCGACTCCTTCCGCTCGATCGCGCTGATCACGATCGCCTCGGCGCAGTCGACCATGTAGCCGAGCTCGATCGCACCGAGCACGTCCTGGTTGAAGACGGTCCCGCGATCGTCGATCCACGCCTTCTGGGACTCCTCTTTCAGGCGCCCGATCGTCTCGAGCGCCGTCTGCAGCCCGCCCTCGTCCCGGAACACGGCCGCGTAGCGGTTCATCAGCTCGCCCAGCTCGGTCTTGATCTCCGACACGCGCCTGCCGTCGCGGGGGCGCTCGATGATCGCTTCGAGCTGGGCCGCGTCCTCGCGCAGGCGGGCGCCCGAGTCCATCTCGGGCATGCCCATGTGTGCCGCCCGGTCGGCCGCGTGTTCACCTGAGCGGCGGCCGAAGATCAGCGTGTCCAGCAGCGAGTTCGCGCCGAGCCGGTTACCGCCGTGAACCGATACGCAGGCAACCTCGCCGGCAGCATACAGCCCCTCGATCGCGGTGCGTCCGTCGACGTCGGTCTTCACCCCGCCCATGATGTAGTGCTGGCCGGGCCGGATCATGATCGGCTCGCGCGTGATGTCCACGCCGGCGAAGTCGCGGCCGAGGTTGACGATCTCCCGCAGCGCCTCCAGCGTGCGCCTGCGCGGCACGACGGTCACGTCGAGGTAGATGCCCTCGCCGTTCGGACCGACCCCGCGGCCCTCGTCGATCTCGATCTGCTCAGCTCGCGAGACGACGTCGCGCGAGGCGAGCTCCATCTTGTTCGGCGCCGATTTCTCCATGAAGCGCTCGCCGGCCGCGTTGAGCAGGTGTGCGCCCTCGCCGCGCGCGCCCTCCGTGATCAGGATGCCCGTCTCGACGAGGCAGGTGGGGTGGTACTGGACCATCTCCATGTCCATCAGCGGCGCCCCCGCCCGGTAGGCCATCGCGATCCCGTCGCCAGTGACGATCAGCCCGTTCGTCGTGGGCTTGTAGACCTGTCCCGCGCCGCCGCAGGCGAGGATCACGTTCTTGGCCTTGAAGGCGTCCATGGCGCCGCTTCGAACGTCGCGCGCGATCACCCCGCAGCAGCGCCCCGCCTCGTCGATCAGCAGCGATGTCGTGAACCACTCCTCGAACAGCTCGACCGTCTCGTGGTGCTTCATCAACTGCTCGTAGAGGACGTGCAGCATCGCCTGGCCCGTGATATCTGCCACGTAGGCGGTGCGCTTCATCGATGCTCCCCCGAAGGCCCGCAGGTCTAGCTCGCCCTTGTCGTTGCGGTGGAAGGTGACACCGATGTGCTCGAGCTCCATGACCTCGCCAGGCGCTTCCGAGCACATGATTTCGATCGCGTCCTGGTCGCCGAGGAAGTCCGAGCCCTTGACCGTGTCGTAGGCGTGCGAGTGCCAGTCGTCGTCGATGCTGATTGCCGCGTTGATGCCGCCGGCCGCGGCGACCGAGTGCGAGCGCACCGGGTGGACCTTGCTCATGACGGCCACGCTTGCCCCCTTGCGCGCGGCAGCCAGCGCGGCCCGCTGGCCCGCGAGACCGGCCCCGATGATCAAGACGTCGTGTGCTGGCATTCCTCGTGGCTTCGTTTGGGGATGTGGTGGGTCCGGCACTCTACAACGCCGATCCGGCCGAGCCCCGGGTCGCGAGGACGCGCCCGTCGGTGTGGCTATGTGGCCGGCCGCAGGGCCTGGCGCACCTGCGCCAGCGTGACCACGCCCTGCAGGACGCCGTCGCCGTCGACCGCCACCATCGCCCCGAGGCGACCGAGTCCCTCGGAGCCAAGCAGCGATTCCAGCGGCGCCTCCTCCTTGATTCTCACGGGCATGTCCTCCTCGAGCACGTCCACGACCGTCAGCGCCGGGCGGCCGGCGGCGATCTCATCGTCGATACGCTGCTGGCGCACCACGCCGAGGAAATGGCGGGCGGGGTCGACGACCGCGAACCACGGCCATCGGTAGCGCAGGAAGAACCGCTCCTGCGCGTCGAGCAGGGTCATGTCCGCGGGGATCGTCACCGGCTCACGGTCCATGATGTCCGCCACGGTTACGTTCTGGATGCGCCGTCCCAGGGCCCCCTGGACCACCGCACCGCCAGCTGCCTGGTAGAGGATGAAGGCGAGCAGCAGGGTGAACAGCCCCAGCGTGGCGCCGCTCGCGAAGGCCCAGACTCCGAACAGGCCGAGGATCAGGGCGAAGGCCTGTCCGGAGCGTCCCGTGAGGCTCGTTGCGCGGTTGCGGTCTCCCGTGCGCCACCAGATCAGCGCGCGGGCGATGCGTCCGCCGTCGAGCGGGAACGCGGGCACGATGTTGAAGAGCAGCAGGATCCCGTTGATGAACGCGAGCCAGCCGACGAGCGCGAGCCCAGGGGTCGTCGTGAAGCCACGTTTGTTGAGAGCGACGTCGGTGATGTGTTCGCCGCTGGCCATGAGCGCGCCGACGCCGAGGCAGAGCGCGAACAGCGCGAACGTCACGGCCGGACCGGCCGCTGCGACCTTGAACTCCTCGCCGGCCGTCTGCGGCTCGCGGCGCATCTGGGACAGCCCTCCGAAGAACCACAGATCGATCCCGGCGATCGGGATTCCCACCCGGCGCGCCACCAGGGCGTGCCCGAGCTCATGCAGGATCAGCGAGGCGAAGTAGCCGAGCGCAGCCGCCACGGCGACGAGGTATGTGGTCGTCTGCGACGCGCTGAGGATCTTGGGGAAGTATTCGTGGCCGAGCCAGTAGATGAGGAAGAAGAGGACGAAGAACCAGCTAGCGCTCACGCCGATGCGGATGCCAAAGATACGTGCCAGCTGAAAGTTGCCGCGCGGCCTCATGTCCCCATGGTAGGCCGCGAGCAGCCAGCTAAAGCTGCGGACGCCCGCGGGCGAGGATGCCCTCGAAGTCCACCCCCGCGGGGAGCGTGCCGTACTCGAGTCCCGCTTCCCCCGCCAGGCGCGACGCGCAGAAGGCGTCGGCGACGGCCGGCGGGGCGTTTTGCACCAGCAGCGAGCCCTGCAGGCAGAGCGCCATGCTTTCGACGACCCGCCGCGCGCGGATCTCGAGCGTCGCCGGGTCGGCGAACTGGCCCTTCAGATCCTGCACGCGGGCGTCGAGTCGCGCGTCGGCGCCGCGGGCCTGCTCGACCTCATCCAGGAAGACCTCGAGTGAGCGCGGCGAGCGCGTCAGGGCGCGCAGCACGTCGAGGCTGATCACGTTCCCCGAGCCCTCCCAGATCGAGGCCAGCGGCGCCTCGCGGTAGAGGCGGGGCATGCCCGACTCCTCGACGTAACCGTTGCCGCCGAGAGACTCGAGCGCCTCGAAGGCGTGGTTCGGAGCGCGCTTGCAGGTCCAGTACTTGCCGACGGCTGTCGCCAGCCGCTTGAACAGCTGGGCGTCGCTCGAGTCCGCTCCCGCGTCGGCGTCCGCATGCGCCTCGTCGTAGGCGCGCGCCAGGCGCATCGCCAGCGCGGTGCTCGCCTCCGACTCGACACACAGGTCGGCGAGCACGTTGCGCATCAGCGGCTGGTCGATCAGCTTCTTGCCGAATGCGCTCCTGTAGGTCGCGTGGTGCGTGGCGTTGACCACCGCTACGCGCATGCCCGCGGCTGTGCCGATCACGCAGTCCAGGCGCGTGTGCCCGACCATCTCGATGATCGTCGGCACGCCGCGGCCCGGGTCACCGACCATCCGCGCCCAAGCGCCGTGAAGCTCAATCTCCGAGGAGGCGTTGGAGTGGTTGCCGAGCTTGTCCTTCAGCCGCTGGATGTGAAAGGCGTTGCGACTGCCGTCGGGCAGGATGCGGGGCAGCAAAAAGCAAGACAGGCCCTCGTCGGTCTGCGCGAGCACGAGGAAGAAGTCGGACATCGGCGCCGAGCAGAACCACTTGTGCCCGCTGAGCTCGTACTCGCCACCGGCGCCCCCGCCGGTCAATGGCGTTGCGAAGGTCGTGTTGGCGCGCACGTCCGAGCCGCCCTGCTTCTCGGTCATCGCCATGCCCGCGATCGCCGAGCCCTTCTCGCTCGCTACGATCAGCCGCGGATCATAGGTCGTGGCCGTCACGAGCGGCTCCCATTCGGCCGCCAGCTCGGGCTGCGCGCGCAGCGCCGGCACGACCGCGAAGGTCATCGTGATTGGGCACGCGAAGCCCGCCTCGGCCTGCATCGCGGTCATGTACAAAGCCGCCCGCGCCGTGTGGGGCGACGGCTCCTCGCTCGTCCAGGGCAGCGAGTGGAGCTCGTGCTCGACGCCGAGCGTCATCAGTTTGTGCCAGGCCGGGTGGAACTCGACCTCATCGATGCGATTGCCGTGGCGGTCGTGCGTTCGCAGCAGCGGACGGTTCTCGTTCGCCAGGCGGCCCCATAGCTGCTGCGGCTCGCCGCCGATCAGCAGCCCCAGCGCCGCGGCCCGCTCGCGCGCCCATCCTCCGCCCTCTCGCTCCAGCGCCTCCACGAGTGGCAGGTTGCTCGAGAACACGTCGACGCCTTCGAGCGGCGGCACCTGGTTGAAAACCGTGTGCGTCCGCCAGGGCGCGGCGCTGTCGTGCGGCGATTGCGAGACGGTCGCCATATGACGAAGTGAAGCAGATCGGTGCGGGGGAGCACGCGGGCGATAGCATCGGCGCTCTTCCGCGGGCGCGGCAGTCCAACGCAGAGAGACCAGGACCGAACTACATGGCGAAGATAAAGGTTGCGAACCCCGTCGTCGAGCTCGACGGAGACGAGATGACGCGGATCATCTGGTCGTTCATCAAGGCGCAGCTGATCCTCCCGTACCTCGACGTCGAGCTCGAGTACTACGACCTCGGCATTCAGAATCGCGACGCGACCGATGACCAGGTGACGGTCGACGCCGCCAACGCGATCAAGCGCCACGGCGTCGGGGTCAAGTGCGCGACGATCACGCCTGATGAGGCGCGGGTGAAGGAGTTCGGCCTCAAGGAGATGTACCGCTCGCCGAACGGCACGATCCGCAACATCCTCGGCGGCGTGATCTTCCGCGAGCCGATCGTGATCTCCAACATCCCCCGTCTCGTGCCCGGTTGGAAGAAGCCGATCGTGATCGGACGACACGCCTTCGGCGACCAGTACCGCGCGACCGACATGGTCGTCCCCGGCGAGGGCAGGCTCACGCTGACGTACACGCCCGCCAACGGCGACGAGCCGATCGAGCTCGACGTTTATGACTTCCAGGGCGGCGGCATCGCGATGGCGATGTACAACGTCGATGACTCGATCCGCGACTTCGCCCGCGCTTCGCTGCGCTACGGCCTCGAGCGCGGCTACCCCGTCTACCTCTCGACGAAGAACACGATCCTCAAGCGCTACGACGGGCGCTTCAAGGACATCTTCCAGGAGACATACGACTCGGAGTTCTGCGCGGACTTCGAGGCGGCCGGCCTCTTCTATGAACACCGCCTGATAGACGACATGGTCGCCGCCTCGCTGAAGTGGGAAGGCGGCTACGTGTGGGCCTGCAAGAACTACGACGGCGACGTGCAATCGGACACGGTCGCCCAGGGCTTCGGCTCGCTGGGGCTGATGACGAGCGTGCTGATGAGCGCCGACGGAAACACGGTCGAGGCGGAGGCCGCGCACGGGACCGTCACCCGCCACTACCGCCTGCACCAGGAGGGCAAGCCGACGTCGACGAACCCGATCGCGTCGATCTTCGCCTGGACGCGTGGCCTGTCCGCCCGCGGGCGGATGGATCAGACGCCCGCGGTGAGCGCCTTCGCCGAGACGCTCGAGCGTGTTTGCGTTGAGACCGTCGAAAGCGGAAAGATGACAAAGGACCTCGCGCTGCTCGTCGGCCCCGATCAGCCGTGGCAGACGACGCAGGAGTTCCTCGGCGCGATCGACGAGAACCTGAAACGCGCGATGGCCTGAGGCGAGAACAGTCGCCTCGGTCGGCGGCGCCGGGCCTTCACCCGAAACTCACACGCACGACAGCCAACCCAGGAGATGATCCTTTGAGCAATCCCGTAAGAGTCACCGTCACCGGCGCCGCCGGGCAGATCGGCTACAGCATCGTCTTCCGCATCGCCTCCGGGCAGCTGCTCGGGCCGGACCAGCCCGTCGACCTGCGCCTGCTCGAGATCCCCCAGGCGATGGGGGCGCTCGAGGGGGTTGCGATGGAGCTCGTCGACTGCGCCTTCCCGCTGCTCGCCGGGCTCGACCTGCACGACGACGCGCGCGAAGCCTTCGACGGCGTGAACGTGGCGTTGCTCGTCGGGTCGCGGCCGCGCACGAAGGGAATGGAGCGTGCCGAGCTGCTCAGCGAGAACGGCAAGATATTCACCATCCAGGGCGACGCGCTGAATGATCGCGCGGCGGCAGACGTGAGGATCCTCGTCGTCGGCAACCCGGCCAACACGAATTGCCTGATCGCGATGACGGGCGCGCCGGACATCCCCCGCGAGCGCTTCACCTCGATGATGCGACTCGACCACAATCGGGCGATCGCCCAGCTCGCGAACAAGGTGCAGGCGCCCGTCACGGACATCACGCGAATGGGGGTGTGGGGAAATCACTCGCCCACGATGTACCCCGACCTGTTCCACGCGCAGATCCGTGCCGAGCGAGCCGTCGATGTCGTCGACGACATGGAATGGGTCGAGGACGAGTTCCTTCCGGGCGTCGGCAAACGGGGCGCCGCCGTGATCGAGGCGCGCGGCTCGTCATCCGCCGCCTCGGCGGCCAGCGCGGCTATCGATCACATGAGCGACTGGGTCTCAGGCAACGCGGACTGGGTCTCGATGGGAGTTCCCTCCGACGGCTCGTACGGCATTCCCGAGGGCCTCATCTGCGGCTTCCCCTGCCTCTGCACCGATGGCGAGTGGGAGATCGTGAAAGGACTCGAGATCGATGACTTCTCACGCGCGAAGATCGACGCGTCGGTCGCCGAGCTGGTGAGCGAGCGAGACACGGTCGCGAGCCAGGGGATGATTTAGGGGAAACGCGCCACGGAACCGCGCGGGAGCCGCGCCGGCCAGCGCACCTGCGAGCGCGCAGGATCTGTTTGATGGAACAAAAGGGACGCGGTCAAGACGACCGCGCCCCTTTCGCTGACTGCAGATGTGTCGGCCGGACGGCCGGGCTGGTCAGCCTTTCGGGTACCAGCCGCGCCCTTTCTTGGTCACCTTTTTTTCCTGCTCGAGGCCTGGAAGCACGCGGTAGAGGTAGTTCTGCTTGATGCCCATCTTCGCGGCGAGCTCGGGAATCGTGATGCCCGGCTGTCCCTGCACGAAGGAGAGCGCCTCGGCCGCGCGTGTGCCGCTGCCTTTGCGGCGGCCCGTACGGCGCCGGCCGGGGGGGCGGCCGGGTTTGCGCGTCGGTTTCGCCACGGTTCGGGTGGCGGTTGCCCTTTTCGCGCGGCTGACCGAGCCACGCGGGCGCCCCGGACCGCGACGTCGCGGAGTCGCGGCAGCGGCGGACGAGCCCCCCACGCCGTCGAGCGCGGCGGCCGCTGCCTCCAAGCGGCTGTACTCGTCCACGAGCGGCTTCAGCTCCTTGAGCCGGTCGGTGATCTCTCGGCGCTTCTCGTCAAGGAAGTCGTTCACGATTTCAATCCTCTTCACTTAGTAATTGATGTGTCCAGCCCACATCGTTCTAGCGTGACCTTACACCAGTTGGCTTGTAATGCTCCTGCTCGAGGTAAGCCCGGAGACGGGCGAGCGAGTGCGTGGCCTCCCGCTCGGGCATTCCCCCGACGAGGGCGCGGCTGACAATCGCTCCGAACGGTCCCAGGGGAGGACGGAATTCATTGCGGTAGTCAAAGCGCGTGCCACCATCCTCGGCGCTGAGAACGTATTCCGTGTGGGCGTGCGAGCGTGCCGGGCCCCGGCCCTCCCACACCGCAAGCTCGCCGGGCCGGCAATCGACGAGCTTCCAGTGAACCTCGACGTTGACCCCTCGCATGTGTATCTGCTGCTCCATCTCGTAGCCCACTCGCGGTGCTCCCTCGTCGGCGTGCACGAGCCGTCGGTGAATGGTCACCCAGTCGCCGAGGCGACTGGGGTCCATGATCATTTTCCACACCTCCTCGGGCGGGACCGCGATCCTGGTCGAGACAGCAACGAGGCTCATGAGGTGCGCGGCGCCGGGTGGGTCGCGCCCCCGAACCGTACCTCTTGTCGTCGGCGACGCGGGGGGTAATCCATCAGCGCGCCCGCAGCGGCTCGGACTCTTCCCACTCGCCCAGCGCACGCTCCACCGCCGACGCGAAAGAGTGGAGCTCGACGCCCAGCAGCTCCGCAGCGTGATCGTCCGCCGCGAGCAGATCTCCCTGCAGTCCCTCCATCAGCGGCAGTACGAGCGCCGGATCCTCGCGAGCGATGGCGGCGGCGACGCGTGCCGCGAGCGGGGTCGCGCTGATGGCGAACCGCAGCGATGGACGATTCACGAGCAGCACTTCGGCGATCATCGTGATCATCTCTCCGTAGGTGAGGATGTCGGGACCGCCGACGTCCAGCGAGCGCCCAGAGACCTCCGCCGTCGAGGCCGCCACGAGCATCTCGGTGATGTCGCGCGCATCGATCGGCTGCGTGCGGAATCTGTGCCAGGCCGGAAGTGTGAGTACCGGCATGCGCTCGACCAGTCGCACGAGGAGGCGGAACGAGCGCGAGCGCTCGCCGATCACGATCGACGCGCGCAGCGCGACCGAGTCGGGCACCGCCGCGAGCAGGATGCGCTCGACCGCTTCTCGGCTCGCGAGATGTCGAGAGCGCCGCAGGAGCCCGTCGGCCGTGGCCGGCCTCGGCACCAGTCCGCCGAGGTACACGATCCTGCCAACGCCCGCCTTCGCGGCCGCCGCCGCGAAGTTCTGGGCAGCGAGCTGCTCGCGCTCGGTGAACGGCGAAGGGTCCGTGGTGGAACGCTCCATCGAATGCATCAGGTAATACGCGACGTCGACCGCCTTCAGTGCGCGATCGAGCCCGGCGCCGGTCACGACGTCGCCCTGCACGATCTCGACTTCCTCCGCCTCCGCTTCGAGGAGCCGATCACCGAGCGCCTCCTCGATTCGGCTCGGGTCACGTCCGAACGCTCGCACCGAATGGCCGCCGAGGAGGAGGCGCGGCGCCAGCAGCGAACCCACGGCGCCGCTCGCGCCGGTGACCAGGACGCGCACGCCAGCAGGCGCCTGCGGCACCGAGCGCTGTGGTCCCGGATCTCCCGTAAAGTGGGCCTTCATTGCCCCGATTGTCACAGGAAAGTGACTGCTTCCCGCCTAATTCCGGCTAGAAAGCCGTTTTCTCTGCGATTTGCGAGGTGTCGTTGCGCGGACCCTTGAGCGGCCCCCGGAATGGTGCTTTTATCCCCCTCGCTCCATTCGATCCGAATCACGGCACAGGGGGAAGACGCAGTGCAAGCAGGACAACGCACGCGCTCAGCCAAACGGGCTGCGCCGAAGGTCAGCTGTGAGGAATGCTTCTTCCACGTCAACCTTCTCTGTGCGCTGGACCTCGCAGAGCCCTGCGCCACGTTCCGTCCAAACGAGGCCCAGTTGAGGCCACCGCAGCAGCTGCGGTTCGTGTTCCGCCAAGAGCGCCGCTCGCGCTCCGCATGGGCATTTCCCTCCGCACAGGAGCAGGCAGCGCTCCACGCCTAGTCACACGATCTGGGCCACAGCCACGATCGCCGCGGCGCCCGCGCGCCTGGAACGCCTCTCCGCGCTCCGCAGGCGTCGCTCGCCGGGGGGTATATTGAGCGGAGATCGGCAAGCTCTCAGCAGAGGCGGTGGCGAAGATGGCAGCGAAGGACATACCCGGCAAGGTAGGCGAAGCGGAACTGAGGGGATACCTGACGCGGATCCTCGAAGACGAGAAGCTGCGCGGCAATCTGGTTTCCGCGTACGGCACTGCGCGTAGCGCCTACGGGCGGATGACCAATGGCAAGTCCCCGGCGAAGGCACTGCTCGAAGACCGCAAGCTCCAGCGTGAGATCGGACAGATCGCGGAATCGCTGAGGGACGCCTCGGGCGCCCTGCGCGAACCTCCGAAGAGCACTCGCAGGCGTCGTCGCGGCAGGCGCGGCCGCTCGCTCGTGTTGCTCGCCGTCGCGGGCGTGCTCGCAATCACCCTGAGTGAGGGTCTGCGTACAAAGGTGCTCGACCTCCTGTTCGGGGCCGAGGAGGAGTTCGACTACAGCTCGACGACGACGCCGGCCGAGCCGGCACCGGTGGGCGCTCCCGCCGCCTGAACTCGAGAGAGCACCGAGGATAAACCGCGCAATGGATGCCGCTGCCGTGAACGACCGTGCCGGGGTGGAGAGCCAGGGTTCTCCACCCCCGGACGCAGCAGCGCGCTCGCTCTCGAGTGAGAAGGCTCTGCGCATCGTGGAGGCGATGCGCAAGAGCGTTGCCCGGAGAGGCACGGCCGGTTCCACGTTCGACCACGTCTCGCGCGAGGCCGGTGTTTCGCGAGGGCTCCTGCACTATTACTTCGGAACCAAGGAGCAGCTGCTCGTCGAGGCAGTGCGGCGCGACTGCGAGCTGCGCATGGAACTCCTCGAGCGGCAGCTCTCGACGGCGAAGACGGCCGACGACTTCATCGACCTAATGGCGCAGAACCTGAGGGACACCGTGCGCGAGGACCCCGACCTCGTCATTCTCCTATTTGAGCTCTTCACCCTCTCACGGCGAAACTCTGACATCGCCGCGGAGTACGCGGCACTCATCACGCGCACGCGCGAACAGGTCGCCGCGCTGCTCGCCACCGCTCAACAGGAGAAGATCTTGCACCTGCACGCCGAGCCGGAGGCCGTCGCCGACGTCCTTTTCTCGATCGCCGACGGGTTCGCGCTGCGGATGCTCACCCAGCCGGAGCGTGATTTCACCCCGACGATGCAAGCGGGTATCGCTTGCGCCCGGGCGCTCGTGACCGACTAGCGTTACTGCATGCCGATCTATGAGTACAGGCGCCCGGACGGCACCACGTTCGAGATCCAGCAGTCATTCAGCGACGAGGCCCTGACCGTCGATCCCGAGACGGGAGTGCCAGTCGAACGCGTGCTGCACGCGCCCGCTGTCCACTTCAAGGGCAAGGGCTTCTATAACACCGACTACGGTACGCGCAACCGCCAGCGCGAGACGGCGGCCGCGTCGGAGAAGTCCTCCTCCGACGGCTCCGCCGCCAGTGGGGACTCCTCGAAGTCCTCAAGCCCGGACTCCGCCAGGAAGGACGATGGCGCCGGAAAGGACTCCGGTAAGGACAAGGGAAAAGACGCCGCGGCGAAGGACTCAAAGCCCGTGGCGGCCAAGGGCTGAGCGCAGCCGGCGCGGCCGCGGCGGTCGGTCGGTCCTCAGCCCGCCATGAACCTGGCGACGGCAGCCCGCTTTTCGCCTTCGGAGACCGTCAGGCCTTCCCCGCCGCCCGGCACGAGGGTGTTGCCCGACGGTTTGAGCACCGCCGTGGGCGGGGTTCCTCCGATGCCAAACGACCCGAACAGGCCCAGCAGTGTCGGCCCGCTCATGTCCGAGATGATTGCCGGCGGGGCATTCCATGCGATCCACGGCAGCCGCAGGAAGCCAGAGGGGGACAGAAGCCTGCTCTTCATCGAGTTGAACAGCGCCTGCTGGTGTTCCTGGCGCGTGAGGTCGTTCTGGCCGGCGGCGCAGAGGTTCTCCCGCGTGCGCGCAAGTGCGAGCGCCTGCTTGCCGTTCAGGTGGTGCGTGCCGGGCCTCAAGCGCAGCGTGTAGCCGCCCTGGCTGAAGCCGCCGTCCAGGCGCGAGACGATGCACCCACCGGTGTAGTCGACGCCGCCCATCGAGTCGATCAGTTGGGGGAAGTTTTCGAAGTTGACTTCGACGACGTGGTTGATCGGTATGCCGAGCCAGTGCTTGATAACCGACACCGACAGAGCTGGCCCGCCGAACGCATGGGCGGCGTTGATCTTCTGCAGGCCATGACCCGGGATTTCGACGACGGTGTCGCGCGGGATCGACAAGCGCGCCGCGTGCCCGCCGCCGGTGCGGATCAGCATGATCGTGTCCGAGCGCCCAGGTCCGGTGGTTTCGGCGTGGGGTTCCTTGCTGTTCTTCTGGCGGCGGTCGGAGCCGAGGACGAGGATGTTGTTGGCCGAGGTGAGCGGGTAGCCGGCCGGGTCGAGCACGCCCGCGACGTCGCCTGGCAGCGACGTCCGTTCGAAGTGCGAGCTGAGGAGGAACAGGACGAGCGAGAGGGCCACCCACGCGAAGAGAAGCGCGAGCAGACCCAGGATGATCCGACGGGGTCTCGTCCAGCGCCGCCAGTCCCGTCCCGACGATGGCACGGCCGCGCCGGCGCCGGCACGCCCGTTCCGCGGCGAGCGGGGCAGGCTCCCGAGCTCCTGCTCCTTGCGGGGCATGAGCCGGCGGCCGGCGCGGTAGCGCGTGTATTCGGGCGGTTGCTTGGGATCGACGGGCATTGGAGGACCGTATATTTGCCGGATGACTCCTGCCGGCGCGGCAGTCGGGCGACTGCTCGTGTGTCCGACCCCGATCGGCAACCTCGAGGACGTCACACTGCGCGTGCTCGACGGCCTGCGCGAGGCGGACGTCGTGGCGTGCGAGGACACGCGCCATACGAGGGTACTGCTCGAGCGCTACGGAATCCGCACGCCGCTTCTCAGCCTGCACGAGCACAACGAACACGCGCGCACCAGCGAGCTCGTTCGACGCATCGCCTCGGGTGAGCTCGTCGCGCTCGTCTCCGACGCCGGCACGCCGCTGGTCTCGGACCCCGGCTTCGCGTTCGTGCGATCCTGCCTGGAGAAGGGTCTGGAGGTCGAGGTGCTGCCGGGCCCGAGCGCAGTCGTGACGGCGCTCGTCGCCTCGGGCCTGCCCGCCGAGCGCTGGCGCTTCGTCGGCTTTTTGCCACGCCCCCGGCGCCAGCTCGAGGACCTGCTCGCCGGCTCAGCCGAGACGCTCGTCGCGTTCGAGTCACCGCGGCGGCTGGCGTCGACGCTGGCGCTGCTGGCGGGACGGGACCCGCAGAGGCCGGCCGCGGTGTGCCGCGAGCTGACGAAGCTGCATGAGGAAGTCCGGCGCGGCCGAGCCTCCGAGCTGGCCGAGCACTATCGCGAGAACCCGCCGCGGGGCGAGGTGGTGCTGGTGATCGGCGCTGCCCCGGCCGCAGCGGCGCAGCTCGGAGACGCCCTTGCCTCGCTGCGCGAGCTGATCGCAGCGGGCGCGAGGCCGCGCCCGGCGGCCGGCGTCGTGGCGAGGCTGACGGGGCTCGCTGCGAACGAGCTGTACCGGGAGCTGATGCGAGCGGAACAGTAGCCTGGGGCGGGCATGTCCTTTTACGTGACGACTCCGATCTACTACGTCAACGCGGCCCCACACCTCGGGCACGCCTACACGACGATCGCCGCCGACGTGATGGCGCGCCATCACCGCCAGCGCGGCGAGGAGGTGTTCTTCCTGACCGGCACCGACGAGCACGGCGAGCCGGTGGCCGACGCCGCCCGCGCTCTCGGCATCGAGCCCCAGGTTCTCGCCGACCGCAATGCCGAGCGCTTCAAGGCTCTCGCGCCGCAACTCGAGGTCTCGAACGACTTCTTCATCCGCACGACCGATCCCCAGCACGAAGCGAAGGTGAAGGAAGTGCTCTCGAGCGTGCGCGACAACGGGTTCGTTTACATGGGCACCTACGAGGGCTGGTACTGCCCACGCTGCGCGGACTTCAAGGCGGACAACGAGATCGACGAGGGCAACCGCTGCCCGATCCACCACATCGAGCTGACGCGCGAGCAGGAGGACAACTACTTCTTCAGGCTGTCCGCGTTCCAGGAGCGCTTGGAAGAGCTCTACGCAGAGCGCGAGGACTGGGTCCTGCCGCGCACCCGCTACAACGAGGCGCTCTCGTTCATCCGCTCGGGGCTGCGCGACGTGCCGCTCACGCGCCACAAGCTGACCTGGGGGGTGCCTGTGCCGTGGGATGACGAGCATGTCTTCTACGTCTGGTTCGACGCGCTCCTGAACTACTACAGCGCGCTCTCGTACGCGCCCGCGCCCGCGGGCGTTGGCTCCGACCGCGATCTCACCGCTGTGTTCTGGCCGCCGAGCTACCACCTGATCGCGAAGGACATCCTGCGCTTTCACACCGTCTACTGGCCGGCGCTTCTGATGGCGGCTGGGCTCGAGCTGCCGGAGCACGTCTTCGTCCACGGCTACCTGCTGATGGAGGGAGAGAAGATGAGCAAGTCGCTCGGCAACGTGCTCGACCCTTTCGCGGTGATCGAACGCTTCGGCGCGGACGCGCTGCGCTTCTACCTGATGCGCGACGTGCCCTTCGGCCAGGACGGGTCGGTCTCGACGACGTCCTTCGAGCTGCGCTACGAGAGTGAGCTCGCGAACGAGCTCGGGAATCTCGCGAGCCGCACGATCGCGATGATCGGCCAGTTCCGCGGCGGCGGCGTCGCTGCGGGCGAGATCGATCCCAGCCTGGCCGGCGACTTCGATGGACTGCCCGCACGCGTGGCGGCCCACATAGACCGAGCGGAGCTGACGCTCGCGCTCGATGAGATCTGGCAGCGGGTGCGCCGGCTGAACCGCTATGTCGAGGAGCAGGCGCCGTGGCGCCTGGCCAAAGAGGAGTCGCGCGAGCAGGATCTCGACCGCGTGCTGCGCAGCCTCGCCGAGGGGCTGCGCGCGGTGACGGTGCTGCTTTGGCCATTTCTGCCGGGCAGCAGCGAGCGGCTGCTCGCAGCGCTCGGATCCGATGATCTCTCGTTCGCGAACGCCGCGCTCGGAGCGGGGGCGATCGAGCGCGTGAGCCCGATCGAGTCGCTGTTTCCGAAGTACACGCAGACCGCCGCGCCGTGATCGACTCGCACACGCACCTGGACCTCTGCGAGCCGCCGGACGCCGAGCTCGTCACGGCGGCGGATGCGGTGGGCGTGCGGCGGATGCTTACCGTCGGGATCGACGGCGGCTCCTGCCGCGCCGCGCTGGCCGCCGCCGAGGCGTTCCCGCAGGTGTACGCGGCGATCGGCCGGCATCCGAACGCGGCCAAGGGCTTCGACGACGCGGATCTCGCCGATCTGCGCGCGCTCGCAGCGCACGAGCGGTGCGTTGCGATCGGCGAGACCGGGCTTGACTTCTACCGCGAGGGCGCCCCGCGCGCCGACCAGGAACGGGCGTTCTCCGCCCAGATCGAGCTCGCACGCGAGACCGGCAAGCCGCTCGTGATCCACACCCGCTCGGCCGAACGCGAGACGCTCGCGCAGCTGGCTGCCGAAGCCGCGCAGCTGAGCGTCGTGATGCACTGCTTCTCGATGCCAGAGCAACTCGGCGAGTGCCTCGACCGCGGCTACACGATCTCGTTCGCCGGCAACGTCACCTACCCGAGTGCTCGCGATCTCGCTGACACGGCGAAGCGGGTCCCCGACGAGCGCCTGCTCGTGGAGACCGACGCGCCCTACCTGACGCCGCAGGCGATCCGCAAGGAGCGCAACCAGCCCGCATACGTCGCGTACACCGCGGCATTCCTCGCGCATCTGCGCGGCGTCGCGGTCGACGAGCTGGGCGCGACGATCGAGCGCAACGCGGCACGCGTGTTCGGATGGGGATGAGCGCGGTGGCGGACACGCCGGTGCAGCCGAGCATGCGACGGATGCGCGAGTTCGCGGTGCGCCCGGACCGCGATCTCGGCCAGAACTTCCTGATCGACTCGAACATCCTGGGCGTGATCGGCCGGGCGGCCGAGCTCGACCGCTCCGACGTGGTGCTCGAGATCGGAGGCGGCCTGGGTGTGCTCTCGGAGTATCTCGCCGAACGCGCCGGCCACGTGCACGTCGTGGAGGTCGACGAGCGTCTGCGCGACGCGCTCCTCGACGCCACCTCTCCGCACGCGAACGTAACCGTGCACTGGGGGGATGCGATGCGGATCGACCTCGGCGCGCTGGCGCCGCCGCCCACGAAGGTCGTTGCCAACCTGCCATACGGGATCGCGGCGGGCGTGCTGCTGCGCACGCTCGAGGACCTTCCCACCGTCGTGAGCTGGGTGGTGATGGCGCAACGCGAGGTCGGCGAGCGGCTCGCCGCGGCGCCGGCCACCGGCGCGTACGGCGCACCGTCGGTGATCGCGCAGCTCACCTGTGACGTGCGGGTGCTGCGAAGCATCCCGCGAACGGTCTTTCAGCCGGTGCCCAACGTCGACTCCGTGCTCGTGGGCATGCGACGCCGGTCCGCGGCACCCGGCCGCACGAGCGCAGCGGGCTCCTCTCCTGTGGAGCTCGAGCCCTCACCCGCGCTGCGGGAGCTCGTGGCCGGCGCGTTCGCCCACCGGCGCAAGACACTGGCCGGCTCGCTCGCCCTCTCCGGCCGCTCCCCGGGCCACAGCCGCGAGCAGGTGCGCGCAGCGCTGCAGCGGCTCGGTCATCCGGCGGACGCCCGTGCCGAGCGCCTGTCCCCGGAGGACTTCCGGGAACTGGCGCGGCTGCTCGAGCCATGAGCTCATACCGTGCGCTCGCCCCGGCGAAGGTGAACCTGGGGCTGTTTCTCGGGCCCGCGCGCGAGAGCGACGGACGGCACGAGCTCGTGGGCGTCATGCAGTCGATCTCACTCGCGGACGAGCTGACCCTCGAGCCCGGTCAGGGGGGCGCGGCGGACGACGAGCTCATCTGCCCCGGGGTTCCCGGCGACCCGGCCGAGAACCTCGCCGCACGCGCCCTGAGCGCTTTCCGCGCGAGCACCGGCTGGGACGCCCCGCCAATGCGGCTGCGGATCGTCAAGAGGATCCCTGTCGCGGCCGGCCTGGCGGGCGGCTCGGCGGACGCGGCGGCGGCTCTGCGCCTGGCGAGCCGCGCGTCGGGCCTGGGCGATGAGGAGCTGCTGCGCGAGCTGGCGGCCCGGCTGGGAGCCGACGTCCCCGCGCAGGTGCGCCCAGGTCGCTGGCTGGCGAGCGGAGCCGGGGAGCGCCTGCAGGAGCTGCCGCCGCCGTCCGGCTCGCTGGGACTGCTCGTGCTGGCGCTCGACGGCGAGCTGTCGACCGCAGCCGTCTACGCCGAGGCCGACAGGCTCGGGCTCGCGCGCCAGCCCGAAGAACTGCGGGAGCGGTTGTACACGCTGCGCGGCGCGATGGCGTCCGGGGAGCCGCTGCCCGCCAACCGCGAGCTGCTGGCGAACGACCTGCAGCCAGCGGCGATCTCGCTCTGCCCGCAGATCGCCTCGGCAATCGATCAGGCGCTCGGGGCGGGAGCGGCGCTCGCGCTCGTAAGCGGATCGGGGCCGACGGTCGTGGGGCTCTTCAAGGGTGACGGCGAGGGCGCAGCTGGGGGGGTGGAGCTCGCTCAGCGGGCGGCGGCGCACCTGTGGGGTCGCTCGCCCGCGCCGCTCGTGGCCAGGCCCGTGGATGCCGCGTTTGGGCAGGCCGTCGAGGGGGAGCAGGACTGAGCCGCGCGGGCTCGCATCGCCCTCGAGCGCGCGCGATCGCACAGCGACGGCCCGGTGCGTCACAATCCAGCCGCAAAAGCGAAACGGAGCAGCGCATGAGCAGGACAGCAATCAACGACCTAGTCGCCGTGTTCGCGGGAACGTTCGGCCTGGCGCTGTTCGCCGGCCTGATCCTGGTTCCCGCCTGGAACTCCTATTCGCGCCTGTGGGAGCGGCTCGCCGCGACGCTGCTGTCGCTGTACGTGCTCGCCGTGCTGGTCGGCATCGGGGTGGTCGCGGCTCTCGCCGCCGTCTACTTCTGGGGCTAGCGAGGTGTCAGACCTCGCGGCGCTCGACGCGATCACCGAGGCGGTCGAGTCCGGGGCTGGGCTACCCGAGGTCGTGCGCGCGGCCGCGCGGGCGCTCGACGCGAGCCTCGCGGTGACGGACGCGTGGGGCGCGACGCTCGCCGTGGCGGCGCGTTCGCCCGCCGAGGAGCGCTCGCTGCTCTCGCAGGGCAAGGGCGTCAACAGCACGCCCCTGCGGGTCGCCGACACCGTCGTGGGGACACTGCACATGCGCGTGAAGAGCGAGCCGAGCGCCTCGATGCAGCGGCTGCTCGTGACGATGATCGCGTCGGAGGTCGAGCGCGTGAGGGCGCCCGAGCGGGTCTCGGAAAACGCGGCGGCCGACTTCCTCAGGGCAGTGATGCACCGGCAGCTGACCGCGCGCGAGGAGCTTCTGCGCCGCGCGAAGGACCTCGCGCTCGACGTCGAGGACGGTGCGAGCATGATCGTCGCCCGCGCCCACGCGCAAGCTCCCACCGACGAGGGCTGGCGCGGACGCGTGCGCGCCGTCGCCGAGCGCGGCGCCAGGGCGGTGGTCAGCCGCTCGATCGCTGCGCTCTCCGAGCGCGACGGGATCCTCGGCGCCGAGGTGCTCGTGCTTGTACCCGGCGGTGAGGAGGCAACAGCTGCGCGCGCGGCCGACGGGATCCTTCGCGAGATGGAGGCGGTCCTCGCCGGCTACACGTTCGCGCTCGGGCGCAGCCGCATCGCCCAGGACCCCGCTGAGCTGCCACGCGCCGCCAGCGAGGCGTTGCTTGCCGCGAACGTCGCCGAGGGCGACGGCGACGGCGTGGCGCTCGCGTTCGAGCAGACGGGCGCCTACCGCCTGCTGCTCTCGACGATGAGCGAGAACCCCGCCGAGCTGCGGCGCTTCTACGCCGAGACGGTCGAGCCGCTGGTGGCCTACGACGAGCAGTACGAGACCGAGCTCGTGCGGACGCTCGAGACCTTCCTCGAGGCCGACGGCAACGTCGCCGGAACGGCCCAGCGATTGTTCACCCACCGGCACACGATCTACTACCGCCTGGAGCGAGTGCGCGAGCTCTCAGGGCTCGACGTGAGCTCGAGCGACGGGCGCGAGAAGCTCAGCCTCGGCCTCAAGGCAATGCGCGTACTGGGGCTCTCCGCGACGGGCGGTCCCGCCTCGGAGCTCGGCGCCGAGGGCGGTCGTGTGCCCCGGCGCAGCGCCGACCGGTCGGGCAGGCGTCCGTGAGCCTGGCGCGCGGGTGCCGTCATCCCGCTCGGATCACCGTCAGCGGCGCATGCCGAACTCGATCGCATACGTCGCGCCGTACCTGCCGTGCGCCAGGCGCCACGGAACGGCGGGTACCGCCCCCACGCCGGCGTCCCGGAAGGAGCCGGTGAGGATCAGCCTGCGGTGTGGGGGGGAGGCCATCCAGGCGGCGACGATGCGCGCCGGCGTGGCCAGGGGCCCGGTGCCCCAGGCGATGTTCTGCGCGACCCAAACGCTCGAAGCGTGAGTCCTGTAGTTGGTCCTGGTGATCAGCGACAGGGGCGTCTGCCCGCTTGGCCGGACGTCGGCGAAGTAGTCCAAGCGAACCATGCTGCGCACCTGGCTTGCCGCAACCGCCCGCAGGGCGCTGTTGGCGCGAACCGGCGCCAGGTGCCAGGCGGCCCTGATGCGGTCGACCAGGCAGAGCGTCGCCGCACCGATTGCCTTCGAGTTCTCCGCCGTCGGGACGAGGTCCGCGCCGCGGCATGAGCGCTTCGTAGAGGCGGCAGCCTCGGCGGGGAGGGCGTGCGCACCGAAAATCGCGGCGCACAGGGCCGCCGCTGCTGTCAACAGCGGGCTCCGGGGCCTCTTCGTGTCGCAAGCTCCGCCTGACAGAGTGCGGGCATGGTTGCAAGCGCGCCGGACTGATGCGTCACATGGCCGCCCGCATCCCGCTATCTGCGGGAATCTTGGCCGCGAACCGCGCCGCCGCGGGCGGGAGCACCCTCGCCCGCCCCTGTGGGTGCTCCACCGCAGCAGTCCGCGTGGAGCACGGCGGGGCCACGATCTATCCTTCTAGCCCCCCCTGGGGGGTCGTCCAATGGCAGGACATCAGGTTTTGGTCCTGAGAATCGGGGTTCGAGTCCCTGCCCCCCAACTGCAATGCGAATCTGCACCACGCGAATAGCGGCCCCTCGGTGAGCGCCCTGAGCGTTGCGGTCCTCGCCGCGGGCCAGGGCACCCGCATGCGCTCCGAGACGCCGAAGGTCCTGCATGACCTGTGTGGCCGGCCGATGCTGCTCTGGCCCGTGCTCGCAGCACTTCAGGCGGGCGCCGGGAGAGTGGTCGTCGTGGACTCGCCCGAGCGAGCACTCGCGGCGGTGCTCCCCGACGGCGTCGAGCTCGCGGTGCAGGAGCGCCCCAACGGCACCGGCGGCGCGGCGGCGGCGGCGATGGCGAAGCTGGACTCCGAGGCGGCGAGCGGCGCGGACCCGCAAGCGGCGGTGGTGATCCTGAGCGGGGACGTCCCACTCGTGAGCGCGGAGGCGATCACGGCGCTCGTCCAAGCGCACCGCAACGGTGGCGCCGCGGCGACGATCGCGACGACGTACCTCGACGATCCGGCGGGCTACGGCCGCGTGGTACGCGACTCGGACGGGCTGATCGCGCGCGTCGTCGAGACGAAGCGGCCGGGCGACGCGAGCGAGGAGGAGCTCGCGATCCGGGAGGTGAACACGGGCATCTTCGCGTTCCACGCCGACGCGTTGAGAGCCGCGCTGCCCCGCCTGAATGCCGAGAACGCGCAGGGCGAGCTCTACTTGCCGCAGGCGCTCGAGCTGATACGGGAGCAGGGAATGACCGTCGCAGCCCACGTGGTGGAGGACCGCAGGGTCGTGCTCGGGGTCAATGACCGCGTGGCCCTCGCGCAGCTGCGGAGGCTCGCCCAGGACGCGATCCACGAGCGGCACATGCGCGCCGGCGTGGCGATCGTCGACCCGGCAGCCACCGTGATCGACGTGGATGTCGAGATTGGCCAGGACACGGTGATCGAGCCTTTCACGACGATCCGGGGCAGCACGAGGATCGGCTCGGGCTGCGTCGTGCGCCACTCCTACCTCGTCGACTGCGTCGTCGAGGATGGCGCGAGCGTGGGGCCGTTCGCCTACCTGCGGCCCGGAACCGTGCTTCGCTCCGGCGCAAAGGCCGGCACGTTCGTCGAGGTCAAGAACTCCGACATCGGCGCTGGCACAAAAATTCCCCACCTCTCCTACATCGGTGACGCTGACGTCGGCGAGGGCACGAATCTCGGCGCCGCGACCATCACCGCCAACTACGACGGCACCTCCAAGCACCGCACCACGATCGGCAGCGGCGTGCACACGAGCGTGGATACGACGCTCGTCGCGCCCGTGACGCTCGGGGACGAGGCCCGCACCGCCGCCGGCTCGGTGATCACAGAGGACGTGCCGCCCGGCGCGCTCGGGATCGCGCGCGAGCGCCAGACGAACATCGAGGGCTACGCCGACCGCCGCCGCAAGTCGTCATGACCGATCGGGTCGGCGACCTCTACACTCGTGATGAGATGAGCGCGATGGACACGGGCACGCAGTCCTCGCGGGCGGCCCTGGCGATCGACTACAACAAGCGGCTGATGCTGTTCAGCGGGCGCGCGAATCCGCAGCTCGCGACCGACATCGCCGGCAAGCTCGGGGTCGACGTCGGCCCGGTCACGCTGAAGACGTTCTCCAACGGGGAGGTCTACTGCCGCTACGAGGAGTCGATCCGCGGAGCCGACGTATTCATCGTGCAGTCCACCTGCGGCAACCCCCAGACGGGTGTGACCGCGAACGACTCGCTGATGGAGCTGCTGTTCATGATCGACGCCGCGGTGGGCGCCTCGGCGCACCGCGTGATCGCCGTCACGCCCTGGTTCGGTTACTCGCGTCAAGACAAGAAGTCCGCCCCCCGCGAGCCGATCTCGGCGAGGCTCGTAGCCCGCATGCTCGAGGCGGCCGGCGCCGACAGGGTCCTGACGATGGACCTGCACGCAGGGCAGATCCAGGGGTTCTTCCAGAAGCCGGTGGACCACATGACGGCGCTCTTCATGCTCACCCAGTACTTCACCGACCTCGGGCTGTCGGACCTCGTCGTGGTCGCTCCCGACGCCGGCCGGGTGAAGCTGAACAAGAAGTTCGCCTCGAAGATCGGCGCCGAGCTGGCGATCCTCGACAAGGAGCGTCCTGCCCAGCAGGTCGCGGAGATCGGCTACGTGATCGGCGACGTGCGGGGCAGGACGGCGGTGATCGTCGATGACATGATCGACACGGCCGGCACGCTGAAGGCGGCGGCCAAGACCGTGCTCGAGGAGGGCGCGGCAAGGGTCTATGCGGCGGCCACCCACGCCGTGTTCTCAGGTGACGCGTTCGAGAATCTGAGGACCTCCGGGCTCGAGGAGATCGTGGTGACCGACACGATTCCCGTGAGCCCCGATCGCCCCGAGAACATCCGCGTGCTCCCTTGCGCGGACCTACTGACCGACTCGATCAGGCGGATCTTCATCGACGACTCGGTGAGCGAAGTGTTCGGCGGCGAGAACCAGCTGTTCTGAGAAGGGCGATCCTGATCTCGGCGGCGGTCGTGCTCTTCCTCGCCGTCAGCGCTCTACTGGCGCGATTCCTCGCGACGGAGAACACGGAGCGCAACGACGAGGCCGCCCTGATCCAGGCCGAGGCGAGGGGCGACGTGGCGGGCATGCTCGCGCAGCTGAGCGGATGCCCCCAGAGCCAGTCCTGCGTGGCGCTCGTTCGGGCGAACGCCAGTAATCCGCGCCTGCGCCGCGCCGGCGCCGTGAAGATCCTGTCGCTGAAATCCTCCACGGCATACGCCCTCAGCGGCACCTCCGGCAAGACGCGCGTCGCGTGGACCGTGATCGGCAAGCTCCCCGTGGTGCAGTGCGTCGAGGTGCGGCGCACGGGCAACTTCCTCAAGGGGATCACGATCAGCCTCCTGTCGCTGAGCGCTCCGATCCCCAACGAAGCCGATTGCTAAAGTCGACCTCCGATGGCCCAGACGACGACCAAGCTCGATGTAAAAAGCCGCGACGCCGCGGGCTCGCGCGCGGCTAGACGCCTGCGCCGCAGCGGACGCGTGCCCGGCGTGGTGTATGGAGGCGGCGGAGAGTCGCTCGGCTTCGACGCTGACGCGCGTGAGCTGCGCCTGGCGCTGGCGGCCTCCGGCGCCGTGCTCGACCTGAGTGTCGACGGCGGCAAAGCGACTCCGGTCGTGCTCAAGGAGGCCCAGCGCCACCCCGTTCGCGGCGAAACGGTGCACGTTGACCTGCTGCGGGTGCGCCTCGACGAGGCGATTCACGCGCTCGTCCCGCTCGAGCTCACGGGAGTCGAGGAGGCACCGGGAGTGAAGGAAGGTGGCGTCCTCGAGCAGATCACGCGCGAGTTGAACGTCGAAGCGCTTCCGACGGACATCCCCGAGTCGATCGTCCACGACATCGGGGAGATGCAGATCGGGGAGACGATCCTGCTCTCGGCGATCCTCGCCCCGCGAGGACTGACGCTGCTGGACGAGATCGAGGAGACCGTGATCGCCACGCTGTCCCCCCCGAAACTGCAGGCGGAAGTCGCCGAGGAAATCGAGGCCGAGACCGAGCTCGTCGGCGAGGGCGAGGAGGCCGAGGAGGCCGGCGACGAGGAGGCCGCCCCCGAGGACGCCTCCGAGGAGGAGTAGCAGCTTCTGAGACGCCCCTTTGGCGGTGGCGGCGGGGCCGTCGACTGGTTGATCGTGGGACTGGGAAACCCCGGTCGCGAGCATGTGAACGCGCGCCACAACGTGGGCTTCAGGGTCGCCGAGGCGCTCGACGAGCGTTGGGGGCTCGGGCGCACCAAGGACCGATTCCGCGGCCGGCTGGCCGAGGGCCGGGTGCCAGGGGCCGCTGGTGATCCCGCCGCGACACGGCCCCGCGTCGCGATACTGCGCCCGCAGACCTACATGAACGACTCCGGCCGCTCGGTCGGGCCGGCGCGTGGGACCTTCAAGCTGCCCCTGGAGCGGGTGCTCGTCGTCTATGACGAGATCGACCTGCCTTTCGGCGAGGTGCGCTCGCGCGTCGGGGGGGGCCTCGCTGGTCACAACGGACTGAAGTCGCTCAAGCGCGAGTTGGGGGGAGCCGACTTCGCACGTGTCCGCGTCGGCGTGGGGCGCCCCGACTCCACCGATCCCGAGATCGTTTCGGCGTGGGTGCTCGGGAACTTCCGTGAGGACGAGCAGCAGGTGAGGGAGCTGATCGACCGCGCAGCCGAGGAGGTCGAGCGCATAGTCCTCGGGCAGGCCCTCGAGAGGGACGGAAAGGCCGGCTAGATGGCCACCGCAGCGCCGGCCCTGCGCACGTTGCTGGGGCTCGCCCAGGAGGACGAGGCGTCCGCAAGGCTCGCGCGTGAGGGCGGCCACGCGTTCGTCTCGGCGTCGCTGCGGCCGTACATGATCGCGGCCCTCTCCGAGTTCGACGAGCCCGCGCGCCTGCGACCCGCGATGGTCGTGGTCGGTGACGATCGCGCCGCGCGCGACCTGGCCGCCGACCTTCGCGCTTGGCTTGCCCCGCGGCGGGTCCGCTACTACCCCTCGCGCGGGGTCGCCTACGAGTCCCACCTGGCCCCGCCCCCGCACCTTGTCGGCCTACGCGTCGCGGCGCTCGACGCGCTGCTCGGAGGCGAACGGGCAGAGGAGGAGCCGCCGGTCGTGGTCGTCAGCGCCGTCGCCCTGTCGGAGAAGGTCCCCGATCCCTCCCTGCGGCCGCACTCGTTCAGGCTGCGGGTAGGCGAGCTGCTCGACCTGGACGAGTGCGCCGCCGAGCTCGTGGGCGCGGGCTACGAGCGCGCCGACCAGGTCGAGGAGCGCGGCCAGTTCGCGCTTCGGGGCGGGCTGCTCGACGTGTTCCCCGCGACCGAGGATCGGGCGGTGCGCGTGGACATGTTCGATGTCGAGATCGAGTCGCTGCGCTGGTTCTCGACCTTCACCCAGCGCTCGCTCGGCGATGTCGATCAGGTGGAGATCGCACCGGCGGCCGAGCTCGCGGCCGAGCACCGGGAGCTGGCCGAGATCGCCGCCGCAACTCGCGCCTTCGGGCCGGGGAGCGGGAGCGACGGCTCCGAGCGGCCCGACATCGCCGACCTGCTCCCGATCGAGCGCTTCGGCGCGCTGCTCGACCTCGTCGGCGAGGAGACCGAGCTGATCGTCGCCGCCGAGGAGGAGCTGGTCCCGGCGCTCGCCGACCACTGGACGGACGTGTCCGCCGCGTTCGGCGACGAGGACGCGCAGCACCTCTACGTAAGTCCCGGAAGCATTCAGCAGACGCTCCAGACGCGGGCGCGGATCTGGCTCTCGGCGATCTCGAGCGGCCAGGCGATCGAGCTGCGGGCGCAGTCTGCGGACACGGCGGCCCGTTCGCTGAGCGAGGCGGAGCCGGAACTTGAGAAGCTCGTGAGGTCGGGCTACCGCACCGTCGTCGCGTTTCCCCGGCGGGGCGAGGGCGAGCGCGCCGCTTACAACCTCGGCCGCCTCAAAGCGACGTGGCTCGGAGAGGACGTCGACGTAGGCCGACAGGTGCTCGAGCCATCGCTGCGCTTCGCGCCGGCGTCGCTGCGCGAGGGCTTCATAGCGCCTCAGTTCAAGCTCGCGGTCTTCCCGGAGCATCGTCTCCTGCGCCGACGCCGCGCCGAGCGGCCCGCTGCGGGGAGGGGCGAGCGGCCCGGGCGGCGGGGCGCGCTGCGTTCATTCAGCGAGCTGCGGACCGGCGACATAGTCGTCCACGAGGACCACGGGGTGGCGCGCTTCGCGGGCTTCGAGACGCGCACGGTCGCGAACGTCACGCGCGATTACCTGTACCTCGAATACCAGGGCGACGATCGGGTGTTCGTGCCCACCGACCAGCTGGCGAAGATCTCACGCTACGTGGGCGCCGGCGGCGAGCACCCGCCGCTGAGCAAGCTGGGGGGCACCCGCTGGGACACGATGAAGGCTCGCGCGCGACGCGCGGCACAGGAGTTGGCGGGAGAGCTGCTGGGCCTCTACGCCGAGCGCCGCAGGAGGGCCGGGCACGCGTTCGAGGCGGACTCGGACTGGCAGCGCGAGTTCGAGGAGCGCTTCCCGTTCACGGAGACCGCCGACCAGCGCGA
>DASZFA010000052.1:0-1759 GCA_035940255.1 Solirubrobacteraceae bacterium
CGCCCCGATGCCGCCCTCGAGGCCGGCGCCGTGGCAGGTTGCGCAGTTCTGCGCGTACAACGTCGCGCCCCTGGTCGGGTCGCCGGGAAGCGTGGTGGCGCCGCTGGCCGTCGAGTTGGGCGCCGGCGACGGTGAGGAGTCAGCCAGCGTCGTGAGCGCCGTCAGAATGAAAAACGCCGGCACGCCCACCATCAGCAGCAGGCCCCTGGAAACCCGCATCTAGGGCCAATCATATCCACCGCCCGGCGCCCGGTTCAGGCGGGAATAGCCCGCCACCTCGTACGTTTAAACGGTTATGGGCCGTTTATCGCCGGTCTCTCGTTCCGGCTTTGTCTGCGTCACGCGGCGCTGGCTCGACGCGAGATCGGCATACCGTGGCTGAAAACGCCCGTTTGATCTCTGGCCGAGTCCCTTTGCGGATCGCGGTCATATCCATCCACACCTCGCCAACGGCCTCGCTGGGCCAGAACGGGAACGGCGGCCTGAATGTCTACGTGCACGAGGTCGCGACCGCCTTCAGCGACCGCGGGATCGCCACCGACATCTTCACGCGGTGCACGCCCTCAGATCCCGAGTTCGAACAGCTCACACCACTGTCGCGTGTGATCTATCTGCCCGCGGGCCAGGATCTCGACAAGTACTCGCTGTACGCGGAGGTGCCCGGCTTTGCGAATCGGATCCGACAATTCGCCGTCGTTGAGGACCTCACCTACGACCTGATCTTTTCTCACTACTGGCTCTCGGGCGAGGTGGCGTGCTTGCTCCGGCCTCGGCTCGCGGCCGGGTGGGCGCACGTCGCGCACACGCTTGGCCTGGTTAAGAATCAGACGCTTGCGGCCGGCGAGCGGCCCGAACCTGAGCTGCGCATTCAGGTCGAAAAGGAGATCGCCGCCCAGGCGGACCTGCTGATCGCCTCGACCGAGGACGAGCGCGCGGACCTGGTGCGCCTCTACGGAGCCGACCCCGACCACGTCGCGGTGGTGCCTCCTGGCGTGGACCTGTCCATGTTCCAGCCAATCGACCGCGACGAGGCGCGCCGCACGATCGGCTACGGGGCAGGCCGGCTGCTCCTGTTCGTCGGTCGCCTCGAGCGGTTGAAGGGAGTCGAGGTCGCAATCCGAGCGCTCGCGCTCCTGCGCGACCGTGCGCACGACGACGTGAGGCTTTTGATCCTCGGCGAGGATTCACGCGACGGCGATGAGAGTGAGAAGGACCGCTTGAAGGAGCTCGCGGCGGCCGCCGGCGTACGCGATCGCGTCGACTTCCTCGGCTCGGTGGCGCACCACGAGCTTCCGTTCTTCTATTCGGCCGCCGACGTTTGCGTGATGCCTTCGTACAGTGAGTCGTTCGGCCTGGTCGCGCTCGAAGCGCAGGCTTGCGGCCGGCCCGTGGTCGGATCCGGCGTCAGCGGTCTCCGCTCGGTCGTGCGCGACGAGGTGAGCGGTTACCTGCTCGATTCACACGACCCCGCCATGTACGCGGAGCGTATGGGCCGGCTGCTCGACAACCCTGAGCTCGCGCAGCAGATGGGCAGGCGCGGCCGGCTGCTCGCGCAGCGATTTTCGTGGACCCGTACGGCGGACCGGCTGCAGTCGCTGTTCGACGGTGTGGTCGAGAGCGCTCAGGTCCGGGTCCAGGCCAGCGCGCGGCAGGAATAGGGGAAGGTCAGCGGGTCGAGCTTCGTCAGCGGGATCGGCCGCGTGCCGTCCGCGTTCATGAGCCAGACCTGGTCGCCGCTCAGAAACGCGATCTGATGTCC
>DASZFA010000053.1:0-140575 GCA_035940255.1 Solirubrobacteraceae bacterium
TGACGATGCGGCGACATCGATCGCTATGTCTGTTGAGACACTCATCAAGTCAGAGCGTCTGCGTGCATCGTTCATCGGTCGCTCTGAGCCGATGGTCGATGCCGAGCGCCGCGGAGAGCTGGTCGTCGGCGTCGCCTTCGCGGCAGCAGCGGTCGCGCTCGCCCTCGCCGGCGGCCCGGTTCGCGCTTCGCAGCTGCCCATCATGGCGCTGTTCGTGCTCGGAGTGGCGGCGATCGGCAACGTGCGGTTCGACGTCGGCGCGGGATTCACCGTGCCGACGCAAGCCGTGTTCGTCCCCATGCTCTTCGCCGTGCCAGTCTCGCTCGTCCCGCTGCTTGTAGCTCTGTCACTTGGGCTGGGAATGGCGCCGGCGATCCTGGCCGGGCGCAGGCCGCCCAGCCGCCTGCTGAGCGTCCCCGGGAACAGTTGGTTCGCGGTGGGCCCGTCGGTCGTGCTGCTCGTAGCACACGACCAGAGCCCCGATGCCCATTGGGGCATCCTGCTGCTGGCCCTCGCTGCTCAATTCGCATGCGACTTCTCCGCGGATGCGGTACGTGAACGCCTACGCGGCGGGATCACGATGTCCGAGCTCGTCGACGAGGCGTGGCAGGTGTATCTGATCGATCTCGCGCTAACACCGCTCGGTCTCCTAGTCGCTATCGCCGCCGTCGGGCAGCAATGGGTGGTGGTGCTGATCGCGCCCCTGTTCGGCGTGTTGATGTGGCTCTCACGGGAACGGCGTGCCAGGCTGGAGCAGCTTGTGGAGCTGAACGACGCTTACCGCGGGACGGCGCTGTTGCTTGGCGACGTCGTCGAGGCCGATGACAGCTACACCGGCGCCCACTGCAAGGACGTCCTGAACCTTGCGCTCGACGTCGCCCGCAAGCTAGCGCTCGACGGGAACGGGCGGCTGAAGGTCGAGTTTGGCGCGTTGCTACATGACATCGGAAAGATCGCCGTGCCGAAGGCGATCGTGAACAAGCCCGGGGAGCTGTCCGAGGGCGAGTGGGAAATCATCAGAGCCCACACCGTCGAGGGTCAGAGAATGCTCGAGCGGGTGGGCGGAGTCATGGGCGAGATTGGCCAGATAGTGCGCTCTCACCACGAGCGCTGGGACGGCAAGGGCTATCCCGACGGGCTCCGCGGCGAGGACATTCCGCTGGAGGCGCGGATCATCTCCTGCTGCGACGCGTTCAATGCCATGATCACCACGCGCCCCTATCGCGAGGCGATGCCGCAGTCGCTCGCAGTCGCCGAGCTGCTCAGGAACGCCGGCACACAGTTCGACCCACGGGTCGTCGATGCGCTGATCGACGCAACCGAAAGAGCGCCCACCATGAGCCGTCGACCAGCCGTCGCCGTCCCGGAAAGCCTGACTAGACGCAGCTCCAACTCGCGGGCCTTGACCGTGGGATCTGGGGACGGTTCGAGCTGAGGACGGCGCGACTCACGGGTCGAGGCGGCTGGCGCTCGACGGCACAGTCCGAGTCCCGGCGTGCCGCCGATCAGGGGTCTTAAAGACATCACGCAATCGAGTCATGTGCCATGCGCGGCAGTCGGTCATCGTCACGCGGGCGAGAACACGGCGACCCCAAGCCAGTCCCTCCGCGCCCGAATACGCGAGAGGATCGAGCGGCGCGCGATGAAGGCAATCGGATCGTGGGCCGCACAGGCCCAGGCGTCACCGGGGTGACCCTGAGGCTTCGCAACGGCATGCGCGTCACGGCCAGTCTCGCCAACGGATGGTTCCTTGCCTGGTGGCCGGGAACGCAACGGGGCACAGCCACCGGAGTAACGACCTCCACGGGAACGGTGGGGCAGCTCACGCGCGACTCTCGATAGGGCGGCTCGCCGGGAAAGGCCGGCTCGTCCTCGCCAAGGGTGCTCGTCGGCCTGGCTGCCGTTCGAGAGCCGGCCGGTAGCGGCCGCGGCCCCGGCCCCGGCCCCGGCCCACCGTGACGCAGGGCACCCTCGATCACACCCGGCTGGGAGGAGCGACCTGCTCGCTCCTCCCAGTCCTTGGATGTCGTTCGGCCTAGAGGGGCGGGAACTGCGAGTTGGGGGCCGGTTCTGCGAGGTTGGCCGTGGGGGCGTCGGCGGTGAAGCCGATGACCGCACAGTTGATGTCCACGCCGGCCGATCCGTACGGGGCTGGTTCGCCGGTGGCCGGATTGACGCCGGTCAGCAGGTCGGGCCTGGTGGCCGCCAGGTTGAAGACCTGGTTCTCGTCAATCTGGCGCTTGTTGAGGCCCTCTTTGATGGCCTTGGCGGTCCACAGTCCCAGCTGCGCGTCCCACAGCGGGCTGTACGCGTCCGCGTGCCGCGGGCTGGCGAGCGTCGGGAAGTCGCCGAACACGTTCAGCAGGTCTCCGCCATTGCGCAGGCCGTTGATCAGGCCGGTGTTTTCCGCCGAGGCGTCTTCGCCGGCGTGACCGTCGAGGACCAGGTGCTGGAAGCCCTGGGCCTGCTTGTTGTTCTGGCCGGTCTGTCCGTTGATGAAGCCGAACAGGCGCTCGCGTGCGGACCCGAGGAAGTCATCACCGCCATTGTAGGCGGCTTCGTTCAGCGCCGGCACGTATGTCGAGCGCTCCAGAACGGCTGTGAGCGGCTGCCCCGCGTCCGTGCTCAGGTAGACGATCGGCTGCCCGGCGTCGAAACCCTTGACGAACAGCAGGTCGGCGTAGGACTGCAGAAACTGGCCGGGCGGTGACGGCGGCGCGATGTGCACCCCGAGCACCCGGTCCTCGGTGTTGGTGTGATGTACAACGTCGAACGGTCCTTCGCCGGCTGCGATGATCGGCGCGTTGTAGACGACGTTCGAGCCCGCGATCTTGATAAACGGGCTGTAGCCGGGACCGGCGACGGAGCCCGGCTGGAACTTCTTCAGCGGGAAGCCTGTCGGCCCCGGTTCCGCGATCCTCGTCGGGCTGAAGTCGGGAGCGCCCTGGAAATGCACTGCGGCCGGGCCGAACCGGTTCTGTTCGGGCGAGGGCGAGTCGAGCGTGACCGTCTGCACAGCGGCCGGGTCGCCGACCGCGATGTTTGCGAGCTTCGGCGCGAAGTTCACCCCGAGGTCGTGAGCCAGGCCCTGGTCGGAGGCGTCGAGCAGCACGAACCACACCTTCTCCGTCTTGCTCGGTTCGCCCGGGACCGGGGCCGTCCCCGGATATAGCGGCAGGCGCACGGTCTCGTTGCTGAGGTTGACCTGGATCGCGCTTTCCTCGGTCAGGTGATTGCGCGGCAGCAGACCGGTCAGCTGCCCCAATCCGTTTGTGGCGCCCGGCGGCTTCTCGTTGCCCGCTTTCTTGGCATTGTTGCGTGCACCCCGACGCTTGGTGGAGTTGTGTCCGCGCACCCGATGCGTCGAGGCGGCAGATACTGGCGCTCCGGAGACGACGAGGAGCACCGCTCCGAGAAGAGCTGCGATGAACGCGCCCGGCAGGTATCTGCCGGCGCGGCGGGACTTGAGCAATGTCATTTGATGAGTCTCCTTCCAGGGGGGTCCCGAGGCCTTGGCGCCTCGGCTGAAACGGCTCGCCGCGGGAACGGCGACTAGGGCTGCCCGGGCTTCTTGAGCCGGGCGGCTTCGCCATCGAAAGTGTTGGACCGTCTAGTCCAGAAAACGGTTGATCATAGGTCGCGACGATCGCGAAGCGCCTACACCGATCGCGACGGAGACGCGGCGCTCGGCCTGCGTCAGCTGGCGGCCGCTACGAGCGCCGCGTCGCCCACCGAAGCACGCACCCTCAGGCGTGCCTGGTGCAGCCGGCTCTTGAACGCCGCCTCGCCAACCCCGGCGATCTTCGCCGCCTCGCGCGTCGAGAGGCCCTCGACGTCGCGCAGAACTAGCGCCGTGCGGTATGGCGGAGCCAGCCCGGCGATCGCGAGATCGAGTGCCTCGCGCAGCTCACGTTGCTCGGCTCGGTTGGCCGGTCCCTCGTGCGGTGGCGCCGCAACCTGTATCGCCTCCTCGTCGACCGGGACCGTCGCACGCCGCCGCAGCCGCCGCTCCAGGGCGCGGTTGGACTCGTTGACGGCGATGCGATAGAGCCAGGTAAAGACCATCGCACGACCCTGGAAGCGCCCGATGCCGCGCCATGCCCTCAGCAAGGTCTCCTGAACGACGTCCTCGGCTTCACTGCCGTCGTCGACGAAGCGGAGCGCGACGGCGTAGAGACGGTCGACGTATACGCAGGCGAGTTCTTCGAAGGCAGCCACGTCCCCGGCTTGGGCGCGACCGATCAACTCGCTCTCTTGCGTCTGAGAGGTGAGGCGCGTCCCAAGCAGCCGCGTCATTCCTCCTCGGCCCCCTCGGGATTCGTCTGCGTGCCGGCAGCGTCAGCCCGAACCCGGTCGAAGGAGCCTTCAGGCGCGTGTGCGTCGGACCGATGGACGGAGCCACCAAGGAGGCGCAGCAGGGCTCGTATGGCGCGAACTCCAAGGCTGCACTCAGGGCATTCCTCGGCGTGGAGCTCCAAGCGCCTGCGCGCGCGCCAGCTCATATCGCCCTCGACGTAATGCGAGAGGTGCTGCTGAGACCAAACATGATCATCGCTGCGTCGGCGAAGGCGCATCACTGTCGCTCCACGTCGGATCCCAAATCAGCCGACGTTCCGAGAGACGGTCACCTCGGCGCCCTCACGCTCATCCCCCCACTCCTCGCCGTTCGAAAACTGGACTATCTGGTCCATCGGTGCAGGAAAGCAGCTGAGCGGTGGACTGTCAAGTCCAAGCGATAGACTAGTCGTGTGTCACAGCTAGAGCCCTCGACCGCGAAAGGGCAGACCACCCGGGCGCGGATCGTCCAAGCAGCAGCCGAGCTGGTCGCCGAAAAGGGCGCGGCCGCGATGAGCCTCGACGACGTCGGCGCGCGCGGGCAGGCCAGCCGTAGCCAGCTGTACCATTATTTCGACGATCGCGACGACCTGATCCGCGCCGTCGTCAGCGCGACCACTGACTCGGTACTACTCGCGCAGGACGAGCTCCTCGACCACCTCGATACTTGGGCCGGCATCGACCGCTGGTTCCGGGCGCTTATAGCACTCCAGGAGCAGAGGGAGGCCCGCGGTGGCTGTCCCATCGGTTCCCTCGTCGGTCAGCTCGCCGAGCGCGACCCGCTGGCGCGCGCGGCCCTGGCCGACGGCTTCGAACGCTGGGAGCGCCACCTGCGCGATGGCCTTGAGCGCATGCAGGCGCGCGGCCGCCTCTCGGCCACCGCCGATCCAGCCCGTCTGGCCACGGCCACGATGGCGCTACTCCAAGGCGGCCTACTGCTCACCCAAGTCCGCCGCGACCCCAAACAGCTCCGCACTGCCCTAGACGCTGCGCGTGTTCTCTTACGCAGCGCAGCGACCTGACGGCGCTCCGTTGTCGTCGCAAATGGCTCGCCAACTCACCGGAGGCCACGGGTCCCGGTTTGCATCGCGTCCCAGCTGAGACCGCGCGATTGCTTACCTCGGCGTTGTCCGTCGGCCCTGGCGGCGGCCGCCATCCGTCCAGCGCTCGCAGCCTGGCCTAACACTCGGCCAGCAGACTGTCGTTGACATAACTGGTCAACAGACCGGGGAGCCATCCCCTTCTATCGCGGTGCTTGACGCCGCAGTGAGGAGACGCCCATGTACCGCGGCGTCCCGAAGATGTACGAGTCGCATCTCAGCGACTCCCTCGCAGTAAGCCGGCGTCCTTTGATTGGCGGCGGCCGCAAGACTTTTCGGGCGGGACTCTTTCTGCTCGGGCTGCTGTCCACCCTCATTTTCGCGAGCAGCGCCTTCGGGGCGACTGCGACGGTCGGCCTGGGATCGGCTGCCAGCTTCTCGGTGCTCGCTGGTTCGACGGTCACGAACACCGGCCCCACGACGATGTTTGGCGACTTGGGCCTGAGCCCCGGTTCGTCGGTGACCGGCGCTCCCCAGGTGCTCGGCCAGACGCACGTCGACGACGCGGTGGCGATCGGGGCCAAGAATGACCTCACCACGGGCTACAACGACGCCGCCTCCCGTGCAAGCAACGGCTCGGCCGGGACCGACCTCGCCGGTCAAACCTTCTTGCCTGGCGTTCGCACCGCGAGCAGCTCTTTGCTGTTGTCGTCAGGAAGTGTGACGCTTGACGCCCAAGGTGATCCCAACGCGGTGTTCATCTTTCAGATCGGCTCCACGTTGATCACGGGCTCGAGCACCACCGTCCTGCTGGTCAACGGCGCGCAGGCGTGCAACGTCTTCTGGCAGGTCGGCTCTTCTGCGACGCTGGGGACGGGCACGCGCTTCGTCGGCACGATCATGGCCTCGGCGACGATCACAGCGAACACGGCCGCCACGATCCACGGCAGGCTGTTGGCCCAAACAGCTGCCGTCAACATGGACACGAACACCATCACCACGTCCAACTGCGCCTCGAGCGCTACGGGTAGCGGTGGCGGCACGGAAACGACCACGCCCGCAGAAGCGGCCAAGCTCGCAGAAGCGGCGAAGCTGGCAGAAACGGTCGCGGGCGGAGGAGCCAGTGGCGCGGGCGGGAAAGCCGGCACGACCCCTCCGACACGGGCTGGGTCGAGGACTACCGTGAAACGCGGGCGTCGCCACTCCGCGCGCCGCGGTAGCTCCAGGCGGCCGTCCAAACGCCGTTCACTCGCGCGGCCGGCGCTCCCGCACCGTCGGGGCTCGTTCACCGGCTGACAGGAGTTCGGACAGGCTGGGCGACGCAGGTCGCCCAGCCCCCTCGCCTCATGGACAGGGTTACCTCACTACTTCGTTTCAGGGTTCGCTCGCCGCTTACGGTTATTTGCACAAACCGGCTCGTTCTCCGCCTGGCCCTGGGACTCGCCACGGCAGCTATGGCCGGCCTCGCCGCCGGCTCGGCTGCCGCTGCCGAAGTCCCACCCCGCGTACGAGCGACTCAGCAGCTCGCGGTCATACTCACCGCGCACCGCGCCCACCAGGAGCCGGAAGCCGGATCCCCACAGCGGGCGCTCGTGGCGGCGCGCAGGCCCATCACCGGCGAGCAGACCACGCTGCCCGTCACAGGAAGCCTGACCGGACCCGACGGGGTGACGTGGCTGCAGGTAATGCTGCCCGGTCGCCCCAACTCATCGACCGGCTGGATCGCCAAGCAAGGAACCCGCGAGCTCGTGACGCGCTGGCACCTCGTGGTCAACCTCGCTGCGCGTCGGGTCAGCGTTTACCGCGACGGCCGCATGCAGAGAAGCTTCAAAGCGGTGGTTGGCAAGCCGTCGACACCGACGCCAACCGGCCAATTCTTCGTCGAGGAGACTCTGCAGATGGCGGCCGGCGAGGCCGGCGGCCCGTTTGCGCTGGCCCTCAGCGCCCGCTCGGATGCGCTGCAGGAATTCGAAGGAGGCCCAGGCCAGATCGCTATCCATGGGCGCAACAACCTCGGAGGAACGCTCGGCGCCGCCGCGTCACACGGCTGCATTCGCCTCAACACCGCCAGCATCGACTGGCTGGCGACCAACATCGGCCCGGGGACACCGGTGACGATCTATGGCGGTTGAGATCGGAAGCCACCCGTTACTAGAGACTCACGCCCGCCCGACGGGCGGACGCTCGTACCGCCCGCTCAGGGCGATGGCTTGTGCATTCAGTCTCTTGGGAGGCTTAGCTTTCACTTCTGGAATCGCAACAGGTCAGTCACCGTCCACTCGATCGTGCATCAAGTCCGCATTCACAGGGCGCGTTGGACCGGCACGCCCATCTCTGTGTCAAAGGCGACCACAAGTGACATCGGGACCGCGGGGCCCGCAGGGGCGCGCCGGCGCCCAAGGCCCGACAGGTTTCGCGGGTCTAACCGGGCCGGGCGGTCCCGAAGGCTTCCGTGGTCTACTCGGCGTCGCCGGCCCTGCGGGACTCACCGGCTCGATGGGCGCTACGGGGTTAGCGGGCCCAACGGGGCTTGCGGGTGCTGCGGGCGCTACGGGGTTAGCGGGGCCAACAGGGCTGACGGGTGCTGCGGGCGCGACGGGGTCAGCGGGGCTCGCAGGCGCTGCGGGGTCAGCCGGGCCTGCGGGCGCTGCGGGCGCTACGGGGTCCGCCGGGCCAACAGGGCTGACGGGTGCTGCCGGCACGACAGGGTCAACGGGACCGACCGGCCTGACCGGCTCCACAGGCGCGAGGGGATCGACGGGAGAAATCGGGCTCCCGGGCGCCGCGGGCGCCACGGGGTCAGCGGGGCCAACCGGGTTCACGGGCGCGACGGGGTCAGCCGGACCGACCGGCCCTACCGGCTCCACGGGCGCGACCGGATCGTCGGGAGTAACCGGGGTCACGGGCGCTGCGGGCGCTACGGGGTCAGCGGGGCCAACCGGGGTCACGGGCGCCGCGGGCGCCACAGGGCCAACCGGGGTCACGGGCGCCGCGGGCGCTACGGGGCCGGCGGGGCCAACCGGGCTCACGGGCGCCACGGGGGCCGCGGGACCGACCGGCCCAGAAGGCCCCCCAGGATTGGCGGCGTACGCCGAGTTCTACGCCCTCATGCCGCCGGACAATGCGGCCACGGTGGCGGCTGGGAGCCCGGTTCAGTTCCCTCAAAACGGGCCGAGCTCCGGAGTCATCACGAGACGCGGCGGCAGCAGCTCGCCCGAATTTGTGCTGCCTAACATCGGCACCTACCGTGTGGCCTTCTCGGTCTCCGTCAACGAGCCAGGCCAGCTGGTGATCGGTTTCGACTCTGGGAAAGGTATGGAAGAACTGGCCTACACCGTATATGGGCGAGCGACCGGGACGAACCAGATTTCGGGCGAGGTGCTGGTCACGACGACCGTGGCGAAATCGGCGCTCGAGCTTCGCAATCCAGCGGGGAACACGCCGGCCCTCACGATCACGCCGGTCGCGGGGGGTACCCACCCCGCCGCGGCTTCCATCGTGATCCAACAGCTGGGCTGATGAAACCGACCAGGTAGGACCCAGATGCCATGGGTTCCTAGTTCGGGTCGGGGTCTCGTCTATTGCGAAGGCATCTCTACATCGGCGTATATGCGGCTATCCCTCGAGAGCCAGTCCCGGGACCACGAGCCCACTCTCGTAGGCCATGACCACGAGCTGCGTCCGGTCGCGGGCAGACATCTTTGTCAGGATCCGCGAGACGTGGGACTTCACGGTCAACGGGCTGATGACCAGGTGCTCAGCGATCTCTGCGTTGGTGAATCCTCCTGCGATAAGTGAGAGCAGCTCGGTCTCGCGAGCCGTGAGCTCCTCCGGCAGTGTCACCGCGCCAATGCGCCTGTCGGTGGCAGCGCTCGTATAAGCCTCGATGAGCCGCCGCGTGGCGCTTGGATCAAGCAGCGCATCACCGGCGGCGACGCTACGGACGGCGCTCACGAGCTGATCCGGCTCGACGCCCTTCAGCAAGAATCCGCTCGCCCCCGCACGGAGGGCGCCAAAGACGTACTCGTCGAGGTCGAAGGTGGTCAGCACGATCACCCTCGTGCTGGACAGATCCGGGTTGGCCGTGATCAGACGCGTGGCCTCGATCCCATCCATCCCGGGCATACGGATGTCCATCAGCACGACATCGGGCTGGTCCCTCGTGGCGATCGCGAGGGCGTCGTGCCCGTTGCCCGCGTCCTCTATGACCTCGATGTCATCCTCGCTGGCCAAGATCGAGCGAAAGCCATGACGGACGAGCGCGTGATCGTCGGCGACAAGGACCCGCAGCTTCGCGGAGCCGGTCATGGCCTTGTCATCCGTGCCGGGAGGCTTGCGCGGACCCGCCAGCCGCCGTCGAGAGGCACGCCGGCTTCGCAGTGCCCGCCGAGGGCCGCGGCCCGCTCCGTCATCCCCTGCAATCCCTGGCCTGGAGCCCGTAAGTCACGAGGAGCCGCGTGGCCATCGTCGAGAACTTCGACGATGAGCTGATCGTCTACGAGTGCAACGCGAACGACGGCACGCTTGGCGTCAGAATGGCGCAGAACGTTGGTGAGGCTCTCTTGGACGATGCGGTAGGCGCCGTGAGCTGTGGCCGCCGGAATGTTTGGTGGTATGGGGTCCAGCTGCAGGTCGATGTCCAGGCCAGCGCCCCGTACACCGTCAACCAGCTCGTCCAGGTCGGCGAGGGTCTGCGGCGGTCGCAGAGGAGCGTCGCCTGCGGCGGGACGAACGATCTTTAGCGTGGAGCGCAGCTCGGCAAGCGCCTCGGCCGAGCTCCGGACGATGGCCTCGAGCGTGCTCAAGCTCTCATTGGGTTGCTTGCGCTGCATGTGGACCCCCGCGGCGGCTTGCGTATTGATCCCTATCAAGCTGTGGGCGATCGTGTCATGGAGCTCGTGCGCCAGACGCAGGCGCTCCTCGTCGAAGCGATGGACCGCCGCCGCCTCGCGCTGTCGCTCGGTCTCCTCTGCCCTAGCTTGGACCAGTGCCAGGCGGCCCCGCAGAGCATCGCCGGCCGCCAACGCAGCGAGCAGGAGCGCCAGACGAGCCAACGTCGTGCCCGCCGTGAAACCCTCCTTGCTGGTGATCACAACCGCAGCCGCAACGACCGGGGCCATCGCGGCAGCGACGAGCAGCGTGCGCAAGCGGCGACCCTGCAGCCCGACGGTGTACAGGACGACCATGATGATGCCCACCGCCGCGATATTGGGATGGAACACGGCCAGGCAGGCCAAGAGCCCGGCTGTGACGGCAACAAGGGCACCGAGTGGATAGCGGCGGCGCACGACCAAGGGCAGCGAAGTCGCCGCGGCCAGGAGGACTGCAGCTGCGCTCAGGTGACCACTGTCCCAGCCCAGACCGGGATCGGCCAGCAGGCTGACGAACGCCGCTAGCGCCCATGCCAAATCAACCTCTGGGGCTTCCCGCAGCGCTCGCGCTACTTCGGGCGCACGGCCTAGCCAGCTGGTCACCCCACTAATGGGCGGCCGACGACGGGAGGAACGACGGCCACTCTCCGAGCGTCCTTGGGAGGTCGCACCCGATTCTCCGGGAGCCGGACCGGTGTCCGCACCGAGCTGCGTGGAACCAAGCAACAGATACTCCCTTCGTCGGCGGGGAACGCGCGCGTGCGGCGCGGTGCCACGCATAACGACTGTACCGCCGACAGGGCCTTCTGACATCGGCCTGGCGGATGCATCCCGCCTACATCTCCGGAACTAGACCGCGGACGTTGTGACGCCGGCGAAACGATGCGCCTGAGAGACGGCGCGTGCGAACGAACGCGCAGGCTTCTCCGGCGGCGCCAGGCTGGCGGCTCGATGAAGCAACCAGGTCATCGAGTCTGGCTGCGGGCACACATCGCGCCAACCCTCTAATAGCTCCTCGAGTTGACCGCGACTGCGAACGCGGCCAAGCACGACAACCTCACCTCTACCTTCCTGAAGCGGGCCAAGCCGTGTCACGTACAGCTCGCCGGTCTCTCGCACCCATGCGGCGCGGTAGACGGGGCCGTGAGCCCCCACACGCCACCACAATCCCATGTCCTGCTCGCGAGACGATCTCCGGCGGCTGTCCGCGCGATAGAAGTTACTCAGTGACTGGTATCGGTCGGCGCGGTCGGTGAGCTCCCGGCTTAGACTGGTCATCTTCTTGTCTCCTGGAATTGTCGTTGTCGGGTAACGCTTGGCGGTAGTGTGTGGTGTGTGCCTAACGGCAAGAGAAAGACGGTCTAACGAGTTGCTGTGAGGCTCTGCGTGTGTGCGCGGGCCAACGGCTATGCGGCCGCTTTCGAAGGCTCGCTAGCCGCGTGCCCGCGTTTACTCAGAGCCCGAATGTAACCGGCTTGCGAGCGCTTGTCGTCGGCCTCCGGGACGAAATTCCACTGCGCCTGGGGATGTCAGTCCGGGACCAATAACTACTCCGATGGAAGTAGAAGCAGGACGCCCGGGCGGCCTACGGTCCCTCTGCTGAACCGATCGGGCGCGGCTGTGAGCGCCCGACAAAGCGCCGAGGGGCTACATCGCGCGGAGCAAGCACGAGGCCGGAAATTGCGTCTCAGCGGCCGATGATTTTCGCCACCAGGGTCCTTACCGTCCGCTGCAACAAGTCTCCGACGAGCGGAGGCTGAGTAACTGGGAGATAGTTATGCCCCGTCTAGCCCGCTGGTGCCTCGCACACCGCCGTGTCGTCGTAGGTGGGTGGATCCTGCTGCTCGTAGCAGCCGTATTCATTCAGTCCAGTACAGGTAGTAACTACTCTGCCTCCAACCGACTCTCGGGCACTCAGAGCGCTACGGCCCAGAGCCTCCTGCAGAGGGCGGCCCCGAGTGTGTCGGGTGACACCGAGCAGATCGTCATCGCGACGAAGACGGGCACGGTTAGACAGCCGGCAGTACGGTCGAGCGTGCAGGCGATGCTCGCCAACGTCGCCCGCCTGCCGAACGTCGGCACCGTAAGCTCGCCGTACAGCCCGGCGGGCGCCAAGCAGATCAGCCGAAGCGGCTCGGTCGCCTTCGCCACTGTCACCTTCACGAAGGAACAGCACGCGATCTCTGCCACGGAAGCCACAAAGTTCGTGACGACTGCGCGCGCTCCCAACAGCCGCGCTGTGCAAGTCGATGTGCTGGGCGAGGTCGCCGCCTCAACGAATCCCTCCTCGTCGAGCAGCACGATATTCGGTGTCCTAGCGGCGCTTGTCGTGCTCCTGTTCGTCTTCGGGTCGATCCTGCCGGCGCTGCTGCCGCTCGTGTCCACGGGTATCGCGCTGGGTGCGGCGGTCTCGCTGATCGGGGCTCTGTCGAACGCACTGTCGATGGCCAGCTTCACCCAGCAACTCTCGATCCTCATCGGCCTCGGGGTCGGCATCGACTACTCACTGTTCATCCTGACTCGCACGAGAACCGAGATGCGGCGAGGTCGATCGATCGCGGATGCGATCGGGATCTCAGCCGCCACCTCGGGCCGTACAGTCCTGTTCGCCGGCATCACGGTCTGCATCGCGCTGCTCGGGATGCTGACTGTCGGCGTGAGCGTCCTCTCGGGGGCGGCAATCGCCGCGTCGATCGCGGTGCTGCTGCCGATGGCCGCAGCCCAGACACTCGCCCCTGCACTGATCGGCTTCCTCGGAAGACGGGTCCTGACACGTGGGCAACGCGCTGCGCTCGAGGCGGGTGAAGTCGAACCGCCCGAGGCGTCCGCCCATTGGGCGAACTGGGCCACACGAGTGCAGGCCCACCGCGTGAGCTTCAGCATCGCCGCGCTGGCAATCCTCGTGGCCCTCACGATCCCGGCGTTCTCGCTTCGCCTCGGGGCTGCGGACGCAGGCACGGACCCAACATCGACAACGACGACCACCCACCGCGCCTACGAGCTGCTGGTCCGGGGGTTTGGCCCCGGCTTCAGCGGACCCCTCGAGCTCGTGGCGCCGGTGCAGTCCAGCGGCCAGCCGGCGGCATTCAGCCATGTGGTCGCTGCCGCTAGTCAGACGCCCGGCGTCGCTGCGGTCAGCCCGCCTCGTCTGCTTCCGGCCGGGCCCGGGCACCCCGGGGTCGCAGTGGCGCAGGTCTACCCCGCAGGCAGCCCGCAAGATGCCTCGACGTCAAAGCTCATCACGACCATGCGCAACAGCGTCATTCCGAGCGCGGTCGCCGGGCAGAACCTGACCGTCTACGTGGGGGGCCAGACCGCCCTCGCGGACGACTACGCGGCGCAACTGGAATCGAAGCTGCCGATGTTCGTCGCGATTGTCGTCGTGCTGTCGTTCCTGCTGCTGATGATCGTGTTCCGCAGCCTGGTTATCCCGGCAACCGCGGCGGTCATGAATCTCCTGTCGGCCGGTGCCGCGTTCGGGGTCATCGTCGCCGTGTTCCAATGGGGCTGGCTGGGTTCACTGGTCGGCGTAACTCACGCCGGACCAATCCCGCCTCTTGCCCCGATCCTCATGTTCGCCGTGCTGTTCGGACTCTCGACCGACTACGAGGTCTTCCTGATCAGCCGCATCCACGAGGAGTGGCTCAAGCGTCGCGACAACTCCCAGGCTGTCAACCACGGCCAGGCTGTCGCGGGAAGGACCATCACCGCACTTGCGGCGATCATGGTCGTCGTGTTCTTCGCGTTCACGTTCACCACCGACCGAACGATCAAGCTGATCGGGCTTGGCATGGCGACGGCGATACTCGTCGATGCGCTTGTCATCCGGACAGTGCTTGTGCCCGCCATCATGCATTCCCTGGGTAAGGCCAACTGGTACTTCCCCAGCTGGCTGGAACGGCGACTCCCGCGCCTTCAGATCGAGGGCGACACCGAGCCCAAGCGCGAAGATCGCGCGCCGCGGCCGGAGAGAGAGCCGGAGCCGGAGCTCGCCAGCCAACGGTAGACACAACGCGACCGCCCGGTGTCGAGGACGCTGGGCGGTCGCGGACGTTGGCAGGAGGCGACCTCGACGTGGGCGAGCCAACTCTTCTCGGCCATCCAGCCAGTGGCCTGTGCTTGTGACACCAGGAGCGGGCAGCTAATTGAGAGCCACTTGCAATAGCAAGCCTCTCGATGTATGTTGCCCCGGCCTCGGCTCTGGGTCGAATGGGCGATTGAGAGGACCAGATGCACTCGCTGCCTCCTCCTGAGGAATGCAGGTCCCGCTGGCGCCGGCTCACCGGTTCGCTGGAGGTGGGGCAGTGGCGGACCGTGGCGATGATGGCAACCGTCGTGCTGGGCCTGCACGCGCTGGGCTTCTTCCTCCTAATCGCGGTCGTCGCGCCGCATCATTACCGCCTCGGTGCTTCCGGGGCCTTCGCTCTGGGTACCGGTTTGACTGCATACACGCTTGGGATGCGCCACGCCTTCGACGCAGATCACATCTCGGCGATCGACAACACCACGCGCAAGCTGATGGCAGAGGGCAAGCGGCCGATGAGCGTCGGCTTCTTCTTCTCGCTCGGGCACTCGACGATCGTGTTCATGCTCGCGTTCCTGTTCTCGATCGGCGCAAAGGCGCTGGGCGGCCAGGTGAAGGACCACAGAAGCCAGCTGCACGAGGTCACGAGCTCGATCGGCACTGGCGTCTCGGGGACGTTCCTCTACATCATCGCGGCGCTCAACGTGGTGATCCTCTGGGGCATCATCAAGGTCTTCTTCGAGATGCGCAGCGGAAGGTACAACGAGCAGCAACTCGAGGCACAGCTGAACTCTCGCGGCATGATGAACCGCTTTCTTGGGCGCTTCACAAGGACGATCTCCAAGCCCTGGCAGATGTATCCGATCGGCGTCCTGTTCGGCCTCGGATTCGATACGGCCAGCGAGATCGCGCTCCTGTTCCTCGCGGCCGGCGCCGCGGGCGCCGGACTGCCCTTCTACGCGATCCTCTGCCTGCCGATCCTGTTTGCGGCCGGCATGTCGCTGCTGGACACGATCGACGGCTCGTTCATGAACTTCGCCTACTCCTGGGCGTTCTCGAAGCCCGTACGCAAGGTCTTCTACAACATCACGATCACCGGACTGTCGGTGGCCGTTGCGCTCCTAATCGGCACGATCGAGATCGTTGGGCTGCTCGCACACAAGCTCAACGGGCAAGGCCCGTTCTGGGCATGGTGGGAGAACATCGACATCAACACGCTTGGCTTCATCATCGTCGGCATGTTCATTGCCACCTGGGCAATCGCCCTGGCGATCTGGCGCTTCGCCCGAATCGAGGAGCGCTGGAGCGTGCACCTCGGCGACAGCGAGCCGCAGAGCTGATGACCGTCTCTCCCGATGTCCCCCCGCTTGTGGTCGCAAGCCTCGCCGACGCGGTCACGGCACTGCGCGAACGGGGGCTTCGCCTGTCCACCTCTAGGCGTCTGGTGCTAGAGGCTCTGTTCGCGGCGGACGGCCCGGTATCCGCCGAGTACGTCGCGCGCCGGTCGAGCCTGGACGCGGCTTCCGTGCATCGCAATTTCGAGACGCTGGAGCGCCACGGCCTGGTGCGCCACGTTCATCTCGGTCACGGCCCCGGGCTTTATGCGCTGCTCGGCCGCGGCGAGCGCGAGTACCTGTACTGCGATCGTTGCGGAGCAGTCAGGGCGCTGCCTTCCAAGGAGCTGGATCCCGTTCGCAAGCGCATCAGGGAGCGCTACGGCTACGAGACACGCTTCACTCATTTCGCGATTGTGGGTACCTGCGGGTCGTGCTCAGCACAAGTCCCGCACACGGGCGGGGCCGTGCACGAGCACGCGAGCACCGAGCACGGCCACGAGCAGCTCGACCACGACCACGCGCATAGCCACGGCGACCACGTTCACGCCCATCCGCACGTCCACCAAGACGGCCTGGAGGACCAGCGCGAGCACGGTCGCTGAGCTAGGACCCTGGCGCACCCATGGTCGAGCGCAGCGATCGGACGAAACGCCGTGCGCGATCAGTTCCGCGACGCCCAGCCCACGGATGTGGGCCCATCGCCCAGGGGTGCCAGCCGAGTGTGCCGTAATGCTCGCGCAGCAGCGCCTTCAGCTCGCCGCGGTGCTCACCGCACGCGTAGCGGTGGGGGCCGTACATCCCGCGCCCATGCCAGGTCAGCCAGCGTCCCGGGTCGGCATCCACGTACTCGCCGTGGCGCAGGTCGAGCATCTGACGTTCGAGGGCCAGCTGCGTCTCGCGATCCGGCTGGCGCCCGCAGATCTCACACGTGAAGAGCACCGTGACCGGCATCTGCCCAAGGTAGCGCGTGAGCTGCTCTGACCACTGCTCGACGCGCGGCGTGCCCGTGCGAACCGTGCGTCAGTGCGGTCGATAGCCGCTGGTCAGCTCGGCGCCGCGCTTGCGCCAGCGAGGCTCGTGGTCGAAGTTGCGCCGGATCCGGCGGTCGCGGAGATACTTCACCAGCGGACCGTGAGCCAGTCGCGCTGTCTTCGCATACACACGCGCGGCCGTGTCGGGCTCCACGAACGGCATGTACTTGTCGGGGAAGCCAGGCATCGTGCAGGCCATGCAGATGCCGCCCACGTTGGGGCAGCCGCCGATGCCGTTGACCCAGCCGCGCACGGGAACGTTGCACTTGACGACCGGCCCCTTGCAGCCCAGCTTGACCAGGCAGCGCCCGTCGCCGTGACCGGTCGAGAACTGGCCGTGCTCGGCGAGGCCGGCCCGGTCGCAGGACTCGTGGACGGTACGGCCGAAGATCCACTCTGGTCGTCCCTGCTCGTCGAGCTCGAGCGCCGGACCCATCCCCGTCAGATGGAGAACGACCCGCAGGAGCGTCTCGGTGATGTTGTCCGGCTGCGCCGGACAGCCCGGAACGTTGATGATCGGCACGCCGAGGCGGGAGACCCACTTCCATCCCAGGTAGTCGCGCAGGCCCATCGCGCCTGTCGGGTTGTTGCGCATCGCGGGGATCCCCCCGTACGCGGCGCATGTCCCCAGCGCGAGCACGGCCGCCGCCCTCGGCGCGAGGCGGTCGATCCAGGTGTTCGTGAGGATCGGCTGTCCGGTGGCCGCGTCGACGCCGAACCCGGCCCAATGGCCGTCTCCGTTGATCTCCTCGTTGGGAACGGACCCCTCGAGGACCAGGACGAAGGGGTCGAGCCGGCCCGCCGCGGCCTGGAACCAGGCCCGCATGAAGTCCTCACCGGTCTCAAACGCGAAGACCGGGTTGTAAAGGATGACCGGCGGCATCCCGGGCAGACAGCCGCGCAGAAGATCCTCGACGCTCGGGTTGGTCGCGGCGGTCATCGCGATCGAGTCGCCGTCGCAGCCGAGACCGCTCGTGATCCACAGGACACTGACGGCTTGGCCTCCCGAGAGGCGCAGGGAGCGGGGAAGCGGGTCGCTCACGCCCTCACGCGATCATGCCGCCCGTCGGCCGGCGAGAGCGCCGAGCGGCCGTTCGATGGGCGGCGCCCCCCGATCAACGACTCAAGGTGGTCGTCGAGGTTGCCGTGGAGGTGCCAGTCGCCGGCGGCACCGCTCACGAGCCCGGCATCGGCAAGCCGACCGAGCGCGTGCGATATCGATGGCCGCTCGGCGGCCACCAGCTGACCGAGCAGACGGTGCGTGAGCGGCAGCATGAGGTGAATTCCGCCGGGCTCCACGCGTCCCCAGCGGGCGGCCAGATGCCAGAGGAACAGCACCAGCCGAACCTCCAGCCGCGGTTGGCAGGAGATCGCACGCAGGACCGCGAGGTCCTCGGCTCGGCGCTCGGTCCGGCGCAGCAGCGCATGGCCGATCTGGGGCCATGGAAGCACGCGCTCGGCGAACTCCGTATCGAGGAACGCAAGGCGACAAGCGCGCAGCACGCGCCAAGACGCGACTCGCTCGATCATGTCGTCCACGTGCCGGCTGAGAGGCTGCAGCAGATCGCCGCTTCCCAGCAGCTCGGTGGTGGTTCGGTTGGTGATCCGCGTGTCGACCGCGATCAGGCCGTCGAGGATCAACAGTCCCGGCCCACGGCCGATGGCCGTTAGCCAGGGCTGCAGATCACACGCGCCCGCCCCGGCTTCGAGCACCCTCGCCGTAGCGTGCTGGCGCGCCGTGAAGCGCTCACGTAGGTCAAGCGCCTCGCCGAGCTCGTCGTCGGCGTCGAGTACGTATGCGTAAAGAGGAGACGGCTCGGGGGCTCGGGCTGGAGAGGGGCGACTCGGCCATCGCGACGGCCTCAGGCGGACAACATCTCGACCCTCGCTTGACATCGTAAGCCTCGCACTCCTTCCGAGCCGACAGGCCGATCTCCCCGGGCGAGTCTACGCTTCTCCTCGCTCCCCGTACCCGCCATTTGTGGGCGGTAATCCGCATTACAGGGGGTGGGCGTAAGGAGGATTACCAAGCGTGACTTCTGCCCCGACGACGGTGGTAGAAGAAGGCTTGGCTCGTGGCCGAGCCGATCGGTGCGGCCCGCCGTGTTTGGCGGCGGGACCAACTTCGGAGAAGAAGGGACGCGCGCTCAATGTGTCTCGCCATCCCGGGTCAGATCGTGGACGTGGTCGACGACGAGCACCGGCTCGCGATGGTGGATGTGGCGGGTGTGCGGCGCACCGTCAACGTCGGCCTGCTGGACGTGAACGGAACAGGCGTCGTTCCCGGGGACTGGGTCCTGATCCACGTCGGCTTCGCGATCTCCCAGGTAGACGAGGAGGAGGCGCGTGCGACCCGCGAGCTGCTCGAACGCATGGGCGCCGACTACGAGCGAGAGCTCGAGGAGCTAAAGGCCAGCGTGATCGAGTGAGCCCCCTACCGGCACCGTCCTCCTCGTGCACAGGCGAGCACTGCATCACCTGCGCCGATGAAGGAGTGCCGATGCGGGTCGTGCGCACCGACCCGCAGCGCGGACTCGCGCTGTGTGCAGACGGCGAGGGTGCGCGGCACACCGTGGAGACGGCGCTCGTCGAGCCGCTTAGCGCCGGTCGCATGGTGCTGGTCCACGCGGGCGTGGCGATCGCATCGCTCCCCGTCGAGGTTGCTGCATGAAGTTCGTCGATGAGTTCCGCGACGCCGCGCTCGGCCGTGCTGTGGCCGGCGAGATCCTCTCACTGGTCGAGCCCGGGCGCCACTACAAGGTGATGGAGGTGTGCGGAGGCCACACCCACTCGATCTACAAGTACGGGGTCGATGATCTGCTGCCCGCGAACGTCGAGCTCGTGCACGGACCGGGCTGTCCCGTCTGCGTGATTCCGATGGGCCGGGTCGACGACGGGATCGCGATCGCCGAAGTCCCGGGCGTGATTTTCACCTGCTTCGGCGACATGATGCGGGTCCCGGGATCCAACGGAAGCCTGCTCGATGCGAAGGCCGCGGGCGCCGACGTGCGGATGGTGTACTCGCCTCTGGACGCCCTGCGGATCGCGAAGCAGAACCCCGGCCAGGAGGTGGTCTTCTTCGCGATCGGATTCGAGACGACCGCGCCCTCCACGGCGTTGACGCTCAAGCGAGCGCGCGCCGAGGGCGTGAAGAACTTCTCATGCGTCTGCAGCCACGTCACGATCGTGCCCCCACTGAGGGCGCTGCTCGAGTCGCCGGACCTACGGCTCGACGGCTTCATCGGACCGGGCCACGTGTCGACCGTCGTCGGCGCGCGGCCGTTCGAGTTCATCCCGGCCGACTACGGCAAGCCGGTGGTGGTCGCGGGCTTCGAGCCCCTGGACATCCTGCAGGCGATCGCGATGATCCTGCGCCAGCTCGCCGAGCACCGCTGCGAGGTCGAGAACCAATACAAGCGGGTGGTTCCCTACGAGGGCAACCTCCGCGCGCTGGAGGTCCTGGCCGAGGTCTTCGAGCTGCGCCCGCATTTCGAGTGGCGCGGGCTCGGCTTCATCTCGCACAGCGGGCTGAAGCTGTCGGAGGCCTACGCCGACCTCGATGCCGAGCTTCGCTTCAGCGTGCCCGGCGTGCGCGTCGCAGATCCCAAGGCGTGCCAGTGCGGCGAGGTGCTGAAGGGCGTTATCAAGCCGTGGGAGTGCAAGGTGTTCGGTACCGCCTGCACTCCGGAGCGTCCCATCGGCACCTGCATGGTCTCCTCCGAGGGTGCCTGCGCGGCCTACTACAACTTCGGCCGCTTCGCTCGCGAGCGGGAGGTCGTCTGATGGCCGAGCAGGCGATCATCTCTGAGCGCGAGGAGAAGATCCTCGGCATCATCGAGACCGCCCGTGGCAAGCGCGCAAGGTTTCGCGATGAGCGGATCACGATGGCCCACGGCGCAGGCGGCAAGGCGACCCAGACGCTGATCGAGGGCCTGTTCGTCCCGGCCTTCGACGGGTCGACGCTGAGCCAGATGTCCGACGCCGGCGAGCTCACCATCGATGGCGTGGAGCTCGCGCTCACGACTGACTCCTACGTAGTGCGGCCACTGCGCTTCCCCGGCGGCTCGATCGGCGACCTGGCGGTCAACGGCACCGTCAACGACCTGGCGGTCTCGGGCGCCCGTCCGCTCGCGCTCAGCCTCTCGCTGGTGCTGGAGGAGGGGCTCACTGCCGAGGAGCTGCGCGCCGAGGTCGAGGCGATCGCGACGGCCGCGCAGGCGGCGGGCGTCGAGATCATCACGGGAGATACGAAGGTCGTCGAGCGGGGTCACGCCGATGGGATGTACATCTGCACGACCGGGGTCGGCAGGCACGACCCGCGGGCGAGCCTCGCGCCCTCGAAGATTCAGCCGGGGGATCGCATCCTGCTGTCAGGGAGCATCGGCGAGCACGGCATGGCAATCATGCTCGCGCGCGGGGAATTCGAGCTCGACGCGTCGATCGAGTCCGACACGGCTTCGCTGTGGCCGGCGGTCGATGTGCTGCTCGACGCCGCGGGTCCGGGGCTGCGCACCCTGCGCGACGCCACGCGGGGTGGGGTTGCCTCGGTGCTCAACGAGCTGGCGCGCTCCTCGTCGGTCGCGATGCTGGTGCGCGAGGGAGCGATTCCCGTGCATCCTGCCGTCGCCGGGGCCGCGGAGATCCTCGGGATCGACCCAATGTATGTCGCCAACGAGGGCAAGCTGGTCGCGTTCGTCGCGCCCGAGCAGGCGGACTCCGCGCTATCGGCGCTGCGGTCTGTTTCCGGGTGTGAGCAGGCTGCGGAGATAGGCGAGGTGCGGACGGAACCGCCCGGAATGGTGCTGGTGGAGACGAGCTTCGGCGGACGGCGGGTGATGGACCAACTGGTCGGGGATCCGCTGCCGCGGATCTGTTGATCTGAGTCGAGAGGAGAGGTTATGGCGAGCGTGGCGTTTGCGGAGCACAGGAAGACGGAGGCGGTGACCGCCCATGTCCTTTGGATGACCACGGGCCTCAGCTGCGAGGGGGACTCCGTGGCCATGACCTCGGCGACCAACCCGAGCCTCGAGGACATCATCCTGCAGGCCATCCCGGGGATGCCGAAGGTCGTCGTACACAACCAGGTGGTCGACTACGCCAACGGCCAGGACTACGCGCAGGCCTGGTTCGACGCCGAGCAGGGCAAGCTCGACCCGTTCGTGCTCGTGATCGAGGGTTCGCTCGGCAACGAGGAGATCAACGGCGAGGGCTATTGGACGGGCTTCGCCGTGAATCCCGAGACCGATCAGCCGATCACGATGAACGAGTGGATCGACCGGCTCGCGCCCAAGTGCGCGGCGGTCGTTGCCGTCGGCACGTGCGCGACCTATGGCGGAATCCCGGCGATGAAGAACAACCCGACGGGCGCGATGGGAGTTCCCGACTACCTCGGCTGGAGCTGGAAGTCCAAAGCCGGCCTGCCGATCGTCTGCATCCCCGGCTGTCCAGCCCAGCCCGACAACATGACCGAGACGCTGCTGTACCTCGCGCTGCACCTCGCAGGGCTCGCACCCGCGCCGGAACTCGACGAGGCGCTGCGTCCGAAGTGGCTGTTCGGGCGGACCGTGCGCGAGAGCTGTAACCGCGCAGGCTTCGCCGAGCAGGCCGAGTTCGCGACCGAATACGGCTCCGATCACCGCTGCCTGGTCAAGCTCGGCTGCAAGGGGCCGGTTGTCAAGTGCAACGTTCCCGTGCGCGGCTGGGTCAACGGCATCGGCGGCTGCCCCAACGTGGGCGGCATCTGCATGGCCTGCACGATGCCGGGCTTTCCCGACAAGTTCATGCCGTTTATGGACGAGGACAAATACGGCCGTCTGGCCGCAACTGTCCTCGAGTTCACCTATGGACCGATCGTCCGCTGGGGGCGCAAGCGCAACATCAGGACGAAATACGACGTCGAGCCGGAGTGGCGCCGCAGGGGCAAGACGCTTACGAGCGGCTACGCGAAGAGATGGTGAGCGCTGACACACCTGCCTACAGATCCTTTTGACGATTCCGGCTGACGGCCGAGTGAGGAGAGAAGCAAATGGCGACCGAAACGCCTCCGCAGCAGAAAGTGATGGTCAAGGAGATGTCCTGGGATCCGATCACACGGATCGTCGGCAGCCTCGGGATTCACACCGAGATCGACTTCTCCAACCGGCAGGTGCTCAAGTGCTACAGCACCTCTATGGTCTTCCGGGGCTTCGACATCTTCATGAAGGGCATCGACCCGCGTGACGCGCACTTCATCACCAGCCGCATCTGTGGCATCTGCGGCGATAACCACTGCACGTGCTCGTGCCTGAACCAGAACATGGCCTACGGCGTCAAGCCGCCGCCGCTTGGGGATCTGGCGTTCAACCTGGCCGAGACGGCCGACTACATCTTCGACCACGCGATCTTCAACGACTGCATGGCGAACGTCGACTTCTGCGAGCAGATGGTCAAGGAGACCAACCCGACGCTGCTGGCGAGGGCCGAGAGCACTCCTGCGCCCCACAGCGACATCCACGGCTTCGGGACGATCGCGGACATCATGCGCGCGCTCAACCCGTTCACCGGCGAGTTCTACCTGGAGACGCTGCACGTCGCGCGCTACACACGCGAGATGTACTGCCTGTTCGGGGGACGCCACACGCACCCCTCCACGATCATGCCGGGAGGCTGCAGCGCGGACATCACCCACCAGACCTGCACCGACTACTACGTGCGCCTGATGCGCTACTTCGACTACGTCAAGCGAAGCGTGCCGATGCACGACGATCTGTACGACTTCTTCCTGCAGCAGCTGCCGGGGTACGACATGGTCGGCTATCGCGACACGAATCTGGTCAACTGGGGCTCCTTCGACGATCCCGACTACGTCGACTACGACTATCGCAACATGACCGAGTGGGGGCGCAAGCGCTACATCACGCCGGGCGTGGCGATCGGCGGCGAGCTGATCTCGACCGATCTCGTGGAGATCAACCTGATGATCCGCATCCTGCTTGGCTCCTCCTACTTCGACTCCTGGGAGAACGAGCCGACACTCGTCACGCAGGATCCGCTGGGGAACCCGGTAGACAAGAACCATCCGTGGAACAAGGTCACGCTGCCGCGCCCGCAGAAGCGCGACTTCACCGACAAGTACACCTGGGTCGTCTCGCCCCGGATCTACGACAAACGCACCGAAACGCACGTCTGCTGCGACACCGGCGGTGGTCCGTTTGCACGCCAGTGGTGCACCGCTAAGGCTGGGCTGGTCGACTTCGGCTACGCCAAGGCCACCGGCCACTCGATCCAGATGGTGCTGCCGCGCTCGCCGAACATGCCCGAGATGGAACTCGAGTGGAACGTGCCCGAGAAGTCCAACGCGATCGAGCGCGACCGCGCACGGACCTACCACCAGGCCTACAGCGCCTTGATCGCCCTGCACTGCTTGGAGCGGGCGATGAAGGAGGTCCAGGCCGGCCGGACTAAAAGCTGGAACAAATTCACCGTCCCCGACAGCGCGGTGAGCTGCGGCTTCCACGAGGCCGCTCGTGGCGTGCTGTCTCACCACATGGTGATCCGCGACGGCAAGATCGCCAACTACCAGCCCTATCCACCGACGCCGTGGAACGCCAGCCCGCGCGATTCCTACGGGACACCCGGACCCTACGAGGACGCTGTCCAGAACACGCCCATATTCGAGGAGAACGGCCCGGAGAATTTCAAGGGAATCGACATCATGCGGGCCGTGCGATCATTCGATCCCTGCCTTCCCTGCGGTGTACACATGTACAACGGGAGCGGCACTGTGCGCAAGGTGATCCATACGCCGACGGCGCTGGCGTAGGTCCGCGAGATGTCCCCCACCGCGCTCAGCGAAGGGCCCGACGGGCTGCTTCTGCGCGTGCAGGAGCTGCAGGCGAAGCTCGACACGGACGGTGATCCCGCCACGCGCGACCTCGCCGAGGAATTGGTGTCAGCGGTCGTGCAAATGTACGGTGCCGGCCTCGAGCGGATCTTCGGCTCATTGCTCGACGGCGGCGAGGAAGGCGAGCGCCTCGCGGCTGCGCTCGCCGAGGAGGACCTGGTCGCGGCGCTGCTGCTTATCCACGACCTGCATCCGGTACCGCTGCAGGCGCGCGTGCGAAGCGCTCTTGAGCAGGTGCGTCCCTACATGGAATCCCACGGTGGCGACGTCCAGCTTCTTTCGCTCGAAGAGGGAGTCGCGCGGATCAGCCTGCGAGGCAGTTGCTCGGACTGCGCGGCGTCGGCGGTGACGCTCGAGCTCGCGATCAAGCAGGCGCTGGAAGAGCTGGCCCCCGACCTCGAGGGTCTGGAAGTCGAGGGCGTGGCGCCCGCTCCCGCGGGCCCCTCGCTGCCGATGGCCTCAACGAGCGATGGGCCGCACGCCGGCGGCGTCGAGCTTCCGATGGTTATGTCGCCCTCCGCTGCGATGACCAGCGCACAAGCCCCGGCGCCCTCATGGTTCGAGGTCGATCATCTCGACCTGGTGCCCGTCGGAGCGCTTGTCGGCGCCAGGGTCGGCGACGCCGCGCTCGTCGTCGCGAACGTCGACGGCACGCTGTTGGCGTATGCGAACACGTGCGCGGGCTGTGGCGGACCGCTGGACGGCGGCGAGCTTGAGGCGGGCACGCTCGCCTGCCCGCAGTGCTCGAGAACGTTCTTCCTGCCGCGCGCAGGGCGCTCGATGGATGACGAGCGCCTGCAGCTCGAGCCGATCCCCCTGCTGCGCGAGCAGGGCCGCGTGAAGGTGGCATTGGCGCGGTGAGCACAAACGGCGGCGAGCCTGGCGATTCTCCGCCCGATCGGGTCCTCGACGGAGAGCGTCCCGCCGGGCGCCGACCGATCTCCGACGCGGTGGCCGCGAGGCGGCGTGCGCAGCTCGTGGCCGGCCTGCGCGGCTTTGCCCGCCCGAGCGCGGCCGCCGATCGTGGTGTCGCCGTCGGCCGAGAGGTGAGCGGTGCCCCCGGGCCGCAGAGCAACGGCTCGCCGGCGGTCCAGGAGTGCTGCGACCTCTGCAAAACGACGATCCCTGACGATCACCGCCACCTGCTGAACCTCGTCGAGCGCAGGATCGAGTGTGTCTGCGAGAGTTGCTGGGCGCTGCGCTCGGGCGACGCCGAGTATCGCCCGACGGGGGGACGAACGCTGTGGCTCGGAGACCTCGAGCTGCCCGAGGAGGTGTGGGCGAGCTTTCAGATCCCGATCGGGCTCGCTTTCTTCATGGAGTCGAGCGTTGCCGGCTGCGTCGTCGCCCTTTACCCGAGCCCCGGGGGCGCGACGGAGAGCGAGCTGCACTTCTCATCCTGGAGTCGGATGGTGGAGCTCAATCCGATACTGGCCGACCTCGAGTCCGACATCGAGGGACTGATCGTCAACCGGCTGTCCGACCCGCCGGCCTACGCGATTGCGCCGATCGACCGCTGCTACGCCCTCACGGGGACGATCAAGGCGAACTGGGAGGGAATCTCGGGAGGGCCCCGTGTGCGCGAGGCGGTGTCCGGCTTCTTCGACGATCTGCGTACCAAGGCGGTGGCCGCGTGAATCTGCAGGCCGACGCCCTCGCTGCGCAGGCGCCGGGCGGCGCGGAGCCGGCGTCGACGGGACCCGAGCCCGAGTTCGAGGTTCTGGGAGCTCGCCAACTGCGCCATGCAGCCGCGCCGATGCTGATGCTCGATCTGCGGATCTCCGAGCCGAGCGGGCGCCAGGTGTACATGATCGGGCTCACGATCCAGCTGATGATCGAGCCGGCCAGACGCGCCTACGACGCCGCGACGCGTGAGCGCCTCCTCGGGCTGTTCGGCGCGCCCGAGCGCTGGGCGGTGACGACCCACAGCCTCGTATGGACCCAGCTCGACGTCGTCGTGCCGGCCTTTACCGGGTCGACCACGGTCACGGTTCCGATCGCCTGCAACTACGACCTCGAGGTAGCCGCCGCCAAGTATCTGTACTCGCTGCCCGACGGCGAGGCGCCGCTGGCGCTGCATTTCAACGGCATGGTCTACTACCCGAACGAGCAAGGGGGTCTGCAGATGGTGCTCGTCCCCTGGTCGTGCTCGGTCGACTACCGCATGCCGGTATCGATCTGGCGGAAGACGATCGAGCACTATTACCCCAACACCGGCTGGGTAGCGCTGCGTTCGGAGACCTTGCGCTCGCTGGAGCGCGAGCGCGTGGCCGGTGGCCTGCCCACGTATGACGCCTGCGTGGAGCGGCTGCTCGGAGAGGCGCGCGATGCCTGATCCCGTCGAGCAACTGATCGACTCACTGCTCTACGAGGGATACGCGCTGTATCCGTACACCCCGGGAGCCGCCAAGAACGCGACACCGACGCCGTTCGGCATCGTTTACCCGCCGAACTATGCCGCCGGCCTCGCGAGCACCTTCGATCACCTCGAGCTGCGCTGCGTGCTGGAGGCGCCGCGCGACGCCCGGATCGGCGCCGAGGTGAGGTTCCTCGCAGCGACTGGCGAACGGCACGAGGCGGTGGCGCAGCGCCTGGAGCTCGCGGACACGAGCGTGGGCGCGCTGGAGGGCTCATCCCCGGGCGCCGGGCGCTCGCTTTCGCGCGAGGCAGAGGTCGGGGTGGGGGACGCCGGGCGGCTGCTCGTCACGCTCATCCTGCACGCGCAGGAACTCGACGCCGGTATCCATGAACTCGCTCTCCGGATCGCGAATCGGACGCCCTGCGCGCACGGCCTCGATCGCGCCGGCGCGCTCGCGCGATCGCTGCTCTCGACCCATCCGATCCTGCGCGTGTCGGGCGGGCGCTTCATCTCACCGCTCGAGCGCCCGTGTGCGAGCGTCAACACCTTCCCGGTGCTGGCGAGTGACACCGACGATGCGTTGATCGGTGGCGCAATCGTGCTTCCCGAGCATCCGCAGATCGCACCCGAGAGTCGCGGTGGGCTTTTCGACTCCACCGAGATCGAGGAGGCGCTGCTGCTCCACGTCAAGGTGCTCAGCGAGGCCGAGCGGACGGAGATCGAGCGGCAGGACCCCGTCGTGCGCGAGATGGTGGCCCGGGCCGCCGCCGCCACGCCGGAGGACATCCTGGCGCTGCACGGACGCGTCACGATGCGCGACCCCGCCCGCGCCGGAGCGCGCAGCCCGGTGACGGAGACTCCTCCCGAGGAGCCTCCGGAACTGGTCGATCCGACGGCGGGCGAGGAGTACGCCGACGTCGACGGCGTGCGTTTCCGCCGAAGCGGCAAGGTGAGGATCCGTCCGGGGCCGGACGCGGACCTGCATGCCCGCATGCTCGACGGACGCATCGCGACGATCGAGCGCGTCATGGTCGACTACGACGGGAAGGTGCACCTCGGGGTCACGATCGACGGCGACCCCGGCCAGGAGCTGTTGCGCGACAGTGGCCGCTTCCTGTACTTCTTCGCGCCCGAGGTCGAGGCGCTCCAGTCACCAGTACCCGAGACAGGAGGATCGGATGAGCGCTGAGCGGGAACCGCGGATTCTCGTCGCGGGAGTCGGGAATGCCTGGCTGCGCGACGACGGCTTCGGCGGCGAGGTCGTAAGGAGGCTGGAGCGGCTGGAGCTGCCCGCGGGCGTCGCGTTGATGGATGCCGGCACCGGCGGCCTCGACCTGGCCTACGAGGTGATGCGCGGCTACGACGCGCTCGTGATCCTCGACGTGAGCCGCCAGGGCGGCGAGCCCGGGACCCTGTACGTGATGGAGGTGCCCGAGGAGTCCGTCGAGGGCAAGATTGACGACGGCGAAGCGATCAACCCCCACGGCATGGATCCCCAGACAGTCCTGCGCTTCGTTCGCTCGATCGGTGCGTGGCCGGGCAAGGTTGTTGTCATCGCCTGCGAGCCGGCGGTCGTCGACGAGATGGGCTTCGGGCTGACCGCGGACGTGAGCTCCGCGGTCGCGCGGGCGATCGATCTGATGCTCGAGACCGCCGTCGAGCTTCGTTCGAGCGCCACCCTGGAACCCGCGGAGTAGCGCCGTGCACGAGCTGTCGCTGAGCGGCGCGGTGCTCAACACGGTCGTCAAGCACGCAGGCGAGCGCCGCGTCAGCCTGGTCAGCCTGCGCGTCGGGCGGCTGCGCCAGGTCGTTCCCGACACACTCGACTTCTATTTCGAGTTCGTCGCGCGCGGAACGGTCTGCGAGGGCGCGCATCTCGACCTTGAGATCGTCGAGGCGAGCCTGCGCTGCGAGGAGTGCGAGCGCGACTGGGAGATCGAGATCCCGGCCTTCCGCTGCCCCACGTGCGGCGGCGCCGAGGTGGCGGTCGCGAGCGGGAACGAGTTCGAAGTCGAGTCCATCGAGGTAGAGGAGACGGCATGCATCGCACAAAAGTGAGGATCGTCGAGGATGCGCTTGACGCGAACAACACGATCGCGCAGGCCAACCGGGCGGACTTCGACCGCGCCGGCGTGACGGTCGTGAACTTCATGAGCGCGCCGGGCGCTGGCAAGACGTCGTTGCTCGAGCGAGTCGTCGGCGGCGTGTCCCAGGTGCGCGTCGGGGTGCTCGAGGGCGATGTGCAGGGATCGATGGACGCCGACCGCCTGGCTGGCCTGCACGTGCCGGTAACGCAGCTGAACACCGATCCGAGCTTTGGCGGAGAGTGCCACCTCGACGCCAACATGGTGCGCTCGGCGCTGCCCGAGATACCGCTGCAGGAGATCGACATGCTGGTGATCGAGAACGTGGGCAACCTCGTCTGTCCGGCGGAGTTCAAGGTCGGCGAGGACGTGCGCGTGATGGCCTCCTCGGTCACCGAGGGCGAGGACAAGCCGCTCAAGTACCCGCTCATGTTCCGCACCTGCGATCTCGTCCTGGTCAACAAGATCGACCTGTTGCCCCACCTCGACTACGACCTCGACCGATTCCTCTACAACGTCGACCAGGTGAACCCCGGGGCCCAGCGGCTGCTGGTCAGTGCGCGCACGGGAGAGGGAATCGACGCATGGCGAGACTGGCTATCCGACGTCGCAGCTCGCTCGCGCGAGGGGGCGCTTGCTTGACTGCGACCGCCACTCAGGGCGCGCTCGCTGCGCATCTGGACGAGCTGCTTCGGCGGCGTACGGAGGCCAACCGCCAATTCTTCGTGCAGGAGGCCGAGAGACTCGCCCGCCTCTGCCACCGGATGGCCGAGCGCTTCGCGCGCGGAGGCAGGCTGCTCGCGCTCGGCGCCTCGCCGGCGGCACGCTCCGACGCGCGCCATGTCGCGGTCGAGTTCGTCCACCCTGTGATCGTAGGCAAGCGCGCGCTCCCGGCGCTCGGACTGACCGGGCAGGGCGACGAGCTGGCCCGCCAGCTGGAGCTGATCGCGCGAGAGGATGACATCGCGGTCGCGTTCCTGGCCGAGGGAGATGACCCTCTCGAGACGGAACGCGCAGTGGCGCTCGCGCGTGGGCGCGGCTGCCTGACGATCGCCTTCTCGCGGCTCGCTGCCGAATGGGAGTTCGAGGCTCCGAGCGAGGATGGCTATGTACGTCAGGAGCTCATCGAGACGCTCTATCACGTGCTCTGGGAGCTCGTGCATGTCTTCTTCGACCATCGCGGCCTGCTCGAGGGGCGCAGTGCTCGACGCGTGCACGACGCCGGCGCCTCGAGCTTTCTGTATCCGTTCCTGGCCGAGCGCGAGCGCGAACTGGAGCCGGTCATCGAGGACGTCCGTCGCTCGGTGCTGATGAAGGCCGAGGAGATCAGCGCGCTGCGGATCCAGACGCTCACGGACAATCGCGAGGAGCTGCTCGACGCGGCGGGCACGCTGCGCAAGAGCTTCGAGCAGGGTGGCAAGCTGCTTGCGCTCGGCAATGGCGGCTCGGCCACGGACGCGATGGACGTCGTTGCCGACTTCCGCGCGGCGGGCGGGGCGGGCACCGCGCGCCCGGCGATCGACCTGACGGAGGACTCCGCGATCCTCACGGCGATCGCCAACGACATCGGAATCGACGCGATCTTCTCACGGCAGGTCATCGCCTACGGGACGAGCGGCGATGTCTTGCTGGCGCTCTCCACCTCGGGCAACTCGCGCAACGTGATCGACTCGCTGGCACAGGCGCGACGCCAGGGGCTGCTGACGGTGGCACTCGTCGGCTACGACGGGGGGCGCGTGGGATCGGAGGGATTGGCGGACCACGTTGTGGTCACGCGCTCCGAGCATATCCCCCGCATCCAGGAGGCCCAGGCCAGCGCCTACCACGCCCTGCGCGAGCTCGTCGAGCTCCTACCAAGCGCAGAGGGCCACGCATGAGCACTCGCGCGCCCGCAGCTGACGAGACCGCGTTGACCCGCCGGACCCGCGCGCGGGTGGAGGGAACGGTGCAGGGGGTCGGGTTCCGCCCGTTCGTGTACAGGCTCGCAGACGAGCACGGGCTCACAGGCTTCGTCCTGAACGACTCCCACGGGGTGCTGCTGGAGGTGGAGGGAAGCGCAGGTGCCGTCGAGGAGTTCCTGGCCCGGCTCGCTCGGGATGCGCCGCCGCTCGCGGTGATCGAGCGGATCTCGGCCGAGGAGCGCGAGCTCCAGGGAGACAGCGCCTTCGCGATACTCGACAGCCCGCCCTCGGGGGTCATCGACGTGCCGGTCGCACCCGATAGCGCCACCTGCGCCGATTGCCGGCGCGAGCTGTTCGATCCCGAGGACCGCCGTTATCGCTACCCGTTCATCAACTGCACCAACTGCGGTCCGCGCTTCACGATCGTCCGCGGAATCCCCTATGACCGCCCGTTCACGACCATGGCGAGCTTCGCGATGTGCGAGCGCTGCCGCGCCGAGTATGAGGATCCGGTCGACCGTCGCTTCCATGCGCAGCCGAACGCCTGCCCCGAGTGCGGGCCGTCGGTGTCGCTATTGCGCACGGGCGCAATGCCTGCGGATTTGGGACCCGACTGCGATGCCGTGAGCGCGGCGGCCGAGGCTCTGGGCGAGGGGCAGATCGTCGCCGTCAAGGGGATCGGGGGATTTCATCTCGCCTGTCGCGCCGATGACGAGTCAGCGGTCGCCGCGCTGCGCGCCCGCAAGCATCGCGAGGACAAGCCGTTTGCGTTGATGGTCGCGACGACAGAGGTCGCGCGCAGGCTCGTGCGTCTCGGCGAGCTCGAGTCGACACTGTTGGGCGGTCCCGAGCGCCCGATCGTGCTCCTCCCACGACTAGGGGACGCGGCAGTCGCGCCGTCGGTCGCCCCCGGTGCGCTCGAGCTCGGCGTGATGCTGCCCTACTCCCCCCTTCATCATCTCCTGTTCGCCGACCTCGCCGAGGGTACGGCGCTCGTGATGACGAGTGGCAACGTCTCCGACGAGCCGATCGCGTTTCGAGACGATGACGCGCTCATGCGCCTATCCGAGATCGCGGATCTGCTGCTCGTCCACAACCGGCCGATCCAGACGCGGACCGACGATTCGGTGCTGCGCGTGCTCGACACTCCCGGCGCTCCGCGCACGCTGCCGCTGAGGCGCTCGCGCGGGTACGTGCCGGCCAGCCTGCCCCTGCCGCACGGCGCCGAGCATCAGATTCTCGCGTGTGGCGCCGAGCTGAAGAACACCTTCTGCCTCTCAAAGGGACCTCGCGCCTGGGTGTCCCACCACATCGGCGACCTCGAGAACTACGAGACGTTGTCATCGTTCACCGAGGGAATCGAGCACTTCACGCACCTGTTCGGGGTGGAGCCCGATGTGGTTGCACACGATCTGCACCCCGAGTACCTATCGACCAAGTACGCGATGGACCAGGAGAGCGAGGAGCTCATCGGTGTCCAGCATCATCACGCACACCTGGCCGCCTGCCTGGCCGAGCACGGAGAGCCGCGCAGCGCGGTCGGCGCCGTCTTCGACGGCAGCGGATACGGGCTCGACGGAACCGTCTGGGGCGGCGAGCTGCTCGTCGGCGACCTCGAGGACTTCCGCCGCGTTGGCATGCTCCTGCCAGTTCGGCTACCCGGCGGCGCGCGTGCGATACGGGAGCCTTGGCGCATGGCATGTGCATGGCTTTCGCTCCTGGGTGAGAGCGAAGACCTTGAACGCGCGCCGGATATCCCACCGGCGTTGCGGGGAGTCGTGCACGAGGTGACATGGCAGCAGGTGTCCCAGCTGTCGCGATCCGGCGTGCAGTCGCCCGTGACGACGAGCATGGGACGCCTGTTCGACGCGGTTGCCGCGTTGTGTGGATTGCGAGCCCGCGTCAACTACGAGGGTCAGGCGGCGATCGAGCTCGAGGCTGCGTGCGACGCCAGCGAGCGGGGCAGCTACCCGATCTCGCTGCTCCAGGACAATGAGCTCACCGTCATCGACCCGCGTGAGACGATCCATGCCGTCCGTGCCGACCTCCAAGCGGGCGCAGCGCTCGGTGCGGTCGCGAGTCGCTTCCATGCCGCGCTGAGTGCCGCCACCGTGACGGCGTTGGCCCAGGCAGCCTCGGTGGAGGGCAGCGAGTTGATCGTCCTCTCGGGGGGCGTGTTCCAGAACCGGCGTCTGCTCGAGGCGGTCATCGCGGGTCTGGATGCGGCGGGCCTGCGCGTGATCACACCCGAACGCCTGCCGCCCGGCGATGGCGGGATCTCCTACGGCCAGGCCGCGATTGCCGCCCGGCGAATGGCCCTATCTCCGAAGAGCGGGGCGCCGATGTCATGACCGAGTCCAGCGCTCAGCTCGATGAGATCGTCAAACGAGGAGTTTTCGTGCGTGGAGCCAATCGTCCGTTCGGCGAGTTGACGCTTGACGACGCGCGGGCGCGTGCGGACGAGCTTCGCGCGGCAGTCGGCTGGGGACCGACCGTACGCGTGGCACCGGTAGCGCTGGCGTGGCGTGAGCTCGCGATGGCGATGGAGCGAACCGGATCAAGCAGCGTCAGTGAGCTTGACGCAGACGTGGTGATCGAGCTCGCGCAAAGGCTGTGGGTCATGCTTCCGAGCGGGCCCATGGTGTCCTAGCGCGAGAGGAGATGGGCAGGGCGGGTGCTAACGCCGGTGGCCGCGGCGGCAGGGGAACGCCCAGGCCCCGGCAGCCACGACCGGCGTGGGTCAGCCTCAGCTGTAGTGCTCCGGCGCGTGCTTGAGCCGCGACCAGTCACCCGCGTCGTGCCCGAGCACGACCAGCGCGTCGGTTTCGCGGGCGAGCTCGCGGAGACGTTCGAGCGAGTGCTCGGCCGCATCACGTGAATGGAGCGCGCGTGGGGGTAGGCGTCCTTCCCATTGCGGGAGACTGTCCGCGGCGTCGGCGGTGAGAAGGACGTGGCCGCTCTCCTGCAGTGAAAGCAACACCGACATGTGACCCGCTGAGTGACCGGGCGTCTGGAGCAGCCGGATCGTCCCATCGCCGAAGAGGTCGATATCGCCTCCAACGGCTCGCCAGTCGAGCCCGGCTCGCTCGAAGTCCTTCCGGATATATCCGTGAGCAAGCGGCGGATCTGCGGTTCGGGCGCCGTCCAGCTCGCTGGCCTGCACGATGACCGTCGCGTCGGGAAAGTGTCCCAGCGCGCCGACGTGGTCGATGTGCAGATGGGTCTGCACGACGTATCGAACCGACTGTGGAACGACGCCAAGCTGGCGAAGCTGTGCGACGCAATGCTGCTCCTCGGTCATGTGAACGCGGAATTGGTCCGCAAGCGGGCCCCAGTGCGCGCGAGCGTCGCGGGCAACCGCGAGTGGGTTGCCGCCATCGACGATGATGTCGCCGTCTGGGTGACGAATCAGGAAGAACGGCACCGGCACGTCGATCCAGCCCAACTCGACGACCCCAAGCGTGCCGCTGGTGAACAAGAACAGCTCGATGCTCGCCGTCATGCGTTGATCCTAGGCGGGACCGGTCGTCGGCGGGGCGGCTGCGGCCGTCGGGCGTGGCTGGACTCGGGCGGCCGCCGAGGACCGCGCCACTGCCACCGTCAGCTCATGAACGGCTTCAGCTGCATCGGCATGATCACGAATGGCCGCATCATGTCGCGGTCCTCATGCTCGAGGATGTGGCAGTGGTACATGTAGCGGCCGTTGTAGGTCTCGAAGCGGACGGCGAGCTCGACGATCTCGTTGGGGTTGACGCGAACGGTGTCCTTGAGCCCTAGCTCGTTCGCGTCGAGGGCATGCTCGAGCTGGTCCCCTGGGCCACGCCCGTGGCGGACCGTGGCAGAGGTCTGGGTATCGGTGATCCCGCCCTCGGGGATGCTGATCGTAACCGGATGGCGCGCGAGCACGTGGAAGGCGTCCAGGTGGATGTGCATAGGATGCGTGTCGCCCGTGAGGTTGATGAACTGCCAGACCTCTTGCTGGCCGAGCATCGGAAAGAAGGTGACGATGTCCTCGAAGTGGCAAGCGACCGTGCGCAAGCGGGCGATCGTCCGGTCCGCGCCGCCTGCGTCTCGGGCGACGACTGTGATCAGCGGCTCGGTCGAGTCGTCGTCGGGCGTCGGGGCGAGCTCCCTCATCGTCAGCATGTTGGTCGCACCCTCAAGCTCCTGCTCGACCAGCGCGATCGCGCGGCGCGCCGCGCCGGCAAGCTCGTCGGACGTCGGCGCTGCCAAGTCGCTGGCCAAGTGTCGCGGGACCGACCGCGGCGCCGACGGACCGGGCAGGACGCGGAAGCGCATCACATCGGGATATGGAAGGAGCCCGTCGAGGTTGGCGGCCTGTTCGGCTCGCTCGGCCGGGAACGGGGCTCCGTCGAAAGGAGCGGTGGCCGTGTTGAGAAGCGTCAGCTCGCTCCCCGGCTTCAGGTCGGAGAAGTCGATGAGCAGGTCCGCGCGCTCGGCTGAGGCGAGCAGGAGCCCGTCTGACGGCACTGCGACCGGGGCGCGAAGCAGTCCGTGGTCGGTCCCGATCTGTGTGACGCGATCCAGCTCAGGCTGACCGTCGCCCACCAGAACAAGGCGGAACGTCCGGGCGTTGGACCCATTGAGGACCCGCAGGCGGTAGGTCGATCGCCGCACGTTCAGGAGCGGCCATACCTTGCCGTTGACCGTCGTGAAGGGTGCGAAGGCCTCCATCGTGCCCGGGTCTGTCTTGTGCACGAGCTCACCCGTCAGCCGTCCCTGCGCGTCCTCGCCGAAGTTGCGGTCCTGAAGCAGGAGCGGTACCTCGAAGGGTGGCCCCTCGGGAAGGTCGAGCGCTCGCTCGTGCTCGTCACGGACGATCCACATCCCGGCGAGCCCTGCGTACACGGTGAACCGGGTAACGCCCATGACGTGGTCGTGATACCAGAGGAGCGCGGCGCGCTGGTCCATCGAGTAGTCGCTGACCGCGTTCTGACCCGGTGCGAACATGTTCTCGGCCCAGCCATCGTACGGCGCCGCCGTCATCCCGCCGTGCAGGTGCACGACGGCGAAGCCCTCCAGCAAGGCGGCATCTTCGTTCGGAGCGCCGCCGCTCAGACCCGGCACGCACTGCACGGGAACGCCATCGGAGCCTGCCTCCGTCGGCGCGAGCGTGTCAACGACTGGCAACGTCCCCTCGAGCGCGTTGATCCATTCCACACGGACGGGATGCCCGCGCTCGGCCTCGATCGTCGGGCCTGGGACGCGGCCGTCATAACCCCAGACATGCGACTGCGGCAGGCCGCGATGGAAGCGATGAAGGCCGGAGAGCATCCGAACCCTCAAACGCCCCCCGTGCTCCCGCGCCAACAGGCGCGCCGGCACCGGCAGCGGATCGACGAACGGCGTGAGCGGTGGTTTCAGAGATGACGAGGTGACGTTCCGATGCTCGCACACACCGTTTACTCGTCAACGCTCGTGCGCTCGTGCGCGCAGGCGGGTCGCGAGCCAGCCCGCGAGGGCCCGCTCGGTGCGCCGCTGTCTGCGTCTTCGAACGACGTCGGCGTCGATCGGTTGAGTTTCACCACCCTTCGCGATCGGTGGTATCGCTTTCTGAGGCCGAGGTCCCGGCAAGAACCCTCGCGGCTCGCTCGCGGTTCGCGGGCCGCCGGCGGGCACCTCGACCTGCGGCCTCATGAGACGCTCCTCGGCGCGGCGTCGGTGTCGCTCACGAAGCTAGGCGGCACGCCACTCCCATGCGGCGACCTCGCGGGCAGCGTGAAGCGGGCCCTCGAAGAGCGACAGCCACGAACTGAACGTCGCCGACAGCACGGGATCATCGAACCACTCCCTCGTGTGGAGCTCGACGTCTTCTCCTTCAATCAAGAAAACCACCTCGCGCGCGGAGAGAAAGACGGAGCCTCGAACAAGAGCCCGGTCTGCGTCTGACTGGGGCTCGGCTGAGGCCAGCTCTTGCGCACGCTCATACGCGTCCGGTTTGAGTCTCGCAATTAGCACCAAGCGTTCCACCAGCTGCACCATCTTTCGGGCGTGCGATCCGGTTGCTCCAGTCAACGGCTCCGCACGGCTTGACGCACGAACCTTAGCCTCACGCGTCTGGTTGCGCCAGGCCAGCCTGGGCGTGCCACCACGCGCGTCCCCGCATTCACGAACAGCTGGCTGTCATCCACGATCATCACTCGAAGCGACACGTCGAAAAGCGTGGCATGCTGAACCCTCGCTTGCATTGCAGCTAGCTGCAATTGCAGGCACTTTTGGTGGGCGGGGCGCAGAACCGCTGACCGATCTGGAGGAGACTTTCAGCTTCCGCGTCGCGCTCGCGCGCCCGCTTCCAAGGCGTCGATCCCGAGCTCGAGCATCCGGCGCCATGCTCCCGACTCGAGCTCTGAAGCGGCGCGGGTGGCCGCGAACAGCAGCCGCAGATCGAGCGTCGTCGCGTCGGCGCGCAGGCGGCCCTCGGCTCGCGCTGCACCGAGAAGCCGCTCCAGCGTTTCGGTCGTGCTCTCGAGCGCGCGCCGGACCGCTGGATCCTCAGAGACGGTCGCCATGGCCTCGGCGAAGACATGGTCGCCGGCCTGCCGTTCGGCCAGCTTCCATAAGAACGCGGTCAGCGCGGCCCACGGTCCGACAGCGCTCGCCAGCGCGTCCTTTGCCCCGTCCTCGACATCCGTGAGCCGCTCGACGACGAGCGCCGCGAGCAGGTCGCGCTTTGAGCGGAACTGGCGATAGACGCTGCCAATGCCCGCTCCGGCCGCGGCAGCGATCGCGGGCATAGGCGCATCGAGTCCGTCCCGGGCAAACACCTCGCCCGCGGCACGCAGAAGCCTGCGGCGCTTCTCCTCCGGGTCCAGATTTGCCCAGCCGGCCGTCGACTCCGGCGACGGAATGCTCATTCCGCTACGGTAGTTGATCAGCCTGCGGAATCCCCATTCCGGCATCGCCGACTGGAAACGCGCATGACCTCGACGACCTCAGGCCGCACCCATCCCGCGCTGATCTTGGCCGTGCTCTCGCTTGGCGGGGCCGCTTACGCGATGTTGAGCTCCTCGGTGGTACCGGCGCTACCGACGATGCAGCACGCGCTGCACACCAGCGAGACGGGGATCACGTGGCTGCTCACCGCCTACCTGCTGTCGGCGTCGGTCGGGACGGCGATCATCGGCCGGCTCGGCGACATGTACGGCAAGGAGCGCCTGCTCCTGATCACACTGATGATCCTCGCCGCCGGAACCTTGCTCGCCGCGCTTTCGAGCTCGCTGGGGGTGATCATCGTCGCCCGTTTCATCCAGGGAGCCAGCGGCGGGATCTTCCCGCTCGCGTTCGGCATCGTCCGCGACGAGTTCCCGCCTGAGAAGGTCGCTGGGAGCATCGGGCTGCTGTCGGCGATCCTCGGTGTCGGCGCGGGCTTCGGGATCGTGCTCTCGGGCGTGATCGTCGAACACCTCAACTATCACTGGCTGTTCTGGATTCCGCTGGTCGCGACCCTGGTCGCTGCGGTCGCGACTTGGAGGTTCATCCCCGAATCGCCAGTCCAAGTCCCGGGAACAATCAACTGGCTGGCCGCCGCGCTCATGACGGTTGGCATCTCGACGGTTCTGCTCGCGATCAGCGTGGCGACGAGGTGGGGCTGGGGATCCCCCAAGACGCTCGGCCTGATTGCGATCGGCATTGCGTTCTCGATCGGCTGGATCGCGGTGGAGGTGCGCAGCCGCAATCCGCTCATCGACATGACGATGATGCGCATTCGCGGTGTATGGACAACCAACCTGGCCGCCTTCCTGCTGGGCGCCGGGATGTACGCGTCGTTCATAGTCTTTCCCCAGATCGCACAGCTGCCGAGGAGCACCGGGTTCGGCTTCGGTTCCTCGGTCGTCGTGTCGGGGCTGTATCTGCTCCCCTCGACGATCGGAATGATGATCATGGGCCTGTACGCAGGCCGGATCTCTCGGCGCTTCGGCTCGCGCGCGGCTCTGCTGAGCGGAACGGCGTTTACAACCGCGGCCTTCGCGCTGCTCGCCGTCGCCCACAGCCATCCATACGACCTGCTGATATCCGCAGCCCTGCTGGGCGTGGGCATCGGCCTCGCGTTCGCAGCGCTCGGGAACCTGATCGTCCAGGCCGTGCCGCCCCAGCAGACCGGGGTGGCGAGCGGCATGAACACGGTCATGCGGACGCTTGGCGGCGCCCTCGGCGGCCAGCTCTCGGCGACGTTGATCGCCGCTCACACCCTTCACGGGGAGCCGACCGTCACCGGCTTTACCGATACGTTCGTGATGGCAACCGGCTTTCTGCTGATGTGCCTGATCGCCGGGGTGATGGTGCCCAGAGAACGCCCCGTGGACGCTCGTCAGGCCGAGGCCGTGGTCGAGCTCGCCGCGTCTGAGGCCGCGCAGGTGTGAGGCGCTCGGAAATGCGGCCTGGGTCGCGTCCTCGAGACCCCCTGGTCGGGGGGTTCGCAGTTCCCGGCAAACACCTTTCGCCTCGACGGTGAGATCCTCCTGACTGATGGACGAAGCCGCCGCTATTACGTCCGACCCGCTCACCACGTCCAAATCCGAGGGCTCGCCTAAGGCCTCAGCGAGCACGAGCGCGGGCCACATCGAGGTGCTCGAGGTCATGTCCGACCTGCTGTCGGGTGTTGGTGAGGGCTCGCCGCCCGATGCGTTCTTCAGCAGCCTCTGCGAGGCGATCTGCCGCCTGACGTCGATGCGGCGGGCTGTGCTGTTCCGCTACGACAGCGCTCGCCGGCGAGTGCGCGCGGTCGGGGCTCACGGGATTGAGCTTGAGCGTCTCGCCGACCTTTTCGTCACGATCGATTCCGTCCCCGTGGCGCGCCAGGCGCTCGGCGAAGATCGCATCGTCGAAGTAATCGGCGCCGCCGACTTCGACGTGCCGCCGTTCGCCCGCGAGTTGCTCGAGGGCGTGCGCATCGTTTGCACGCCGATGGCCGCAGCCGGTCGCTACGTGGGGGTCGTGCTCTCAGAGCGGGAGGCAGACGTGCCGCAGATGGATGACGATCAGCGCCACCTCCTCTGGACGCTCGGCAAGGCGATCGCGATGGCCTCGGTCGCCCGCGAGGTCACACGCTATGACGAGCAGAGCCGACAGCTTCAGCAGCGGATCGACCTGGCACGCGAGATCCACGAGGGAGTCGTGCAGCGACTGTTCGGCGTTTCACTGGCGCTCTCGCGTGAGGAGCTGCTCGACGCCCGCAGCCAGCGACGTTGTGCGGCCGAGGTGCAGACGGCCCTCGCCGACCTGCGCACGGCGCTGACTCGCCCGCTGGGACACTCCTCACGCCCGACGACCGTGACGTTCGCCGAAGAGCTGGAACGCGTGAGAGCCATCCATCCGGACCTCGAGATCGTCCTCGAGGAAGGTGATTCGAAGGACGTTCCTGCCAGCCTCGAGGCGCTCGCCCAGTCGATCCTCGTTGAGGCCGTGCGTAACGCGCGCAAGCATGCGCGCACGACTCTTGTCGGCGTATCTGTCCGCAATGAGAGGGGTACGTTCGTACTAGAGGTGCGCAACGACGGAGCCGATCAGCACAACGGAGGCCGCGGCGGCGTCGGCCTGCGGCTGGCCACGCTCGAGGCGCTCCAGCATGGCGGGGTGCTCGAGTATGGCGAGCAGGAGCCCGGGTCCTGGCAGGTGCGTCTGGTGGTGGGAAGCGGGCAGTGAGTATGCCGGGGACCGCCTCGCGGGAGCAGCCTGCCGGGTCTCAGGGGCAAAAGCGCCTGCGCGTCCTGGTCGTTGACGACCACGACGTCGTCCACTGGGGATTCCGCCTGATGCTCGGCCAGATCGCGTGGGTAGATCGCTGTCTCAGTGCGCGCACGGGTGCCGAGGCGCTAGCGGTCTGCCGGCGCTACGAGCCGCATGTGGCGCTCGTCGATCTGTTCCTCGGCGGCGAGTCGGGACCGGAGATCTGCGAGCGTCTTCGCGCCGAGGCTCCTGCTCCTCGCGTGCTGCTGATGTCTGGCGCCGGGGGCATCTCGCCTCGCGCAGCGCGCGCCGCGGGCGCTGCCGGCTTCGTCTCCAAGGACTGGTCCGCACCGGAGATCGCGAGGCTCGTGCGCATGGCTGGAGATGGGATGGACGTCTTCAGGGACAGCCCCGCCAACGACGCTCCGAGACTGACCGACAGGGAGCGCGAGATCCTCGTTCTGATCGCCGAAGGAGCCACAAACAGGGAGATCGCCGAGGCTCTTTTCCTCTCGCCGCACACGATCAAGGAGCACACGAGCACGCTGTATCGAAAGCTGGGCGCCCGCAACAGGGCTGACGCCGTCCAGCGTGCACAGCGCCTCGGGCTGCACCGCTGAGTCGCCCCCCGGAACGTGTCGACTGTCCCCCCATCTGAGGGGTTCGCGCAGCCTCGAGCCACGAGAACGGCGCGGAGGCGAGAAGTCTGTGCGAGGTGTCCGTCGGTGCCATAGCCGGTCTGTTCCCGGGCCAGGGAAGCCATACGGCCGATCTTCGCGAGCGGGTGCAGCGCGTTGTCCCGGAGCTTCTCGAGCGCGCGTTGGAGCTGGTCGGCGCGGACCCGTTTGCGCGCGTCGGCGAGAGCACGCGGTTCGCCCAGCCGGCGATCTACTGCGCGAGCATCGCCGGCTGGAGGGAATGGCGCTCGTTCGTGCGCCCGCGCGCGCTCGCCGGTCACTCCCTCGGTGAGCTGAGCGCGCTGGTTGCCGCGGGTGCCCTCGATTCCGCGTCCGGTCTCGAGCTGGCCGTGATCCGCGGCGAGCTCATGGACTCGGCGACGACCCTAGAGGAGGAAGGGATGCTCGCGGTTCTGGGTGGCGAGGAGCGTCTGCCCGACCTGCTCGCCAGAGCGCACGACGTGGTCGTTGCAAACGACAATGCCCCGGGTCAGGTAGTGCTCGCAGGTCCGGCTGACCGCCTACGCGACGCGTCCGGTCATGCTCGTAGCGAGGGCGCCCGCACCATCTGGCTCGACGTCGCGGGGGCGTTTCACTCGCCGGCGATGGCCAGCGCGGTGCAGCCGTTTCGCTGCGCGCTCGAGCAGGTCGAATTTCGTCCGCCAGCGATCCAGGTGATCTCGAGCTCTACCACCGAGCCGTTCAAGGACGTTCGCGGTGAGCTGGCGGCTGCAATCGTTCAGCCGGTTCGCTGGCGAGCGACGATGCTCGCGCTGGCCCGCCTTGGCGCCGAGACCTTCGTGGACTTCGGTCCAGGAGAGGTGCTCTCGCGCCTGGTCAAGCGCAACCTGCCGGAGGCCGGCATCCTCGGCCGCGGCCAGTCGGGAACCTCGGATCGGTTGGAGTCGAGCGTTGTCGCCTGAGCAAGCCCTGCTGGCCAGCGATCTTCCCGGGGGCCATGCACGGCCGATCATTCGCATGGCGGGCATCGCGGGGCTCGGAGCCGCGCTTCCCGAGCGCAGGGTCGGAAACGTAGAGATCGCAGCACGGCTTGGCGTGAGCGTTGAGTGGATCGAGCGGCGCACCGGGATCAGCGAGCGGCGCCACGCGGCGCCCGGCGGCCGGGTGAGTGACCTGGCGGCGAGCGCCGGGCGGATGGCGCTGGAGCACGCCGGCCTGGACCCCGTCGAGCTCGACATGCTGCTCGTGGCCACGCTCGCCGCCGACGAGATCACCCCAGGCACCGCTCCGATCGTCGCGAACGAGCTCGGCGCGCCGAACGCCGCGGCCTTTGACGTCGGCGCCGCCTGCACCGGCTCGGTTGCCGCGCTCGCACTCGCGACGGCCTCGGTGCAGGCCGGCCACGCCGAGCACGTGTTGGTGGTGGGGGCTGAGATCCTGACTCGCTTCCTCGACCTCGACGACCGGCGCACCGTGCCGTTGTTCGGAGACGCTGCGGGCGCGATCGTCGTGTCGGTCAACGCGGACGGCGGGATTGGGCCGTTCGTCTTCGGCAGCGATGGCGCGCGCGCGAACGCGATCAGGGCGACGCGCGCGGCAGGAGTCTTGGAGATGGACGGGCACGAGACGTTCCTGCAGGCGGTCGAGCACCTCAGCGCCTGCACACGTCAGGTTCTCGAGCGCGCCGATCTCGCGCTTGATGACATCGACCTCTTCGTCTACCACCAAGCCAACTCGCGCATCCTCTCGTCCGTGGCGGACCGGCTCGAGCTGCCGCGGGAGCGAGTGTTCGACTGCATCGCCGAGCTCGGCAACACGAGCGCAGCGAGCATCCCTCTCGCGCTCACCGAGGCGGTCCGCGCCGGCGCGCTCTGGCCGGGCGCGCGGGTCGTGATCGGGGCGATCGGCGCCGGCCTCGTCTGGGGGGCGACGGTCGTGACGTGGGGTGGCGCTTGAGGCCCTCAGACGGACGAGACGGCTGCGCGCTGGTGACGGGAGCCTCGGGCGGCATCGGATCGGCCATCGCCGGCGTACTGGCCAGCGAGGGCTGGCCGGTCGGAGTCAACTTCCGACGAGACGAGCAGGGTGCGTGCGAGACGGTCGAGCGGATCGAAGACGGCGGCGGCACCGCGCTCGGACTATGCGCCGATGTAACCGTGCCCGAGCAGTCGGAGCTGCTCTTCGCGCGTCTGGAAGAGGAGTTCGGTCGGGTGCTCGTTCTTGTCAACAATGCAGGCGTACGGTCGGACGACCTGGCGATCTCGCTGTCGGACTCCGACTGGGGCGGCGTGATCGACACGAACCTCACCGCCGCGTTCCGCTCGACGCGGCGCGCGCTGCGGGGAATGATCCGCGAGCGGTTCGGCCGGATCATCAACATCGCCTCGGTCGTCGGTCCGCGGGCGAACGCCGGTCAATGCAACTACGCCGCGGCGAAGGCCGGCCTGATCGGGATGACGAGGACCGTCGCCGTCGAGGTCGCCCGCCGCGGAGTCACGGTAAACGCAATCGCCCCCGGGCTGATCGAGACGCACATGACCGCAGGCCTCAACGGTGAGGTGCTCGGGTCCGTCCCGGCGAGGCGAGCAGGTCAACCCGAGGACGTCGCGGCGTGCGCGCGATTCCTCGCTTCCGAGGGAGCCGGCTACGTCACCGGCTCGACGATCTACGTCGACGGCGGCCTCAGCGCCTAGCCGTCGCGCTCTCCCGGCCCCGTCGTCCGATGCATTTACACGACATATCCCAACCGCAATCAAAGGAGTGAAATGAGCACCGCAATAGTTGAAGAGCAGATAGAGAGGGTGGTCGCGGAGTCCCTGCAGACCTTCGGCGCCGAGCCCGAGCAGATCAAGCCGGACGCGAGCTTTGAGTCGCTGGACATCGACTCGCTCGACCTGGCCGAGCTCTCGCAGATCATCCACGAGCAGTTCGGCGTCGAGTTGAAGGGATCGGACGTCGCCGAGATCAAGACGGTCGGCGACGCCGTCAAACTGATCGCGTCTCGCGCCTGAGCCGTTGGAGGCCGTCGTCGTCACAGGCGTTGGTGCGGTCACTCCGCTGGGTGTCGGCGCTCGCGACCTGCACGAGCGGTGGACGCGGGGCGTCTGCGGGATCCGCGACGGCGAGGGTCGCTGTGCCGACTTCGATCCGAGCGATTTCCTCTCCGCCAAGGAGGCCCGTCGAAGCGACCGGTTCACCCAGCTGGCGATCGCGGCCTGCGATGAGGCGCTCGGAGACGCCGGCTGGGACGGGCTGCCCTACGACGCCGCTCGCGTCGGATGCGTGCTCGGCACCGGGATCGGCGGCATATCGACGCTCGTCGACGGGCAGGACACGCTGCGCGAGCGCGGTTGCGAGTTCGTCTCGCCGCTGGCCGTGCCGCTGATGATGAGCAACGCAGGTGCCGCCGCGCTTTCGATGCGCCACGGACTGCGAGGCCCGACCTTCGCCGTCAGCACCGCCTGCGCATCGGGTGCCCACGCCCTGGGCTGCGCGCTGCGCATGCTCCAGAACGGTGAAGCCGACGCGGTAGTCGCGGGGGGATCGGAGGCGGGTTTGACGCCGCTCGCGCGGGCTGCGTTCAGCGCCCTCGACGCCCTCTCTGGCAGCGGCCTGTCTCGCCCCTTCGATGCGCGTCGGGATGGTTTCGTGATGGCGGAGGGCGCGGCGGTGCTCGTCCTCGAGCGACGCCAAGCGGCCAGCGATCGCGGCGCGCAGATACTGGGGACGGTCCGTGGCTATGGGGCCAGCTCCGACGCGCACCATCTCACCGCTCCCCGGGAGGACGGAGAGGGCCAGGCCGTGGCGATGCGCGCAGCCCTCGCCGACGCTGGCGCAGCCGCCACAGACGTCGATTACGTGAACGCGCACGGCACGTCGACTCCGCTCAACGACCGCGCCGAGACTTTCGCGATCAAGCTCGCGCTCGGGGAGCACGCAGGCTCGATCCCGGTGTCTTCGACCAAGTCGGCCATCGGGCATCTTCTCGGCGCGGCAGGTGCGGTGGAGGCCGTGGCCACGCTGCTCGCGCTGCGCGATCGCGTCGCGCCGCCGACGCTCGGGCTGGCGGAGCCCGAGGACGGTCTCGACCTCGACTACGTGCCCGGCGTCGCCAAGCCTCTGCATCCCGCCGCTGAGAGGCCGCTCGCCCTCTCGAACTCGTTCGGCTTCGGGGGACACAACGCCGTGCTGTGCCTGGAGGCCGCATGACGCTGACGCTCCTGGAGCGCTTGGACGAGCAGCTGACTCCGCTCGAGCGGCTCGAGGCGCTGACAGACCACGGCTCGCTGCAACTGCTGCGCACGCAGGTGCGCTCGCGCCGGATGGGGGAGCGCGCGCACCCCGGAGATGGCGTGCTCGCGGCGCACGGGCGCGTCGACGGACGTCACGTCTACTGCTACGCGCAGGACGCGTTGTTCGCCGGCGGCTCGCTCGGCGAGGCGCACGCGAAGACGATCATCGAGGTCCTGAGGCTCGCGGGTCGAGCACGCGTGCCCGTGATCGGCTTCATCGAGTCGGCGGGGGCGCGCATGCAGGAGGGGCTTGCCGCCCTGTCCGGCTACGGGTCGATCTTCCGCGAGCACGTCGCCCTCTCGGGCCTGGTCCCGCAGATATCGATCGTCTGCGGCGCCGCGGCAGGAGGTTCCGCGTACGGCCCGGCGCTCAACGACTTCGTGATCATGACCGCGCGGGCCGCGATGTTCCTGACGGGTCCCGCCGTCGTCACCGAGGTCACGGGCGAGGACATAGACACGGCGTCGCTGGGAGGCGCGCGCGTTCACGAGCGAAATGGGGTCTGCCACCTCACCGCTCCGACGGAGGTGGACGCGGCGCTGATGGCGAGGGACCTGCTCGATTACCTCCCGCAGCACGCCGGCGAGTCGCCGCAGATCCGTCCGTGCGTGCAAGCGCTCGGTGTCCCCCCGGACCAGACGGTGCCCTCGCAACCGCGCAAGGTCTATGACGTGCGCCGCGTTGCCGGCGGCCTGGTCGACGGCGGGCGGTTGATGGAGATCAGTCCTCGCTGGTCGCGCAACGTCGTCTGCGCCTTGGCGCGTATCGAGGGCAGGGCGATCGGGATCGTCGCGAACCAGCCTCAGCACCTGGGCGGAGTCCTCGACGCGAGCGCCTCGCAGAAGGCAGCGCGGTTTGTGCGCATGTGCAACTCGTTCGGCCTGCCTCTCCTGGTGCTCGTGGACACTCCCGGCTTCCTGCCCGGATCTCGGCAGGAGCGTGATGGGGTGATCCGGCATGGTGCCAAGCTCGTACACGCGTTCGCCGAGACGACGGTGCCCAGCGTCACGGTGATCCTTCGCAAGGCATTCGGGGGAGCGTTCATCGCGATGAACTCGAAGGCGCTCGGGGCAGATCACGTGTTCGCGTGGCCGCACGTCGAGGTAGGCGTGATGGGCGCCGAACAGGCGGTCGGGATCCTGAATCGCCGAGAGATCGCCGCTGCCAAAGATCCCGCCGTCCACAGAAGAAAGCTGGCGGGCGACTACTCGGCTGAGCATCTGCTCCTCGACGGGGCAACGGCGGACGGTTTCATCGATGAGGCGATCGCGCCGTCTTCGACGCGTGAACGGATCGCCGCCTGCCTGGAGACGCTCGCCGGCGTCCACAGGCCCGAGTCCCGCGCCCGCAACATCCCACTGTGAGGAGGTCAGACATGAGCCAGCACGCAGCTCCACCCCGCGTAGCAGCCGCCGAGGCGCCGAGCGCCAACCGCAAGGACACGCTTCCCAAGCGCTCGTCACTGCAGGAACCGATGCGCTGGTCCGACTCGTTCGATCGGCTCTCGGTCGGGCAGCGATTTCGTACGGGAGGCCGCGCCATCACAGACACGGACGTGATGGTCTTCAGCGCGCTGACCGGAGACTGGCACCCGCAGCACTGTGACGCGGAGTGGGCGGCCCGCAGCCCGTTCGGCGGGAGGATCGCGCACGGCATGCTCACGATCTCGCTCGCGGTCGGCCTCGTACCGCTCGACCCCGAGCTCGTCCTTGCCCTGCGCCGCGTCGGCGACGTCGTCTTCAAGCGGCCCGTGCACCTTGAGGAGCGAATCCGCGTTGAGGGAGAGATCAGCGCCCTCACGCCGGTGGACCAGCACGCGGGGCTCGTGAACTTCGGCTGGGCCGTCCGCAACCAGGACGACGCGCTCGTGTGCCGTGCAAGGGTCGAGGTCCTGTGGCGCCGGCTGCCCGCGGACTACGCAGGGCCCTTCCGGGCGTTCTGGCACGACCCCATCACGGCGGAGACCCCCGCCGGCGAGTTCATCCCGGTCCCGTTGTGATGCTCGAGGGGCGCCGCATCCTGATAACCGGGGTGCTCGACCGGCATTCGATCGCCTTCTCCACGGCCGGCCGCGCCCAGGAGCGCGGCGCCGAGGTGATCCTGACCGGCTTCGGGCGGACCAAACGCATGACCGAGCGCTCAGCCGCACAGCTTCCCCGCGAAGCCGAGGTGCTCGAGCTGGACGTCAACAGTGCCGAGGACATCGAGCGCGTGCGGCTCGAGCTGGATGCCCGCTGGGGAGCGCTCGACGGCCTGCTCCACGCCGTCGCCTATGCGCCGGCGGATGCTCTCGGCGGTGGTTTTCTGGCGACGACGCTGGAGAGCGCCCTGGTCGCGTATCAGACGAGCGCCTTCTCGCTCAAGTCGCTCGTGGCGGGTCTGCTGCCGTTGCTCGAGGGGGCGCCGGATGGCGCAGGGGTGGTGGGCCTTGACTTCGACGCGAGCGCGGCGTGGCCGGCGTACGACTGGATGGGGGTCGCGAAGGCGGCGCTCGAGGCGATCGCGAGGTATCTGGCGCGCGAGCTCGGTCCGCGAGAGATCCGCGTGAACCTGGTCTCCGCCGGGCCGATCGAGACACTCGCGGCCGGCGGCATCCCGGGCTTCTCGAAGCTGGCGGAGGCCTGGTCCGCGACCGCGCCACTCGCGTGGGATCCGGATGACGCTTCGCCGGTCGCGGATGCGGTCTGTTTCCTGCTCTCGCCCCTCGCCCGCAGGATCACGGCCGAGATCGTCCACGTGGACGGGGGCTACCACGCGATGGGCTGCGCCTCTCCGGCGGTTGCCTCGCTCGCGGCCTCACCGGCATGAGCGGCGCGATTCTCCTCACCGGCGCCACGGGCTTCCTGGGCATGGAGACACTCACGCGCCTGATCGACCGCGGCGAGCAGCAGATCATCGTGGTCGTTCGCTCGGATGATCGCGACACAGCGCGGACGCGACTCAACGAAGTGCTCGCGCGGCTATATGGAGACACGCATACGGGCGGCGCGCGCGTGCGCGCGATGCGCGGCGACCTGCTCGAGCCGGGGTTGGGCCTCTCGCGAGAAGACCGCAGGCGGCTCGTCGAGTCCGTCGATCGAATCATTCACTGCGCCGCGTCTATCTCGTTCGACCTGCCGCTGGAGCAGGCACGCGCTATCAACGTCGGCGGTGTCGCGCGGATCATCGAGCTGGCTCGCGAGATCGCGGCCGCTGGCGCCCTGCGACGGCTCGTGCACGTGTCGACCGCCTACGTCAGCGGCCGCCACTGCGGAAGCTTCCACGAGGAGGATCTCGACGTCGGCCAGGAGTTTCGCAACAGCTATGAGCGCTCCAAGCATGAGGCCGAGCAGAGCCTGCGTGAAGCCGTCGGGTTGCCGACCGCGATCGCGCGGCCGAGCATCGTCGTCGGACATCGCCTCAGCGGCTGGACGCCGGCGTTCAACGTGATCTACTGGCCGATGCGCGCCGCCGAGCGCGGGTTGCTGCAGGCGGTCCCGGCCGCGCCCGAGTCGATCGTGGACTACGTCCCGGTGGACTACGTCGCCGATGGGCTCCTCGCGCTGCTCGACGATCCGCAGGCGAGCGGCACCTATCACCTGGTGGCGGGCGAGCGGGCGTTGGCTGCGGGCGAGCTGGTCGAGTTGCATTCCACGCTCCTGGACCGCGCGCCGGTGCGCCTGATGGGTGGCGAGGCAGCCGGCAGCATGCCCCGGGGAGCACAGGCTTACATCCCGTATTTCGACGTCCGCTGCAGCTTCGATCGTGCTCGTGCGCGGCCGATCCTGCAGCGCGCCGGAATCGCGGAGCCCGATCCCAGGAGCTATCTCGGGCGGCTGATCTCCTACGCGCATGCGACCAACTGGGGAAAGCAGCCCATGTCGCGCGAGGCCGCGATGCGCCGGGCGCGAGTGCAGGAATTGCAGCTGCGGTAGAGGTGCTGCGTCGTCTTGGGCGCACAGCGGATGCGCGGGACGCGTACCGGCGTGCCCTGGCGCTCATCCACGATGGCGCGGAGCGGCGCCTCCTCGAGCAGCGGCTTGCCCAGCTCTGAGTCTACGGGCGCGCCGACCAGGCCCGGAGCCCCTGTGATGAACTTCAGGGCCCTGACGCACAGGCCGGCAGGGGCGTGTCAGCCAAACGAGGAGGAGCGCCATGTCTGAGGGTCAACGGGATCGCAGAAGCGGGCTTGTGTTCGGGGCGCGCAATCTCGGCGCTGCCATCATCGAGACACTGATCGATCACGGCTGGGCCGTGGCGGGGGTCGCGAGGTCGGAGGCGACCCTCGAGAAGGTCGCCGCGGCCGGCGCGCTCGCCCTGCGCGCCGACGTCACCGACCAGACCAGCGTCCGCGGCGCGCTTGAACAGGTGGCCGGCGAGCACGGACCCCTAGACCTGATCGTGAACGCGGCCTCTGCCTACGGCGGCGATCGCAGCGGCCCCTTCGGTGGGGGGCCGATCGCCGAGGCGCGCGCTGACGCGTTCGACTCCTGGGCGGCCGCCCCCGCGCGGTCAGCCTTCACCTTCCTCTCGGCGACCGCTGGCTTCCTGGTGGCACGGGGAGCACCCGCGACCGTGGTCCAGGTCACGGGCGGCTCATCGCGCAGAGCCATGCCCGGCCGTGGCTTGTGGGCGGCGGGCGCATTTGGCGTGCGCGCGATCACCCAAGCTGCGGCGCTCGAGCTGCGCGGCCAGGGCATACATGTCGCACTGCTGATCGTGGACGCCGGAATTGAGCCTCTCAGCGGAGCCGCGCGTGCCGGCAACGCCCGCGAGACACTGGCCGACCCTCGACAGATCGCCGACGCCGTGCGGTTCCTCGCCGACCAAGGCCCGCGGGCGGCGACGCATGAGCTGCAGGTCACCCCGCTCGCGGAGACGTGGGTGCCATGAGGGCCTCGCGCCGATTGACGCGGTCACGCCTGGATCGGCACGAGATCTAAGCCGGCGCGCTCGCCAGCTCCTGTTAGCTAGGCCCGGAATGCCCGCGAAGCATGCGGGTCCGGGCGGCTCGCACGCCAGCTGCCGCACCGATGCGAGCGCCCGTAGCGAGCGCCGTAGATTCGGCGCCTGGGGTGCCCGAAGAGCCACCATCCGACGACGAGCCAAAGCCACCAGATCGTGAACACGCCGGCGACGGCCAGCACCACCGCCGCCAGCACCGCAAGCACCACGGGAATGACGATCGCGAGCCCGAGGGCCGGGGGTACCCACGCGAGCCGGTGGGCCTCCCGTGGCACCGGAAGGCGGCCTCCGGGGAGGTCGGCGACAAGAGCATCGAGTTGCGCGTAGGTGCGCGCGGACAGCGCCGCCTCGAGGCGCTGCTCGAGCTCCTCCGTGAGCAGCCTTCCTTCGGTGGCCGCCTGCCGAAGGCGCTCGACCAAGCGTTCGCGATCCGCGTCCGATGCTCTCAGTGTTGCTCGGGCTGCCATCTAGCCGCTGCGCCTCGCTTGCCGGTGGCCTCTGTCCCGGAGCCTAGCACCGGCATGGCCCGGACGGGTGCTCGCAAATGGCCCGGATGGCAATCGCATCGATCCCCGGGTGCCTGCTCATTGGCGTCCCGTGAAGACGATGTGGCCCTCCAGATGTGCGATCGCCGGCCCATCGGCGACGTGGCGGACGTGGCAGGAGGATCCGGTGCAGGTGATCGCGTCGGTTTGGGCGCCACCCTCGGTCGCGACCAGCAGGTCACCTGGTCTGACTTCCGCGGCGATCAACGAAGACCCGCCGATCCGCAGAACGGCATCGTCGCCCGGATGCGGGTTGCCCGGCGTGCGCCGGTCAGCGACGAGCGCGCTGGAGGTGGCCCCGAAGCCGGGCGGGACGAACCCGGCGCTCTCGACACCGACGTCGCCGCCGCGCGAGAGGCCCGAGTCGGCCACGAGGACGGTGTGCCCGTTTGGTGAGATCGCGTAGACGCGGCCGCTGTTCTCGTCGGGTGCGATCAAGTCACCGGCGAAGCGCCCGAAATTGTGGGGTGCGACGGCGATCCCGCCCTCGATCTTGGGGGCGCCGGCCGTGATCGTGGAGACCGAGCCGCGGCAGTCGACCGCGTACACGGCCGTCCTGGAGCCGGTCGTGGCCGTGACGAGCAGACGGTGAGCGAAGCGCCCGGTCGAGTCAAACGCAATCCCATTCTCGAGTCCCCTGCCGGGAAGCCGGGCGAAACTGTGGGCTTCGCCGCGCGCATCGACGGCCGTGACGCCGGTTCCTTTCTGCAGCCGCAGGACATACAGCGACTGACGAGGAAAGGTGCAGCCTGCACTGGGGACCCGCTCTCCGCTCGAAAGCGCGAGGTACGGCTCCTCGCCGCCGGGATTGAGGTAACCGGCCCGGCCCCTCGCGAAAGGCTGCACGGCGCCCGACCGACGCAGCAGTGCCAGGCGCTTTTCGGCGGCGACGACGATCGTCCCGTCACCGCGCGGCGTGCTCAGGTCGAGCACCCGCCTGATCGGCACGGCCGCCGTCCAGCGCGCGCGCGAGGCGGCGCTGACGGCGGTTACCCGGTAGCTCGCCGACGGGCCGCAGGCCGCAAGCGTGAAGCTCAGTGCAGTGGCGGCGAGAGCGGCGGAGAAGATCTGCCTTTGACGCACGCTGAGATCAGTATCAGTAGCCGACGTTTGGAGATTGTGAGGCAGGCGCTGTTCTTGAGGCGCTGGTCAGAGCATTGCCACTCGGCGCGACCACATACCACAGCCCGCCGAATTGGTTCAGGCCCTGGCCGTGCGTTTCACCGGGGGCCTGGTCGCCGATGTAGTAATAGAGCGGATGACGGTTGTAGCTCACCTGTCGACGCCCGCCGCGGGCGCTGATCGTAGCGACGCTTGCGGCTTTCGCCCCGCCCGTGGCTCGAGGTGTGCCGGTGGAGGTGAACGCCGGCCAAACGATGAGGCCGGCGCGCGACAGCGTGCTGGCGTTTGGGCGGTCGCCCTTGAACAGATAGAGGGTGCGGCCGCGAGAGTCGACGAGTATCTTGCCGAGCGGCGTCTGCCTGACGCCGACTGACGAGCGCCCGGAGTTGCGCTGCCGCACGTTTTCGGCGCTGCTGGCGCTGACGGCGAGGATCAGCAATGCGACGCCGGCAACGAGCGCCACGAGGCCGGAGGATGCGAAGCGGTTGCGTTTCATGACTGTTGGCTCCTGTCGGTCGGGGGAGTGCGACGCGAGACGAACGTCGCGGTGCGATCTCTTGTTGGCGGGTCGCACAGCACAAGACGCCAGCCGCGGGGAAACCTTTCCAAGATCTACGAGACTGTGTAGTAGAGCGTGCCTCGGGAGCGACAACAGACGGTACTACGCGTTATAGTAGATCAGATCGGTGACACCTTCGGGCGCGAGGTCTCTCAACGACTCGCGCCATCGACCTGACCTGAAAGGAGCGGCCATGCCGCGCATCGTGGTGCTAGCAAATCTTGACGGAGGCTCGGAGCGCCAGACCTTCACCGAGGACGTCAGGGCCTCCGAGCTCGAGTCCAAACACTTCGTCGGCCAGATCGTAGAGCGCCTGGGCTGGGGCCTTGCGGACGCTCACGTACTCGAGAACCAACACGCGGCGCCGGACAACCCCGGCTGATCCATCCTGCCGATTGCTCGCGGGGACGGCTAAGCGGGATTGTGAGTGAATCCGAGCGTGCGCTGTCCCGCCTTCTCGACCGCGATCACGAAGCACACACGATCGGGACCGCGGCTCGGAAAAGGGGCGCCGGTGTACTTCACGGAGATCGGGTCCATGTAACGACAACCCTCGTCGGGGCGCACCTCGATCACGCGACCCTGCAGAGTCGCCATGCGATAGGGATTGGCGAGGTCCGTCACCGACAGACCGACGCGGGGGTCGCGACGCATGTCCTTTGCCTTCCAGACCGAGTCGGAGGTGCAGATCAGGATCTCGTCGCCCTCGATCCCGACCCAAACCACCCAGTTGCGCGGCGACCCGTCGGCGCGCAGGGTCGAAAGGTGGACGTAATTCGGCGCGTCAAGCAGGTCGCGGACGTTCTCGGGGATTGGAATCGGATTTCGCGTCATGGGCTTCTCCCTTCGCTGATCAGTCGTGTTGCTGTGCGATCCCGTACATCACGTCAACCGCACCCGGATATCTTTATGCAATGGCTCGGAACGGGCCCAAATCGAATGGGCTCGGCTGCGATGCACCTGGTGGCGGAGCGTGAGCGGGCCCCGTGTCCTTCTGATCGAGCATGAGCGCTCGACGCCCGCGGGACTCGTGAAGGACTGGCTCGAGGCTCACGATGCGGACGTGAACGCCATCGCGATCGCCGAGGCCGCCGAGCACGAGATGCCGCGGGCATACGACCTGATCGTTTCGCTCGGGTCCGATGCGTCCGCCTACGACGACGGCGTGCCCTGGATTGGCGGCGAGCTCCAATTGCTGGGAGAGGCGGTCGCCGCCGATGTGCCGGTGCTCGGCATCTGCTTCGGTGGACAGCTGCTCGCTCGGGCCCTCGGAGCAGACGTCTTTCGTGCGCGCGAGGCCGAGATCGGCTGGGGAGAGGTGCAGAGCGAGTCAGTGGACCTGATCCCGGTCGGACCCTGGTTCCAGTGGCATTTCGACACGTTTTCGCCGCCGTTCGGAGCAAGGCTCCTCGCTCACAGCGAGGCTGGACCGCAGGCGTTCGTCCAGGGCCGCAGCCTCGGATTGCAGTTCCACCCCGAGGTCGACATCGAGATCATCAACAACTGGACGGTCCTCTATCGCCACGAGCTAGACGAGCATGGCGTCGACGCGGACGAGCTGCTGGCGCACACCCGCGCGGTCGCCGGCACGGCACGCAAGGTCAGCTGGGCGCTCCTCGAGGCCTATTTCGAGCGTATCGCGCAAGTGAGCACGAAGGCCTCGCGATAAGGCCGGTTGCGTCGGCTACGCCCTGCGAACCGGCGGCGCCGGCGCCGAACTCACGGTTTCCACTTGATGGAGCAGCCGACCGGACGGGTCTCATCCGGGTCCGGCGTTCGGCCCTCGAGCACCGCGTCGAGCGCCCTGCGCAGCCACGTGGCATTCTCGGTGGGGTCGTCGTAGTCGCTATCCGGAGCTCCGCGGTAGCGAAGCACGCCGCCGGAGTCGAGCACGAACACGTCGGGAGTGGTTCTCGCGTCATACGCGCGCGCGACCTCCTGAGACTCATCTCTGAGATAGGGCACGCCGTCGAACTCGCCCCTCTCCACGCGGGCACGCATCGCATCGAGCGAGTCGCGTGGATACCGGTCGGCGTCGTTTGGGTTTATCGCCAGCATTTGGACTCCTCGGTCGGCGTAGTCGCTCGCGACGCCGATGATGCGATGGTGCCAGGCAAGCGCATACGGGCAGTGGTTGCACGTGAACACCACCACCGTCGCGGGCGCCCCGTCGGGCGAATGGATCGCGCCCACGGTGTCTGGCAGGGCGAACGTCGGCGCGCCGTCACCGATCGCCGGCACCTCAGCTCCTTCCGCTAGTTATCGAGGCGGCGCGTAAGGCGTCGCGCAGGTCGGCTGGGTCGGGTGTGGGAGAAATGCGGCCGTCACGCCGCCCGTACACCCTGCACGTGAGGCCCGTCGGCCCATCGTCCAGCGGCTGTACGTCGACGCCATCGATGCGAATCGTCGGCGAGCCGACGAACTCCTCCGCCTCGGCGCCGGCCTCGCTGTCGACCTCGCGGACAATCACTCGGTCGGGGTCGTGGCCCGTCTCGAGCAGCGCCTCACGAAGATCGGCGAGCGCCTTCGGATGCGACGGACAGCCGGCCCAGTAGAGAAACTCGACTCGCATCTGTTCAGATTAGCCGCGTCGCCGACTCCCGATCTCGGCCTTGAAGCCGAGGGCGGCGATTGCGGAGGCTCAGCCCTTCCTGCGGCTCGCGCTCGCGCGCTCCGATGGGTCCTTGCCGGCCCCTGCGTTCGCCGCGTTCGGCGTAGCGCCATCGGCCGGCTTGCGAGGCTTGATGCGGGTCCGCGTCGCGAGGTCGCCTTTGTCACCGTGTGACGGTCGCGGCTCGGTCCTCGGCGGGATCGTCTCCGTGGGCGGCTCCGGCTGGGTGTCGTGCGTCTCGACGCCGTGAAAGCGGTTGATCGCCCCACTCGCGAACTCGTCTAGCTCAGCCGCGGTCAGCCGCAGCTCGTCGAGCACCTTGCGGCGCGCGTCCGCCGAGGCCTGGATGTCCGCCTGAAGCGCCCGCAGGCGAGCCTCGGCGCCGTCTTGCAACGTCCGCACCTGCTCCTCGGAGCGCTTGAGGCTCTCCGCTGCCTCAGCACGGGCCCGGGCGACGATCTCCTCCGCCTCCTCCTTCGATTGCCCGCGAAGCTGGTGCGCTTGCATCCGAGCGTTCTCGATCGTCCCCTCGGCCTCCACGTTTGCCAGGCGTGTTGCATGCTCGGCTTCCGCCAAGGCTGTCGAGGTCAGCTCCTCTGCGACCTCTCTCGCGCGCTGCAGAACGCCAGACGTCTGCTCGCCGACCCGGTCCAGGGCATGCTTGACGGCTGCTTGGGGCGAGCGACTGATCTCGAGCTCGGCGATGACGCGATTGACGCGCTCGACGTACGCATCGACCTCCCGTCGGTCGTAGCCGCGGACGACGGTCGCGAAGGAGACATCGCGGATATCGGTCGGAACATCGCTGAGGAGCGAACCGAAGGCAGCCGGCTTCGCTGGCTCAGACGAGCGCCCGCGGCGCTCGCCGGAGCTCTGGCTCTCACGGGGGTCCGGACCGCTGGCCACGTGAACCAGTATGACCGGCAAACCGTCCTTTCCAACCCCCGATCGACGCCACGGAGATGGATCCCTCGCTCACCGCCTCAGCTTCGCGGCGAACGCATGGAGACCCACGTCCCAGCCTCCGGATGAGCCGACCGCGTCGCGCATGCCCTCCCAGCCCTCGCCGTGGCGGTCGAGGTGGCGGTGCTCGAGCTCGACGCGCGTCCGCTCGGGCGCCTCTGAGGTGAAGCGCACCTCCACCTCGCTCGTCTTTGCGGGATCGCTCTCGATCTGCCACTGGAGGTTGATGTCCCAGCTGATCACCACCCGTTCGGGAGCTTCGTATGCGAGCACTCTCGCCCAGCGGCATTCGCTTCCATCGACTCCACGGTCGTACACGTAGCCGCCCTGGCGGGGCTCGAACACCATCTCGGCCAGCTCGGACTGCAGGATGTGGTGCTCGGGCGGCCACCAGCTGCCGATGTCCTTAGTGAAGATCGAGAACGCTCGCTCGAGCGGGGCCTCGACGACGATCGACGAGCGGACGGCGGTGTCTGCGGTTTGGGTTGTCATTGCGTCTCCTTGGGGTCGCGCTCGACGGCCGCTTGGAAGGCCGCCAAGGCTCGGTTCCAGAACTGGTCGAGGTAGGCGCGCAGGGCGCCTACGCCGTCCGGGTCGAGCTGGTAGATGCGGCGGTTGCCCGCGCGCCGGTCGACCACCAGTCCGGCGTCCTTGAGCACCTTCAGGTGCTGGGAGACAGCCGGCCGGGTCACCGGGAACTCGCGGGCGAGCTCGCCGACGGCGCGTGGGCGATCGGCGAGGCGCTCGAAGATCGCTCGCCTCGTCGGGTCGCCCAGTGCCGCCAGGCCCTCAGCTCGGTCAGTCATGGCTTACCGTAAGTTTATACTTACCAAAGACACTTTGCAAGCCAATCGCGCGCGGATCACTGATCGGCACGCGGCGTACGCTCACGGTACGCGCGGACCTTCGTCCGGTTGCCGCATACGGCCATCTCGCACCAAACGCCCGAGCGGTTTCGCGAGCGGTCATAGAAGGCCCACTGGCAGTCATCCGCGCGACAGGCCTTAACACGCTGCCACGAGCCGTCGCTGACGGCGCGCGCGACGGGTACCAACAGGCGTGCCAGGCCAGCAGCGACGCCCTCGGCGCCGGGCGCCATCCTGATCGAGCCCCCGGCGTCGAAATGGACGCGGAGGTCGCCCCGGCGCGCCACCAGCTCGAGCTCGTGGCCGGCCTCGTCCTCGCGTGGGCCCCCGTTGTTTGCCAGCATCAGCTCGCGAAGCGCTTCGCGCAGCCTGATCGCCTGCTGCTGGTCCGCCTCGCTGGCGTGGGGAACGGACTCGACCGCTCCCCGCTGCGCCAGCCACGTCGCCAGCGCCTCCGGCGTCGCCAGCTCATCCGTGCCCTCCTCGACGTCGAGCGTGTTCACGAAGTCGATCACGAGATCGAGCTGATTAGGGGCTGGCGAGGCTTCTTTCATTGGAACCGCTGTACGTCTGTGGTAGGTTACACGACACCAGCTATGTTGTTACGGAGGTGTCGCTTGCATGGTACCGAAGGAACACGTCGAAGCGACAGGCGGCTTTGAGCGCTCATACGGTCGCCTCGTCGAACGCACGCTCGAGCCCGGTCACCTCGCCCGCCTTATAGCCCGCGTTCTCCACGGCTCGCTGGACAGGGCACTGATAGCCGGCTGCGATCCGGCGAGCTCGCCTCACCTCGCAGCCCGCGCTGCGGCGTTGACCGAGCTGCGCTCTCGTGCGGCGATCGGAGAAGGCCTGGAGTTGTTGCTTGAGACCGCGCAGAGGACTCGGCGCCGCGGAATGGTGCTCCGCCGCGGTGGGCACGTCATAGCCAACGCGTCGGCACTGCGTGAGCTGGTCGCCGCCCTTCGCGGAACGGCTCCGCTCTATGCGCGCGGAATCGCGATCGCCCACTGGCTGCTGACGGACGGAACCGGGCCGGCATACGTGGGCGGCGACGACGCGCTCGCGCGATGGCTGCTCGAGGCTCGCGCGGCGATGTACGGCCTCTAGAAGTTGCACTCCAAGCATCGTGCGGCTCTGTAGGCTGGCTTGATGGTGGTGGCGATCGCCGGAGGGGACGGGAAGATCGCAATGGCGCTGGCGGGTCACACCGGCGCCGGGACGAGCGAGGCGCGATGAGCTACACGACGCTTCTTTACGAGCAGGACCGGCACGTCGTCACCCTCACCTACAACCGCCCGGATCAGCACAACGCGGTCAACCGGGCGATGAACGCCGAGCTGCACCATGCCTGGGAGCGCTTTCGCGACGACGATGACGCGTTCGTGCTGGTGATCACGGGCGCCGGCGAGACGACCTTCTGCGCGGGCTGGGATCTGCAGGACGCGGCTGACCTGAGCGAGATCGGCGACTACGACGCGTTCCGCGTCAGCCTCCACAACAGCCCCGGCGAGTGTGGCTACACGCGCAAGGCCGACATCTTCAAGCCGGTGATCGCAGCGGTGAACGGGTACGCGTTCGCGGCCGGGCTCGAGACGGCGCTCCTCGCCGACATCCGCATCGGTGCCGAGAACGCTGAGTTCGGGGCGCTCGAGCGGCGCTGGAACATTGTCGGCGGTGACGGCATGACGGTGCGTCTGCCGCTCGTCGTCGGTTTTGCCCGAGCGATGGAGCTCCTCATCACCGGACGGCGCGTCGACGCGCGGGAGGCACACAGCATCGGCCTCCTCAACGAGATCGTCCCGCGCGGAGACGCCTTGGCGCGCGCGCAGGAGCTTGCGCACGAGATCGCCGCACTGCCGCAGGGCGCGATCCGCAGCGACAAGGAGAGCATCATGCGCGGCGTAGGTCGCACGCTCGAGGAACGCCTGCGAATCGAGGCCGAGATGGTGATCTCGATGTTCATGCGTCGCGATTCGCATACGCTCGGCGCCGCGGCGTTCAAGGAAGGGAAGAGCGCCGCCGAGTGGCCGCACCACGGGCTCTGACCGCAGCTTGGCGACGCCTCTGACTGAGGCGCGTCAGAGGAATAGCATCCGGGCCCGTGCCCGAACCGGAGCAGATAGGCGTCCGCTGCGGCGAGCGCTTCACGAGCTATCCCGAGCTGTTCGATCATGCGCTGCGAGCGACGCGAGCGCTGTCCGAGCTCGGCGTCGGCGCGGGTGACCGCGTCGCGCTGCTGTTACGCAACTCGATCGAGTTCCTCGAGGCTTCGATCGCGACCGCGCCGCTGGGCGCGAGCGCCGTGCCAATCAACTGGCACTGGCGAGGCGACGAGATCGCCCACGTGCTCCGCGACAGCGGCGCGAAGGTGCTGGTGGTGCACGCCGACCTGTGGCCCGGGATCGCGCCGAGCGTCCCAGACGGGCTCGCGCTGGTAGTCGTGCCGGCAGGCGGCGAGGGCTCCGCTGAGGTGCCCGATGGCGCCGCCTGGTGGCCCGACGAGCTGGCCGGCCGCGACCCTTGGGCGCAGCCACCCGAGGGCGCTCCGATGAGCATCATCTACACGTCGGGGACCACCGGAACGCCGAAGGGCGTCGTGCGCGCGCCTACCGACGACGCCCAGCGCGAGGCCACTCAAGCGATGCTCGGCGAGATCTTCCAGCTCGGTCCCGGCGAGCGCACCGTGATCCCGGCGCCGATGTACCACACCGCGCCCAACGTCTATGCGCTGGCGGCGGCGATCCGCGGCATGGACATGACGATCATGAGCAGCTTCGACGCCGAGGAGTTCCTGCGGATCGTCGCCGAGCATCGGGTCACGGTGGTGCAGATGGTCCCGACGATGTTCGTGCGACTGCTCGCCCTGCCCGAGCGAGTCCGCTCCCGCTACGACCTCTCGTCGCTGCGCTGGATCGTTCACGCTGCCGCGCCCTGTCCGCCCGACGTCAAGCGCGCGATGATCGACTGGCTGGGCCCGATAGTCGCCGAGTACTACGGCGGGACCGAGACGGGTCCGGTCGTGTTCTGCACCAGCGAGGAATGGCTTTCGCACCCCGGCACCGTCGGCCGGCCGCTCGAGCGGGCCGTGGTGAAGGTGATCGCCGCCGACGGGACCGAGCTTCCCGCCGGCGAGTCAGGCGAGGTCTACATGTGGCTCGACGTATGGCCCGATTTCACTTACCACGGCGATGACGCCAAGCGCCGGGAGATCGAACGCGACGGCCTTGTCAGCTGCGGCGACATCGGCTACCTCGACGATGACGGCTTCCTCTACCTCAATGACCGCCGCAGCGACATGGTCATCAGCGGCGGCGTAAACGTCTACCCCGCCGAGATCGAGGCCTGCCTGCTGTCGCTGTCGGGCGTCCGCGACTGCGCGGTCTTCGGAGTACCCGACGACGAGTTCGGCGAGGCGCTCGCCGCGCACGTCGAGCTCCACGACGGAGCACGGGTCACCGCCGAGGACGTGCGCGACCATATCTCCTCGAGGCTTGCCTCATACAAGACCCCCCGCCTCGTCGAGTTCAGCGCCTCACTGCCGCGTGAGGACTCGGGGAAGATCTTCAAGCGACGCCTGCGCGAGCCCTACTGGCGCGACCGCGAGCGCTCAATCTGAGCGGAGGCGCCGAGGGCGCATGATCGAGCTCACTCGCGGTGCCCCGCCTTCGCCGCGCGGTCGGCGGCGGTCGTGGGGCGCCGGTATGGCGAGGTGGGGGAGTAGCGTCGAGAGAGGCGGGCCTTCCTCGTCAGCGTGCGCAACCCCTCGAGCGAGCGCCCGGCGCCCTCAGCCACACATGTGAGCGGGGAGTCGACCCGCCAGGCCGGAAGCCCGGTCTCCCGGGTCAGGCGCTCCGGGAAGCCGGCGAGCAGCGAGCTGCCCCCGGCCAGCAGGATCCCTGTGTCGGCGACATCACCCGCCAGCTCAGGAGGCGTCTGCTCGAGGGCCCAATGAACCGCGTCGGCGATCGCCTGAACGGCCTCGTTCAGCGCCTCTCTGACCTCCTCGCTGCTGATCGTGAGTGCACGGGGGAGCCCCGAGACGGCGTCGCGGCCACGGACCTCGCCCTCTCGCTGCTGCGCCTGCGGGGCCGCGGAGCCGATTTCGAGCTTCAGCGTCTCGGCCGTCGGCTGTCCGACGATCAGCCCGTGCCTGCGCCGCAGCCAGCCGATCAGCGCGTCATCGAAGTCATAGCCGGCGATGCGCAGCGAGCGCTGGACGACCATCGCGCCCATCGAGATCGTCGCGACCTCGCTGGTACCGCCGCCGATGTCAACCACCATGCGGCCCGTCGGAGCGGAGATATCGAGCCCGGCGCCAACGGCCGCGGCGATCGGCTCGTCGATCAGGTGCACCTCGCGCGCCCCGGCCGACAGGCAGGCCTCCTGCACAGCGCTGAGCTCGACCTCGGTGAGGCCGGAGGGTACGCACATCACGACCCGCGGGTGCGTAAGGCGCCCGCGGTGCACGCGCCTTATGAACTGCCGCAGCATCTCCTCCGTGACCTCCAAGTCGGCGATCACGCCGTGGCGCAGCGGCCGGCTCGCGGTGATCGTCGCCGGCGTGCGGCCGATCATCCGCTTGGCCTCGTCGCCGACCGACAGCACGCGGCCCGTGTCCGTGTGCTGGGCGACGACAGACGGCTCAGAGACCACTATCCCGTGACCGCGGACGTATACGAGGGTGTTCGCGGTACCCAGGTCGATTGCGAGGTCGTTCCCCCCGCTGAGGCGCAGACGCCGAGACAAGTCCATGTCGTGGGCGAACGCTAACGCTACGGCGACTGGTTCCGCGCCAGGCTGATTGCAGCAGGAGGGCTCGTCAAGCGCAGCGGGTCGCGCGCAGGGCCGCCCTAACGGCCGGGGCGGTCGGGGCCAGGTCGTCCGGCAGGCGGTCCAGCAGCGTGAGCCACGCAGGCTCACGCGAGGCTGCCCGCCGGACGAGCTCGGTTCCCGCCGAAAGGTCCTCCGCGGCGAGTCCCAGGCCGGCCCAGAAGGTGAGCTCCTGCGCCTCCGGCGCAAGCTCCGCTGCCTTTAGGTAGAGACCGGCCGCCTCGGCATGGACGCCCTCGGCGGCCCGCTCGTCGGCCTGGCCCGCCAACTCATACGCGCGCGCGAAGCGGGTCAGCCGGCGCAGCTCTGCGAGCGGTTCCGGGTGGTCCTCGACGCGTATGTCAAAGCGCGTCCGCCAAGGCTCTCCCGTCGCGGGAACGACGAGCAGCGCCGCCGACTGGCGGCCGCGCAGGTCGCCGCCGGCATTCTCCGCCGCGTCGAGGGCGGCGAGCAGCCGGTCGGCGAGGTCGCCGTCATGCGCCCGGTAGGCGTCAGCCATCGCCTGCGCCACCGTCGCACCGAACATCATGTTCGCCTGACAGGAGAAGCCCTCCCCGACGACGTCGCCCGCCCAGGGGACGCAGGCCGACCCGGTGTGTGCTGCGACACGGCCTTGGGCGTCGACCACGCCCAACTGCCTGTAGCGGGCCAGCTCGTCTTCGCGAAGGACCTCTGCGAGCGCGCTCGCCGGATCGAGCCCCGCGTGCAGGTGGTCGAGCGTGTTCGGCCCTTGAGCCATCTCGGGGACCGACTGTGTCGCCACGGCACCAGCCCCCGGTCGCGCCCATGCGACGACGCTGCCGACCGAGAACCAGTGCGATTGCACGGCAACGCCGAGCTCGCCGGTCGACTGATCGCGGGCCACGATCGAATACGTTCCACGACGCATGCTGCTCAGCTCCTTCGGGTCGCCTGCCGGCCGCAGCGGCTACGAGCTGGATCAAGCGGCCGGGCGAAGCGATCGTACACGGGGACGCTCCCGGCGCACGGGATCGCGCGATGTCGGCGCATCGATGAGTTCCGGGACGCGGTTCCGTCTTCACATTGAACCCTTACCCGCGAGGAGGCGAGACCGATGACGAGCACCCAACCGGACAGCGCTGGTTAGATCCTCGCGCCGGTCCGGTCGATGGCCGCCTCACCGCCGCGCAGCATCACGCTGACCATCAGGGCACCGCTCCTGTGCGCGGACCTGCCGGGGCTCTACGAGCGGACCTGCGCGCTGCTGGCCGGCGCCGGCGCCGACGTGCTGCTGTGTGACGTCGCGGCCATCACCGCGGACGCGGTCGCAGTCGACGCTCTGGCCCGGCTTGCGCTGGCCGCTCGCCGGCAAGCTTGTGAGGTGCGCCTGCTCGGAGCCTCCGTCGAGCTGCTGTCGCTCGTGGACTTCATCGGTGTCGGCGACGTCCTGCCGGAGTGGCGCTAGGCGTCGAGACGCGGGGGCAAGCCGAACAGCGGGAAGATCGTCTGGGTTGCGAGGAAGAACGTGAACTCGACGATCCGTCCGTCGCCGATCTCCAGCACCTGGAGCGCCCAAGGGTCGTAGCCCGAGCCGGTCTCGCTCGGCTTGTACTGGCCGAACGCGGGCGACGCGTTCGCGCTGATCGCCGGGATCACCCGCGAGCCCCGACAGGCGGCGCCCGCGCCGAGCCACCAGCCGAAGATGTCCTCGCGGCCGCGGAGCCATAGCTCGTAAGGCGGCATCGACTGGGTCGCGTCCTCGTGAATCAGAGCGGTGAGCGCGTCCATGTCATAACGCTGGAAGGCGTCCACGTAGCGCGCGAGGAGCTCGCGGTCGTGCTCGCTCAAGCGGCCCTGGCCCGCATCGGCGACGTCGGCGACGTCGAGCGCAGCCCGCGCACGCTGGAGCGCGCTGTTGACGGCGGCGACGCTCGTGTCGAGCAGCTCCGCCACCTCGGAGGCCTTCCAGTGGAGGACCTCGCAGAGGATCAGCACGGCTCGCTGGCGCGGCGGCAGGTGCTGCAGCGCCGCGACGAACGCGAGGCGGATCGTCTCGCGCGACTCCGCGACGGCGGCCGGATCGCCATCGGGGGCGACGCGCGTGTCGGGGAGCGGCTCGATCCAGGTGACCTCGGGCAGGATCTCCCCGATCGGACCGTGCGGCGAACGCGCTTCGCCGAGGTCCATCGGCCGCGCCCGGCGCTCGCGGCCATCGAGCATGTCCAGGCAGACGTTGGTGGCGATCCGGTAGAGCCACGATCGCAGCGAGGAGCGCCCCTCGAAGCGCTCGAGCGCTCGCCACGCGCGAATCAGCGTGTCCTGGACCGCGTCCTCCGCCTCGAACGGCGAGCCGAGCATCCGGTAGCAATAGGCGGTCAGCTCGCGGCGGTGGCGCTCGAGATCCCCGAATGAGCGGTTGACGGCGAGCGCTGAACTCTCCACGCCCTCCATCCTACGCCGAGCGTCGCGTCGTCGAGGCTACGAGCCACACCGGCAGGACGGCCGATCGGCTGAACCGTTATCCGGGGAGTACGATCTCACCGTGATTCTCTACACCTGCACCGACGGCAAGTCCTTCGGCGGCCTGCCGGGGCCCGTGGCCCATCCGTGCGGCCGGGCGGCGAAAGCGCTCGACGAGGCGGGGCATGAGTACGAGTGGAAGAAGGTGAACGGCGGCACGCTGAAGTTCTGGACCTGGCCGGCTCGCGCGAGCGACCGTGCCGAGGTCGAGCAGCTGAGCGGACAGCGCGCCGTACCGATCCTCGTGCTCGACGACGGTGAGGTGATCGCCGGCTCGGGCGCGATCGTCGGCTGGGCGCGGGATCACCGCCCACAGGCGCCTGCCAGCGCGAGTTGACACAGCGCCCTCGCCGGCGAAGAGGCCGACCGTCAACCAGCTCTCAACGCCGGCGACGCCAAGCTCCTCGCGCCGTCGGCTCGCGTCGACTGAGACGCCTCGAGCGCCCGCTTACGGGGCGGATCCTTTCGCGCGCGCACCTGGTAGACGGAGGTGTGACCCGTTTCGAAGCCGCGGCGCGCGGCCCTGAGATACAGACGCCAGACTCGTGTGCGCTCCTCGCCGGCGAGCGCCCGAGCCTCGTCGAGATGTTCGTCCAGCCGCTCGCTCCAGTGACGGAGTGTGGTGGAGTAGTCGTCCCTGAAGCTCTCGACGTGCTCGGTCTCGAAGCCGGCCCGCTCCAGGGCGAGCTCTATGCGCGAGAGCGGCAGCGGCTCGCCGTCGGGGAAGACATAGCGGGTCGAGAAGATGTCCTCGAGCGGCTCGTGGTCGGGGTCGAGCGCCGCGATCGCATGGTTCAGCAGGCGACCGCCCGGGCGCAGCAGCGCGAACAGCGAGCTCGCGTAGACGTCGATCTGGCTATCGCCGACGTGCTCGGCCATGCCGATGCTCGCGATCGCGTCGAAGGAGGATCGCGGCAGCTGGCGGTAGTCGGCGACGAGGATTTCCACCTGCTCTGCGACTCCCGCCGCGGCCGCGAGCTCGCGAGCGAGCTCTGCCTGCGGCGGGGAGAGCGTCACGCCGGCGACGCTGACGCCGTACTCGCGAGCCGCGTGGATCGCGAAGCTTCCCCAGCCGCAGCCGACATCGAGCACGCGCATCCCGGGTTCGAGCCCCAGCTTGCGCGCGACGAGGTCGAGCTTCGTCCGCTGGGCGTCCTCGAGCGTCTCGGCGCCGCGCGAGAAGATCGCGCAGCTGTACGTCATCGACTCGTCGAGGAACAGCTCGAAGAACTCGTTGCCGACGTCGTAGTGGTAGCGGACGGCCGCCGCGTCGCGCTCCATGCTGTGCAGGCCGCCTCGAAGGATCAGCTCGAGCCTCGGCCGTCGCGGGATCCCGCCGGGCGCCGCCGCGGCCGCGATCGCCAGGCCCAGTCGCAGGCGATCTGCGCCGCTCATCTGCGGCGGCTGCCACTCGTCGACGACGATGAAAGCGGCGTCGAGGTCGTCCACCGCCAAGGAGCCGTCGACATACGCGCGCCCAAGTCCGAGCGATCCCGGAGCGCGGAGGAAATGTGCCAGCGCCGAGGGCGAGCGCACGAAGAAAGTCGGTGCGTCCGGCACCGTGGCCGCGACGGCCCCGCCGTCCCAGAAACGGACGTGGAAGGGTCGCGTCGGGAAGCTGCGCGCAAGCGCGCGGCGCAGTGGAGCGCTCGCACGTATCAGCGCCACCGAGCTCCTCCAGGCACGCTCGCGGGGTGGCATTGGCGGCTCATTCGCTCAAGAACTATCGCACCACCGCGTTGCAGGCCGAATCGGCGTGGCGGTCGAAATATACTCGCGGCGCGGGCACTCAAGCGGCCAGAGCCTCAACGGATGAGAAAACCTTATGCAAAGACATATGCTGCGCTTAGGTGCATCTGGGGAGGATGAGGGATGTTCCCCGCCTCCAGGGACTGGGATGCACGCGTCGGCGACGCTGAGTTGATCGCCCGCAGCCCCGGTTTTCGCCATCTGCGCGACCGCATAATCGAGATCGCCGGGCCCAGCTCCGAGCACACGGTCGTCGATCTGGGTGCCGGCACCGGGCTGCTGACACTGGCCTTTGCCGAGCGGGCCGCTCGAGTGTGGGCGGTCGACAGCTCGCCCTCGATGATCGAGTACCTTCGCGTGAAGGCTCGCAGCGCCGAGCTCGAGAACGTCGAGACGGTGCTTGCCTCCGCCGTAAGCCTTCCGCTCGTCGACGGGTTCGCCGATCTGGTCGTGTCCAACTACTGCCTGCACGAGCTTCGCAGCTCCGACAAGGACCGTGCCCTGGGCGAGGCCATGCGTGTTCTGAAGCCTGGTGGCCGGCTCGTGATCGGGGACATGATGTTCTCGCTGAACCCGATGCAGTCCCGCGACCGAAGCGTCGTGGCCGGCAAGCTGCGCCAGCTCGCTTCTCGCGGGTTGCCGGGGGCCTGGCGCCTGCTCAAGAACGCCGCGCGGCTCGCCGCCGGTCGCTGGGAGTACCCCGCCAACGGGGAATGGTGGGACGAAGCGCTGCAGCGGGCCGGCTTCCATGGCGTCAGCATCGAGATGCTCCCTCACGAGGGCGGCATCGCAGTCGCCGAGACACCTCCTTCCGGCATCGGGCGGACGAGGCTGCGGCCGGCCGCGCCAGAACGAACGCGGCATTCTGCGCTCTCCGCGTGAGGGCGGTCAGGGCTCGGCGACGAGCGTGGATGTGCCACGAACGCTTCCGAGCGAGCTGAGCCGCCGCAGCGCCGGCTGCCGGCGCTTCAGGTAACCGTCGAGGAACGCCACCGTCACCCGCTCCACGATCGAGAGCTGTGGCTGCTCTTCGGAGTACGGCGGCACATGTTCCGCGCCAAGCAGGCGAAGCAGGTACTTGGGCCGTCCCGCGGCTTCGAAGAAGGCGTATGTGAGACTCGGTGCATTGACGGCGTCCGCCGTGCCCTGCGTCGCCAGGAGCGGCGGGCCTTCCGTCGGAAACGCGAATTCGCCCGTCGCCGGTGTCTCGGCGCCCGAGAGGACCACGGCGGCGTCGACCCGCGGGTCCCGGGAGCGAGGGTCATACGCCACGGCCAGGGCGGTGTCCCCGCCATCGGAGTGCCCGGCGACGGCAATCGCTGCCGGATCGATCAGTCCGGCCAGCGGGTCGGAGCTGAGGCGGCTGGACGCGAGCATCCTCGAGATGACGAAGCGGACGTCGGCAGGCTGGTTGATCAGGTCGGCCTCGTTCGGTCCTCCCGGGGCGTTGGGATTCTCAAGCGGAAAGACCGGCGAGGCGACGACATACCCGGCCTGCGCCCAGCTGTGCAGCAGCCGTGCATAGAGCGACGGCGTGACGTTGAAACCGTGTCCGAACACGACGAGCGGGAACGGCCCCGAGGCGCTGGCGGCCGGCGCCCCGGGGAGGTCGGCCTTACCCGGCGCCCCGAGCGCCGGGTAGCGAACGTAGGTAAGCAGCGACCGGGGCGAGGTGCTCCCATCCGGAAGTGTGATCGTTCGGCTGGAGTCGAGGAAGCGCAGCACCCGCAGGCCAACAGCGAACGATGACGGCGGCGTCTGCGCGGCCGCGTGCGTGGCGACGGGCGCGGCGTGACCCGGACCCACACGCGCCGTCTGATGACGCGGAGCGCTCGAGCCGTTGGTCGCGAGAAGCACGCTCACCGCCACGCCGATGGCTGCCAGGAGCAACAGGCCCACCGCGACGAGGCGCTGTCGCCGGCTGGCATGAACGTCGGCCGGGAGCGTCTCCCCTGTGCTCAGTTGCGCTGGACGCTCGCGTGGGCGTTGTGTCGGGGGCCGGGTAGGGGGCTGCACGAGACCTCGTGTCGATCGGGGTGAGGCGGTCCGGCTGAGTGCCCACCACCAGCATGGTCTGTAGCGATGCTCGCGTCAGGATACGTCACGGTCTCCCGGCCTCTCGCGCGTCAGGCCGCGCTCCCCTCGACGGGGACGCCGTGACGCGCCACGGTGCGGTCGTAGTTGAGCCGCATCAGGGCAATCACGTCGAGGACGTCATCCTGGCCCTCGATCCTGCGCGCGGGGGGCCCACCGACTTGGGGAAGACCGGATGCGGTTCGATCCGGCCCTGCTCTTTCAACTCGGCCCAGACGTCCTTAGGGAAGGAGAAGTGCGCCGAGCGGTCGCCGTGGAGGTGACCTATCTGCCGGCGACCCACCGTGAACGCATACTCGCCTCGCTCGCCCGGGCCTGCCTGAACTCCGGGCCAGGAGCTGAGCTCCGCGGTGATCTGCTGGCTTGGCGTTGGTGGCCTTGACATCATCGTGCTCCTTCCGGGTCCCAAGGATCGATCCCCGACCACGATACAAGCTCAAGTTAACTTGAAGTCAGGGCGGCACGTGGTTTCCTTGCCGAGGTGCCCAGCCCTCTGACGATCGGCGAGGTCGCGCGTCGCAGCGGGGTGGCCTCCTCTGCGCTGCGCTTCTATGAGGAGCGGGGCCTGATCACCTCCGAGCGGGCCGGGTCGGGCCATCGGCGCTATCCGCGCGCCACGCTGCGGCGGATCGCCTTCATCGTGTTCGCCCAGCGGATCGGCCTGAGCCTCGAGGAGATAGGCACGGAGCTCGCGAAGCTGCCACCGGATCGCGCGCCGACGCGCCGTGACTGGGCGTCGCTGTCGCTCACCTGGAGCGCGCGCATCGATGAGCGCATCGCGGAGCTCGAACGCCTCAAGACCGGCCTCGAGGCCTGCATCGGCTGCGGCTGCCTGTCGCTCGACCGCTGCAGGCTCTCAAATCCCGACGATCGCGCGGCCCGCCTCGGCCCCGGACCTCGCTACTGGATCGGCGATCGCCCACTCAGCGGCGGCCGTGCCTAGCCGGGCGGCGGAGATAGCAGACGCGCACCGGGGCCCGACACCGCTCGCAGAGATCCGGGAGCGAGCGACGACGCCGGTCGAGCTGCTGTGGGACCTCGTGTTCGTGTTCGCGGTCACGCAGGTCACGACGTTGCTGAGCTCCGACCTCTCCTGGGCCGGCTTCGGTCGCTCGATGCTCGTGCTGGCTCTCGTCTGGTGGGCATGGTCCGCATTCGTCTGGGCCACCAACGCGCAGGATCCGGACGGGGGGATATTCCGCGGCGTGCTGCTGCTCGCGACGGCCCTGATCTTCATCGCCGGTCTGGCCCTGCCGCATGCGTTCGGGGGCGAGGCCACGCTGTTCGCGGTCACCTACGCCGGAGTCCGCTGCCTCCACCTCGCGCTGTACGTCGACGCCTCCCGGCGCGGAAACGCCTCGCTCGCGGCGATTGCGGGCTTCGCGACGACCGTTGCGATCGGCATGGCATTGCTGATCGCGGGGTCGTTCGCCGACGGGCTGACGCGGGCGCTGTTCTGGGTCGCCGCGGCGGCGATCGACTATGCGGGCCCGGCGTGGCTCACCCGCGAGCGCCTGCGCGGGCTCCAAAGGATCGCCGTGAACCACTTCACCGAGCGCTACAGCCTGTTCATCATCATCTGCCTGGGTGAGTCCATCGTCGCGGTCGGCCTCGGCGCGAGCGCACGTCGGCTTGACACCGAGATCGTCGCGGACGTGTTGCTCGTGCTGCTGATCACGATTGCCCTCTGGTGGACATACTTCGACCGCTTCGCGGCGAGGGCCGAGGAGCGACTGCGCGAGCATCGTGACCCGGTGCTCGCTGCCGCCGACGGCTACAGCTACCTGCATCTGCTGCTGGTGGCGGGGGTCATCATCTTCGCGGTGGGCGCGAGGTACGGCGTGGCGAACGTCGGCAGCCCGCTGTCCGCCGGTGCTCGCCTGGCCCTCTGCGGTGGCGTCGCGCTCTACCTCGTGGGCCATGCCGCCTTCCGCCTGCGCCTGACGGGCGTCGTCAGCTACGCGAAGCTCGCCGCCGCGGGCGCCTGCCTGGTGATCTTCGCCGCAGGCGCGCGGGCGCCGTCCTGGGTGATCGCGGGGGCCGTCACGGCCACGCTGGCGCTGTTTGTGCTCTACGAGAGCGCGGTGGAGCGCTCCAGCTCGGCCCCGCTCTGAGCCCCGAGCCGGACGCATCCCCGGGCTTCGTATCGTGTGGTGCATGCAGCAACGCAAAGTTGGAATTACACAGGAGGCGTCGTGAGCGCCCGGATCCTGCAGGTCGCCGGCGAGGCGGCGTTCGAACCGGGAGATGAGGTGGACGCTTCGCTCAGCCCGGTCGGGGCCGAAGCCGAGGCGCTTGACGCCTACTCACGCACGGTCGCTGGTGTGGTCGAGCAGCTCGCGCCGAGCGTGGCGAATCTGCGCGTCTTGCGCGCCACCCGGCGTGGACAGGTTCCTGTCGGGGCCGGAAGCGCGGTCGTGCTCACGCCCGACGGCTTCCTGCTCACCTCCGCCCATGTCGTCGCCGGACGCGAGCGAGTCGGGCGGGCGACGTTCGTCGATGGTCGCGAGATCGGATTCCGTGTCGTCGGCGCAGATCCGCTGTCTGATCTGGCTGTGCTGCGGGCGGACGCGGACGACCTCGTGCCTGCTGTGCTCGGCGATGCCGCGCACCTGCGCGTCGGGCAGCTGGTCGTCGCGATTGGCAACCCCCATGGCTTCGCCGGATCCGTGACCGCCGGTGTGGTCTCGGCACTCGGTCGCTCGCTGCCGGCCCGCTCGGGCAGCACGCTGCGCATGATCGACAACGTGATCCAGACCGACGCGGCGCTGAACCCGGGCAACTCCGGCGGCGCCCTGGTCGATTCGTTCGGTCGCGTGGTCGGCGTGAACACGGCCGTCGCCGGCGTCGGGCTCGGCCTGGCGGTGCCGATCAACGAGGCGACACGCAGCGTGATCGGCGCGCTGATGACCGATGGCCGGGTGCGCCGAGCCTATCTTGGGGTCGCGGGCGGCCCGCGCCCACTGCCCGCGCGGGCGAGGCGCGAGCGTGGCCAGGAAACGGGCGTCGAGGTCATCGAGATCACTCCGGATAGCCCAGCCGAGCGCGCCGGGCTTCGTGCGGAGGACCTGATCGTCGAGCTCGCGGGCGCGCGCGTGCACGGCGTCGACGACATCCAGCGTCTGATGGTGGCCGAACTGATCGACGCCGAGGTCGACGTCGAGGTGCTGCGCGGAGGCGAGCCGCTGCAGATGCGGCTCGTGCCGCGCGAGCTCGGCGACTGACGCCGGCGCGAGCGGCGGTCGAAGGCCAGCCGAGCTCCGGCGCAGCCGTCGAGTTGGGCCGGCTGTCCATGATCGGAAGGTGGATGTCCAACGCCAGTCCATACCGCTGAGCAACCGGCTGCGCGATCGTGGACTACGCCGTTCGTGCTCCATGCCATCGAGCGAAGGCGGTCGCCGAGCGAAAGTGAACCATGCGTTCCCGAACCCCCCAGATCGTCGCCTTCGGCGGCGGCGGCTTCTCGATGGAGAAGGATGGCTCGCTGCTGGACGACTACGTCCTGTCGCTGACGGACCCGCCGCGGCCCCGCGTGTGCTTCCTGCCCACTGCCTCGGGCGACGCCGATCACTACGTCGTGCGCTTCTATCGCCGCTTCTCGCCCGATTGCGAGGCGAGCCATGTGTCGCTGTTCCGCCGCGACCAGGGCACGGGCGGGATCGAGAAGGACCTAGAGGGCCACCTCCTGGGGCAGGACCTGATCTACGTCGGAGGCGGAAGCGTGGTGAGCATGCTCGGTGCATGGCGAGCCCATGGCCTTGACGCTGTGCTGCGCAAGGCTTGGCGCAAGGGCATCGTCCTCTGCGGACCCTCGGCCGGATCTCTGTGCTGGTTTCGCGAGGCGTTGAGCGAATTCCACGGGTCTTCGACGCGCGTGCGCGGGCTCGGTCTGTTGCCCTATTCCAATTGCGTCCATTACGACGCCGAGCCCGCACGCCGCGCGGAGTACCACCGTTTCGTCGGTGACGGCATGCGTGGGGGATTCGCGGCTGAGGACGGGGTGGCGCTGCATTTCCACGGCAGCAGCCTGGAGCGGGTCGTCAGCTCACGGCCGGGAGCGTTCGCCTATCACGTCGAGCCGGCCAACGACGGCGTTGTCGAGGAACGCCTTGACGCCCACTATCTCGGCGGCGGGGACGCTGCCTGGGAGCGCACCCCGCCCGTCTGCCCGCCCAACGCGCTCCCCACACCCGCGTTCGCTGCGCCCTCATTCGCGCGCAAGGAGCCCGTCGGCGCATGAGTAGCCAAATCATCGCCCCCATGGAGGACCGGCTGGTCTTCGCGATGGGTGGCGGCGGCTTCGCGATGGAGCCGACAAACCCGCTCCTGGACGACTACGTCCTCGGCCTCGCGCGCTCCCAGGAGCCCCGGGTCCTGTTCCTGCCGACGGCGTCCGGCGACACGACCGGGCAGATCAACGCGTTCAGGGCGCGGTTCGCGGACCGCCCGGGCGTTGCCGAACACCTCTCCTTGTTCCGTCTCCGGGAGGCGCGGCGGCCGCTTCGCGAGACCGTGCTCTCGCAGGACATCATCTACGTGGGCGGCGGCTCGATGCGCAACCTCCTGGCGATCTGGCAAGCGCACGGACTTGACCGTCTGCTGCTCGAGGCTTGGCGGCGGGGGACGGTGCTGGCCGGGCTGAGCGCCGGCGCGATGTGCTGGTTTGAGGGAGGCATAACGTGCTCCAGCGCTCGCCCCGGTCCGATCCAGGGGCTCGGGCTGCTCCAGGGGTCGCTGACCGTTCACGCGGACGGCGAGCCCGAGCGCCTGCCGGCCTGGCTCGCGGCGGTGCGAGACGGCATCCTCCCGGGCGGATGGGCGCTCGACGACGGCGTCGGGTTGCTGTTCCGCGGGCGCCGGCCGGAGCGGCTCGTCAGCTCACGCCCGGGCGCGGCCGCGCTGCGCGCCGACGCGATCGCCGGAGAGCTGGTACGCCATCGCCTCGAGCCGGAGCTCATCGGCAAGGCGCAGCAGGTCGGCCTCGGCGGCGTCGACGAGGCGGTCCAGGAGCTTCGCCGCGTGCGCCTGATGCGCCGCGGAATCACCGGTGAGGAGCGCTGAGCGCTCCAGAGCGCGTCCGTCCGCGCCAGGCCCCGGCGGTCCTTGTGATAGGCCTGCGCGATGGAGCCAGGCGCGCATCAGCCGGATCTCGCGCTGCGGGCGCTCGTCGCGAGCGACGAGGCGGAGTTGCTGCGCATACACCGCACGCCTGAGGTCGTGCGCTGGTGGGAGGAGCCCGAGGAGGGGTTCCCGTGGAGCGATGAGCCTGAGGCGACCCGCCTGACGATCGAGGTCGACGGGCTGATCGCCGGCCTGGTCCAGTTCTACGAGGAGCCAATGCCGAGATACCGGCACGCCGCGATCGATCTCTTTCTGGACCCCCAGCTGCACGGCCGCGGCCTGGGCACCGAGGTCGTCAGGCGGGTGGCGCGTCACCTGATCGACGAGCGGGGCCATCACCGCATCACGATCGACCCGGCCGCTTCGAACGCGGCGGCCATCCGCGCCTACGAGAAGGCGGGCTTCAGGCGCGTTGGCGTCATGCGCGACTATGAGCGCGATGCCGACGGCGACGGCTGGCACGACGGGCTGCTGATGGAGCTGCTCGCCGGCGAGGAGCGCTAGCGTGGCGCCCGGGCGCGCTTCATGGCGCTGGTCCCGCCGACGGCTAGGCTGTGGCGGAACAGCGCGTCCAGATAGGAGGCAGCGATGACGGTCACGCCCGATCTGCAGAACGAGAGTGGATCCGCCGCGAGCCCGATACCGAGCTGGACCTTCGAGCCGGGACACACCGAGGCCGGGTTTCGTGCCCGCCACATGATGGTCACGTGGGTCCATGGCCTCTTCAAGGACGTGCACGGCAAGCTGTATTTCGACTGGGATCAGCCGCTCACGGGCAGCTTCACGGGCGAGATCGACGCGACCAAGATCTGGACCGGAGAGGCGAGCCGCGATGCCCACCTGCGCAGCGCCGACTTCTTCGATGTCGAGAACCATCCGAAGATCACGTTCGCGGGACGCTTCGTCGAGCGCGTCGCCGACATCGTCTTCAAGGCCGAGGCCGAGCTCACGATCCGGGGCATCACCCGCCCGGTCGTGATGGACGTCTCCTACCTCGGCCAGTGGAGGACACCGTTCTGGGTCGGCGATGAGAACAAGGGGACGCTCACGCGAATCGGCTTCGAGGCGAAGACCCGCATCAACCGCCACGACTTCGACGTGTCCTGGCAGGACGAGATACCAGGTGGCGGCGTAGTCGTCAGCAACGAGATCGACGTGATCGTGGACATCGAGGCGATCCTCGACGCCGACCTCGAGTCCACGGGCGCGATCGAGTACTACCGCGACGAGAACCCGAGCTGACGCCGATCAGGCGGCGAAGCGCTGCTGGGCGCGGGCCCGGGCCCGGGCGGCCTCGACCTCGCGGTCCCTCGGGGGCGCGGAGGTGACGAGCTCATCGAGCAGCCTCCCCGAGATCTCGGCGACCGCGTCCACGGCGCGCTCGAAGGCCTCGGCGTTCGCCTGCGATGGCTTCGCGAAACCGCTGATCTTGCGGACGTACTGAAGCGACGCCGCGCGGACCTCCTGCTCGGTGGCCGGCGGGTCGAAGTTGTAGAGGGAGCGAATGTTTCGGCACATGGACCGATCGTACACCGCCACCGCGCCGCCCCGCCGCCTTGCGACTCTACGGATGCACGACCGCGGCGTAGTCGGGGCCGCCGCGCGGTCCGGCCGGAATGAAGTCCATGCCATCCGGGGTGTTGAGATAGCCCGGCGCGGTGCCCGGCATGTCCGTGTGCCCGTATTTCCACACGATCGTGCTCGTGCGAGGGTCGATCACCAGCACGCGGTGGCGGAAGTCGTCGTTGACTGCGATGTTCCCATTCGGGAGGGGCATCGCGAGGGAGGGGTGGTCCATGCGCCCGTAGCCCTGACTCGGCCCGTAGCGCCAGAGCACCTTGCCGGCATGATCGATGATCAGGACGTGCCCTGGGCTCGCGTAGTCGGCCAGCAGGATCCTCCCGCCGGGCAGCGGCTGCGGGTCGGACGGGTAGCTCACGGGCGCCCGCACGGCGAACACGAGCTTGCCTTCGGGGCCGATCTCATCGATCCAGTTGCCGGGGATCTCGCTGATCATCACGCCCCCGCCCGGAACCGGCGTGTCCCCGTTGACCGCCCCGAGATAGCGCGGAGGGTCATGCCGGCAGACGCCGGCCTGCCCGTACTGGTGAAGGATCTGCCCGCCCTTGATGAAGAGGATGCGGCAGTTGTAGGCGTCGGCGACCGTGAACGAGCCGTCCGGCAGCGCGTAGGCGTCGTCCGGGGTGTTGAGGTGGGTTTCATCGGAGCCCAGTTCCCTGGGATGGCCGAACAGGACATTCAGGGCGTGGTCGGCGAGCTTCACCTCGACGATCGCGTGGTTGTCCTCCTCGTTGGCGATCAGCGCCTGACCGCCCGGCTCGACGAACGTGTCGTCGTTGTAGAACAGCTGGCGCCCCGCCTGAAGGTCAGCCTGGGACGGGTAGAGGAAAACGATGGCGCCCTGCGGATCGACCACGAGGATGCGGTTGTTGCCGCGATCGGCGATCAGTATGTAGCCGCCTGGTCCGGGTAGCTTCGAGGCAGCTTCGTAGGCGGCGGCCGTGCCCGGCTGGATGCCGACGACGTTCTGCGCGGCCCATAGCGCCGAGAGGCCTCCGACGGAGGCAGGAGCCAACGGGCCAGGGGGAACCAGCTGCTTCGGCCGCGGCGTGAGATGGCCGGCTCGCGAGGAACCGCCGCGCGAGCCAAGGACCGCCGCCGCGACCGCGACCAGTACAACGGCCAGCGAGGCGGCGAGAAGGCGTTCACGGCGAACGCGCCGGCGGCCCGCGGCCCGGCGTGAGTGACGCGTCGAGGCCATCAACACACAGAGTCTGCGGGAGCGATCGGCGGCCGCCCCGCGGACACCCTCGTGTGGAGGAGGGGCGGGGTACGGCAGGGCTCGGGCGAGCGCCGACGACAGCTTTCGTCTCGATGCACCGGCCAATCGTAGCTGCGAGCCATCACGGACCCGCCGCGTGGCGTGGATAGCTCGAATCGTGTTATTTGGCCGCCTACACGCCGAGTAGCATCCGAGCCTGCACGCAGTCGCCGCTCTGATCAGCATGGCCAACCTGCCCTACGCCGATACCGACAGCGCTCCCAGCTCGATCCGCGAGGTGCTGGACAGACATCCCGTCAGCGTGCTGCGCATGCTCGCTCACGCGCAGACCGCGTTCGGCCCGTGGCTGGACTACACGGGCGCGCTGCTGGGCGAGATAGAGCTCGACCCGGTCCTGCGCGAGTTCGCGATCCTGAAGGTCGCCCGCCTGCGGGACTCCGACTATCAGTGGGTGCAACACGTGGCGATCGCCCGCGCGCTCGGTGCGACCGGTGGGCAGATCGCGGCGATCAAGGATGGCCGCGAAGACGACGCGAGCCTCAGCGAGGCGCAGCGCGAGGTCCTCGGCTTCACGCGCGAGGTGACCGTCGAGGGCGCGGCGAGCGAACAGGCCGTCGCTGCCGTCGCCGGACTCTTCGGGCCGCGCGCGGTCATCGAGCTGCTGCTCGTGATCGGGCAATGGATCGCGCTCTGCAGCTTCGTCAACACGCTTGGCCTGCAGCCTGACCTTCCTGCGATGGCGAGCGCGCTGCCCGACACCCTCGCTCTGCGCGCCATCCCCGACGCCTGAGCACACCGCCGCGAGCGCTCTGGCGTGCGCTCGCTCTAGGCTGATGAGATGGCAGCCGGCGCCAGGCAGTCCCCCGTCCTGTTCGATCCGAGGAGGTTTCAGACCTTTCGCTTCCTCGCCCGCGAGCTCGATGCGCGCGGGCGCGTCACGCTCCGTTACGCGCTCGACGACGAGATCTTCTTCGTGGAGGAGTTCGAGCTGCCGCTCGATGACGACCTCAGCGACGCCGAGCTCGGCCGCGCGCAGGCTCTGCTGTCGCTGCTTCACTGGGTCGCCGGCGTCAGCTACTTCAAGACGGCGGCTCCCGCAGAGATCAGCTGCGAGGCCGGCGCTCCCCCGCCGGCTGCCGCCGCCCTGCTCGAGGCGCTCTATTCGCTGGGCCTCGGCGAGTTCGCCTACGCCAACGGTCTGCCCCTGCCGCGTCCCCGCTTCGGGCAGGCGTCGGGGCCCGGGTCGAGCGGCTCCCCGACCGCGACGGCGCCCAAACGGATGCTCGTGGCGGTCGGCGGTGGCAAGGACTCGGCGGTGGCCATCGAGATCGCGCGCCGTTCGGGTCGCGAGCTGGGGCTCTTCTCGATCGGCGACGCGCCTGCGATCGCCAGGACCATCTCCGTCGCGAGGCTGCCTCACCTGCTCGCTCGGCGACGGCTCGACCCGCGCCTGGGAGCACTCAATGGGGCTGGCGCGCTCAACGGCCACATCCCGATCACGGCGATCGTTTCCTGCGCCGCGCTGCTCACCGCCCGGCTGCGTGGCTTCGACACCGTCGTGATGGCCAATGAGCGCTCCGCCTCCAGCGGCAACGTGACCTGGGAGGGCGTTGAGATCAACCACCAGTTCAGCAAGAGCATCATGGCCGAACGCCTGCTGAGCGCAGCCGTCGCCGAGGCCGCGAGCGGATTGCAGCTGTTCTCGATCGTGCGCCCCGCCTCCGAGCTCGCGATCGCCCGCGCTTTTGCGCGGATGCTGCCCTACCACGGGGCCTTCACGAGCTGCAACGCGATCTTCCGTCTCGAGCCGTCGCTGCGGGCCCGCACCTGGTGCGGCGACTGCCCGAAGTGCCGCTTCGTGTTCCTCGCGCTGGCCCCGTTCAGCGATCCCGCTCACATGCGCGAGATATTCGGACGCGACCTGCTCGAGGACGAGCGCCAGCTCGCCGGCTTCGCCCTGCTCACGGCCACGGGAGGTCACAAGCCGTTCGAGTGCGTCGGAGAGGAGGAGGAGAGCCTGGCGGCGATCCGGATGCTCGCGGCGGACCCGCGGTGGCGCGATCACGCGGTGGTTCGGCGGCTCGTCGCCGAGGTGCTGCCGCAGTTCCCGCCGGCCGCCGGTGACCCGGTGCGGGCGCTCGCCCTCGGTGAGGATCACGCCGTGCCCGCGGCCCTCATGCCGGATGTACGTGCGGTTCTCGGAGCTTGACGGCGCCACCGTCGGCGTCTGGGGCGCCGGCCGGGAGATCCGCTCCTTCGCGCGGCAGCTCAGGCGGCGGCTGCCCTCGGCGCGGATCGCCGTGGCGGTCTTCGACGGCGAGCCGCCCGCGGACGTTCACGAGCTGCTTGCGGCGCCGGCGGCGCGGGTCCTGGGCGCGGCGGGCGCCGTTGAGGCGCTCGGCGCCTGCGACGTCGTGGTCCGCTCGCCGGGAGTCTCGATCCACCGGCCAGAGCTGCGGGCGCTGCACGAGGCGTCGGTGCGCGTGACGACCGCGACGGCCCTGTGGATGGCCGAGCGGGAGGGAACGGCGGTGATCGGTATCACCGGTACCAAGGGGAAGAGCACGACAGCCGCCCTCGCCTTCCATCTCGCGCGCGCAGCCGGCCGAGCCGTCCACCTCGCCGGGAACATCGGCGTGCCGGCGCTCGATCTGCTCGACCAGGACCCAGCAGAGCTGGCCGTGGTGGAGCTCTCGAGCTACCAGGTCGCCGACCTCGAGGTCGGGCCCCAGGTGGCGGTCCTCACGAGCCTGTTCGACGAGCACGTGGACTGGCACGGTTCGCCCGGGACCTACCGCGAGGAGAAGCTGCGCATCATCGGCCTGCCAGGCGTGCGGGTGACCGTCCTGAACGCCCGCAGCGAGGAGCTGCTCGCGGCGGCGGGCGTAGCGAGCGAGGCGATTCCCTACGGCGTCCCTGCCGGCTGGGACCTCACCCCCCGCGGGATCGCGCGCGCCGGCGAGCTAATGCTCGCGGGCGGCGAGCTGCCGCTGCGGGGCGAGCACAACGCGCTGAACCTATGCGCCGCGCTCTCGGCGCTCGAGGCGTACGGCGTCGCCCCGCCGCCGCTGTCGGAGGCGCTGAGCGACTTCAGGCCCCTGCCGCATCGCCTCGAGACCGTCGCCGAGCGCGACGGGGTCCTGTGGATCAACGACAGCATCTCGACGACGCCCGAGTCGACGCTCGCGGCGCTTGCCAGCTTCGCCGATCGGGAGATAGTGCTCATCGGCGGCGGCCAGGACCGGGGGCAGGACTACGCCGGACTCGCAAGCCGGCTCGCCGAGACCGGGGCGAGCGTCGTCGGCCTTCCCTCGACGGGACCGCGCCTGATTGCCGCGGCGCGGCAGGCGGGCGTTCCTGAGCGGCAAGCGATCGAGAGCGTCGACATCCGCGCGGCGGTGGGCCTCGCGCGAGCGCTCGCGCGGCCGGGCGGCGTGGTGCTGCTGTCGCCAGCCGCCCCGAGCTATGACCACTTCCGCGATTTCGAGGAGCGGGGCGAGCTCTTTCGCGCGCTCGTCGATCCGTGAGCGCCGCGCCGGCGTCCCGGCCCCCGAGCACGATTCGAGCCATTGGTACAAGCGTCCAGATACTGGTACTTCGCTCTCGCAAGAGCGGCAGGTGCCCGAAAAGAACGACATGAAATGCCCGGAACGTGCAGCAGGATCGACGAGAGTCCTCGTCGCAGGGCAAGGGAAGAACGGAGCTTGAAATGGCTTGCATTGACGTAGCTCGGCCGGCCCCCGCGAGGCAGCTCGCCGTCGCCAGCGACATGGAGCCCCACCGGAGCGGCCGTGGCGGCCGCGTGGAGCTGGCGCTTCAATGCGTCTCCTCGGGCTATCTCTCCGGCGGCTGCTCGTGCCCCAGCACGATTCCCGCGGTAGTGGTGATCGCCGCTTGGGCTCGCGAGCTCGAGAAAGCCTCTGGAGAGCGCTTCTTCCACTTCGCCTGGGGCGGCGGTGAGTGGCTCGCGTACGGCCTCCCCGACGGCCTCGTGCGAGGCGTCTACTGCCCCGATCACAGCGCCGAGCGTGACGAGCGCTCGTTCAGCTACGGGTCGCGCGAAGGCTCTGCGTCGGCGCCTGTCGCTCTCGGCGCCTGAGCGCGCGCTCGATCGCAGCGGCACAGCTCCGATGAGGCGGCGTCGCGGGTCGTGAGGCGCGCGCGGGGCCGCGAGCGCAGCGGGCGGCGGCGGTAGACTTTCGGCGGCGACTCGATGAGCGAGCACGGCACGATTCCCGGTGGCGAGCCCCCGCAGAAGATCGCCCGCCCGCGGGTGCTCCTCCCGCTGGCGCTCCTGTTCGCGATCGTTCTCGCCGTCACGCTCGCGCTGTCGGGTGGCTCCAGCCGGACCGCCCTTCCAGGCGGGGTGCGGCAGTCCCCACCTGCCGGTGGCTTCCTCGGGACGCTCGCGCTTCCCGCCAAGCAAGCCCCTCCGATCGAGTTGCGCAACTACCAGGGGCAGCCGGTCACGCTCACCCAGTATCGAGGCAAGGCGGTGCTCGTCACCTTCCTCTACGCGCACTGCCCGGACGTCTGTCCGCTGATTGCATCCAACCTGAGGGTTGCGTTGAGCATGCTCGGCTCGCAGGCCTCGCATGCGCAGGTGATCGCGATCTCGGTCGATCCCCGCGGCGACACGCCGTCCGCCGTCGCAGGGTTCCTGCGCACGCACGAGATGCTCGGAAGGATGCAGTACCTGATCGGGTCGCCCTCACAGCTTTCACGCACGTGGGCTGCGTGGAGCGTGGGCTCGACCCAGGAGGTCGGCCAGCCCGACCGCGTGGCGCATTCCGCGCTCGTCTACGGCATCACCGCCAGGGGCACGCTCAAGACCCTCTACCCGGCCAGCTTCGAACCGGGCGAGATCGCTCACGACGTCCCGAGGCTGCTCGCCGGCTGACCCATCGTCGCGTTTCTCAGTCAATCACGGCGCGCGTAGATCCCGCCGGTACAGCTCAGCGTTCGCCCGTCCCGCGCCGCCACATCATGACGTACCAGATCGCGACGACGATCACCACCGCAATCGGGAGCACCAGGCTCAGGATCGAACCCGCGAGGAAGTCGGCCGCGAGTGGGATGACGGTGCCTGACATGAGCCCTCCTAATGCTCGCCGGCGAGGCGCGACGGTCTCGCCCGGATCGCGGGCGGCGTCAGCCAACGGTGAACGTAGACGAATATAACGATCACGAAGGAGATCGATCCAGGCACCCACATGACGCCCGCGGCGATCTGCTGATCGGCGAGCGCCGAGATCCCACCGGGCCGGCTCGCCTCATGGGCATAGAAGTCATACAGAGGGTGCGGGGCCAGAGCCAGCACGACCGCCAGGACCCAGCTGACCACCATCGCGCCGATGACGTATGCGACCCGCTGGGGAGCACCAAGGTTCGCGTGAAGCGGCGGTGAGTCGATCACCTGCTTCCAGAACAGCACCGCCGCGCCGAAGAACAGCGTGTGCTCGAGCGCGTGGAGCGTTTCCGAGCGGAGCGTCGCGTCAAACAGCGCCGGCAGGTGCCAGGCCAGCAGCACCGTGCTGAAGAGGACGAAGCTGACCGCGGGCCTGCCGAGCGTCCGCGACAGGAAGCGCAGCGGCGCCGTTCGCTGCCCGTACAGCACGCTGCGACCCAACGACCGCCGTGCGCCGAGGGGCAGCGCGCGCCAGAGGCGCATCCAGGGGCGGGCCAGCACGAGCAGCGGCGGAGCCACGACGAGCAGCAGCACGTGCTGGACCATGTGCACCCAGAAGAGCTGCTCGCTGAGGAGGTCGATCGGCGAGTTGAGCGCGATTGCCAGGACCACGAGCGCGGCATAGAAGCAGAAGCCCCTCAGGCGCTGTCGCGTGCGAACAGGCGTGACGGTGCGACGGCTGCCGATCCAGTAGAGGAGCGCCAGGCCGACCACCAGGAGCAGCGGAGGGTTGAACGACCAGTCCCAGAAGCCCGGCGTCGCAGCCGCGGCGATCATCAGAGGAGATAGAGCGTCACGTAGGTCACGACGCCGATGCCGGCGAGGAAGGCCCAGTAGAAGACAGCGGCGTCCATCCCGGGGGCAATCAGCTTGTCCGCCTCCTTTATGTCCGCCTCCGTGGGCGCCGGCGCCCGACGCGCCCGTAGCTCCGTCGCGACCTGGGTCTCGAGCCAGTACATAGTGCAGAGCACGGCGATCATGTACAGCGCCGTCCAGGTGCAGAACACGCTTGCGAAGGCGCCGTCGGTCGGTCCGAAGTGCTGCACCGTGTACTCATATGACTGAAGTCCAACGGCGGCCAGCCCGAGCACCACCCCGACGATCGCCGGCCCGAGCCAGCGGCCCGAGCCGCTCTTCAGCTGGCGCCCGGCGGCGATCGTCGCCAGGGCGCTGATCACCACGCACGCGATCATCGCCGCGCCGAGCGCGTGGTCCGGTTTCACGTGCGCTGGGCGCCACAGATGCTCGACGTTGAGCGAGCGCAGATAGAAGTACGCGAAGACAAAGGCGAGGAAGAAGAACGTCGACGCTCCAGCCAGCAGCCGCGCGGCGACCGACAGCGCTCGGGCGCCGACGTCGGGTGGCTCGGGAGGTATCTCGACGCCCGCAGGCACGGGCGGAACCATCCGTCCGAGTGGGAGGTTTTCGCTCGAGGACGCCATCATCAGGCTCCCGCCGGCTCTGGTCGCGCTCCGGCGAGCGGGATCGGCGTGCCGTAGCCATATGGATCTGAGTCGAACACGGGGATCTGCTCGAAGTTGTTGACGGGAACGGGATGGGGGATCTGCCACTCGATCGACTTCGAGCGCCAGGGGTTCTGCTCGGCGCGCGCGCGGACGAAGATCATCGAGTAGACGGTGTTGAAGATGAAGATCAGCATCGAGAAGCCGAGCACGAAGGCCGAGATCGAGACCCACGTGTTGAGCCCCTGCAGGTTGGGCGCGTACTGGCTGACGCGCCGGGGCTGCCCCTCCATGCCGACTGCGAACAGCGGCAGGAAGGTAGAGTTGAATGCGACGAACATCAGCCAGAAGTGCCATTTGGCCAAGCGCTCGTTGAACCGCAGGCCCGTCATCTTCGGGACCCAGTAGTAGATCGCGGCGAAGAAGGCGAAGATCAGGCCGCCCATGATCGTGTAGTGGAAGTGGGCCATCGAGAAGAAGCTGCCGTGCGTGCTGGTGTCGCTCGGCGTGTCCGAGAGGAACACCCCGGAGAGACCGCCGATCAGGAAGTTGACGGTCCAGGCGAGGACGAACAGCATCGGCACCGTGAACGACGTTCGCGCCTTCCACAGCGTCCCCATCACGCACAGGAAGATGAAGCCGGTCGGGATCGAGATGATCTCCGTGGAGAGCATGTAGAACGGGCGCAGGTCGGCGTTTATCCCGCTCACGAACAGGTGGTGCTGCCAGACGAAGAAGCTGAGCAGGGTGACGCCGAGCAGCCCGGAGACTGCCAGCCTGTAGCCCCAGAGCGGCTTGCGCGTGAATACCGGCAGGAGCTCCAGCACGATCCCGAACCCGGGCAGGGCGAGGATGTAGACCTCAGGGTGCCCGAAGAACCAGAACAGGTTCTCGAACAGGTAGGAGCTGCCACCGCCGCCCGCAATGAAGAAGCTGGTGTCGATCGTGCGGTCCAGCGCTGCCATCAGCAGCGTCGCGACGAGCACCGGCGCCGCGAGCACCATCAGCACGGCCGTGGCCAGCACCGACCAGACGAAGATCGGCAGGCGCGACCAGGTCAGCCCGGGGGCGCGCATGGTGATGATCGTGGCCATCATGTTGAGCCCGAGCAGGGACATAGACAGACCGACGAGCGCGAAGAAGAGGATGTAGGAGTCCATCCCCATAACCGCCTGGTCGTTGAGCGGCTCATAGCCGGTCCAGCCCGTGGGGAAGCCGCCGAAGAAGATCGTCGAGGTGAGAATGAAGCCGGCGGCCATCAGCAGCCAAAAGGTGAGCGCCTCGATGCGAGGGAACGCCATTCGCCGGGCTCCAATCATGATCGGGACGAAGTAGTTGGCGAATGGCCCGAGGATGCCCGAGGTCATCATTCCCATCATCATCGTCCCGTGCATGCCCACCAGCGAGATGTACTGGTTCGGACCGACGACCGTGGGCGTGGGATGAAGCAGCTCGGTGCGGATCAGCATGGCGTTGACCCCGCCGACGAAGAAGAAGACGCCGATGCCGACGAGATATTGGATCCCGACCACCTTGTGATCCGTGCAGAGGCCGAAGTAGCGACCGATCCCCTCGCCCTCTTTCTCGCGCAGTGAGGCCGGGCGGCCGAGCATCCGCGACAGCGGGTAGTTCGCGAAGCCGAGCCCGATCAAGAAGCCGATCACGCCGAAGAAGTACGCGAGCAGCAGGGCGACGTCGTTCTCGCTCGTTTTCGCCTGATATTTGAAGGTCTTCCCGCCGATTTCGTGTCCGATGAACCAGCCCAGGTAGTAGCCGCCGACTCCGAGCGCGACGGCCAACAGCAGGTTGAAGCCAATCACCCGGCGCCAGAGCGGCCGGTGCGTTGGCGGGGGAGTTGAAAGAGCTTCTGTCGTAGTCGTCATCCGCCACGCCTCGTCGGTTTCGGTAGGTAGGTCTTGCTATACGGGGGCAGGAACTTCGTCGCGGGGCCATAGGCCACCTGCGCCTGACGGATCCAGGCCTGGAAGGCGCCGGGCGTGACGACCTGCCCGTGGTCGAACATCTCGCCGTGCCAGATGCCGCACAGCTCGGCACAGCGAACTTCGAAGGTCTGGGCACGTGTGGGCTTGACGAAGGCGATGTTGTCCACCTGCGGGTTGGCGTCCGCCTTCACGCCCAGCTGGCGAGCCCAGAAGGAGTGGATCACGTCAAGAGAGGTGACGTGCAGTTCCACCATCTGGTTGACGGGCAGGACGAGGTGCGGGACCTCGACTCCGCCGTAGGTCGGATAGCGGTAGGTGAACGCCCACTGCTGGCCGATCACCTGCACCGGCAGCTTGGGGCCTTTCGGCACGGTCAGCGGCGTGGGCCCGCTTCCGGAGCCGGCGCCGTAGCCGGTGAGCAGCCGCTCCGTTCCATAGACGGCAAGGGAGAGCACGAGCACCGAGGTGACGATGATCCAAGTCGTCTGGATGCGTGCGTTGCCCCGGATGGCCGGCCCTTCGAGGACCCCTCCCTGAGGTTGGCGGAAGTAGATGACGGCGTAGATCAGGTAGATCAGGACGAGCAGCAGCACGGGTGTTGCCATCGCGAGCAGCACCGTGTTGTCGGTGCTCTGGCCCGAGGCCTGTTCGCTCCCGTTGCCTGGCGGCAGGATCGGCCCGAGCAGCACGATCACGAGCGGCGTGGCGAGCACCGACGCAACCACCCAGATGACACCGAAGCGCCTCGCGTGGTTGGGTTCGCTCATCGGCTAGACCACATTGATGAACCCGTCCATGTAGCCCAGGGTCTGCATCGGCCCTCCGTTGCCGAAGTACCAACCAGCGCCGCACGGCACGAAGCACTGCCAGTGGTAGCGTCCCTTCCTGCCCGTGCGGAAGCTGAAGGTGACCGTGCGATGGTCCATCGTCGACGGTTCGCACGGCGCTTCTTCGCACAGGTGCTTGGATTCTTCGGGCACGCCCGGAAGCGGGACGAACACGCCGAGCTCCGGCACCGCGAACGTGTGCGACGCTTCTTCGGGTTCCACGGTGTTCGTGGTCTTGCCGTCGATCGTCTCGGTCCCGCCGATCGTCCCCTGGACCTGCGACAGGAACGGGTTGCGCAGACCGGTCGGCGTGTCGAACTGGTAGATCGTGACGTGGACGATCGAGTTCGCCGGCACCGTGTAGTCCGTGCTGTGCACCCACTGGCCGCCCGAGCGGACCAGGTAGGAGACCCAGCTGGGGTGCGTCGGGCTGAGCTTGGTCCCGATCGAGGCGACGGTCTCGAGAGTCAGGCTGGCGCCCACGCTGTTGGCCGGCGCGCTGCTGGCGGCGACCGTCCTGGGGAAGCTCGTGGCCCAGTCTGCGACGTAAAGACCGATCAAGGCTCCGAGGGCCGCCACCGCGGTCCCTACGGCCAAGAGCTTCTTCACGAACAGGCTCAAACTTCCCCAAACCTCATTCCGCGCTCCCAAAGACCTGACTCGTCCCCGGTCTCTGACTCTATATCGAGGTGCACGCGATGCACGTTTATGAGGAGATTCTCATGGAAGTATTCCGCGATTTCAGCGTCATGTCCAGCGCGCCTGAGCTCGGAGGGCAAGCTACCTTCCCCGGCGGCTACGATCAACGGCTTGCCCCCGATAGCGCGTTCCAAAACCGAGAATCCTCCGCAGGCTGACGGCGAGCCTTTGGCTTCCGGCGGCGGCGTGCCAGAGCGGCCCACGCTCGAGGGCCTGGAGGAGAAGTGGAGCGAGATCTGGGAGCGCCAGGGCGCCTACCGATTCGATCGTGAGGCTCCCCGCGAGCGCGTCTACGCGATCGACACGCCCCCGCCGACGGTAAGCGGCTCGCTGCACGTGGGGCACGTCTTCTCATACACGCACACAGATGCGATCGCGCGCTACCGGCGCATGCGCGGCATGCAGGTCTTCTACCCCATGGGCTGGGATGACAACGGCCTGCCGACCGAGCGGCGCGTCCAGAACCACTTCGGCGTGCGCTGCGATCCGCTGGTCCCCTACGACCCCGACTTCAAGCCGCCCGCCGAGCCGTCCCAGAAGGAGCCGGTCGCGGTCTCGCGGCCGAACTTCGTCGAGCTCTGCCTGGAGCTCACCGAGACCGACGAGCAGGCCTTCGAGCAGCTGTGGCGACGGCTCGGCCTGTCGGTCGACTGGTCGATGACGTACACGACGATCGGCAAGCTCGCACAACGGATATCGCAGCGCTCGTTCCTGCGCCTGCTCCGGCGTGGCGAGGCATACCAGCTGGAGGCGCCGACGGTGTGGGACGTCGACTTCCAAACGGCCGTCGCGCAGGCCGAGCTAGAGGACCGCGAGCGGCCAGGCGCGATGCACCGGGTGCGCTTCGCGATCGACGACGCGCAGGCGCAGGCGCTGATCGACACCACCCGCCCGGAGCTGATCGCGGCCTGTGTCGCGCTGCTCGCGCACCCCGACGACGAGCGTCACAACGAGCTCGTGGGAAGGCAGGCGCTGACGCCGCTGTTCGGCACGCGCGTTCCTGTGCTCACGCACCCTCTCGTCGACCCGGAGAAGGGGACGGGCCTCGTGATGGTGTGCACCTTCGGCGATCTCACGGACGTCGTCTGGTGGCGTGAGCTCGGATTGCCGGTGCGCTCCGTGCTCGGCCCCGACGGTCGGCTGCTCGAGGTCCCCTGGGGCACGGCCGGCTGGGAGTCGGTCGACGTCGAGACGGCGCGCGCCCGCTACGGCGAGCTCCAGGGCAGGACGGTCAACCAGGCGCGCCGGCGCATCGTCGAGCTGCTCCAGGAATCGGGCGACCTCGTCGGCGAGCCCCAGCCGGTGACGCATGCGGTGAAGTTCTTCGAGAAGGGCGAGCGGCCCGTCGAGATCATCACTAGTCGCCAGTGGTTCATCCACACCGTCGAGCATCACGAGGAGTTGATCGCTCGGGGCCGGGAGCTGAGCTGGCATCCAACCTACATGCGGGCGCGCTTCGAGGACTGGGTGGAAGGGCTGAGCGGCGACTGGAGCATCAGCCGCCAGCGCTTCTTCGGGGTCCCGTTCCCGGTCTGGTATCCGCTCGATGCGAGCGGAGCCGTCGTATACGAGGAGCCGATACTCGCGCGCGAGGAGCAGCTTCCCGTCGATCCCTCCACCGACGTGCCCGATCGTTACGAGCCCCAGCAGCGCGGCAGGCCAGGCGGCTTCACAGGCGACCCCGACGTGATGGACACGTGGGCCACCTCCTCGCTGACGCCCCAGATCGCCGGGCACGCCGGCGAGGATGAAGAGCTGTTCCAAAAGGTGTTCCCGATGCACGTTCGCCCGCAGGCACACGACATCATCAGGACCTGGCTGTTCACGACCATCCTGCGCTCGCAGCTCGACTACGACGAGCTGCCGTGGCGCAACGCCGCGATCTCCGGCTGGGTGCTCGACCCGGACCGCAAGAAGATGTCCAAGTCCAAGGGCAACGTCGTCACGCCGATGCACCTGCTCGAGGAGCACGGAGCCGACGCGGTCCGCTACTGGGCGGCGAGGGGGCGTCCCGGCACCGACACGGCCTTCGATCCGCAGCAGATGAAGGTCGGGCGCCGGCTCGCCGTCAAGCTGCTCAACGCCTCCAAGTTCGCGCTCGCCGACCTGCCGCCGGAGGGGGAGACCGTCACACATCCGCTCGACCGCGCGATGCTCGCGCGACTGGCGGCGGTCGTCGCCGATGCCACGGCGAGGCTCGAGCAGTACGACTACGCGCGGGCGCTCGAGCACACGGAGGAGTTCTTCTGGTGGTACTGCGACTTCTACCTCGAGCTCGTCAAGGGGCGCCGCTATGACACCTCGCCGCAGGCGGCCGCGTCCGTGAGCCTGGCCCTGCGCCTGTCGCTGTCGGCCTTCCAACGACTGTTCGCTCCCTTCCTGCCGTTCGTGACCGAGGAGGTGTGGTCGTGGTGGCAGCAGGGCTCGGTGCATCGCGCGCTGTGGCCGGACGCCGCCGAGCTCGCGGGCGCCGCCGCGGGCGCCGAGCGCAACGGTGAGGAGATGGCGCTGGCCGTCACGGCCGACGTCCTGCGAGAGGTGCGCAAGGCGAAGTCCCAGGCTCGCCGCCCGATGCGCGCCCCGGTGCGGCGTGTGGTCGTGCGCGACACCGCTCGGCGCCTGCAGGCGCTAGAGCTCGGGTCTGACGACCTGGTGGCTGCGGGAGCGATCGAGCTGCTCGAGCCCATCGAGGACGAGGCGTTCGCGGTGGAGGTCGAGCTGGCCCCCGAGACGCCGTGAGCGAGCGCGCCGGCGCCGCCGGGCGCCGTGCCGTGTGGGATCGCCGCCTCGGGTAGGGTCCTCGCCGTGACACGGACGCTGATCGCGGAGCTGAGCCAGAGGGTGGGTGAGCGCGTGACGGTCCGCGGCTGGGTGCAGGCCGTGCGCGACCAGAAGCGGACGCAGTTCGTGATCCTCCGCGACGAAACGGGCGTCGCGCAGGCCGTCGTGCCGAAGCATGAGCCACCGAGCGACCTCAACGAGGCGATCACCGCGCTGACCGCCGAGTCCGCGGTGACCGTGACCGGAACCGTGGTCGCCGATGAGCGCGTGAAACTCGGCGGCCTCGAGCTGCGGATCGAGGATCTGAAGGTCGACTCGCTGGCCGAGCCCGAGCTGCCGATCGCGGCCGACTCGGCGCTCGACAAGCGCATGGACTGGCGCTACCTCGACCTGCGCCGGCCCGAGCGGCGGCTGATCTTCGAGGTGCAGACGACGGCGGAGCACGCGATGCGAGAGCACTGGCGCGAGCACCGGTTCATCGAGCTGCACACGCCCAAGCTCATGGGCTCGGCCAGCGAGTCGGGAGCAGAGCTCTTCAAGGTCGAGTACTTCGACGGCGTGGCCTATTTGGCGCAGTCGCCGCAGTTCTACAAGCAGATGGCGATGGCCGCCGGATTCGGCCGTGTGTTCGAGATCGGCCCCGTGTTCCGCGCCAACCCCTCGTTCACCTCACGCCACGACACCGAGTTCACGAGCGTCGACGTGGAGATCTCCTGGATCGACTCGCACGAGGATGTGATGGCCTTCGAGGAGCGTTGGCTCGCGCACGTGCTGGAACGGGTCAAGGAGACGCACGGCGAGCACATAGAAGCGACCTTCGAGACCGAGGTGGTGGTGCCGGTGGTCCCGTTCCCGCGGGTCGCGCTCGCCGATGCGAAGCAGCTGCTGCGCGAGAACGGCCACGACGCACCGGGCGCCGAGCACGACCTGGATCCGCCGAGCGAGCGTGCGCTGTCGGCACTGATCAAGGAGCAGCACGGCCACGAGTTTGTGTTCGTGACCGACTACCCGAGCACCGTGCGGCCCTTCTACCACATGCGCCACCCTGATCAGCCGGCGCTGACGAAGAGCTTCGACCTGCTCTGGCGCGGCATCGAGCTCACCACCGGCGCCCAGCGCGAGCACCGCTACGAGCAGCTTCTGGCGCAAGCCAGGGACAAGGGCGTCGAGACCGGCCCGATCCAGTACTACCTCGACTTCTTCCGCTTCGGCGCCCCGCCACACGGCGGCTTCGGCTTCGGCCTCACGCGCCTGCTGATGCAGCTCCTGGGGCAGGACAACGTCCGCGAGGTGACCTTCCTCTATCGCGGCCCGCACCGCCTGGAGCCGTAGGGCGGCCGCCCTCGACGGAGCTGCAATGGCGCGGATCCTCGTCGCCACGCCGATTCTGCGGGGATCCCTGGACGCGCTGTCCGCGCATCAGCTGATCGAGGGCGAGCCCGGCTCCGACGCGCAGGCGCAGGCGTTGATCTGCGCGCCGACGCAGGGCGTCGACGCGGCCGCGCAGGCGCGAATGCCAGCCCTACGCGTGATCGCCGTCGCGGGCGCCGGCTCCGACGCGGTCGACCTCGTGGCCGCCGCGGCACGCGACATTCAGGTGCTCACGGCCGGTGAGGGGCTCGTCGAGACGACGGCCGACATCGCCTTCGGGCTGATCATCGCCGCATCGCGCCTGATGCACGACGCGGAGGAGAAGCTGCGCGCGGGGGCGTGGCGGGGCTGGCGCTTCGTTGAGGAGGACTTCGGCCGGGACGTCCACGGCGCGACGCTCGGCCTCGTCGGCTTCGGCTCGATCGGCCGGGCCGTGGGCCGGCGAGCTTCGGGCTTCAACATGAACGTGCTCCATCACACGCGGCGCCCCACAGGCGCGCCCGGGTGGGTCGAGGACCTGGACGAACTGCTCGCCGCCAGCGACATCGTGAGCGTCCACGTGCCCTTGAGCGAGTCGACCCACCACCTCATAGACAGGCGCAGGATCTCATTGCTGAAGGAGACCGCGGTGCTCGTCAACACCGCTCGCGGAGCGGTGCTCGATGAAGAGGCTCTGGCCGAGGCGCTGCAGAGCGGGAGGCTCTTCGCGGCGGGGCTGGACGTCTACGAGGACGAGCCGCGGCCCTCCGAGCGGCTGCTGTCAGCCCCCCGCACCGTGCTCCTGCCGCACATCGGAAGCGCCACGCTGCGAACGCGTGAGGCGATGTTGCGCGGCGCAGCTGAGAACGTGAGGGCGTTCCTCGAGCGCGGTCCGGCGTAGCGTGCCGTCCGCAACCACGTCTACCTTCAATTCATGCTCTGCAACGAGCTGATCGACGGCATGGAGATCGACCAGGTGCTCCTGGTTCGCGAGTCCGAGCGGCGCCAGCGACGCGACGGCGGCGACTACCTGCGGCTGCATCTCGGCGACCGCACCGGCGCCGTCGTATGCATGGTCTGGGAGGAGCTGGGCGAGGTCGAGGAGCTCGCATGCGCCGGTGCGGCGGTGCGAGTGCGCGGCCGCTACACCGTCCATCCGCGCTTCGGTCCGCAGATCAACCTGCGCGGACTCGAGGAGGCCAGCCCCGGCAGCTATTCCCCCGAGGACCTGCTCGATGGGCCGGCAAGGGCTGTCGAGCACCTGGAAGGCGAGGTTCGCGAGCTGCTGGACACGATCCAGGAGCCGCACCTGCGCCAACTGCTCGAGCGGGTGTTCGGCGAGAGCTCGGAGATCTGGGAGGCCTATCGCGTCGCCCCCGCGGCGAAGTACTACCACCAGGCATACCGGCACGGGCTGCTCGAGCACTGCCTCGGGGTCGCCCAGGCCGTGAGCGCGATCAGCGCCACGTTCCCGGGCATCGACCGTGAGGTCGCGGTTGCGGGCGCGCTGCTGCACGACGTCGGCAAGCTCGAGGCCTACACGGACGACCCGCGAAACATCGACCTGACCGACGCCGGCAGACTGCACGGTGAGATCGCCCTGGGCTACTACCGGATGCGCCGCGCGATCGAGGACATCGACGGCTTCCCGGCCGAGCTCGCACAGGCGCTGGGCCACATCATCCTCTCCCATCACGGCACGCTCGAGCACGGCAGCCCGGTCGTCCCGTGCACACGCGAGGCGACGCTCGTGCACATGATCGACAACCTGGGCGGGCGGCTCGGCAGCTTCGATCGGCTCGAGAAGGAGCTTGCGCCGGGACGTCGCTGGTCCGGGTTCGACCGGGCGCTCGGCGCAGGCGCTTTCTTCGCGGGGCGCGGCGCCGCCGATGGCGGCGAGGACGGCGGCGAGATCGCCCGGCCGCCGGAGCCGGCCCGCGAAGCAGCCTGAAAGCACGCAAATAGCGAAGCGCCGGTTCAGCTCCGGCGCATCCATCTCGCCGTCGGCTTCTATCTTTCAAGGCCGATGGCAAAGGACACCGAGAAGCTGATCCGCCAGCTGTCGCTGATCTCCTACCTGATGGCGGAGCGACGGCCCGTCACCGCAGTGGAGATCCGGCGGGACGTCGAGGGCTACAGCGGCATGAACGAGGACGCCTTCGCCCGGCGCTTCTACGCCGACCGCTCAGAGCTCGAATCGCTGCGCATCCAGTTGACGGTCGAGCGGCCGGCCGACGGCGCGGCCGAGCAGGAGAACTACTCGCTGCGCCCCGAGAACTTCCATCTGCCCCCGATCGCGTTCACGGACAAGGAGCTCGCCGCTCTGCAGACGGCGCTGAGCCTGCTCGACGGCGAATTCGCCTACGCCGAGCCGCTCCGGCTCGCACTCCAGCAGATCACCTGGGGGCGTCCGAGCCCGCTTCGGGCCCCCGAGCAGCGCTCGGTCGCGCTCGGCATCACGGCCTCGGCGGGCGGCCACGACCTCTCGGCGCGCCTGGCGAAGGTAGAGACCGCGATCTTCCGCAACAAGACGATCGTCTTCGACTACTACACGATGGAGCGAGACGAGGTGGGCTCGCGCCGCGTCGACCCCTACCACCTGCTCTTCCAGGGAGGCCAGTTCTACCTGCTCGGTCACGCCCACGAGCGCAAGGCGATTCGCGTGTTCCGCCTCTCGCGCATCCGCGGGAAGGTGTCCTATGCGACCAAGGCGGAGCACGACTTCCGCCGGCCCGCCGACTTCGACCCGCGCGGCTACGCAAGCCGCGCCGACTGGCAGCTCGGCGAGGAGCGCGGTGTCGCCGAGATGCTCATCTCCGAGCGGATCGCCTGGCAAGTCGAACGCCACTTCGGACGCTACGGCGAGATCCATGACGCGGAGTCCCATCTCGACGGCGGCCCGTACGCGGGCACGAGCGTGGAGCAGGGGGACAAGGTCTTCCTCACGAGCTACTCGAGCCCGCGGGGCATCGTCTCCTGGGTACTCGGCCTCGGCGTGCACGCGATGCTCCTGGGTCCGGACGAGCTGACGAGCGAGTTCCAGCATCGGCTCGAGCTCTTGGAGGAGCGCCATGGCGATGCGCCGCCGAGCAAGCCCCGCCGCCGCGCCTCGTCGGCGGCCTCCACCGAGGCGGGCCGCAGCGCGCCCGCTCGTCCGCGCTCGGGGCGGCGTGCCCCGGGCACCGCAGACGGCGAGAGCGGCGCCCGCAGCGAGGCGGCGATCCGTCCTGAGCGGTTCGCGCGCCTGGTGACGCTCGCGAGCATCCTGATCAAGGCGGGCCGCGCCGGCGAGCGCGTCTCGATCCACGATGTGTGCGAGAACCTGCAACTGAGCGAGGAGGAGCTGCGCGAGGACATCAACGTCCTGAACGTCGTCAACTTCGGCGGCGGCTCCTATGTGCTGTATGCGGAGATCAAGGAGGAGGAGGGGGAGATCGAGGTCGACCCCGAGCCCTACAGCGACAACTTCGACCGCCCCGCCAGGCTACTGCCCGTCGAGGCGAAGGCGCTGGTGGCGGCGATCGACCTGATCGGCGAGCACATCCCCGAGGGGTCCCTCACCTCCGCGCGTACGAAGATCGTGGCGGCGCTCGGCGAGGACCCGATGGAGCAGGGCCTTCAGGTGGCGCCCACCGCGGGCGATGACTCCGACGTCGCGCGGCGGGTGTCGAAGGCGATCGTCGCGCGGCGGATGATCGAGCTCGAGTACTACAAGGAGAACGAGGACGAAATCTCCTCGCGTAAGGTCGAGCCGTACGCGCTCACGAACGGCCGCGAGGGCTGGTACGTCGCGTCGTTCGACCCCGAGCGCGAGGGCATGCGCCACTTCCGCCTCGACCGGATCAAGTCGGTGACCGTCACCGACGAGAAGTTCGAGCCGCGGCCGGAGGTCGATCCCGCGGCCGCGGTCGACGGCTGGCTGCGAACCGGCGAGGTCGAGGCCTCGCGCAGCGCGCGCGTGTGGGTCTCACCCGAGCGCGCGCGCTGGGCCCGCGAGGCGAGGCGGGTCATCGACGAGTGGAGTAACGGCGCGGTCGTAGTCGAGCTGAGCTTCGCTGGCGTTGACTGGCTCGTGCGGGAGATCCTCAAGGAAGCCGGCGACGCCGCCGTGCTCGAGCCTGAAGACGCGCGCGAGGCGGTGCGCGCGGCGGTGGCACGGTTGCGCGAGGGCAACGTCGCGCCGTCTCCCGTCTGAATCGGGGCCAGTACGCTCCCGCTGTGAGCCGCCGCGAGCAGATCAGGATGAGCGACACCGAGGTGGCGGCCTTCCTCGCCGGCGAGCGCACGGTCACCTGCGCGTCGGCGGGACCGCGAGGATGGCCGCACCTGATGCCGCTGTGGTACGTGCTGCGCGATCCTCCGGAGGGCGAGGCGGGCCCGCGCGTGTGGGCGTGGACGTATGCGGCCTCGCAGAAGGTCCGAAACCTCGAGCGCGATCCGCGAGCGACGCTGCAGGTCGAGGCCGGCGAGGCATACGAGGAGCTGCGCGGCGTGATGCTCGAGTGCGAGGCCGTCCTGCACCGCGAGCTCGAGACGGTGGTTCCGCTGGGCGAGGTGATCCTCCTGCGGAACTCCGTGCCGCGGGATGCCCAGCCGCCGTCGGAGCTGCCAAGCCAGGCCCTCGAGGCCGTCGAGGCACAGGCGGCCAAGCGCGTCGGGCTCGAGTTCGTCGAGGTCCGCAGGGCCACGTGGGATCACCGTAAGCTCGGCGGGGTCTACTGACTTGGATTCGCTTTTGCCGGTTAGATTTCGCGCGGCATGAACGACCTCAAGGGACTGATTCTCTCGGGTGGGAAGGGCACCCGCCTGCGCCCGATTACGCACACAAGCGCCAAGCAGCTGGTGCCAGTCGCCAACAAGCCGGTGCTCTTCTACGGGATCGAGGCGATGGCCGAGGCGGGTATCGAGGAGGTCGGCATCATCATCGCGCCGGAGACGGGCGCGGAGATCGAAGAGGCCGCCGGAGACGGCTCGCGCTTCGGCCTGCGCATCTCCTACATCGTCCAGGAGGAGCCACTTGGGCTGGCGCATGCCGTGCTCACCGCAGAGACCTTTCTCGGGGACAACCCCTTCGTCATGTATCTCGGCGACAACCTGTTGCAGGGCGGGATATCCGAGCTCGTCGCGGCGTTTCGCGAGCACCAGCCCGATGCGCTGATCCTGCTGACAGCAGTGCCCGATCCGGAGAACTACGGCGTGGCCGAGCTCGCCGAGGCGGCGCCCGGCGCCGTCGGTCCAGTCGTGCGCCTCGTCGAGAAGCCGGCCGAGCCGGCCACGGACCTGGCGCTTGTCGGCGTCTACATGTTCAAGGCGGCCATCCACGATGCCGCCCGAGCCATCGAGCCGTCGGCGCGCGGCGAGCTCGAGATCACCGACGCGATCCAGCATCTCGTCGATGGCGGCATGCGCGTGGAGCCGCACATCGTGCGAGGCTGGTGGAAGGACACGGGACGCCTCGAGGACATGCTCGAGGCCAATCGCCTGATCCTCGACAACCTGCGCGAGCGGGTCGAGGGCGAGCTGATCGATTCGCAGGTCGACGGGCGCGTCGTCATCGATGCGGGCGCGCGACTGGAGCGAACGATCGTGCGCGGTCCGGCCATCATCGGCGCAGGCGCGCAGCTGAGCGACTGCTACATCGGCCCCTACACGGCGATCGGGGAGGGCTGTACGATCGCAAGCTCGGAGGTGGAGCACTCGATCCTGCTAGCCGGTTGCAGCGTTTGCAACCTCGACGGCAGGATGGAGTCCTCGCTGCTCGGCCGCAACGTGACCGTGCGGCGCGGCGACAGACAGCCGCGGGCCTATCGCTTCATGGTCGGGGACAACTCCGACATCTCGATCCTGTGAGGCTGCTCGTGACTGGCGCCGGCGGGATGCTCGGCTGCGACGTGCTCCGCGCCGCCAAGCGGGCGGGCCACGAGGCGACTGCGCTCGATCGCGCGGCGCTCGACGTCACCGACGAGCGGGCAGTCGCGCTCGCGTTCTCGCGTGAGCCCCCCGACGCAGCGATCAACTGCGCCGCATGGACGGACGTGGACGGGGCCGAGACGCATCGCGATCAGGCCTATGCGGTCAACGCCGGCGGCGCCGCAAAGGTGGCGCGCGCGGCCGCGCAGGCCGGAGTGCCGCTGGTGCACGTCTCGACCGACTATGTCTTCGACGGCGATCCTCCCCACGACGGGACTGGCTCGCCGCGCGCCTACGTCGAGTCCGATCCGACCGGGCCGCGCTCCATCTACGGTGAGAGCAAGCTCGCCGGGGAGGCCGAGGTACTCGCCGCATCGCCACGCCACGCGGTCGCCCGAAGCTCGTGGCTCTTCGGCGTCGACGGGCACAACTTCGTCGCCACGATGCTGCGACTGGCCACCGAACAGGAGACGACCGGGCCGACGCCGTCGGTGCGGGTGGTGGACGACCAGACCGGCTGCCCCACCTGGACCGGGCACCTTGCTCCGGCGTTGATCGGGCTGCTCGAGCGCGGCGTGGTTGGCCTCGCCCATCTCGCGGGCGCCGGCCACGTCTCCTGGAACGGATTTGCGAAGGAGACCTTCCGCCAGGCGGAAGTGACCTGCCGCGTGGACCCCGCGACCAGCGCCGAGATGGCACGTCCGGCGCCGCGACCCGCATGGTCGGCGCTCGAGTCCGAGCGGGACGATGTCCTGACGCTTCCGCCCTGGCAGGATGGCCTGGCGGGCTATCTTGCGGCACGCGCTGGGATGATTCGGAGATGAAACTGCTCGTCTGCGGTGGCGCCGGGTTCATCGGCTCGACCTTCGTCCGCATGCGGCTGCAGGAGCAGGGCGACGAGGTGACGGTGCTCGACAAGCTCACCTACGCGGGGCGGGAGGAGAACTTCCACGACTTCGCGCAGAACCCCGCCTTCCGGTTCGTGCGCGGCGCGATCGAGGACCGCGAGGCGGTGTCCGGGGCGATCGGGGCAGGCTCTCCGCAGGCGATCGTGAACTTCGCCGCCGAGACGCACGTGGACCGCTCGATCGCAGCGCCTGACGCGTTTGTCACCACGCATGCGCTCGGCACCTACGTGCTGCTGGAGGCGGCGCGCGAGCAGGGGCTGCGCTACGTGCAGGTATCGACGGACGAGGTCTACGGCTCGATCGAGGTGGGCACGTTCACCGAGGAGAGCCCGCTACGCCCCTCCTCGCCCTACTCGGCCACGAAGACGGGCGCCGACCTGCTCGTCGAGAGCTACTTCCACACCTACGGCGTGCCCGCCGTGATCTGCCGCGGATCGAACAACTACGGCCCGTACCAGTACCCCGAGAAGCTGATACCGCTGACGATCCTCAACGCGCTGCACGGGGACGCGCTGCCGGTCTATGGGGACGGCATGCAGGTCCGCAACTGGATCCACGCGACCGACTTCGCCGGCGCGATCGGCCACGTGCTCGAGCAGGGTACCCCCGGCGAGGTCTACAACGCCGGCGGGCCCGACGAGCAGGCGAACATCGACGTCGTCAGGCGCATCGTCGAGCTGACAGGGGCGTCGGAGTCGCAGATCGAGCATGTCGTCGACCGCCCCGGCCACGATCGGCGCTATTCGCTCTCATCGGAGAAGGTCCGCTCGCTCGGCTGGGCTCCGCGCATGCGCTTCGACGAGGGCCTTGCGGAGACCGTGGCGTGGTACCGCGAGAACAGCTGGTGGTGGGAGCCGATCCGCTCGGGCGACTACCGCACTTATTACGAACGCCAGTACGGGCGCTCGCTGAGGTGACTCAGAAGCCCGCAGCCGCGTGCGAGCCTCACGCCACGTTGAGGATCTTCCACTTCCCGTTTTCGAAGACCAGGGTGACGGTCCTAACGACTTTCTTGCCGTTGTAGGTGCTCTTTACCCGCGCGGTCGCCGTGCGCTTGCTGCCGCTGCTGGTGATCTGAGCGGATTCGACCGTGACATCGAAGTTGTCAATCTCGCTGAGCTGGCCTTTTATTGCCTGCTTGCATCCCCCCGGCGCCGCGCCCAGGCGCGCCACCACCGGGCCCGCAAGGTCGTTTTCGCAGACCTTCGTCTGTTCGCCGGCCCTGACGTCGGATTGGAGGTTGGAGATCGCCTGTGCGACTTCGTGCTGTTCCCCTTTGAAGTTCGAGGTCGCCACCGTGCTGCCGCACGCGGCTAGCCCGAACACCAGCAGCGTGGCGCCGAGCAGGGCCGGGGCGGGCGTCTTCAGGCTCCTCATACGGGCGGCAAGAGTACGTGACGGCGGCGTCGCCCGTCGCTACCAGCAGAGCTCAGGGCTGCTCGTCGGCGCGACGGTAGCCGAGCCGCGCCGATATGCGATCGGCGGTCGAGAGGAGATGAGGGCTGAGCGCATCGACCATCTCCTCGAGCGTGATCACAGAGCTCGGAGCCGCTACGTTGATCGCCGCCACGACCTCGCGAGCCTCGTTGCGCACCGGCGCGGCGATCGCAAACAGGTCGGGTGCGAGCTCTTCGTCGTTGACGGCGAAGCCCTCCTCGGAGACCTCGTCGAGCTCGTCCCGGAGCGCTTTCTTGCTCGTGATCGTGTTCGGCCCGCGCTTGGTGAGCTTCATCGAGCTCAGCAGCTCCCGCTGGTCGGACTCGGGAAGGTAGGCGAGCAGGATCTTGCCCATCGCGGTGGCGTATGCGGGCAGCCTCGAGCCGGGGTGCAGGTCGGGGTCGAGTTTGCCGTGGCCGCGGCGGAAGCTCCGCGCGCGATCGACGTAGACGATCTCCGAGCCGTCGAGCACCGCAAGGCTGGTCGTGTAGGAGGTCCGCTGGCGGAGCTCTTCCAGGTACGGATGCGCGTGCTCGCGCAGCCCCGTCGAGTTCAGCGCCGACATGCCCAGGTTCGTCACACGCAGCCCGAGGCGGTACTTGCGCGAGGCGCCCTGCTCGAGGTACCCCAGCGCCACCAGCGTGATCACGTAACGGTGAGTGGTCGACCGGCTCATGCCGAGCTCGTCCGCGATGTCGGCGATTCCGAGCACCGGACGCTTGGGCGTGAAACAGCTGAGGATCGCCAGGCCGCGCTCGAGCGACTGCGAGTAGCGTGGTTCCCGCAGGCTCGGTATCGACCACGCCGGCTCGGAGGTGGCGCTCGATCCCCGAGAAGCTTTTGAACCGCGTCTGGGCATGTGTCTCGATCCCCGTCGTTCCCGGAGACTCGCCCCTCTGAGAGACTCTCCGTCGGCAAATGAGCGGGTCCTCTGCGACCCCGCGATCATACAGACACAGTCGAATCATAAACACAAGCGTTCCTGAGGGACAGACGCTGGCGAGACCGGCCAGCGCGGACCGTTCGAAATGCTCCACCAGTCGATATTGCGAGCGCGTGGCCAGACGACGAGCGCTGCTCGCCGGCGCGAAGCCGTCAGCCCGGGACGTCCGCCGTCCGCCTCAGAAAATGCTTGCTCAGCATCGTCTGCTGGCCCTGGTAGTTGGATCCGATGTCCTCGCCGTAGAGAACGTCGGGCACCTCGGCCATCCGCTCGAACGCGAGCTTGCAGACCGGCTGCCCGTGCTCGACCATGAACGGGACGTCCCGTGCTCTGACCTCGAGCGCGGCCCGGCTCCCGCTGCTCGCGCGCTCGCCCGAGTAACCGAATCCCGGGTCGAAGAACCCCGCATAGTGTGTGCGGAGCTCGCCAGCAGTCGGATCGTAGGCGAGCATCTCCGCGGCGTATGACGGGGGAATGCTGACTCCCTCGGCCGACAGGAGCAGGTAGAAGACCTCAGGCTCGAGGACTATGCGCGCACCTCGCTCGGGGTGGACGGGTTCCCAGTAGTCCTGCCAGCTGAGAGCGCCGGCCTTGGTCAGATCGATCGGCAGGCTGTTCTTCTTCGCGCGGTAGCCGACGATGCTCTCGGCGGACCCGGAGACGTCCAGGCTCAGGAAAAGCCCTTCCCCGAGCGATAGCGCTGCCGCGGACAGGGGCTCGGCGTCGCGATACAGAAGCGGGATCTCGCCATGCAGATCCACGAGCTCCAGGTCGCTGAGACGCCCCTCGCCGGAGATCAGCCGCACCTGATTGAGCGCGAACCCCGTCTTGACTCGAATCGCGAACGTGCGCGGGACCACCTCCAGGTACAGCTTGCCGTGGTAGGCCGCGGAGATCTCGTCGAAGCGGTGGCTGCGATCTGTGAGAACGCGGGTGAACACGTCGAGGCGGCCCGTCGAGCTCTTCGGGTTGGCCTTCGCGCGTATCTCACGCGGAAGCCGCAGCTCCTCCATCAGCGGGATCAGGTAGGGGCGATCGCGCTCGAGCGTGGCGCCGTCGCGGAGGTCGATCCTGTCGAAGGCAAGATCCTCGACCTTCTGCTCCACCGTCGAGTGACTGTCCGGGAGGAAGCTGCATCGCAGCGCCCACGCAAACTCGCCGAGCCGCAGGTCGACGCTCGCCGGCTGCACCGACTCGGGCGGGATCCGCCAGTCTCCAGCGACGATCCAGTCCCGCGCGACCGCGTCTCGCAGCTGCTGGGACGCCAGCACGCCCGCCATCGGCCCAACGCTCGCAGCGGCCTCGCCGCGCTGGGCGTCGTTGGACGGCGCCGTGGTCAAACCCGTGCTCGGTTATTCATCGTTCCCGAAGTCTAGGTGGCCCATCCCCGGGACCAGAGTGGTGGTGAACGCCGCGCGACGGTCTCGTTCCATGGCCGCGGTGCCCGTCACGGCCTGCATCCCACGCTAGTCTCGGATGGTGCCTCTTTCCACCTTCTCACCACGAACGAGGCGATGGTTCGATCAGGCCTTCGCGGCGCCGACGCCGGCCCAGGTCCAGGCCTGGCCGGCGATCGCCAGGGGCGAGAACGTGCTCGTCTCGGCCCCCACCGGATCCGGCAAGACGCTCGCGGCGTTCCTGTGGGCGCTCGACCGGCTGAGCGCCGACGGGAGTTCGGAGGGCCGTGGCACGCGCGTGGTCTACGTGAGCCCGCTGAAGGCACTCGCATATGACATCGAGCGCAACCTGCGAGCGCCGCTGCGGGGGATCGGGGCCGACGAGATTCGCGTTGGCATCCGGACGGGAGACACGCCACAACGAGAGCGAGCGGCGATGCTCCGCAATCCTCCCGACATCCTCGTAACGACGCCGGAGTCGCTCTACCTGATGCTGACCTCGCGCGCGAGCGAGATCTTCAGCGGCGTCGAAGCGGTGATCGTGGATGAGATCCACGCCGTCGCCCACTCCAAGCGTGGGGCTCACCTGGCGCTTACGCTCGAGCGCCTGCAGGAGCTGGTTGCGAGGCAGGGCGACGCCCGCCCCAGCGCCCGCGAGGTCCAGCGGATTGGCCTGAGCGCGACCCAGAACCCGCTCGAGGAGATCGGCCGCTACCTCGTCGGCCCCAAGCGCCAGGTGACGATCGTCGACGCCGGCGCCAGCAAGGAGCTCGACCTGCGGATCGAGGTGCCGGTGGAGTCGATGGCGCAACCGAGCGGGCCCGCGGACCCCGATCGCGATCCCCTGGAGCCACGCGCGGGCGGCGAGGCGACGCGCGGGTCGATCTGGCCTGCGATCTATCCGGAGCTGCTCAAGCTCGTCCGCGCGCACAACTCGACGATCGTGTTCGTCAACAACCGCCGCGCCGCTGAGCGCGTGGCGTTGCGGCTCAACGAGCTCCACGGACAGGAACAGAACGGCGAGGCGGCGGGTCCCGCACGCCAGGAGATCGCACGCGCCCATCACGGCTCGCTCGCCCGCGAGGAGCGAACGAAGGTCGAGGAGCTGCTCAAGGCCGGCGAGCTTCCGTGCCTCGTCGCTACGAGCTCGCTGGAGCTTGGCATCGACATGGGCGCCGTCGACCTGGTCCTGCAGATCGAGTCTCCCAAGTCGGTCGCGCGCGGCCTTCAGCGCATCGGGAGGGCCGGTCACGGCGTCGGCGACGTCAGCATCGGGCGGATCTTCCCCAAGTTTCGCGGTGACCTGCTCGAGTGCGCCGTCGTCGCCCGCCGTATGCACGAAGGGCTGATCGAGCCGACCGTCGTTCCGCGCAACGCACTCGACGTGCTCGCGCAACAGATAGTCGCGATCGCCGTCGCCGCCGAGACGGCGCAGGACGGGAGCGTCTCGGTGGACGAGCTCCACGCGCTCGTCACCCGCAGCTACTCCTACTCGGAGCTCTCCCGCGAGCTGCTCGAGAACGTCCTCGACATGCTGGACGGGCGCTACCCCTCCAAGGACTTTGGCGAGCTGCGCGCGCGTATCGTCTGGGACCGGGTCGAGGGGAGCATCCGGCCGCGCAAGGGCTCGCGCCAGCTCGCGATCGCGAACGCAGGCACGATCCCCGACCGTGGTCTCTACACCGTCACCCTCCCCGACGGTCGCCGTGTGGGTGAGCTCGACGAGGAGATGGTCTATGAGGCCCGACCCGGCCAGACCTTTCTGCTCGGTGCCTCCACGTGGCGGATCGAGGAGATCGGCCGCGACCGCGTGATCGTCACCCCCGCGCCCGGAGCGCCCGGCGCGGTGCCCTTCTGGAAGGGCGACTCGATCGGGCGTCCGAAGGAGCTCGGCGAGGCGATCGGCGCATTCTCCCGCTGGGCCGTCGAGCAGGACGCGCAGATACTCGCGCGCGACTATGACCTCGACGAGCGCGCCGCCAAGAACCTGATCGCCTACCTGCGCGAGCAGCAGGACGCCACGCGCGTGCTGCCGACCGAGCGCACGATCGTCGTCGAGCGATTCCGCGACGAGATCGGCGACTGGCGGCTGTGCGTCCTGTCCCCCTACGGCGGCCGCGTCCACGCTGCATGGGGCCTCGCCCTGAGCGCCCGCATGCGAGAGCACTTCGGTCTCGAGTCCGACCCGATCTGGACGGACGACGGGATCATCCTGCACCTGCCGGACCTCGATGCCGAGGAGGCCGACTCGCTGCCCACGGCGGCCGAGCTGGTCCTGCTCGAGCCAGAGGAGATCGAGCAGGCTGTGATCGCCGAGCTGGGAGGCTCGGCGCTGTTCGGCGCGCGCTTCCGCGAGAACGCGTCACGGGCGCTGCTGATCCCCCGCGCCTACCCGGGCCGGCGCACGCCCCTGTGGCAGCAGCGGCTGAAGGCCCAGAACCTGCTCGAGGTCGCTCGCCGCTATGACGACTTCCCGATCGTGCTCGAGACCTATCGCGAGTGTCTGCGAGACGTGCTCGACCTGCCCGGCCTCGAAGCGCTCATGCGCTCACTTCATACTCGCGAGATCTCGCTCGTGGACGTGGAGACGCGCACCGCGTCTCCCTTCGCCTCCTCGCTGCTGTTCGACTACGTCGCGACCTACATGTACGAGGGGGACACGCCGAACGCCGAGCGCCGAGCCGCGGCGCTGTCGCTCGACCGCGACCTGCTGCGCGAGCTGCTCGGCCAGGAGGAGCTGCGCGAGCTGATCGACCCCGGGGCGCTCGCCCGCGTCGAAGACGACCTCCAGCACCGCTCGGAGATGACGCGGGCGACCTCCCGCGACACGCTTCACGACGTGCTTCGCCGTGTGGGCGATCTCACGGCGGCGGAGGTCGCCGCAAGGGTCCTCGAGGGGATCGACGCCGCCGCCCTCACACGCGAGCTCCGGCGCGAACGGCGCGCGATCCGCCTGCGGGTCGGCGGCGAGGAGCGTTACGTCGCGGCCGACGAGGCGGGCCTCTACCGCGACGCGCTGTCGGCGGTACCGCCGGGCGGCTTGCCCGAGTCTTTCCTCGAGGACGTCCCCGACGCGCTGCGCGAGCTCGTCGCCCGCTACGCGCGTACGCACGGGCCGTTCACGAGCGACGAGCTGCGCTCGCGTTACGGCGTCGACGCCGGCGCCGTGCTGCGTGAGCTCGAGCGCTCAGGCGATCTCGTCCGCGGCGACCGATCACAGATCGGCCAACGCCCGGGCGGCGTCGATCGCGACTGGTGCGACGTCGAGGTCCTGCGCCGTCTCAGGCGTGCTTCCCTGGCAGTCCTGCGCAAGGAGATCGAGCCGGCGGAGCAGCGTCGCCTGGCCGCCTTCCAGCCGTCCTGGCAAGGCGTCGATCGCCACCCAGGCGCCGGCGCCGGGATCGACCGGCTGCGTGAGATTCTCGTGCCGCTGCAGGGTCTCGCGATGCCGGCAGAGATCTGGGAGCGCGACGTCCTGCCGAGGCGAGCAGGCGCCTACTCCCAGAGCTGGCTCGACGGGCTCTGCGCGAGCGGCGAGGTGGTGTGGGTGGGGGCTGGAGCGCTCGGGCGCTCCGGACGCGTTGCCCTCTACTTCCGCGAGGACGCTCCCCAGATCGGTCCCCCGGCGCTCGGATCACGTGCGGGCGCCGCGGCGCCGGGTGCACCCGAGCACGAGCTCCTGCGGGCCCGCCTGCAGAAGGGGCCGTGCTTCTTCACGGACCTGCTCGCCGAGCTGGACGCGCCCGCGGAGGCGCTCCGTGAGGCCCTATGGGACCTGGTGTGGGCCGGTGAGGCGACGAACGACGCCTGGGCGCCGCTGCGGGCGCCGCACCTGACGCTCGCTCGCGGTGGCCGCACCGCTGCGGTTGGCGCGACCGGGCGGTCGCCGACCGGCCCGGTCGCCGGGCGATCCCCGATCGGACGATCGCGCTTCGCGGGACGGCGCGCCGGGACGCACTCGCAGGTCCAGGGCCGCTGGTCTCTCACTGAGTCGATCTTCAGCGGCGGGCCCGAGGGCGCGTCGGGCGCCGCCGACCGCCGTCGGGCGCTCGCCGAGCTTCTGCTCGAGCGCTACGGGATCGTTACCCGCGAGCAGGTGCTCGCCGAGGGCATCAAGGGTGGCTTCGCGATGCTCTACGACACCTTCTCCAACCTCGAGACGCTCGGCGTCTGCCGGCGCGGCTACTTCATCGAGGGCATGGGCGGCGCCCAGTTCGCGCTTCCAGGGGCGGTCGAGCGCCTGCGCTCCTCCGGCGGGCGGGGGCGCACGCTCGTGATCGCCGCGGCCGACCCGGCTCAGCCATACGGTGCGGCGCTGCCGTGGCCAAAGCGCGACGGTCAGGAGCGACGCCCCGCGCGCGTCGCCGGCGCATACGTGGTGCTCGTCGAGGACGAGCCGGCCCTCTACGTCGAGCGGGGCGGGCGCGGCCTGCTCACGCTAGCCGCCACTCCCATCGCCGGTGAGCAGGAGCCCGTCCGCGAGGCGCTGCGGGCGCTGGCCGACGCCGTGGTGGCCGGGCGGGTGCCGAAGTTGGCGCTCGAGCGGATCGACGGCGAGCCCGCGATCGCATCGCACCTCGCCGACGAGCTGATCGAGCTTGGCTTTCAGTCCGGTCCGCGTCGGCTCACGCTCACCGCCTGAGCAACCCTTGCGCAGCCTGGCGATGGCCTGCCGTGGCGCGTCCAATTGCGTTGAGGAGCGTCTTGCGCGACTATCGGAACTAGTCTACATTCCCGAATTATGGGAGGAAGTTCGACCAGAGGCGCTCCCGCGCCGCTGTATCGCCAGCTGCCGCGTGGACCGCATGGACTGGAGCGCGCGGAAGTAGCCCGCAACCAGCGCGCCCGTCTGTACGGTGCCATGATCGAGGCGGTAGCCCGCCGCGGCTACGCCGCCACGAGCGTGGCCGAGGTCCTCGCGCTGGCCGGCGTCTCGCGGAGAGCCCTCTATGAACTGTTCTCCAACAAGGAGGATTGCTTCCTCGCGACCTACGACAGTGCCGTCGCACGCACGAGGAAAGTGATGCTCGACGCGTGGGCGAGCGAGCGTGGCTGGGCGAACCGCCTGCACGCCAGCTGCAGGGCGCTCGTGGACGACATCGCGAGCTCCCCGAAGCCGGCGCGCCTCGTCCTCGTCGAGTCGCTCGCAGTCGGCGCAAGCGCACGTGAGCGCATGCAGCTGGCCGGCCGCATCTTTGAGCGCCTCGTGTCGGTCGCGTTCAGCGCGGAGCCTGACGGCCCCGATCTTCCGCGACTGAGCTCGAAGGCGATCGTCTCCGGCGTCCGACACGTTCTCTTCCTGCGCCTGCGCGACGGTCGCGAGGAGGAGCTGTACGCCCTCGCCGACGAAGTCCTCGACTGGTGCGAGAGCTGCCGCTCGCCGCTGCTCGCACGACTCGGCGCGAGCGCTGGCCCCGGCACCGCATCGGCGAGCCGTTCGGGACCGATGGCCTTCCTCACCTCTGGCGAGGACCGCGCGCGTGTGCTGGTCTCGATCATCTACCTGGCGCTCGACGATGGCTATGGCGGGCTCAGCGATCCGCAGATCGCCCAGTTCGCCGGCATCTCGACCGAGGCCTTTCACCAGCAGTTCGCGAGCAAGCAAGCTGCGTTCCTGGCGCTGCTCGAGGCGATCGCCGAGGAAGCGTTGGCGTCGGCCCGAGAGCGCATTGGCGGCGCGGGCTGGCCCGAATCGGTCAACCTGGGCGTGAGCGCATTCGTCGACTATCTGGTCTCGCACGAGGCGCTGACGAGGATCGCCTTCGTCGAGCTCTTCTCGGTCGGCCCGGGGATCGTCGGCCGGCTGACGTGGATCGTGGACGAGCTCGCCCGCCTGCTCACCGAGAGCGGACCGAGGCCGCGCCGCGGTCCGCTGATCGCCGTGGACGCGGTCGCGGGTGCCCTCTGGGGGATTATCTCGAGCTACGTCCTGCGCAACCGTGTGAACCAGCTGCCGCGCGTCGCGGAGCATCTGAGCTTCTTCGTCCTGGCGCCGTACATCGGCGCCGAGGCGGCGGTCGAGAGCATCGAGGCCACTCGCAGGCGCCGACCGTCGGGTTGACGGGGATCTCGCGCGTGACGCTCCGTGCCGCGCGCTCCACTGTGGCATCGTGGATAGGACGATGAGCGAGCCGACCCAAAAGCGCGTGCGCCGCGTCGGGCACAAGGGCGCCGCGCACATCGAGCACGGAAATACGCTCGCGAGCTTCGACGCGGCGCTGCGCCACAACGTCGACATGATCGAGCTCGACGTCCTCAGCGAGAACCCGGATGGAAGCGGACGCCTGCTCGTGGCCCACGACTACGAGGACATTCGCGAGCGCACGCCGCTCACGATCGATCAGGCGCTCGAGCATCTCACCGGCAGCGCCTTCGCCGAGATCGAGCTCGACGTCGACATCAAGGCGCCCGGCTACGAGCTGCGCGTGCTCGAGACGCTGCGCGACTTCGAGCTGATCCCGCGCACGCTGATCAGCGGGATGTTTCAGCAAGGCCTCGCCGAGATCCGCGCGGCCGAGCCGACGCTGCGCCTCGGCTGGTCGGTGCCGCGCGTGCGCCGTGACTACACGACGGACATGCTCACCGCGATACCCGCCTTGGCGATTCTCACGGGCTACCGCGCTGCGCTGCCGAGACGCGCGCACGCGGCGCTGAAGGAGGGCCGCTACGACGCGATCATGGCCCATTGGCGAGTCGTCACGCGGGCGCTCGTTCGCGCGGTGGCCGCCGGCGGCGGGGACCTCTACGTGTGGACGGTCGACGACGTGCGCATGATCAACAAGCTGACACGGATGGGCGTCGACGGGATCATCACCAATGACCCGCGCCTGTTCGACGGCTTGCCCGCTCCCCTCAGCCGATCCGGCAGCTAGCGGCGCTGAACCCACGGGGGTCGGCGCCGGCGAGGCTCGTGTGCGGCGCCGTCGTCGGCCTCCTCGTCGACTGCAGGACGGTCTTCCCCCGCCGCCATTGGAATTCCACGAGGCCGCGCAGCGTGACGGCGGGCCTGCCGGCGACCGGCATCAGCTGGAAGCTCTGACCGCCCTGGCGCGCGACCCCGGCGCCCATGTAGACGAACCTCGGCTGGGTCTCGGCGAGGTCCGCCCAGCGTTTCGTGGTGCTGTTCATGTACTGAAGGCGAAAGCTCATGTACATCGTGTCCCGCGGACGGCCGTCGCTCGGCATCGAGCCGCGCACGCCGAGGATGTCCGGCTGGTCCTTGGGGCTGCAGACGTTGATCGTCGCCCACAGCTGGCGTGACTGCAGCACGGAGCTCGCCGCGCGCGCCTTCGTGGCTTCCGAAGAGGACGTCGCGAGGGCCGAGACGGGCAGCAGCAGCGCCGCGAGCGCGGCCGCGGGCGCCGGCAGCCTGTTGGCCCGAGCCGAGAAGGGCATAAAAGTCAAGATAGCGCCGCACCCCCCCGGCGGTGACGGTTCGCCGCGGTGTGGTATTCCGTGTCCATGGCGGCGACACGCTCATCGGAGGTGGTCGAGCTGCTCGCACGTGTGCCCGTCTTCGCCACCCTCGAGCAGAGCGACCTCGAGCGCATCGCTCAGCTGGCCGTGCCGCGTCAATTCGACCCCGGCCAGGCCGTTTTCCGCGAGGGCGACCAGAGCGACACCTGTTACATCGTGCGCGAGGGCCATGCGCGCGCGGTCCGCAGCCACGGCGACGGTCGCACGATCACGCTCGCGAACTTCGGCCCGGGTGACATCTTCGGTGAGCTCGCGATGTTCGAGGACGAGCGGCGCTCGGCCACCGTCGAGGCGATCGAGCCGATCAGCGTGGTGGCCGTCCTCGGACCCGACATGCGTAGGCTCATGATCGAGCATCCCGAGATCTCGACGCGGCTCGTCGTCGCACTCGGCAGGCGGCTGCGCGAGATGAACGAGCGTCTCTCGCGCCAGTCCTTTCAGACGGTGCAGAGCCGCGTCGCGGTCGTCCTCAGCGAGCTCGTCGCACAGGAGCTCGCCGAGGGAGCCGACGGGCGGGATGTGCTTGTCACGGCCACGCAGGCCGACCTCGCGCAGCTGGCTGGCTCCTCGCGCGAGTCCGCCAGCCGCTTCCTCGCGGTGCTCGAGCGGGCCGGGGTGATCTCCCAGGGGCGCGGGCGGTTGGTGGTGCACGAACCCGAGGCGCTCGAGAAGTATGTCTTCTAGGCGCTCCAAACAGCGCGCGGCGCCGGGCAAAAAGGCCAAGCCGTCCGAGCAGAGGGCTCCTGGTGGCCAGGCGAAGGCTCCGGCATCGAAAAGGTCGAGCGCTGCGGCACGCCGCGGCGGAGGCCGGGGCGGCTTGGCGGCGGGCGGGGCGCGGGAGTTCTCCGCGGGTGGCGTGGTCGTGCGCGGAGACGAGGTCGTCGTGATCGTCCCGACGCGACGGGCGGCCGATGGGTCGCGCGTCTTGTCCCTGCCGAAGGGGCACGTCGATCCCGGCGAGACGCCCCTGCAGGCCGCCGAGCGCGAGGTCCGGGAGGAGACGGGCGTCGTCGCGGAACCCGTGCGCGAACTCGGCGAGTCGCGCTACTGGTACCGCCGCGACGGGCGCACGATCGGCAAGTCGGTCCACTTCTATCTCTTCAGATACGCGAGCGGCAAGACGGCCGACCACGACGAGGAGGTCGAGGAGGCTCGTTGGATCCCGCTCAAGGAGGCCGAGAAGAAGCTCACCTATGCGGCCGAGCGCGAAATGGTCAGCCGCGCGCTCGAGGACCTGAAGGAAGGCCAGCGCAAAGACCGATAGCCTGCCCGTCGGTGCAGGTTCTCAACTTCTACTCGACCATCTTCGCGGACGAGCTCAAGCGGGGCCGTAAGACGGCGACCATCCGACTCGGGGACAAGTCCGGCAAGTACCGCAAGAACCAGTCGGTGCTCGTTACGATCGGCTACCAGTACTCGCCGCGGGAACGGATCTTCGAAGCCGTGATCGACCAGGTCGAGGTGATGAGGGTCGCCGACCTCTCGCCGCGGGACATCAAGCACGACAATCCAGAGTTCCGCCGCCACGAGGAACTGATCAACTTCCTCGAGCAGATCTACGGCCGCAAGGTCTCGATGGATGACACGGTCACGGTTGTGCGCTTCTCGCAGATCCTCGACACGCCATCGGCCATGACCGAGGCGATGAAGGGCTTCGGCGGCGCCCAAAACTGAGCATCTGAGCGCGTGGAGGTCGCGACCGCGCGGCTCCCAGAGGTCGATGCGTGCGCCTCGCAGCCGGGCGCCCGCGCAGTTTTGGCAGTCTCGGCATCAGAGTGCCAATTTAACCGGGTTGGCTGGCCAATGTCCTATATAGTATGGCCCCAACTGGCACTCTCCCTCTGAGAGTGCCAAGAAAAGTGGCTCGTCTCCCCCAATAAGGCGAGGCGCCGGTCGAGTTCTTCTAGATGGAGGTTTTTTCGAAATGAAGCTTAAGCCCCTGGGCGATCGTCTGATCGTCCGGGCGGTGGAACAGGAGGAGACCACTGCCAGTGGCATCGTCCTCCCCGACACCGCCAAGGAGAAGCCGCAGAAGGGAAAGGTCCTTGCCGTCGGCGACGGCAGGGTGGACGACGACGGCAAGCGCATCCCGCTGGATGTCAAGAAGGGCGACGACGTCCTCTACAGCAAGTACGGCGGGACCGAGATTATTGACCCTGACAGCGGTGAGGACCTGCTCGTATTGCGCGAGTCGGACGTCCTGGCCCGCGTCGAGTCATAAGGAGATCTGAAAATGGCTCACAAGGAGATCAAGTACAACTCAGAGGCGCGCAAAGCGCTGGAGGCTGGCGTCGACGCTGTCGCCAATGCCGTCAAGGTCACGCTCGGCCCCAAGGGCCGCTACGTGGTGCTGGACAAGAAGTTCGGTGCGCCGACGATCACCAACGACGGCGTTACGATCGCACGCGAGATCGAGGTCGAGGACGTATTCGAGAACCAGGGTGCACAGCTGGTGCGGGAGGTCGCGACCGCGACCAACGACGTGGCCGGCGACGGCACCACGACAGCGACCGTGCTCGCCCAGGCGATCGTTCGGCAGGGACTGAAGAACGTCGCCGCCGGGGCAAACCCGCTCGCGCTCAAGCGCGGTATCGAGAAGGCCGTCGATCAGGTCGTGGAGAACATCGCCTCCCAGTCCAAGGAGGTCTCCGGCAAGGACCAGATCGCCCGTGTGGCGACGATCTCGGCCGGCGACGAGGACATCGGCGACGTGATCGCCGACGCGATCGAGAAGGTCGGCAAGGACGGCGTGGTGAATGTCGAGGAGGGCCAGACGTTCGGCATGGACCTCGAATTCACCGAGGGCATGCAGTTCGACAAGGGCTACATCTCGCCCTATATGGTCACCGACCAGGACCGCATGGAGGCTGTGCTGGAGGACCCCTACATCCTCATCGCCAACCAGAAGATCGGCTCAGTTCGCGACGTGCTCCCAGTGCTCGAGCAGGTGATCCAGAGCGGCAAGCCGCTCGTGATCATCGCCGAGGACGTCGAGGGCGAGTCGCTCGCCACGCTCGTCGTCAACAAGCTGCGCGGGACGTTCACCGCGGTGGCCGTGAAGGCCCCGGGCTTCGGCGACCGTCGCAAGCGGATGCTCGAGGACATCGCGATCCTCACGGGCGGCGAGGTGATCACCGAGGAGCTCGGCCTGAAGCTCGAGAACACCAAACTCGAGCAGCTCGGGCGCGCTCGGCGCGTCGTCGTGACCAAAGACACGACCACGGTCATCGACGGGGCTGGTGACTCCGAGGCGATCAAAGGCCGCATCAACCAGATCAAAGCCGAAATCGAGAACACCGACTCGGACTTCGACCGCGAGAAGCTGCAGGAAAGGCTGGCCAAGCTTTCCGGTGGCGTGGCCGTCGTGAAGGTCGGCGCGGCGACCGAGACGGAGATGAAGGAGAAGAAGCATCGCGTCGAGGACGCGCTACAGGCCACGCGCGCCGCGCTCGAGGAGGGGATCGTCCCCGGCGGTGGCGTTGCGTTGCTGCAGGCCGCGGATGCCGTCACCCTCGACGGCGCGGGAGAAGACGACGAGAAGACCGGTGCTCGCATCGTGCTGCGTGCGCTGGAGGAGCCGCTGCGCCAGCTCGCGGAGAACGCGGGTCTGGAGGGCTCGGTAGTGGTCAACGACGTGCGCAAGGCCAAAAAGGGATATGGCCTGAACGCTGCCACCAACGAGATCGAAGATCTCGTGGCCGCGGGCGTGATCGACCCGGCGATGGTTACGCGCTCGGCGCTGCAGAACGCCGCATCGATCGCGAAGAACATCCTCACCACCGAGGCGATCGTCGCCGAGATCCCGGACAAGGAAGCCGCGGGCGTCGGCGGCGGCATGCCGGACATGAGCGGGATGATGTAGTCAGGGCTGAAGACGCCCCGCTGCGCTGTCGATAAGGAAACCTGGAGGGCCCGGCATGACGCCGGGTCCTCCACTGCTTTGGGGCCCCAGCGCCCGAGCGGACGCTAGACGGCCTCGACGGGCCTGGGCCCCTCGCCGACATACTTAGCCGTTGGCCTGATCAGCTTCCCCTCGCGCTTCTGCTCGAGGATGTGAGCAGACCAGCCGGCGACGCGCGCGCAGGTGAAGAGCGGCGTGAACAGGTCCGGAGGAACTTCGGCAAGGTCGAGCACGATCGCCGACCAGAACTCCACGTTGGTGGCGAGCACGCGGTCGGGTCTGCGCGCGTGCAGCTCGGCGAGCGCCGCCTTCTCCAATGCCTCCGCGGCCTCGAACCGCGGTGAGCCGAGTTCGCGGCAGGTGCGGCGCAGGACCCTCGCACGCGGGTCTTCGGCGCGGTAGATGCGATGGCCGAAGCCCATCAGGCGCTCGCCCCGGTCGAGCGCGTCGGAGACCCAGCGTTCGGCGTCGCCCATCTCTTCGACATCTTCAAGCATCTTCAGCACCCGCGAAGGCGCGCCGCCGTGAAGCGGCCCCGAGAGGGCTCCCACGGCGGCCGACAGCGCGGCCGCGACGTCGGCTCCGGTCGAGGCGACCACCCGCGCCGTGAAGGTAGACGCGTTCATGCCGTGCTCCGCCGCCGAGATCCAGTAGGCGTCGATCGCCTTGACGTGATCGGGATTCGCCTCGCCGCGCCAGCGGATCAGGAAGCGTTCGGGAATGCTGGTGCCCTGGTCGACCTCGGACTGGGGCACGGGCGGCTGGCCGACGCCACGCGCCGACTGGGCGACGAACGAGAGCGCCATCACCGACGAGCGCGCGAGGTTGTCGCGGGCCTCCTCGTCGGAGATGTCGATCAGCTGGCCGAAGCCCCACTCGGGCGCCAGCATCGCCAGCGCAGATTGCACGTCGACACGATGATCGCCCGAGCGCACGGTGAGGGCATGCGGTTCGGCCGGCGGCAGGCCTGGCTTGAAATGCCCGTCCACCAGCAGGCCCCAGACCTGCTCGTAGGGAACGACTCCGACCAGGTTCTCGATGTCGACGCCGCGGTATCGCAGCGCGCCGCCCTCTTTGTCGGGCTCGGCGATCTCGGTTGCGAAGGCGACGACGCCTTCGAGGCCCGACTGGACCTCAGGTGCTTCTTGAACCGCGCTCATGGCACTCGCTTTCTGAGCTTGATGCTTGACGGGGTGGCTGCCTTGTGGGCAGACCCATATCGTCGCAGGAATGCCCGCGCGGGTAGGCTGTTCGGCAAGGGCAGCCGCCCGGCCGATCGCGAGTCGGCCGTCAACCAGAGGAGGAGTCATGTCCGACAGCGATCTGATGTTCCGCCCGGCGACGGAGCTCGCGGGCATGGTGCGCTCCGGAGAGGTGTCGGCGCGTGAGCTCGTCGAGTGCTCACTCGAGCGGATCGAGGAGCTGAACCCGAAGCTGAACGCCTTTGTCGACGTCGACGCCGAGCGAGCGCTCGCGTCCGCCGAGCAAATCGACGCGGGCGATGAGCGCCCCTTCGCGGGCGTCCCGGTCGCGATCAAGAACAATCGCCCGGTCGAGGGCCTGCGGCTCACCTACGGCTGCTCGCTGATGGCCGACAACCTCTGCGAATACGACCACAACGTCACGCGGCGCCTGAAGGACGCCGGCTTCGTGATCGTGGGGACGACGACGCTGCCCGAGTACGGGATCCTGCCGACGACCGAGGCGCGCCTGTTCGGCCCGACGCGCAACCCATGGGATCTCGAGCGCTCGACCGGCGGCTCATCCGGCGGCGCCGCCGCCGCAGTGGCCGCGGGCATCGTTCCGGTGGCCCATGGCAACGACGGCGGCGGTTCGATCCGCATTCCCGCTGCCTGCTGTGGCCTCGTCGGGCTCAAGCCCAGCCGGGGTCGTATCTCGGTGGCGCCGGAACTCGGCGACTCCTCTCTTGGCATCGACGGGATGCTCACGCGCACCGTCGGCGACACGGCGGCGATCCTCGACGTGCTAGCCGGCTATGAGCCCGGCGACGCCACCTGGGCGCCCCCACCCTCCGAGCCGTTCGCCGAGGCCGCCGGCCGCGAGCCGGGCACGCTGCGCATCGCCGCGACGACGCTGCCGCCCATCCCCGACGCGGTCGTCGACCCCGTCTGCGCCGCGGCCGTGACCGAGGCCGCCGAGCTTCTGCGCTCGCTGGGCCACGAGGTTGAGGAGGTCACGCCGCCCTGGCGAATCGAGGGTCTCTCGGAGCTGTTCGGAGCGGTCTTCTCGGTCCACATCTCTCTCTCGATCGCCTACTCGGGCATGGTCGCCGGGCATGAGCCAACCGCAGAGGACATGGAGCCGATGAGCTGGGCGATCTTCTCGATGGTCAAAAAACTCGGAGCCGTCGAGAACATGGCGGCGGTCGTTCAGCTGCAGTCGCACACACGCAGGCTGGTCTCCTTTCTCGAACCATACGACGCGCTGCTAACGCCCGCGCTCGCCGAGCGTCCGCTCCCGCTCGGTACGCTCGACACGGCTGCGCCCGAACCGATGTCGACGTTCACACGCTCGGGGCTCTTCACCCCGTTCACGCCCGTGTTCAACGCCAGTGGCCAGCCGGGCATCTCGCTACCCCTCTACGAGGGTGACGACGGCCTGCCGCTGGGCGTGCAGATCGTCGGGCGTCCAGCGGGCGAGGGCGCGCTGCTGGCGCTGGCGGCTCAGCTCGAAGAGGCCCGGCCGTGGGCGGGGCGGCGGGCGCCGGTGGGCGCCGAGGTCCTCGATTAGCCGATCTTGAAGTGAACGGCCTGCGACGTGTCGCAGCTATGCACCGATCCCAAGCACAGCTGCCATCCGCTGTGGAGTGACACCGAGCCGTTCGGCGTCCGCGGCGCCGCGCGTGGAGATCATCGGCGACTCCATCAGCTCGGCCTCGTCCCAGGTCGCGAACGCCCGAGAGCCGACGGCCCTCTCAAGCAGACGTAGGCTGCGGGAGACGATCGCGGTCGGGACGTGGAGTAGCGGCCGCTTGCGACTCAGGGAGTGCAGCACGGTGCGCACGATCTCGCTGTGGCTGAGCGTCTCGGGCCCGGCGAGCTCATAGCGCTCGCGCTGATCGCCATCGGCGGTGTGCAGCGCCGCGGAGATGCAAGCGGCCGCGTCCTCTGCCCACATCGGCTGAAACGAAGCGCGGCCCCGTCCGGAGACCGGCATCACCGGAAGCAGCGCGAGCCGGTCGAGCAGCGTGAGCCAGGAATCGCCCGGTGCGTAGATGATCGACGGAGCGAACACCGTCGAGGGCAGATCCGCCTCGCTCACGGCTTGCTCGGCGAGGGCCTTCGCACGGAAGAATCGGGAGCGGTGGTAAGTCGAGGCACCGAGCACCGAGAAGAACAGAAACCGCTCAACGCCCGAGCGCTCGGCCGCCTCCACCATCCGCCATGTTGCGATTCCGTTGAGCTCCTCGATCGATCCCAGCGGCTGGTCGCGGATCGACGCGGCGAGGTGCACGACCGTCTGCACCCCGCGCAGCGCGTTGCGAAACGACGGCGGGTCCGTCAGGTCGCCGAGCGCGATCTGCACCCGCACACGCTGGGCGCCGAGTCGACGCGGGTCGCGAACGAGGCAGCGCACCTGCGCGCCTTCGGTCACGAGCCGGCGCAGCAGGGCCGAGCCGACAAGCCCGGTGGCGCCGGTGAGCAGCAGCATCGCTCCAAACCTAGCGAAGTCCATCGTCCGCAAGATCGTTGAGCCAGCAATCATCTAGCATGAGGGCTCGGCGGGGCCGCCCACACCCGTAAAATTGCTCGCTCCCCCGAGATCCCAGCAAACCGACCACGAAAGAAGCGAATGGCCTACGTTATCGCCGAGCCGTGCATTGGCACCAAGGACAACTCCTGTGTCGAGGTGTGTCCCGTGGACTGCATCCACCCGACGCCCGACGAGCCCGGATACGACGCCGCCGAGATGCTCTACATCGACCCCGAGGAGTGCATCGACTGCGACGCGTGCGTCGAGGCCTGCCCGGTCGACGCCTGCTTCGCGGAGGATCAGCTGCCGGACGAGTGGCAGAAGTACACGCAGATCAACGCTGAGTACTTCGCCAACCTCCGCTAGGCCGAGGCCGCGCCTAGAGGGTCGGCGTGGCGCGCTCGATCGACAGATAATCGGAGTGCAGCACATCGAATATCGGTACGTCGTCGATCACCTGCTCCACGGCCTCGCGCAACTGCACTGAGTCGAAGCTGCGAGATTGGGGCGCGACCGGGTTCACGGTGATCGCCTCGAGCGCGGTCGAGGCGAGCGTCTGGACCTCGAGGCCCTGCCGCCGGTACCAATCCGGTCCCCTCTCGGCGAGGAACACGCGCGTGCTGTCGGCCACGACGAGCACGAGCTCGCCGGTGGGTCCGCGGCGGGCGCGCAGCAGGCCCTGCAAGAAGGCCTCGGGGAGCGCGCCGGAAACGATCAGCCAGCGCGTCGGAGGGTTGGCGTCGAGCGCCGCCGCGATCTGCTCGGCCTCGCTGGTGAGCACGAAGCGCGGCGCAAGCTCGACCACCTGGTAGTCCTCGCTCACGAGCAGGCTCGCCGCCCGGCTCTCGCCGTCGCCGGCGCCGGCGTCCTGCCTGCGCTCGGCGAGCCCGCGCACCCGCGGGTCAGCGAGCTGCGACAGGCGCACGACCTCCACCGCGTCGCGCGTCCGCGAGACCACCTCCTGAAGTTCGGACCCCAGCACCGCTCCCGTCGACATCACGAGACCGTCCGTGACCGCCGGCGAGGACGCCGCCCGACGGTCGATCGCGCCGTCGATGAGCACTTGCTCGGCGCCGTGGCCGAGCATCGCGTCGCTCACGGCTCTCACATCCTCCGACGCGCTCGGTCCGGCCACCTCGATCGCCCCGGGCTCGCGCAGGCGTGCGATCAGCACGCTCCCGAGGGGCGTGCGCACCCCCGTGTTCTCGAGCACGGTGTGCCCGATACCGCTGACGCTGAGCAGGGCGTCGGTGGTGGCCACGAGGCTTCCGGCGCACAGTCGCACGCGCGGCTTCTCGATCCGGGCGTCGATCACGTCCCGCTCCTCTCCGTCACGGCCCACCGAGGTCACGCCGATGAGCCGGCCCTCGGACTCCAGCTCCCGAAGCAGCGCGGCGAGCGTCACCGTCTTGCCGGAGTTCTTGGCGAGCCCGATCAGCGCGAGGCGCCTCACCGAGGCGGTCAGCTCCGAGAGCAGCACGCCTCAGGCGCTCGCGGCCACCCGCGTGGCAAGCTCGCGCACGATGAAGGTCGCGAGGTGGTGGGGATAGGTGCCTTTGGAGAAGCCCGCGTCGTAGCCGAGCTCCTTTGCCAGCTCGCTCGACACGCGCGGGCCGCCGCACGCGAGAATCATGTCCCGGCGCCTGCCCTCCGCCTCGACCATCTCGACGAGCTCGGTCAGGTTCTGCACGTGCAGGTTCTGCTGGGTCACCGTCTGGGAGACGAGGATCGCGTCGGCGTCCACCTCGATGGCCTTGGCCAGGAGCGCGCTGTTGGGAACCTGGCTGCCAAGGTTGTAGGTCTCGAACGAGCGATAGCCCTCGAGGCCGTGATGGCCGTGGTAGCCCTTGAGGTTGAGCATCGCGTCGATGCCGACGCTGTGCGTGTCCGAGCCCGTGCTCGCGCCGACGACGACGATCTTGCGGCCGACGTGCTCGGCGGCGAAGCGTTCGATCTCGTCCTCGGTCATGTACTCGATGTTGAAGCCCTCTCCCTCGAGGGCCGTGAAGTCCACGGTCTGCGCGCACGCCCCGTACATCACGAAGTAGGTGTATCCCTCGGTGAGCTGCTCGTAGTGGACGACCTCGGGCTCGTCAAAGCCCATCTTCGCCGCAAGCTCGAGCGCCGCCTTGCGCGCCGCCAGGGAATATGGCACCGGCAGCGTGAAGCTCAGCTGCACGAGGCCGTCGCCGAGGTGGTCGGCGTAGGGCTTGACGGCTGCGAGATCAACTTCTCTAGGCATAGCTCGCCTCCCGCATCAGCTCGACAAGCGGATTGAAGTAGCCCTCCTCGACGCTGACGATGCCGTCGATCCCGCGGCCGTCGTCGACCTTGCGGCTCACGTCGCCGAAACTCGCCGCCTCGATCGCCCCCAGCAGGCCCGTCTGCGCGATGCGCTCGAGCAACTCCTGCGCCCCCGCCAGCACCTCCCGTGCTCGCGTCTGGATGATCCCTCCCGGCTTGAACTCGATCTCCTCGCCAAGATCCCGCGCGGCGTTGAAGACGTAGTCGACGTTCTGCAGACCGAGAACGCGGTCGTGGATGTGCGGCGTAAAGATCCCCTCCGTGGGCACGCCGATCGTCTGGATGCCCTGACCCGTCGCGATCGTGACGAGGTTGAAGAGGGTGTCGGCGGCATGCGTGCGGAACAGGTTGCCGTCCATGTGACGCGTGGGAGGCATGTACTTCACGGGGCACTCGGGGAACAGCTCGCGCGTGAGCTGCGCCTGAGCCCACTCATACAGCAGGCCGTTGGTCACGGGCGTGTCGATCTCAAAGGCGTCGCCGAGCGCGATCTGGCTGTCGGGAACCCCAGAGGCGCGCGCCAGCTGGTGGTTGATGAACTGCGATGCCGTCACCGACGACGCGGCCGCCACTGCGTCGGCGGTGCGGAGGTAGTTGTCCTCGCCCGTGTTGATGACGACGCCGAAGTATCCGTTGATCATGCGCGAGATCCGCTGGTCGATCAGGCCGCGCACGATGTTGATGTCGCGGTAGAGGATCCCGTAGAGCGCATCGTTGACCATGTTGTCGAAGCCCTCCCACGCGCCCATCACCGCGATCTCCGACATGCACAGCCCCGAGCAGAAGCTCGACAGCCGCACGTAGCGTCCGTGCTGCTCGGACCACTCGTCCATCGCCTCGCGCATGATCCGGAAGTTGGCCTGGGTCGCGAAGGTCCCGCCGTAGCCCTCCGTCGTCGGCCCGTAGGGAACGTAGTCGAGCAGGCTCTGGGCGGTCGAGCGGATCACCGCCACGATGTCCCCGCCGGCCTCCGCGACGGCCTTCGCGTGCACGACGTCCTCGTACACGTCGCCCGTGGCCGTGAGCACGTAGCGGAGCGGTGTCGCAGCTTCGCCGAGGCGCTCGCGCATCGCGCGCCGCTCCTCGAAGCGGCCCGAGATCTCCCTCAGGCGCGCGGCGCACTCCTCGCTTGCACGCTCGTGGATCGCCTCTGCCGGGGCGAGCTCGAGGGCGCACATCTCGAGCTCTCCGGCGCTGACGGCCTCTGCGATCTGAAGCGGCGAGCGGCCGGTCTGGATCATCGCGTTGCCCAGCCAGTACGCGAGCCCGCGGCCGAGCCCGCCGCGATCGTGCACGTGGTCGACGAGCACGTTCGGCAGCGGCACCTCGAGTGAATCCGCCCCGTCGACGCCGAGCAGCCGCGTGACGCTGCGCTCGACCGATACAGTCGTACGGCCGGCGATCTGCTCGGATACCTGATCGGCGATCTTGATCGCCGCCTGCCGGCAGGCCGCGACGACGCCCGGGTCGAGGTCCAGCTTGCTGTGTGCCCCGTGGGTAGAGGCACTCATCGCAGCTCCCTGACGATCGGGAAGGGGATCACCTCGCGCAGCGTGTCGCGTTCGGTGAGGATCATCACCAGGCGATCGACCCCCATGCCACCGCCGGCCGTGGGCGAGTAGCCGTACTCGATCGCCCTGGCGTACTCCTCGTCGTTGGGGTGCGGCACGTCCGCGTCGTCGATCCTGCGCCGCTTGCGCTGCTCGACGAAGCGCTGCCACTGGTCGACGGGATCGTTCAGCTCCGTGTCCCCGCTCACCAGCTCGATGCCGCCGATCACGGCGTCGAAATGCTCGGCGAGCTCTGGGTGCGTGGAGTGGCGCTTGGTGATTGGGAACGGCTCGAGGGGGAAGTCGAAGACATGCGTCGGCTGGTTGATGTTCGGCTCGATCAGCTTCGTGTAAAGGTCGGCCACGACCTCGGCCCAGGTCGCCTCGGGATCGACGGGTTCGTCGAGCACCGCCGCCAGCTGGTCGCGGTTGGACTCCATGAAGTCGACTCCCGTGGCGTCCAGGATCGCCTCGCGCATCGTGATTCGCCGCCAGGGCTTGGCCAGGTCGATGGTTTCGCCACCCCTCTTGATCTCTGTGCGTCCGAGCGCGCGCTGGGCGACGAACGCGAACATCTCTTCCGTCGCCGTCGCCACGTCGTTGTAGTCGGCGTAGGCCATCATGAACTCGATGATCGTGAACTCGGGGCTGTGCTTGGGGGAGATGCCCTCGTTGCGGAACACCTTGCCCATGTCGTAGACGTTCTCCATGCCGCCAACGATCAGGCGGTTGAGGAACAGCTCGACCGAGATGCGCAGGTAGAGGTCGCGGTTGAGCGCGTTGTGATGGGTGGTGAAGGGGCGCGAGCCGGCGCCGCCGGCCAGCGACTGCAGCGCGGGCGTTTCGACCTCCACGAAGTTCTTCTGATCAAGCCACTCGCGAATCGCGGCGATGATCCTCGCGCGGGTGATGAACAGCTGCCGCGTCTCGTCGTTGGCGAGCAGGTCGAGCTCGCGATAGCGATATCGCGTGCCCGTGTCGCCGAGTCCGTGATGCTTGTCCGGCGGGGGCCGCAGCGTCTTCGTCAGCAGCGTGCACTCGAGGACCGCGAGTGCGAGCTGCCCCCGCTGGGTGACGTACACGGCACCCTCGATCCCGACGATGTCCCCGATGTCGAGGTTCAGAATCCGGTCGTAGGCCTCCTGGCCCAGCGAGTTGACGCGGACGACCGCCTGGATCGTGCCGGACAGGTCGCGTACGTCGAGGAAGGCGGTCTTGCCATGCACGCGTCGGGAGATCAGGCGGCCGGCTATCCGATAGCGCAGGTCCGGGTGCTCGCCCTTCTCGAGCGTCGCCGCATCGTGGGCCGAGGCGACGTCCGCGATCAGCGTGCGACTGTCCCACAGGCTGACGGGCGGGTACGGATCGATTCCTTCGCTCCGCAGCCTCTCCATCTTCGCGCGACGTTCGTCGAATTCGACGACGCCCTCGCCCGTATCCCCGTCCGGGGACCGGTCGTCCTGCTCCTCCTCCTGTTGATCCTGTACTGGCATTTTGAAGACGATCCTCTCAGGTGACTGGTTCTTGTCAAGCGACCGGCCGTCAGTCGTTTGCGCAGAGGCGTATCGACTCAGGCCGCGTCGGCCTGCGGCTCTGGGACGGGCATGTCAGCTGAAGTGGGCCCGAGGCTCAGGCCATCGGCAGCGACATGCCCACGGGTTTCGGGCTCGCCGCCTCGTCTGTCACGGGCACCTCGTCGATGCTGGCCAGCACCGGCAGCTCCATTGGGGCCATCGCGACCAGCCCGCGCGCAACCTGACGGATCGCCTGCGAGGCGGGGTCGTCTGGGTCCTCGATCACGAGCGGCACGCCGCTGTCGGCGTGCTCACGCAGCGGCATCGTGAGGGGGACCCTGCCCAGCAGGGGCACGTCGAGCTCGTCCGCCAGCTCCTTGCCACCGCCCTCGCCGAAGATCGTGAAGCGCTCGCCAGACGGCGTCGTGAAGCTGGACATATTCTCGATCACGCCGCCGATCTCGAGCGACACCTTGTGCGCCATCTGCGCCGCGCGGCGCGCGACCTTCTGCGCGGTCTGCTGGGGGGTGGTCACGATCAAGAACTGCGCCTGGGGGAGCAGCTGGGCGAGCGTCATCGAGACGTCGCCGGTGCCCGGCGGCAGATCAATCAGCAGATAGTCCAGCGCGCCCCAGTCGACGTCCTTCAGGAACTGGCTCAGCGCCTTGTGCAGCATCGGCCCCCGCCACACCACGGCTGCGTCCTCCTCCACGAAGAAGCCGATCGACATCACCTTCACACCGTGCGCGCTGAGCGGGATGATCTTCCGCTCGGCGGACACCGGAGGCCGGGTGGAGCCGAGTCCGTACATGCGCGGGATCGAGTAGCCCCATACGTCCGCGTCGAGTATGCCGACGCTCTTTCCCTCGCCGGTCAGCGCGGCCGCGAGATTTGCCGTCAGCGTGGACTTGCCGACGCCGCCCTTTCCCGAGCCGATGCACAGCACGTTTGAGACCAGCGCGAGCGAGCCGTCGGGAAGGCTTGCTCCTCCGAGCTTCTGCTGCAGCGCCGCCTTCTGCGCGTCGCTGAGGACATCGAAGTAGACGTTGACGTGGCTCACGCCGTCGAGCGCCGTGACGGCCTGTGCGACGGCCGTCTGGAAGTGTCCCTTGATCGGGCATCCGGGCGTCGTCAGCGAGACGGTCACGTCGACCACGCCGTTGGGGCTGACCTCGATCGAGCGGACCATGTCGAGCTCGACGATCGAGCGGTGAAGCTCGGGGTCGATGACGGCCTCGAGCGCCTTGAGGATCTGGTCTCTGTTCGTCACCGACCCATTGTGGCAAACATGCGAGGAGCCGCCGGTGGACGCGGGGTGATCGGAGTCCCGAACGCTGCCAAAAAATGACCCGCGGACGGTGGGGGCCGCCCGCGGGTCGAGGGAGGAGAGGGTGCTACTACTGCCGGCGGGATATGAGGCCGGCAGACTCTCCCAAGCACCGCCTCAAAGGGGCGGTGCCCCCGGCCTCTCCGGTCCGGGGCGGGGGAAGCTCGTGGCTCAGACGAGGCTCAGGATGCGCTCCTGGACTCGGTTGGCCAGGTCGGGCACTCGGTTGGCGAGATCCGGGACCTGCTTGGCCACCGTCTCACGACGAGAGTCGAGGTCGTTGACCGATTTCTCGATCACTCGACGACGCTGACGCAGTTCACGCTCGAAGCGCACGCGAGCTTTGCGGACCTCGCGCTCGAGGCGGTTGCGGGCGGTGGCTCCGCGACGCTCGAAGCGCCGTAGCTGCGCTTGGGTCTTGGAGCTGGACGAGTACGTCGAGATCGTGTCGCTGACCGTCGAGACAACTTTGTCGCGGGCGACGAGTGCGGCGCCGACGGGGATCAGCAAGGCGCGCTCCGCGTAGTCGCCGAACACGTCGGCGGTCTCACGAGTCGCGGTCTGCGTCTGGCGGACGGCCGACTCGGCCTGGTGCGTGGCACGCGTGCGAGCGGCCTTGGCGCGCGTCGCTTGGCTGACTTTCCTTGCGGAAGTCGCTTTACGCGTTGCTTTCGCGCGTTTCGCGCGAGGTTTCGCGCTGCTTGACGAAGTTTTGGGTGCTGTGGGCATGTATGAAGATCTCCTCTTGTTTCCCCGCTGCAGGGACGAACGGGGACTTGGTCTATGGGTCTCGCCCTTTTGTGGGACGAACACCTGTTTGTAACCCGGCTGGAAGAGATTGTTACAGAGGCATCCTAGCAGCCCGTGAAATCCCCGTAACCAAGGCACTCCCGGCACGCCGAGCTTGTAACAGGAGGAACATGCGTTCGATCTTGTTCGCGCTCTTTGCGGGCTATTTGCCGGCCTGCGTGGGCTCGCGCGTGCGGGCGACCCACTGCTCAGGCGCGCTCAGCTCGGCGGTGCTGGGCAGTGCGTCGGGACCGCTCCAGGCGCGGGCCAGCGCCTGCGGTCCGCCCTCGCGAACGACGGCGTCGCAGAAGCGCCTTCCGACCTCGTACTGGCGCAGCTTCAGCTCCAGGCCGAGCAGGCGCTCGAGCACCCGCCAGGGCAGGCCACGCGACTCCCGCCGGCGCGTCATTGCCGCCCGCAATCGCGGCAGCGACGGCAGTACCTCGGCCCCCACGGCGTCCATCGTGTGCTCCGCATGTCCCTCGATCAGGGACATGGTCGCTTGCATGCGCTCGACCAGCTGCCAGCGGTGCTCGCCCAGCGTCAGCCGCAGGAGCTCACCGCGCCGGGCCCGTTCGAGCAGTTCGCGCAGCTCGCCCGGGTTGGGCAGCCGGGAGCCCGGCCCGCCTGCGGCTCGGGTCCCGTTCGACGTCTCGGGGGCGTCGCCGCCCGAGCGCCGCCCGCCGACCGCCACCTGCAGGCCGTCGATCAGCTCGCCCAGCATCCCGCCGAGGTGCTCGCGCAGCCACGGGGCGCCGGAGAACTGGACTGCGTGGGTGATCTCGTGGATCGTCACCCATAGCACCAGCTCTTCGCGGTCCACGCCCAGGTTGCGCGCCGCCTGCGCGAGGTTGGGAGCAAGCAGCAGCAGGCGCGGCTTGACCGAGGAGTCGAGCAGCGCGAGATCGTACTGGCCCAGCACGCGCTGGGAGAGCATGCCCGTCAGCGCGCCCACCTGAGCGCCGAGCAGGAATCCCGAGGCTGCCCGCAGCGGACCCGACAGCATTCCGCTCTCGTCTGTGAGCCGGTCCGTGAGGCGTCCCAGCACCGGACGCATCCCCTTCAGGTTGGCCGCAATCCAGGCCGAGCGGTCGACGAACTCCAGTGGCGGCAGGTCGGCCGGGAGCTCGAGGCGGCTGTACTCGCTGACGCGTCTCGCAAAGTCATACGCCAGCGGCTCGACGGCGGCTGGGCGCAGGCCTCCATACGGAGGCGAGCCGGCGATCAGCTCGCCTATTCGCTGCGCTGCTCGCCAGTCGATCGGGTCCATCTGAAGAGCGTAGCCCGGTGCGGCCTCCTCTCCCGAGAGGAGGCGGCGTCGGGACGCCGCGGGCCGGCGCTGTGCCCGAGCGCACCTGTTCTCGGGGACGCTCGTATCCTAGGGTCGTGTCCGTTTCGAGAAGCGCCTCCGCGCCCCCCGGCGCCCCGCCGGGCGAGGAGCACGCCGCGGATGCATTTCTCGAGCGCCCCGAGGTACGCGACGTGCTCGCGTGGACGCGGCTGCTGGTGGATCCGCGGGACGCCGCCGCCGTCGTGCGGGCGCTGACACGACCGCCGATCGAGCTCCGCCAGGTCGAGCTTGCCCGCGTGATCCAGGTGGCGCGCCGTCGCAAGCTGGATCTCGTCGCCGGTCTCACGGCGGCCAACGAGTCGCCGCAGGTTCCGCCGGAGGCGCGCGAACGAATCCAGCGCTTCGTCGATCTCCATCGCAGCGTGACGGCGGGGCTCGAGCAGCTGGCGCCCGAGGCGTTCATCGGCGAGCTGATCGAGCAGTTGGGCATGCGGGGGCGGCCTCTGCTGACGCCCGAGGATGCCGCCGGGCAAAGGGCGAGCCTCGAGCAGCTGCGCGAACTGGCCTGCGAGTTCGTCCGTCGCGAGCCTGCGTCGACGCCGCGCGAGCTTGCGTGCCATCTGGCCGGCCTGGTGCCGCATTCCCGGCAGGAGAACCGCGCCGTCCAGCGCCTTCAGCTCGCGGCGAGGAGTGCAGAGGGCGCCGGCGATGAGCCGTGCGAGCCGCCCTCGCCCGATGCCGGGACCGGGCAGCTGGAGGTGACCCTTCAGCTTTTGCGAGAAGAGGTGCTCGGGAGCTTGGGCCGCATCGGTGGGCGCATCGGCGAGCTGCGGCTCGACACCGATCTCGACATCTCCCACGGCGTCGTGCGCTACCTCGAGCTGCTGAAGCTCGCGGCGCTGATCCAGCGACCCGCGGGCCAGAGCATGGAGGAGGCTCTGTCTGACGTCAACTCACGTCTGCTCGCCGCCGCCACGCCGCTGCAGCGGGAGATCTTCCAGACCTCGACGCTCGACGACACGCTCCTCACGGCTTCGGGGAGCGCCCCGACCGAGCAGGGCGAGCGCGCGCGAGCGCAGGCGATCGCGCCGCGTGGGGAGCCGTCGCTCGGGCCGTTCCTGCCGCGCAAGGGCGTCGGCCTGGCGCTGTCGGCGTCCGACATCGAGACTTACCGCAGCTGCCCTCTCAGGTACAAGTTCGCGCGCGTCCTGCGCATCCCCACCGAGCAGACGCTCCACCAGCGCTTCGGAATCGCGGTGCACCAAGTGCTCGAGCGCTACCACTCCGACGGCGGCACGACGCTCGAGCAGATGCTCGAGCTGCTCGAGTCGGGCTGGCGCCGGGCCGGCTTCGGCGACAGCGAGCGGGAGCGCTGGCTCTGGGACAAGGCGCGCGAGTCGCTCACCCGCTATCACGCTCGGCTGGGCGGTCAGGACTCCGAGCCCGTGTGGTTCGAGCGCGCGTTTGCCTTCAGGCTCGGACCGCACCATCTGCGCGGACGCGTCGACCGGGTCGATCGGCTGGCGGCGAGCGACGGCGAGGAGGAGTTCGAGCTGATCGACTACAAGACGTCGCGTGCAAAGACGGCCGCCGAGCTGAAGGACGACATCCAGCTGTCGCTATATGCGCTCGCTGCCAGGGAAGCGTGGAATCTGCCCTCCTCCCGCCAGGCCTACTACTACGTGCTCGATGACCGCAAGGTCCCCGTTCCCCGGGGCGAGAGGGACGCGGAGTCCGTGATGGACGTCGTGCTTGAGGTCGGCGAGGGGATACTCGCCCAGGAGTTCGAGCCGACTCCGTCCCAGGCCGCCTGCTCGATCTGCGACTACCGCATCGTCTGTCCGGCCGCGGAGAGCTGAGCGCTCTCCGAGGCGCCTACTTGCCCTCTGGGCCCCGCTGGCGCAGGAAGCGCTGGAATTCGCGCGCAAGGATATCGCCGGAGGGCACCTCCTCGGGCGAGCGCTCCTCGGTCTCGGCTCGCTGCTCGAGGCCTTCGACGAACGCCAGGATGTCGGGGTCGCTCTGGACGGCGCGGTCCACCTGGCGCTCGTAGTCGGTGGCGGCCGACTCGAGTTCCGAGACGTCCACCGAGACGCCGATCAGGCCTTCGACCCTCCGCACCAGGGCGAGCGCGGCCTTGGGGTTGGCGGCCGCGGCGACGTAGTGCGGGACGCCGGCCCAAAGACTCGCCGACGGCATGCCCGCTTCGGTGCAGGCGCTGTGCAGGATGCCGACGATCCCGGTCGGACCCTCATACGTCGACGCCTGCATGCCCAGGCGCTCGACCAGGGCCGGATCCGAGGCATGCCCGGTGATGGCCACCGGTCGCGTGTGGGGCACGTCGCCGAGCAGCGCGCCAAGGGAGACCACCACCTGCACGCCGAGAGCCTCGGCGAGGTCGATCAGGTTGGCGCTGAAGGAGCGCCAGCGCATCGACGGCTCGACGCCCTGGACGAGCACGAGGTCCCGAGGCGCCCTTGGAGCCGGCGCTTCGAAGACCTCGACGCTGGGCCAAACGATCTCCCTCTTGCCGCCATCCGCAAAGCGGACGCAGGGACGGTTCGCCTGGAAGTCGTAGAACTCCTCCGAGTCGATGCGGGCGAAGCGGCGAGCATTCAGCGCCGAGGCCAGGAACGAGACGGCGCTCGAGGCGGCGTCTCCCGCGTCGTTCCAACCCTGGAACGCGCACACCATGGCCGGGGCCCTGAGGCCGTCCGGGCGTCGGTCCCAGATCAGCGGCTGCATCCGAACCACCGTACATCATGCGCGGATGGCCTCCGTCATGGACTCGTCAGCCCGCGCGGCGCATTCCGTCGCCACCCTTCGCTCCGCCGACGAGGTGGACGGCGTGTTCGCGTGCACGCGCAAGGAGCGCCAGATCTCGCGTGCCGGCACTCCTTATCTGACGGTCGAACTGCGGGACAGCACCGGGACGATCCTCGCGCGTGCGTTCCGCGACGCGGACGTTCTCGCCGGCCGCTTCGAGCGGGGTGAGCTCGTGCGCGTGCTCGGTCGCGTCGAGCGCTTCCGCGACCAGCTGCAAATCGACGTCAGCTCGATCAGCCGCGCGGAGGGTGTCGATGCCGATCCCGCCCGCTTCCTGCCGGTGGCCTATCGCGATCTCGACGAGCTCGAAGGCTTCCTCGAGCATCTCGCGCGCGAGGTCTACGATCCCGGGCTGAAGACGCTGCTCGAGCGATTGCTGGGCGATCGGCAGCTGCGAGCGGAGATCCGCCGGGCGCCCTGCTCGGCGCCCGCCACCACGGCCGGCAGCCGCCCCGGCGGTGGGCCCGGGCGAGCGGCGTCGGGCCATCACGCCTACCTGGGTGGCCTGCTCGAGCACACGGTCGCCGTCGCGACGCTCGCACTCGAGCTGTGCCCGCTCCATCCGCGCCTGGATCGCGACCTGCTGCTCACCGCGGCAATCGTCCACGACCTCGGCAAGACGCGCGAGTTCACCTACGGAGCCGACATCGGGCGCACCCGCGAGGGCAGGCTGCTGGGGCACATCGAGCTCGGTCTGCGCCTGATCGCACCGCAGGTGCCGGCAGGCCTGCAGGACGAGCGCAGGCTGGCGCTCGAGCACTGCGTGATCCTCCACCATGGCCCCGACACCGCCTCCGGCCAGCGTTTCGGGTCGGCCGAGGCGCTCGCGCTCCACCGCCTGAACGCCCTCGACGCCCACCTCAAGGGGGCGCTCGAGCTGGGTTTCCCGGGCCTCGACGCCTGAAGCGCGGACAGATACCGGTCAAGGGCTGTTTACGCCCTGCCGATAAGGGCCTAAATGGGCGAAAGCGCCACCACAGACGCACCCGCAGCTGAGCGGAGCCCCTCGCCGTCGCCGGACGTACCCGAGGGTGGGCCGGCGAGCGAGAGCGCCGTCAACGGCCTTTACCCCGCCCGCCGCCCCGGGCGCTCGACGAGGATGATCGGCGAGGTGGCCGTGGACCTCGGCTTCGCCGACAGGCTCGCGGTCGAGGACGCGGTGGCCGCGGCGCGCGCCCAGGGACGGCCAACCGGCCTCGTGCTCGTCGAGCGCGGGGTCCTGCGCCACGACCAGCTGGCCCGTGTCGTGGCCGAGCGGTTCGGACTCGACTTCGTGGACCTGTCGGTGTTCGACCTCGACATGGGTGCTGTCAGCCTCATCAGCGCCGAGACCGCCAAGCGCTATCAGGCGGTTCCAGTCGGCTTCGGTGAAGACGGTTCGCTGCTGCTCGCCATGGCCAATCCGACGAACGTGCTGACGATCGACGACATCGCGATGATGACCGGCCGGCGGGTCCGCGCGGCGGCGGCGTCGGTCGAGGACCTGAACCTGCTGCTGACGCGCCTCACCCAGATGGACGAGTCGATCGAAGACCTCGTCGACGAGGACGCCGACGACGAGGCGGATGGCCTTCAGATCGATCAAGCAGACAGCGACGCCCCGATCATCAAGCTCGTGCACTCGATCGTTGGGCAGGCCATCCAGCTCGGCGCGTCAGACATCCACGTCAACCCCGAGGAGGGGGACACCCGCGTGCTGTTCCGCGTGGATGGCGTCCTCTCACCCGCGGCGACCGTCAAGCGCAGGATGGCTGTGGGTGTCGTATCGCGGATCAAGATCATGGCCGACCTGGACATCTCCGAGAAACGCGTCCCCCAGGACGGCCGCTTCGGGTTGACCGTCGAGGGCCGCCGGGTTGACATCCGGGTAGTGACGCTCCCGCTCGTCAACGGCGAGGGAGTCGTGCTGCGAATTCTCGACAAGGGCGTGAAAGTCGAAGGTCTCGAGTCGCTCGGCATGCAGCCTGACGAGATGGAGCGCTTCACCCGCGCGATCAAGAGGCCGAACGGGGCCGTGCTCGTGACAGGTCCGACCGGCTCGGGCAAGTCGACCACCCTCTATGCCGCTCTCCACGTCCTGAACGACGGCGAACGCAGCATCATCACGATCGAGGACCCGGTGGAGCAGCGGATCGCCGGTATCAAGCAGATGCAGATCGCGCCGAAGGCCGGCGTCACGTTCGACGTCGGACTGCGCTCGATGCTGCGGGCCGACCCTGACGTGATCATGGTCGGCGAGATCCGAGACCGCCAGACTGCTCACATCGCCGTCGAGGCGGCGCTGACCGGCCACCTCGTGCTCTCGACGCTGCACACGCGCGACGCGCCGAGCGCGCTCGGCCGGCTGATCGACATGGGCATCGAGCCGTTCCTGGTCTCCTCCGCAGTCGACTGCATAGTCGCTCAGCGGCTGGTGCGGATGCTCTGCAACCACTGCAAGCGCCCCCTGGAGGTCTCTCAGTCCGTCCTCGCAGAGCACGGCCTCGCCGGCTCCGAACCGTATGAGGCGGTGGGCTGCTCGCGCTGCGGCGGCTCGGGCTATCGCGGCCGGGTGGGCGTGTACGAGGTGATGACCGTCTCCGAGCGTGTCCGCGCGCTGATCCTCGAGCGGGCCTCGGTGGATGAGATGGTTGACGTCGCCGTCGAGCAAGGCATGCGAAGGTTGCGAGACGATGGCCTCGAGAAGGTTCGCCAGGGGCTGACCTCGATCGCCGAGGTCGAGCGCATGACGAACAGCATGCTGTAGAGGGGCTGGTCCGCGCCGCCTTCGCAGGGGCGGCGCGTGGACGGTTGCACAGCCCCCGTCCCGCCGTCTATCCCGTTCCGCCGCGCGCCCCGCCGGCGGCCTTCCTGCCAGTCACCTTCTTGTGGCGCCGCCTGGCGCCTTTGTGATGCGTGGCGATGATCGGAGCCCTTGGGTTCAGGCGCGTACCTCCCGACAGGGCAGACGCAGGACAACCCCAGGGGCGACCGAGGTCAAACGGCCCCGAGATCGCCTGAACGACTGCGCCCTTTTCCACGTATGCGTAGGTGACGGTCAGGAGCGTGTCCACGCGTGGCTCGACGCACAGCTTGCTGCCGATCGCGAACTGGCCGGTCACCTGCTCGAGGAACGATTTGGCGGCGCCCACGCAGTTGACGGCATAGCCCGGAATCTCCCCCGAGCAGGAGAAGGTGTCGCTCAACGGTTTTGCCTGCGGGTCCGTCACCAGGGGAGGACTCTGGATCCCCGTCAGCGGGATCTGTGACTGCAGCTGATAGCCGGTGATCGCACCATTGCAGCTGAACGCGTACTGCACCTGCTGTTCTTCGCTTCCGAGTTCCGGCTGGCCGGAACTCAGGTGACCCGTGCAGATGTAGTTGTTCGGATTCGCGGCTTCGGCATGAGAAGAAGCGGGTGCCGCGAGCGCCAGGGCGACAGCGCCCACGATCGCGGCGAGCCACCATCCAGCGCGACGGCGGGCGAGTTGAAATGCGTGCAACTGGGGTCTCCGTTCCTTGGTTTCATGGGTCACTTACGTGTCCAAGAGCGCTTTGGCGCTTCGCTTGGGTGAAGTCGCGTCAAACGTGGCGCGCGGGCGCGCGCCCGCGGCCGCGAAGGGCGAGATCAGCAGCACACCGGACGGGGGCCGCGAGCCGAGCGTCGCGCTCGAGGAGCCGCTCGGCGGGCCGGTGGCGGCGGCCGAGCCGATCGAGCCGAACGTGACCACGATCAGCCCGTGCGCCTTATAGGCGGCGGTCGCCTCGATCGTCCCGAGGGTCTGCTTGAGGAATGCGTCGGCTGCGGTGAGCTCCGCCGGCGTGCCGGTGGCGCATTGCGCGCCCGGCGGGACTTCGGGACACGGCGGCTCGATGATCGAGTCGAGCAGCTGCGGCGGACTGCCCGCGAGCAGCGCCGCCTCGCTCGCGAAGGCGCTCGCGTCCAGCGAGGACCAGTTGCTCAGCAGCATCCCGCCGCTCAGCGCCGGCCCGTCGATGTAGGGAGCGGCCGCAGGCTGCGCAAGCGCCTGCGAGAACGTCGACCCGGACAGCTCGATCAGCCAGACGTTGGTGACCGGAGCGAGGCTTCCCGCCTTTTCGCCGCCACCGGTAGGCGACGACGGAACGGGCGCCAGCGACCGCGACGTCGGCGATCCCGACGCTTGCGGCGCGGTAGCGCTAGGCGCCGGGGCGAGCGCAGCCGCGCTAGCGGCCGGCGTGCTCTTGAGCGGCGCGCGACCGGGTCCGGCGCCGACAGGCGCGGTTGCCGCGACGCTTGGAGTGACCGCGGTCGGGCCGGCGACGCCTACTGGCGCCAGCGGGGCAACCAGCAGCGGAGTCAGGCTGCCGATCTGCGCCCGGTCGCCCGCAAGCGACGCGCTGGGAGACGGACCGATCGCGGCGCCGATCGCCGCGCCACTCGCGAGCATCCCCGCCGCCAGGGCAGCGGTGACACGTCGCGACGGCCGCGTGCAGGCGTTCGCCGAGCCCGTCCAGTTGTTGGAGATGTTGGCCATTGGTGGATCGCCCGGGCAGCGGTCAGAGCTACCGGCCGGCCCGTTGCGCACAGCATAACTAATTCCGATCAAGTTTATGAGGATATGCTAGGTTCGCGGCTCGCCCTTGTCAACCAAGTGTCAAACCGATCTGAAACGGAGCGCCTCTTCAATGCATCGACTTCGCCGTCTCTCCGCCGTCCTCATGGTGGCTGGCGTGCTCGGGGTTACGGCGCCAGCTGTCGCTTCGGCCGCGAGCCTGATCACGATGAGCGGGGCCACTGCGTCATTCCCGCTCGTGTCCCTGCTGGCCCAGAAGTACGTGAAGCTGCACCCCAAGAAGGTGAAATTCAAAATCGCGCAGGGTGGGGCCCAGGTGGGCATCAACAACGTCGCCGCCGGCAGTGTGAGCATCGCCAACGTGTCCCGCGATCCACTGCCAAGCGACCCCACGGGTCTCGTCTTCTACCCGATCGCGCAGTACGCGATATGCACCGTGACGAACTCCTCCAACACGATCGCAAACCTGACCGCGAGCCAGCTGGGGTCGATCTTCACAGGCAAGGTTCGCAACTGGAGCCAGGTACCGGGCGCGACGGTCGGCGGTACGATCGACCTGATCAGCCGCACCTCCGTGGCCGGAGTGCTGACGAGCTTCCAGACGCTGCTGCTCGAAGGCAAGAAAGTCTCGAGCGTCGCGGAAGAAAAGCCCACCGAGGGCCTGATGAGGCAGGCGGTCAGCGCCGATCCAAAAGCGATCGGCTTCCTGTCGAACTACCAGGCATCCCTCGGAGGGGTCCACTCCGTCGGCTACGCCGGCGTGGCCTGCAACCAGGCGAACGCGATCTCCGGGCAGTACGCGGGAGTCGCTCGCTTCTACGAGGTCACGAAAGGCAAGGCGAAAGGCGCATCCTCGGCATTCATCGGCTGGATCGAACACTCGGCGGCGGCGCGCAAGATCATCTCGACGCAATGGATCCCGATTCACTGAGCCGCGGGTGCTCGAACGTCTGCGTAGACCCTGGCCGGACCACCGCGCCGAGCGCACGCTCGGCGCGGTGTCGTTGCTCGTCGGCGTGATCGTCGTGTCGATGGTCGTGTTCGTCGCGATTCGCGCCTGGCCGATCCTCCGGCACAACGGCTTGAGTTGGCTTGGTTCAGACGGTCACCTCGACGCGCAGATCGGCAACATGCAGGCGACGAGCGTGCATCCGCCGGCCTCCGCGTTCCACCTGCGCGCGTGGCCGCTCGTGTACGGGACCCTGCTGACGAGCACGTTCGCGGTGATCTTCGGGCTGGTGGTGTCGCTTCTCTCCTCGATCTTCATCGTCGAGCTTGCACCGGCGCGGCTGAGGAAGGTCGCGATCCCGGTTATCCGCCTGCTCGCTTCCGTTCCGTCCGTCATCTACGGCCTGATCGGCGTGCTCGTGCTTGTGCCTTTCGTCGGCAACGATCTCATCACCGCGCACGAGAAGGCTTCGGTCCAGAACGTCGTCGAGCTGACCGGTGCGGGGCTCGCGGTCACCGTCGTGATCCTCACCCTGATGATCACGCCGATCATGGTCGCCCTGACGTGCGAGGCGCTCGTCTCGGTCCCCGTCTCGTGGCGTGAGGGGGCGGTCGCGCTCGGGCTCAATCCCTTGCGAGCCGTGCTAGCCGTGACGCTGCGCGCCGTCCGGCCGGCGATCGTAGCCGCGGCGGTTCTCGCGACCGCCCGCGCGCTGGGCGAGGCGGTGATGATCCAGATGGTCTCCGGCGGGCGCTCGTTCGTGCCAAAGCCGATCGACGGGGTCGTCTTCCTGTTCGAGCCGCTGCGGACGCTCGCGTCCTCGATCATCGACTACCACGAAGGCATCGGCGCTCCGGCGCTGAGATCGACCCTCTACGCGTTTGGCCTGCTGCTGCTGTTCTCGGCATTCGCCCTGTCACTGATGGGCTACTTGATCAAGCTTCCCCTGCGCAGATACCAGAGCAGCGGATGAGCACGCTGACACCCACTCCATCGAGCGTCACCCCGCCTGCCCCGCGGCCCACGCGCCGGCGTCGGAGCGGGCCCGGCAGGCGCTCCTCGCCCTGGAGCTGGCGCTGGAGCGACCGCCTCATCCTCGCGAGCGCGTGGACGGCCGGGCTCGCGCTGTGCGCGATAGCGGGGGGGATCGTGATCTACATGGGGATCCGCGGCATCCAGTACCTGCGCCCGGGCCTGCTCTTCACGCGCCCGACCCTCAGCACCAGCCAGGCCGGCTCGGGGGGGTTCCTCGACCCGCTGCTCGGGACCGCGATGCTGACCGTGATCGGAATCCTGTTCGCGCTCCCGCTCGCCGTCGGCAGCGCGATCTGGATCGCGGAGTACGGACACCCGAGCTGGCTGGCGCGCGCAGTCGAGTCGAGCATCGAGATCGTCGCCGGCACCCCCGACATCGTGATTGCGCTCTTCGGGCTCGCGATCTTTCAGCTCGGCGTCTTCGCACCATTGTCGTTCCGGGGGGAAGGCGGCGGCGTCTATGGCAGGTCGTTCATCGCTGCTGGGGCGATGATGTCGCTGCTGGCTCTGCCGCCCGCCTTCGCCGCGACCCGGGACGGCCTTGAAGCCGTGCCGATGCACATGCGGGAGGCCGCGTTCGCGCTCGGTAAGACGCGCATCGCGACGATCCGCCGCGTGCTGCTGCCGTCCGTTCGCTCGAATATCGCCACGGGCGTGACGCTCGGTGTCAGCCGCATCATCGGGGACACGGCCATCGTGCTCCTGCTCCTGGGCGGGACGTTGCGTCTCGAAAGCCAGGGCGGCGTGCCGGGCCTCAGCATGCTCCGCGGCACCGGGTCCGCCCTGACGAGCTACGTCTATGACAACTCGCCCGCCGGTGAAGGGGCGGCACCGCAGAAGGCCTATGCCGCAGCCTTCGTTCTGCTCGTGTTCGTGCTGGTCCTCAACATGATCCTGGCCCGGATCGGGCGCTCCCAAGCGAGGTCGATGGGTTGACCGGCGCCGGCGCCTTCGTCTAGGCGCTGCCGGCGGAATCTCGCAAATGCACGGCGAACTCGCTAATCTCAGTGGTCCGATGGACAAAGTCGATTCAACCGGGAACGTGTCCGATGAGGGCTGAGGAGGTGCTGCTCGACCCCTCCTCGCTGGGCGCCCGCGCCGAGGAGCGGCCGGCGGTCGCGCAGCCGGTGCCCCCGGTGCGGACGATCGTGCTCGATCGGGCACCGACGCCGGTGCGCCCGCCGAGCGAGCGCGAGGCCATAAGGCCGCGCTCGGGAGCTGGCCCGGAGCGTTTGCGCCTACGTGAACTGAGCGTCTCCTACGGGGACACCCCCGCCGTCAAGTCGGTCTCGCTGTCGATTCACCAGGGCGAGGTCCTCGCGCTGATCGGACCGTCGGGCTGCGGCAAGACGACCCTGCTGCGGACGCTCAACCGCCTGACCGAGCTGACGGCGAGCGCCTCCCGCTCGGGCGAGGTGCTGCTCGACGGCGAGGACATCCACGAGCTCGTCGACACGACGCTCCGCTCGCGCGTGGCGATGGTCTTCCAGCAGCCCAATCCGTTCCCGATGTCGATCTTCGACAACGTCGCCTTCGCTCTGCGCGAGCAGTCGCGCAAACGCCCCGGCAGGCGCGAGCTCGAGCCGCTGGTGATCGACGCGCTGCGGCGAGCCGGGCTGTATGAGGAGGTTCGCGACGACCTCGACCGACCCGCCCTGCGGCTGTCGGGGGGCCAGCAGCAACGGGTGTGCATCGCGCGGGCGATCGCCCCGCGGCCCGAGGTGCTGCTGATGGACGAGCCGTGCAGCGCGCTCGACCCGATCTCGACCGGCGTCATCGAGCAGCTGATCGGCGAGCTGCGCCGCGATCTTGCCGTCGTGATCGTCACGCACAACCTCGCCCAGGCGCAGCGCGTGGCCGACAGGGTCGCGTTCATGTACCTGGGGGACCTGATCGAGTACGGAACCTCAAGGGAGCTGTTCGAGGAACCGAGGGCCGCGCGCACGCGCGACTACGTCAGAGGCGCGTTCGGATGAGCACGCTCCGCGGCGCCGCGCCGGCGACGGGGCAGGTGCGCACGAGGCTGGCGCTGGTGGTCGCGAGCTGTGGGATGATGACCGTCGCCCTCTCCGGGTGTGAGACCACAGAGCAGGAAAGCGCCAAGATCGGCCGCGAAGGCCAGCGCCTCGTGGCTTCGCAGGGCTCGCTCGAGCTGGGTGCCGTCAACCGCAGCGTCCGCGTCGCCGACGTCACGCTCCTGACGAGCGCAGGCCGTACGGCCGTAGCGATGCGACTGACCGGGACCTCCACTCGTCCGCAGGCGAACGTCCCCGTGCTGGTGAGCGTCACGGGCGCGCACGGCAGGGTGCTCTACAGCAACGACACGGGCGGCCTCGAACCCTCCCTGCAACACGTCGCCCTCCTGCGCCCGGGTCAGGAGGAGTGGTGGGTCAACGACCAGGTGCTCGCCTCTCAGACCGCCACGGGCGTAAGCGTGCGCGTCGGCACGGGCGCTCGGCTGGCCTCGATCGCGGACGTCGCCGTCGGGGGCGTCAGCCTGAGCCACCAGGCTGGCCTCCCGGTGCTGACCGGCACGATCGTCAATCGCTCGATCCGCCTGGAGAGCAAGGTTCCGGTGTTCGCCGTCGCGCTGCGCGACGGGCGGATCATCGCCGCCGGGCGGGCGGTGGCGGAATCGCTGCCGCCACGCACACCCACCCGGTTCCAGATCTTCTTCGTCGGCAATCCGACGGGTGGCAGCATCAAGGTGATCGCGCTACCGACGGTTGGGTGATCGACCCCTGTCCAGCCTGAGCCTCAAGTCCGTGCCTTCCGAGGGCGCCAGCTGCAGCAACTGCTCGGCCCCGCTCGTCGCCGACCAGCGCTACTGCCTGTCGTGCGGGCAGCCCAGCTCGCCCGTGCGACTCGCCTTCCTGGACGTCCTCCAGGCTGAGCAGCAGGCGATGGTCGCGAGCCCCATTGGCCCGGGCCCCGTAACGTACGCCGGCACCCACGAGCCGGAGGGGCTGCCCGTGCCGATGCGACGCTACGCGCCGCTGTTCGGAGTGCTCTCGGTGTTGCTCCTGGCCATGATCATCGGTCTGCTCGTCGGCCACTGGGCGACGCAGGGGAACGCTCCGGCGAAGCAGGTCGTCGAAGTGAAGGGCCTCGGTGGCGCGCCGCTTGCGGCCGCCGCGAGCAGCGCTCCAGCGGCGCCGAGGCCAACCGCGAGCGCGCCGAGCAGCGCGAACCCCAAGTCCGAAGCGGCAGAACTCGCCACCGAAGCAAAGACTCCAGCGCCCCCGCCGGCCAAGCCGGTCAAAGTCAGCGCCACGGGACTGAAGAAGCTCGGCTCGAGCACCGGCAAAAAGCACCAGGAAGAAGTTGCGAAGCTGGGCAACAAACCGATCGAAACCGGCGGCGGCTCCTCGACCCCCGCGCTGCGCGAAAAATCGATCGGCGGCGGCTCGAGCGTGACGTCGATCGAATGATTCGATGGGCGAACGCGAGGTTTCGGTGCGCGGCATAGTCCCGCGGAGCGGCTCGATGTCGGAGCTCCGCCGCCGCCGGCTGGAACTCGCCGAGCGCGTGGCCGTGCTCACCTGGGATCTCGGCGGTCTCGCGTATGAGATGGCGGTGCGCGATCACTACCGCCTCGACGTGCTGGCCCGCAAAGCCGCCGAGTTGCAGGAGGTGGACGCGCAGCTCGGCGAGGTGCAGAGGCTGCTCGGCAACGCCGAGGCCGGCATCGACGGGGAGTGCCGATCATGCGGCACGGTGCACGGCCGCGGCGCCGTCTACTGCTGGCACTGCGGCGCGCCGCTGAGGGCGGAGGCCCGTCCGTCGGTGGTCGGCGGTACCGGCGAGACGGCCTGAACCTTCGTCCAGCCTGATCCGGCTGGCGTCTTACGGTGGCCTAGCGTGTCGGAGGTGAGACGTCCTCCGCGCTCGCGCTCCCGTCTCGCCGTCGCCGTGACAGCAGGCATGTCAGTCCTGCTGGCGCTGCCCGCCACCTCGATCTCCGCATCCTCTCCACACACACGCGCCGCCCGGTCCGCAGCCGCGCCACCGCCGCGGGAGTACGGATGCCCGATCTTCCCCGCGAACAATCCGCTGAACCGGGACATCTCGCATGCGGCGCTTGATCCGAACTCGGCCAACTACGTCGCGAGCATCGGTGTTAGCGGGCACCTACATCCGGACTTCGGGACGAATCGGAGCTACGGCATTCCCTACGCCGTCGCGGGACCCCGGCAGCCGAAGCTCCCGATCAAGTTCACGGAATTCGGCGAAGAATCCGAGCCGGGCCCATACCCGATACCCCCGAACGCGCCCATCGAGGGGGCGGGAGACGCAGGAGACCGTCACGTTCTCGTCGTTCAGCGCGGCGCCTGCAAGTTGTACGAGCTCTACTCGGCTGCCCGCACGGGGGCCGGCTGGGAAGCCGGATCGGGCGCCGTCTTCAACCTGCGCAGCAACGCGCTTCGCCCCGAAGGCTGGACATCGGCGGACGCCGCCGGTCTTCCCATCTACCCGCTGCTCGTCCGCTATCCGGAGGTTCGTGCGGGGCGCATCGACCACGCGCTGCGGGTGACGGTCGTTCGCACGCAGCGCGGCTACATCCGCCCCGCAACGCATTTCGCGTCGAGCAGCTCGGATCCGAACCTGCCGCCGATGGGGCTGCGCCTGCGCCTGAAGGCAAGCTTCAGCCTGGCCGGCTTCCACGGCGAGTCGCTGATCGTGCTGCGCGCACTCAAGCGCTACGGCCTGATCGTCGCCGACAACGGTTCCTCCTGGTACATCACCGGAGCGCCCGACCCGCGCTGGAACGACGAAGACCTCGAACAGATCAAGAGGGTCCCGGGATCGGCGTTCGAGGCGGTCCAGAGCGGACCGATCAGACACACCCGCTGAAGCCGGTGCGTGATGCCGCGGCTGTGTTGACGCGCCTAGGCGTGACCCGTCGGCTCGACCGGTGACTGCGCCGGCGGCGGTGCCGATGCCGGTGCCGGTGGAGCCTGCGCCTGAGCGGGCGGGGCCGGCGTCGCCTCTGGCGGCTGAACGGCCTGGGTCAGCGTGGGCTGTTTGGACTCGCCTGTGATCGAGTCCTTGAACTCGCGCATGCCGCTTCCAAGCGAGCGGCCGATCTCAGGCAGTCGCCTGGCGCCAAACACGAGCAAGAGGATCACGACCAGGAAGGCGATGTGCAGTGGATTGTCAAGTCCCATCGAACTCCCAGTCTACGCCATCCGCGCGCGGGCCCTCATACCTTCTCGCTGTGATGCGAATCGGCCACAGCCGACGCGGCGGCGCCCTCGCGCGAGCCGAGTGCCCTGCGCACGAACTGCCCCGCGACAATCAACAGCAGTCCGGCGAACGCATCCCGCAGCACGGTGCCCGGGAGCGCGTTCGCCAATACGACCCCGCCGGCGGCGCCCGCAAGCGAGAGCAGTCCGAGCAGCAGCGCGTCGCCGCGCCGGACGTTGCCATACCGATCCTGAACATAGGTGCCCACGATCGCCACGGGGATGATCGCCAGCAGCGAGGTCGCCTCGGCCTGGTGCTGGTCGAGGCCGAGGAAGATCACCAATCCGGGCACGAACAGCACGCCGCCGCCGACCCCCAGCAGGCCGGCGATGATGCCGCCGGCGAGCCCGATCGCGACCGCGCCCGTCATCGCAGGATCAGCTCGACGGCGCTCAGCACCAGCACGCCGGCGAACAGCAGCGAAACGGTCCGTCCCGGAATGCGCTGCTGCAGCCATGTGCCGATCAGCACGCCGGCGACCGCGGGCACGGCGATGAGGACCGCGTCCAGCACATGCACGTTGCCATAGAGACCTTGCGTGAGCGCCGCGAAGCCGGCGATGAAGATGATCGCTGCAAGCGATGTTGCGGTCGCCGCGTGCTCCCCGTAGCCCAGCCAGAGGACCAGCAGGGGCACGATGACGGCCCCGCCTCCGACGCCGAACAGACCGCTGAAAAGACCCGCGAGGGTGCCGATCGCCGCCAGTCGCAGCGAGCGGTGAAGCGACGCTTCAGGCACCACCTGCACGAGGGGACGGGTTGGCCACGATGCGCGCCATACTAGACATCGTGTCCCCCGCTGCAACGCTCGTGGAGGCGCTCGAGCCGATCCGCTCGGACCCTGCCCACGCCGCCGTCCTGCTCGACATCGACGGCACGCTCGCTCCGATCGTCCGCCATGCCGCCGACGCCCACGTGCCCGAGGCGACGCGCTCGCTGCTGATCGAGATCTCCAAGCGATATCGCATCGTCGGCTGCGTCAGCGGCCGTCGCGCGGCGACGGCCCGCCAGATTGTTGCCATCGGCACAATCGCCTACGTCGGGAACCACGGCGGCGAACTCCTGCGCCCGCGCGCGACCACTCCCGAGGTGGACCCTG
>DASZFA010000054.1:0-63133 GCA_035940255.1 Solirubrobacteraceae bacterium
CCCCTCGCCCGGCTTGGCGCCCTGGGCCATCTTGATCTGGAGCTCGTCGGCGTTGACGAGGTAGTGGATCGTGACACCGAAGCGGCCCGAGGCGACCTGCTTGATGGCCGAGCGGCGACGATCGCCGTTGGCGTCGGGTACATAGCGGGAGGGATCCTCCCCGCCCTCGCCCGTGTTCGAGCGACCGCCAAGCCGGTTCATCGCGATCGCGAGTGTCTCGTGCGCCTCGCGCGAGATCGAGCCGAGGCTCATTGCTCCGGTGCAGAACCGCTTCACGATCTCGCTCGCCGGCTCGACGTCCTCGAGCGGGATCGGCTGCCGGCCGGCGGAAGGGATCTCCAGCAGGCCGCGGAGCGTCGCCTGCCGCGCGGCAACGTCGTTCACGGTTCGCGCGTACTCGCGGTACTTGTCGAACGCCGGGCTCTCGCGCACCGTGTCGTAAGCCTCGCGATCGCCCCCGAGCGCGGCACCGACGTCGCCGTTCGCCGCCCGCACCGCATGTTGCACCAGCGCGATCGTCTCCGGGTTCCACATGTGGTGCTCGCCATCGCGGCGCCATGCGTAGACGCCGCCGACCGGCAACAGCTGATCGATTCCCGCCCCCCCGGTCGGATAGGCGCGCGCGTGGCGCTCGAGCGCCTCCCCGGCGAGCACCTCCAGCCCTACCCCTCCGATGCGCGAGGCCGTGCCGGTGAAGTGCTTGTCGATCAGCTCCCGCTCCAGGCCCACCGCCTCGAAGATCTGCGCCCCGCGGTAGGACTGGATCGTCGAGATGCCCATCTTCGCGATCGTCTTGAGCAGCCCTTTGCCGAGCGCTTTCACGAAGTTCTGCGCCGCGCGCTCGAGCAGCTCGTTCAGCTCCTCGGCACTTGGCTTGAGCGCGCCGCCGTTCATCGTGGCCTGGCGAGGGATGCGTCCCTCGACGACGAGCTCGTCGAGCGTCTCGAGCGCCAGGTAGGGATTGATCGCGCTGGCGCCGTAGCCGATCAGCGTCGCAAAGTGATGCACCTCGCGCGGCTCGCCGGACTCGACGATGATCCCCGCGCGCAGTCGCGTGCCCTCTGCGACGAGGTGGTGGTGCACCGCTGCGACGGCCAGCAGGGAGGGGATCGGAGCCCGCCGCGGGCCGAGCTGGCGGTCGGAGAGGATGATGATGTTGACGCCCTCGGCGATCGCCTCGCGCGCCTGCAGGCAGATGCGCTCGATCGCCGCTCGCATCGCCCCGGCGCCCTCCTCCACCGGCCAGGTGATGTCCAGGGTTTCAGCTTTGTAGACGTCGTGGTCGACGTGGCGCAGAGTCTCGAGCTCGCGGTTGAGCAGGATCGGCTGGTCGAGCTCGAGCTTGTGGGCGTGCTCGGGGGTCTCCCCGAACAGGTTGCGCTCATTGCCGAGGCTCGTGGCGAGGCTCATCACGATCTCCTCGCGGGTCGAGTCGATCGGCGGGTTCGTCACCTGCGCGAACAGCTGCTTGAAGTAGGAGAACAGCGGTGGGGCCTGGTCTGAGAGCACGGCGAGCGAGAGGTCGTTGCCCATCGACCCGATGGGCTCGGCGCCGTCGATCGCCATCGGCTCGAGCAGCACCCGCAGGTCCTCCTGGGAGTAGCCGAAGGCGCGCTGGCGCAGCCGCAGCGGCTGGCTGGAGAGCGTCACCTGCTCGGACTCTGGCAGCTCCGAGAACGGCACCGCGTTGCGCGCATACCACTCGCCGTAAGGGCGACGGGTCGAGACCTCGCGCTTGACCTCCTCGTCCTCGACGATGCGCCCACGCTCGAGGTCGACGAGGAAGAGCTTGCCCGGCTGCAGTCGTCCGAGGCGCCGAATCTCCGCCGGAGGGATGTCCAGCAGCCCCGACTCCGAGCCGAGCACGACGTGCCCGTCGGTCGTCTCCACCCAACGGCCGGGTCGCAGCCCGTTGCGGTCGAGCGTCGCACCGACGACGCGCCCGTCGGTGAAGGCGACCGACGCCGGGCCGTCCCATGGCTCCATCAGACAGGAGTGGAACGCGTAGAAGCCCTTCAGGTAGTCGGGCAGGTCCTCGCGGTCGCGATACGCCTCGGGGATCATCATCATCGCCGCGTGCGGCAGCGAGCGGCCGGCAAGCAGCAGAAGCTCGAGCACGTTGTCGAACGTCGCCGAGTCGGAGTTGCCCGGCCTGACGACCGGCAGGATCTTCTCGAGGTCCTCGCCGAACAGCTCGCTGCGCAGCTTGCTCTCTCGCGCGCGCATCCAGTTGACGTTGCCCATCACGGTGTTGATCTCGCCGTTGTGGCAGATCACGCGGTAGGGGTGGGCGAGCTCCCAGCTGGGGAACGTGTTGGTCGAGAAACGAGAGTGCACGAGCGCCAGCGCCGTCTTGGCTCGCTCGTCGCGCAGATCCGGGTAGAACGCAGCCAGCTGGTAGCTGATCAGCATGCCCTTGTAGTTGATCGTCCGCGAAGAGCTCGACGCCACGTACAGCCCGGGCTCCTCTGCGGTCAGCTCGCAGATCCGACGGATCACGTACAGCTTGCGCTCGAAGGCGTCGCGGTCGCTCTCGAGCTCGGAGCCGGCGCCGACGAGGAGCTGGCGGATCACCGGCCGGCACGCCGCTGCGGTCTCGCCCGTGTGCTCGGGGTCCACGGGCACATCGCGCCAGCCGAGCAGCCGCTGGCCCTCGGCGAGAACGGTCCGCTCGAGCAGGCCCTCGAGCCGCGTGCGTGCATCGGGGTTCCTCGGAAGGAAGCACACCAGCACGCCGTAGCGACCGAGCGGCGGGAGTTCGAAGTCGACGGTCGCGCGCAGGAGCTCGTCGGGCATCTGCATCAGGATCCCGGCGCCGTCGCCCGTGCATTTGTCGGCGCCGGTCGCGCCACGGTGCTCGAGGTTCTCGAGCGCGGTTATCGCCCTCCTGATGACCTCATGCGTGGGCTGGTTGTCCAAGCGGGCGACCATGCCGACGCCACACGCGTCGTGCTCGAAGCTGGGGTCGTAAAGGCCGACGGCCTCTGGCGGCTGCTTGGTTTGCGAGGTCATGGAAGTGCTCCCTTGGGGCGGTGCGTCCCCCGTGGCGCGGGCCGGCGGGCACCTGAGGCGGAGCCAGAAAGCGTAGCAGCGAAGTGCCCTCGCAAACTGCCGGCGCCAATCAATCTAAAGGCGCGCGAGCGACGCGCTGACGCCCGCTGTGCAGGGACTTTTCACGAATCATCGGCGGCCGCGCCGGATGGCTCGGGCACCTCCCGCAGGGTCTCGGCCTCGCCCCACGAGCAGAGCCCCGCTCTGCCGGGACACGTGAGACACAGGCCTCGATGTGGCCGGGGGCTGACGGCGAACGGGCGCTCGCGCGCCCGCGTGAGCCGGTTCGCGAGCTGCTCCTCGAGCGCCGGGCGGTCGGCGGCCGTGTAACAGGCGCTGGCCCACTCCTCCGGGCGCTCGAGGAACCAGTGGACGACCTCCACTGCTAGCGCTCCCTCGCGCAGGACGGCGAGCGCGTACAGAAGCCGCTGGATCGCGTAATCGCGCTGCACGAGATCGCCGAGCCGCACGCCGGGCGCGAGCCGGTCGCTCTTGTAGTCGACGACGAGGTAGCCGCCGTCGGGCTTGGCAGCCATGAGATCGATCACGCCTGTGATCAGCGGCTCCTGCGCGCCCAGCGAAAAGGCGAACGGATGCTCACGGCGCACGGTCCGCGCGGCGGCGACCCGGGTCGCGAGCGTCGCCGTGCTCGCCGTCTCGATCAGTTGCGAGATCTCGACGCGCTCGCGCTCGCCGACGCGCATCCCGAGCTCGCGTCCCGCCGCGGCCACGTCCTCGCCTGAGGGCGAGCTCGGCCGAGCGAAGTCGAGCGACTCCATCAGCCTGTGGACGAGCGTTCCCCGGGCGCGGGCCTCGAGCCCGTCGCCCTCCACGCGCGCGGGCGCCCGGTCCTCGACGAGCCCGACCACACGTTCCAGGTAGTAGCGATAGCCGCAGCGCTCGAGCTCGCTCAGGGACGTGTAGCTGAGCGCCGATATCCGCCCCTGCTCGCCGCGTGCGCCGCGCGAAGCGAGCTGCTCGAGCCGCTCCGCTGGCACGTCGCCCGCGGCGCCGCCGGCCGTCGGCCCCGGTGCCCGCGGCGCCACGCGCTCAGCGGGCTCCGCCCCCATGCTCGAACCCAGCAGCACCGTGCCCGCATTGGCGGGCGAGTTCAGCAGGCAGCGCACGCTGAGCGACCGGTCTCCCCCGACCGCGAGATCGGATATCGGCGGCTGCCCTTGCTGGATCAGAATCGGGAGATCCTCGGCCAGGGCGGTGGTCAGCCAGGAGATCGGCGTTGGTGCCTGGCGGGACGCGGGCCAGCGCTCGAAGTCGACGGCGCCGCTCAGCAACAGGCGCTCGCGGGCACGGGTCATGGCGACGTACAGGATCCTGTCCTCCTCCGCGGCTTCCCGCTGACGGCGCTCCCCGCAGAGCTCCTCGTACTCGAGCGCCGCGGTCGATCCCTCGCCGTCGAGCCGTAGGAGCCGGAGGCCGATGCGATCGCCTTCGACGAGTAGATCCGGAGTCGTGGTGTTGGGCTGGCGGCCGAGATCGGCAAGGCACACGACCGGAAACTCGAGGCCCTTGGCCGCATGCACGGTCATCAGCCGCACGGCATCGGGCTCGACGCCGTCGACCGGGGCATCGGGCTCGACCTTGACGGCGTCCTTCAGGTACTCGACGTGATCGAGGAAGCCGCGCAGGTCGCGTCCTTCGCTCGCTTCGAACCGGCGCGCGAGGCGCAGCAGCTTGTGCACGTTCGCAAGCCGTCGCTCCCCCCAATCGAGTCCGAGCACGTGCTCGCGGTAGCCGGTGGCCTCGATCACCCGCTCGATCATCTCGGACAGCGTCCTGCCCGAGGCGGCGGCCCGCTCACGTTGCAGCAGCGCGCAGAAGGCGATCAGACGGTCACGATCGTCTTCCGCCAGCCGGGTGAGCAGCTCTCCCTCGCCCGAGACTTCGGCGAGCGCGGTATCCCAGACCCGGCGGCTGCCCTGGCGCGCCGCGGCGGCAAGCAGCGCCAGGGCGTCCCTGGAGCAGCCGCCGAGCGGCGACGCGAGGGCCCCGTAGAGCGCCTCCTCGTCCCGCGGGTTCCCAAGCGCCCTCAGGTAGCTGACGAGATCGCCGATCTGCTGGTGGCCCCAGAAGGCTCCGACCGCGGCGAGCGTTCGCAGGCCGCGAAGCTGAAGCGCCCGCTCGTAAACCTCGAGGTCGCCCGACGCACGCAACAGGACCGCGACGTCACCCGCGCGCGCGTGGCCGGCATCGATCAGCCCGGCCACCCTCTGTGCGAGCAGACGGGCCTCCGCCTGGCGCCAGAGCTGGGAGTGAGGCAGGCCCGCGGCGATCTCCGCCGCGAGCGCCGCGTGCTCCTCCCAGCCGTTCACGTCCGTCAGCAGCAGCTCCACGGCCGGCTCGCCTGCGACGCCTGGTGCGAGTGGGGGCCGCGGATCGCGCAGGAGGTGCCGCTCGTCCGCGGCGCGCGCCGCCACCAGCGGCTCGTAGCCGCTGAACCGCCCAGCGAACACCACATTGACCGCGTCGAGCAGCGGCTCTCGGCTGCGGAAGTTGTGCGTGAGCGTGAGGCTCGCGCCTCGCTCCCGGAGCTCCTCCCGCCGCGAGCGGAAGAGGCTCACGTCGGCGTGCCTGAAGCCGTAGATCGACTGGAACTCGTCCCCTACCGTGAACAGGTTGCCGCGCTCCAGTGCCCGCAGGATCCCCAACTGGCGGGAGTTCGTGTCCTGGAACTCGTCGACCATCAGCAGCTCGAAGCGATCGGACCACGCGGCTCGTATGCCATCGCGCTCGGCGAGCAGCTCCAGCGTGATCAGCTCGAGGTCATCGAAGTCAACTGCCCCGCGGCCCTGCTTGAGCTCCGCGTATGCGCGGTCAAAGCCCTCGAGCAGCTCGTCGAGCAGCGCGCAGGCCCTCGCGGCGTCGAGCGCGAGCGCGTCGGTCAGCCCCTCGACGGCCGGCTCGGGGAGTCGCGGACGGCGGTGGCCCCTGCTTCGCAGCTGGAGGTACACCTGCTCGATCATCGAGCGGACACGGTCCACGCCGTAGGCGGCGAGCAGGTCCACCGCCTCCCGGCGCTCGCCGGCGAGGAACTCGCGCACGGCTGCCTTGAAGGCGAGCTCGCGCAGGCGCCCGGCGAGCCCTTCGTCGACGATCTCAAAGGCGGGGTCGAGGCCCGCGGCAAGCGAATGCGAGCGCAACACGCGCGCGCAGAACCCGTGGAACGTGCCGATGAAGGCCGCCTCCGTGTCGCGCGCCGCCTCGCGGTCCCCCAGCTCCAGCAGACGCGCGCGCACGCGGGCGCGCAGCTCGCCGGCGGCGCGCTCCGTGAACGTGATCGCGAGGATCCGCCCCGGGGCGATCCCGTCGTCGCGGACCGCCCTGACGAAGCGCTCGACGAGCACCGAGGTCTTCCCGCTGCCGGCGGCGGCCGACACGAGCAGCGGCTCGGCGCGGCGGGAGACCGCCTGCTCCTGGTCGGCGGTCAGCGCGGGCCCGCCGCCCGTGCCCAGGGAAGCGGCCTCGAGCTCCATGCCCGGCAGCATCTCCACCTGCGGCCGGCTCGAAGTCACCGCTCGGAACGGCAGATCGTCGGATACATGCAGCCGCCCCTGAACGCGCAGGTCTGGGGCCGGCGCTCGAGCTCGCCGCGCCTCGCCTCCTCGGCCGCCGCGCGAGCGGCCGCCAGCGCTTCCTCGAGCAGCTCGCGCACAGCCGTCCGGTCGAGGACATCGGAGGCAACGCAGTCGATCCCGAGGTCGCTGTCGCCGTCGAGCACGCCCCGTGCGCGCAGGTCCGCGCCCGACAGCGGCTGATAGAGGCCGCCCGCAACTGGCAGGCCCAGGAGATCCTCCACCGCGCGCATGTACAGCGCCACCTGCAGGTTGCCGTCCTTCACCCATCTGGCGGCCGGTGGCGCCTTGCTGCTCTTGTAGTCGTAGACGACCGCCTCGCCGTCCTCGCTGACGTCCACGCGGTCGATCCGTCCGCGCAACCTCACTCCGTCCGCGAGCTCGAAGGCGGGCAGCCTGCTCGGCTCGCCCCGCTCGTCGCCCTCGGCGATGCCGAAGCCGAGCTCGAGCTCCGTCGGCTCCAGCGGGCTCTCGTGCTCGGCAGCGTGCCCGAGATAGCGTTCGAGGTCCGCGTGCAGTCGGCGCCGCACGGTCGTGCGGCGCTCGGGCGCGACCGACAATGGGTGCTCCGCTTCGCGGCGCTCGAGCGCCTCGGCGAGCAGCTCTCGCGCCCGCGCGAGGCTCGCCGGCGTGAGTCGGGCCGTTCCCGTCTCGCGTCGCAGGCCCTCGAGCGTGTCGTTGAGGGCCGCGTGTGCGAGGCCACCGCGAGCGAGCGGCTCGGGATCGGGATCGAGCGCGTCGGGGACCAGCATCCGCTGCACGAACCAGGCAACCGGACAGCCGATCCACCGCTCCAGAGACGAGGCCGACCACGTGTGCGTGCGCAGGCCGGCGAGCAGCTGCTCGTTGGTCAACCACTGCTCGACGCGCCTGGCTGCGGGCGAGGCAGGCGGCGAGGGACCGTCGACGGCGCCGAGCGGCCTGCGAAGGCGATTGCGGGCCAGGCCCTCCTCGAAGAGGTCGCACACGTCATCGACGAACAGCGACCTGGAGGTTGCCTGGCCGTCGTCGTTGGCGACGTGCCAGCTGAGGATCAGCCGCTCCTCCGGCCGCGACAGCGCCGCGTAGAGGAGGTATCGCTCGGCGGCAAGCACGTCCTCCTGCTGGCCGAGGCTCAGTCCCGAGATCTCGGCAAGCCGCCGTCGCTCCTCCTCCGCGAGGAACGGGCGTGGGCGGGCACGGGCCGGGAACGCGCCCTCCTGAAGACCGCACACGAACAGGGCACGGACTCTGCGCGCGCGAAGCGCCAGGGGGTCGAGCACAGACACGGCACCCGGGAGGAAGCTCTCGCCGCTGACGATCTCGATCCGCTGCAGGCACCGAGCAAGATCGGCAGCCTCGACTGGCGCGAGCTCCGGCGCTATGCGCGCCAGCTCGCGTAGCTCGCCGAGCGCGCGTCGGCCCGCCGCGAGAGCGCTCGCCTCATCGAGCTCGTGCGCCGAAAGCACGCTCGCGGCGGCTCTGCGGGGTGCGCAGAACAGCCAGTACAGCTCGCGCGCGGCCCGGTCGAAGAGGGTCGCTCCGCCGCGGCCCTGAGCTTCGGCGAGGCGATCGATCACGTCAAGTCGCCAGTGACGCTCCTCCCACAGGGCCCTCGCCTCGCTCGAGGTGAGCGCGCCGCTGCGCCGCGCCCTGAGCTCGAGCGAGTCGGCGAGCGCGACTTGTGCGAGCAGGCCGGGTGCTCGGAGCCAGGCGAGCAGGTCCCCGAGCTCGCCGGCCGGCGATCCGTCGCGTGCAGGCACGCAGCGGAGCAGGCCGACGATCGCCCTCCCGATCGCCGTGTCGCCGAGGGGGCGGCGGCGCTGTACGGCAAACGGGACGGCCGCGGCGGAGAAGACCTCTTCGAGCAGATCCATCGAGGTGCCCGCCGGGCGTACCAGGACGGCGACCTCCTCGGGCGCCATCCCCTGCTCCAGCAGCACGCTCACCTCGCGCGCGACGAGCTCGAGCTCGGCGCGCTCACCGCCGCCCTCGAGCAGCCGCACCGCCGCGCCGGGGTCGACCCGTGCGGCCCCAGGCTCGAACAGAGAGCGCTCCAGGTGGCCGAGGGCGGCGCGCGACTGCGGCGCGTAGTGCTGCGCGCGCGCCTCTAGCCTGCGGTGCTCATCGGCGAGCGGGGCCAGTACCTGGAAGCTCGCCGCACGGCCGGCGAAGGCCGCGCGGCCGGGCTCGTAGGCCAGCGAGACCGTCACCTCGGCCGCGACGACCCTGCCGAGGGTCTCGATCGCGTCGAGCTGCAGCGCCGTGAGGTCGTCGAACCCGTAGAACAGGACAGGCGTTCGGCCCCACAGCGCGGGGCGCTCGCGGAGCGCGTCCAGGGCCCGGACGGCTCGCTGCTCGGCGTCGAGGCGCCCGATCCGATCGAGCTCCGCGCGATACTCGGCGAACAGTCCTCCGAGCTGAGTCCACGACGCACCCGTGCCGTCGGCCGCAACCCAGGCGCCCAGCGCCTGGCGCAGGCGAGCCGGACTCACGCGCAGCACCTGCAGCTCGGCGACGAGGTCCCCGAGCGCGCGGATGAAGCCGACGGCCACGACAGCGGAGCCCGCGCGCGTGGCCAGCGCTTCGAGCACCCGCTCGCGTGCCAGTCCGCCGAGCACCGGCTCGCTGACGCCGGCGCGTCTCACCGCCTCGCCGATCAGCCCCGCGAAGCGCTCCACGCGCACCCCCATCGCCGCCCGCTCTTCGGCGAGCTCGCGCAGGTAGTGCTCGACGTCGGCGCGCGTCGGAACGACGAGCAGGGGCTCCTCGCCGTGAGCCACGTACATGCGCACGGCGTCCATCACGGCCTGCGCCTTGCCCGAGTTCGCGGGCCCCGTTACGAGCGTGATCGGCATGCTCGCCCATCCTGGCGCACGCACCCGACGCGCTCCCGCGTCCTACGCCGCGTGACGCCGCCCCGGTTTCCGCTCGGGGCTAAGCCGCGCTGCGCTGGCCGACGGCTGCCGCGCCGGTCCCATCCTGGGCGCGCTCGATCGCCGTGTCCTCCTCGGCATCGGGCGGCTTCACGCCCTCCTTCGCCCACAGCTCGTCGAACTCCACGCGCCATTTGCCCTCCTCGGTCTGGCTGAGGGCGAGGTGCGCACGGAAGCTGCGGCCACTGCGCCCCCGGAAGCCCGTCACGGCTCCCTCGGTATAGCCCTGTTTGATCAGTTCGCGGGCCACGGCGATCGGCAGCTGCTTGCCGGCTTTCGCCTTCCAGATCACGAAGCCGCAGCCGGGATCCTCCCGCGCCCAGCAGGAGTAGCCCTTGCGATTCTCGATGATCTCGTGCCCACAGACCGGACAAGGGCCGAGCCGCGCGCGCGGGATCCGCACGTCCTTGAGCGTCTCGTCGAGCTGCTTGACGGTCTCCTGCGCGAAGCCGGCGATGTCGCCCATGAACTTCTCGCGCGAGTCCTCGCCACGCTCGATCTTCCCGAGGCGCTGCTCCCAGCTGCCGGTCAGCCCCGGCGAGGTGAGCGCGTGCTGGTTGAGTAGCCTGATCACGTTCAGGCCCTTCTCGGTGGCGACGAGCGCACGGCCGTCTCGCTCCACGTAGCCGACGGCGATCAGCCGCTCGATGATCGCCGAGCGCGTCGCCGGGGTGCCGATGCCCGAGTCCTTCATCGCCTCCCGCAGCTCTTCGTCGTCGACCAGCTTGCCCGCAGTCTCCATCGCCCCGAGCAGCGAGGCGTCGCTGTAGCGTCGCGGCGGTTTCGTTTCCTTGCGCAGGCTCTCGATCTCGCGGGTCTGCACCTGCTCACCCTCCAGGAGCCGCGGCAGCTGCTGATCGGCGACCTCGTCCTCCTCGCCCTTCGCATCGGCGCTCGGCGAGCGCCCGGTTTGCACCTCGTCGTAGACGCCGCGCCAGCCCGGCACGAGCAGCAGCTTGCCGCGCGTGCGGAACACGTATCCGCCATCCGTCGCCGGATCCTCCGCCGGCACGGTCGTCTCGACACGGGTGTTCTCGAACACGGCCTCGGGGTGGAAGACGGCAAGAAAGCGCCTGGTCACCATGTCGTAGACGCGCTGGTCGTCGGGGCCCATCTTCTCGAGCCGGTGCTCGGAGCGCGTCGGGATGATCGCGTGGTGGTCGGTGACCTTCTCGTCGTTGACGACCCGCCCGAGCGGCAGCGGGTCGAGACCGGTGACGTATTCGGCCGCCTTGCGGTACTCCGCGTGCGCGCCAACCAGCTCGGCCGTCGGCTTGATCTCCTCGACCATGTCCGTGGGCAGGTAGCGCGAGTTCGTGCGTGGATACGTGAGCGCCTTGTGCTCCTCATAGAGCCGCTGTGCGGCGCCGAGCGTCCGCTTGGCCGAGAAGCCGTAGCGGTTGTTCGCCTCGCGCTGCAGCGTCGTCAGGTCGTAGAGCATCGGCGCTTTCTCGCGCTGCTCCTTCTTCTCCAGCTTGGAGATCGTCGCGATCCTGCCCGCGCACGCCCGCACGATCGCCTCCGCCTCCTCGGCGCTCGCGATGCGCGGCTTGTTGGCGGCATGGAAGCGGCCCGCGTAGGTGCGCTCGGCGCTCGCAGGCTCGTCCTGCAGGAGCCCTCCGGCGGCGAATTTCGCGTCCACGAGCCAGTAGGGCTCGGGCTGAAAGGCCTTTATCTCCTCCTCGCGGCGGGCGATGATTGCGAGCGTCGGGGTCTGCACGCGTCCCAGCGAGACGGCCCCGTCGAAGGAGCTGCGCAGGCGGATCGTCGCCGCCCGGGTGGCGTTCATGCCGACGATCCAGTCCGCCTCAGAGCGGGATCTCGCGGCCTGCTCGAGCCGCGCGAACTCCCCGGCGGGGCGCAGCGCCGCGAACGCGTCTCTCATCGCCGCGACGGTCATTGAGTTCAGCCACAGCCGTTTCACGGGCTTCTTCGCCTTCGCCTTCTCATACAGGTAGGCGAAGATCAGCTCACCCTCTCGTCCGGCGTCGCAGGCGTTGACGACCTCCTCGACGTCCTCGCGCGCGAGCTGTTTGCTGACGACCGTCATCTGCTTGCGGGAGCGCTCGTCGCGGACGACGAGTTTGAAGCGCTCCGGCACGATCGGCAGGTCGGCCATGCGCCAGCTCTTGTACTTGGGATCGTAGGCGTCGGGTTCGGCGAGCTGGACGAGGTGCCCGACAGCCCATGTGATCACCTGCTCCGGGCCCTCGAGAAAGCCCTCGTTCTTCTGGAACGGGCCTTGCAGCACCCGCGCAAGGTCCTGCCCGACTGAGGGCTTCTCGGCGATCACGAGCGTCTTGGACATCGCGGTCAGCGTAGCGGGTGCCATCTCGGCGGCGACCGCGGCGACCGCCGCGCCGAGGCCTCTGAGCGGCTCGCCGGCGCGGGCCGGGGGTGGCGCTCACGCGCTGCTGCGCCCCTCACCCGCTTGCGCAGGGCCCGGTGCCGACGGTGCCGTTGCCGTTCGCGCGCGCTGCCGCCAGCACGGAGGAGACCGTTTCGTTCGCTACGCCATAGCCACCCGGGCTGCCGCCTCCGACCGTGGCCGCGAAGACGGTCGTGAGCACGCGCCCGTTTTCATCGACGACCGGGCCGCCGCTGTTGCCCGGCTGCACGAGGCCGCGAAGAGGGGTCAGCAGGCGCGAGACCGGTCCCTGGCCGTACGCGTTCTGGGTCAGCACGCTCTGCGTGCGACCAATGCGCGCTGGGCGGACCGTGAAGGGCCCGTTCTCGGGATAGCCGAGGACCGCGCCGGCGCGGCCCGCCGGCGGGCTTCCCAGCAGGCTCAGAGAGGGCAGGCCCAGTTCCGGGACGCGCAGCACGGCGATGTCGTCGTTCGGATCGAATGCCACCACCTGCGCCGAGCGGCTCGGTTCGCGGCCGCCGACCTCGACGGAGGTGTCTTCCTCGCCCGCCACGACGTGCGCGTTGGTGACCACCAGGCTGGGGGCCGCAACCCAGCCGGAGCCCTCGATCGCCAGCCCGCAGGCGCTGCCGATCACGCGCACGACGCTGCGCGAGGCCGCACGCACGGCCGGCACGTGCCCGATTTGCGGTTCCGGAGCGGCGACACCCGGCGAGGGCCCGGTGATCGAGGGCAGCTGATCGAGCCGCGAGAGGGCATTCAAGATCGGGCCCGACGGCGGCAGCAGTTCGTTGAGCTTGCTGAGGATCGCCGAGCGCTGGATGTCGGCTCGCAGCTGCGAGTGACCTGGCGCCTGCGCGGCGACCGCCGCCACGATCCAGACGATTCCGAGCGCAAGCGCGGCGCCGAGCGCGGCCCCAAGCGCGCCGTCGAGCAGTCCGACCCCGGGCACGACGAGCGTGCGGCGCAGCATGAAGCCCACGCCCTCGAGGCCGCTGGCAAGGATCGCGCCGCCCAGTAGCGCGCCGGCCAAGCCGAACATGGGCGCGTACGGCGAGGCCGAGCCCTTCGGCAGCAGAAGCGGACCGAGGCGCGTCCCGAGGAATGCACCGGCCGCGAAGCCGGCGAATGAGAGCACGCCGACGATGAACCCCCGGCGGAAGCCGAAAGAGGCCAAGATGGCGGCGAAGGCGACAATGATCCAGTCCAATGTTGTCAACGGCCATGTTCTACCGTTCTCGTGACTGAGAGCCCCACTCGCTTGCGCCGCTCGCTGCCGATGCTCGCGCTCGCGGCGGTCTCCTTCGCGATCGGCGCGATCATAGGCGGCGCTCACTCGGTCTCCCCGTCGCACAAGCTCGCCTCGCAGTTCGTCGCTGCCTGGGTGCGCCGCGATTACGCGGCGATGTACTCAGACCTCGACCCCCCCTCCCAGCGCGCGATCACGCCTGCCGCCTTCGAGGCCGCCTATCGGCAGGCTCTGACGACGGCGACCGCCACGAGCGTGCGTCTCGCGGGCAAGCCGAGCGGTCGCGGGGAAGGCATCGTGGCGGTGCCCGTGCTCGTGCACACGAACCTCTTCGGGACGCTGCGGCTGAGCTTCATGCTCAAGATCGTCCAGCAGAACGGCGGCGAAGGAGACCGGGTCGCGTGGTCGCGCTCGATGGTGTTTCCGGGCCTGCTCGGAGGCGAGCAGCTCAATCGCATCACGACGCTGCCGCGTCGAGCCGCGATGCTGGCCCGCGACAGCTCGGTTCTTGCCGAGGGCTCGCCGGACGTGCCCGCCGGCGAGGTGACGCGCAGCTCGCCGCTCGGGGAAACGGCGAGCGCCGTGCTCGGAACCGTCGGGCCGGTCCCCGCTGCCCGCCGCCAGTCGCTGGAAGCGCAGGGAGTGCCAGCAGACGCGACCGTGGGCCTGACCGGGCTCGAGCTGGCGCTCGACGACCCTCTCCGCGGGACTCCCGGGGGCGAGCTGCTCGCCGAGAGCCCACAGGCCGCGGGCACGGGACGCGTGCTGGCCTCGGCCGTGTCGCGCCCGGCGCCGGCGTTTCGCACGAGCCTCTCCCCGGCAATACAACGCGCCGCGGTGACCGCGCTCGGGGGCCAGCTGGGCGGGATCGTCGCGATGGACCCCTCGAGCGGTCGGATCGTGGCCGTGGCGGGGATCGGCCTCGACGGGCTTCAGCCGCCGGGGTCCACGTTCAAGATGATCACGCTGAGCGGCGTCCTCGAGGCGGGGATCGCCAACCCGCACACGGTCTTCCAGTACGCCTCGTACGCGACGCTCGACGGGGTCAGGCTGAACAACGCGAACGGCGAGAGCTGCGGGGGGACGCTCGAACTGGCCTTCGCGGTGTCGTGCAACTCCGTGTTCACGCCCCTCGGCGTCAAGCTCGGCGCGACCCGCCTCGTCTCGATGGCCGAACGGTTCGGCTTCAACCAGGACACAGGCGTGCCGGGCGCGTCGCAGAGCACCCTGCCGGCCGCGTCCGCAATCCAGGGGGAACTCGCCGTCGGATCGACCGCGATCGGCCAGGGACAAGTGCTCGCGACCCCACTTCAGATGGCGATCGTGGCCGCGACGATCGCAGACGGAGGGCGACGGCCGAAGCCGACCTTCGAGCAGGGCGCGGCCCCTGTGAGGCTCCCCGCGATCGGCGCTGGCGTCGCGCGCACCGTACGACGTCTGATGGTCGGCGTCGTGCGCACCGGGACGGGAACGGCGGCCGCGATCCCCGGCGTGACCGTCGCCGGCAAGACGGGCACCGCAGAACTGAAGACCCAGTGCTCGAGCGCCGGCCCTGAAGCCGCCTCGCATGAAGAAAACGGCTCAGCCGGCGGGGAAGGATGCGCTTCCCCGAGCCACCAGGCGAGCAACACGGACGCATGGTTCGCCGCCTTCGCCCCGGCCCTGCGCCCCCGCATCGTCGTCTCGGTGCTGCTCGTCAAGGATGGCGCCGGCGGCGAAACCGCGGCGCCGCTAGCCCGCCAGGTGCTTGAAGCCGGCCTGCAGGCCGGCGCACGCTAGACGTCCAGTTCGGCCGACGCGGTGAGCGACGGGTTGGTCGGGTCGACGATCTTGAACTCGAACGGGCGGTTGTCGAGCGAGGCGACCTGGAGCTTGTAGAGCACGAGCGCGCCTTGAGTAGGTCCGAACGACGGCACCGACTGCGGCACCGGCAGCTGACCCCCCGCCTGGACGAATCCCGCACGGTAGGCGAATGGGTTGGTCTGGTTGGGCACGATCGGGGTGTAGGTGTTGTTCTGCGTGTCGGTGATCGTCAGGTTCGTGGCGGCGGGCAGCGAGCGAGAAGTGTGGTTGTAGACCTGCAGGAAGACCGCGAACCACTCCTGCCCCGGCAGCAGCTGGAGCTGGGCCGGGGTGAGCCCCTCGAGATACGCGGCGTCCTCCGTGTCCCTAGGGTTCAGCTGGCGCGAGATCTGGACCTGGTAGACGAGGGGCCCGACGTTGAGATACGGCGCGTTCGCGCCGCCGACGCCCGCGTAGGTTCCGGTGGTGACCCTTGTGTGGGAGCTGCCACACGCGCCGAGCACGAGGACGGCGAGGAGGGCTAGCGCGGCGAGCCCGAACGTGCGCAGGCGGCTTGACATGCGACGCGGCAGTCTATCCAGCGGCGACGGTGACGCGCTGCCCGCGAGACTCCCCCTGCTCGAGGATCGCCCGCAGCCGCCGCATCGCGCGTCCGCTCTTGCGCCTCGTCCACGAACGGGCGCCGAGGCTCTCGATCAGGCGATCGGAGAGTGTCGCGGGGACCGTCTGCAGCGTGAACTGCACGCGCGTGGCCCCGAGCGGCGCCGGCTGTAGGTCGTAGACGCCGAGCGTGCGAATGCGGTTGTACTTGCCGGCGCGGCCCGCCTCGACGATTCGTTGGGGCCGCTCCACCTCGACGAGGGTCACGTCCGCCCAGTTGAAGCGTACGCCCGGTGCCTTCAGGCGGAAGCGAGCGCCCGCCCCGAGGCCCACCGAGTCGATGCGCGTCAGATGCCAGTCGACGAGGTAGTGGTCCGTGAACTCGGAGTGGTTGGCGATGTCCTGGAGATAATCGAAGACCTGCTCGCGGGGGGCGGAGACGACGATCGAGACGGTCACGGGATCCACGGCGCCCGAGAGTCTAAGGCCCGGCTTCCCTGGGCGGGATCAGGCGGCGCGCGCGGTGAGCCGGACTGTGTATCCGTGCTCGCAGTGGCGCACGAGCTCGGTGGCCACTGGCGCCTCGCGGCGTCCTGGGCGGCAGAGCGCGCAGACGATGCGCTCGTCGTAAAGGTGCACGTGCTCGCCGGTCAGCGGCGTGCGCCCGCAGTCGGCGCAGCGGTTTCGGTCGGCCTCGAGAGCTCCCACGCCTCTGCGCAGAAGGACCCGTTCGAGCTGATCGACGTGGGTGGCTGTGGAGGACATCGACTGGGAGTTCGGCGTCACTCAGCAGGCTCCTGCAACGCGGCGCCGCCAATCGGTCGATCCTCGTTTCGCGCGCTGGCACCGCGGGTAGACGCACAAAGGGATGGTGGGGCCGACAGACGGCTTGACCCCTCTCAATCCCGATAATCGGCATTTGTAGGCCGAATTGACAGGGTTGTTATGATCGCCACGAGATTCCCCGGACGAACAACGCCACCCTGGAGCGCAGTCGAGAAAGGGCGGAGCAGGGTCATGGACTCACTTACTTCTGGCACCTTCGTCGGCGCGGGGTCCTTTCGTTGCAACCACTGCGGATATGTGCAGACGCTGGTCGGGTCGGACACCCTCAGCGACTGTCCGGGGTGCTCAGGTCGGAGCTTTGTCCGCGCCTCGCTGTTCAGCTCCGAGCGGATGACGACCGACCGCTGGCTGGAGCAGCCGGGAGCGACGCTCGCGAAGCCGCCGAACGCCGAACACGGCCGGCTGCTCGCCGACGCGAGAGAGCGGATCGAGCAGCCGGGCGAGTATCTCTGCTTCGAAGAGAACGGTGACTTGCAGACGGTCGCGCTGACGCGCGAGTGGACGCGGATCGGGCGCAGCCTGGCAGCCGACGTGCGCCTGGACGACCCGACGGTGTCGCGCCGGCATGCCCTGATCGTGCGCCACCCCGAAGGCGTGCGCCTGCTCGACGACCGCAGCCTCAACGGCGTCTTCGTGAACGAGGCGCGCGTGGAGAGCAAGATCCTCAGGGACGGCGATGAGATCATCATCGGCCGCTACCGCCTGACGATGATCAGCATCGCGCCTGAACCGGCCGGGCACAGGTCGGCCGCTGATCCGGCCGCGCTCCACGACGCCGACTGACCCCCCGTCGCGCGTGCGCTTCGGACAACGCCGCCCCGGGCGGTTCGCTGGCGTAGTATCGCGCCAACGATGAGCAACACGATCGCCGTGCTCTCGCAAAAGGGGGGCACGGGAAAGACGACCGCGGTCCGCACCCTCGCAGATGCGCTGCGCCGCAGCGGCGTGCGCACGCTCGCTGTCGATCTCGATCCGCAAGGGAACCTGTCTGACTACTTCGACCTCCCGCCGGATGTCGAGCCGACGATCGCGGATGTGCTCGCCGGCCGCGCGGCCGCGAGCGAGGCGGTGCACGAGGAGATGATCCCGGCCAATCTCAGTCTCGCGGAGACCGAGCTGATGCTCGGTGGCAAGATGGGCCGGGAGCTGACCCTGAGAAGGGCCCTGGCTGCGCTGCCCGACGAATACGACGTCGTGCTGATCGACTGCCCGCCCTCGCTCGGACTGCTGACGATCAACGCCCTCGTCGCGGCCGACTGGGCGTTGATCACCGCCGAGGCACAGTACTTCGCGCTGCAGGGGGTCGAGCAGGCGATGGAGGTCGTGGAGCTGGCCCGCGACAGCCTCAACCCGAAGCTGACGCTGCTTGGCGTCTTGCTCAACCTCGCCGACATGCGCACCGTTCACTCGCGGGAGGCGCTCGTCTCGCTGAAGGAGCGCTTTGGCGATCAGGTCTTCGACACCGTCATCCGCGCCTCGATCGCCTACGCGGAGTCGGCCGAGCGCGCACGCTCGATCCTCGACCATCGTCCCGACCTCGGCGCCGACTACGTCACGCTCGCGGACGAGATCTTGGCGCGGATGCCCGGCCTGACGGACGCCCGCTTGCGGCTGGCCCAGCTCAGCTGAGCTCGACCACGTACGCTCCCTGCGTCTCGAACGGCACTCGCAGCAGCTTCGCCCATCCCTCGATCTCCGGCCCGAGGGCTTCAGCGACGGCTCCCGTCTGCTCGTAGAAGCACCACACGAGCACGGTCGGCCCGGCGCCGGAGATCGTCGCGCCGAGCGCTCCAAGCTCTCGCGCGCGTGAGGCCAGCTCGAACGAGCGCGGATACAGGTGCGCGCGCCGGCCTTGGTGCAGGCGATCCTGCAGACCGCGTGCGAGCAGATCCCAGTCGCCGCGGGCGAGCCCGAGGGTAAGCAGGGCGCCGTGGGCGATGTTGAACACCGCATCCTCAAGCGGCACCTCCGCAGGCAGCGCGGCGCGCGCGGCGCGCGTGCGGACGGCCTCCTGGGGCACCACGGCGAGGGCCTCCAACCCTGTCGGCGGGTCAAATCGGGCGGCCTGGCCATCCGCGCAGACGACGAAACCGCCGCGCAGGGAAGCGGCGACGTTGTCCGCGTGACCCTCGAGCTCGGTCGCGCATGCCAGCAGGTCGGCGTCGAGCTCGAACAGGTGATCGGCAGCCATCAGGCCGGCGACGATCGCCGCGCCGCTCGAACCCAGGCCGCCCGAGGAGGGGATCTGGGAGCGGATCTTGAACGTGAAGCCGTCCGCGGGATGCAGCCGCTCGAAGGCCCGAACGCAGAGGTTCTCGCGGCTCTTCGCGACCGCCAGCTCTGACTCGACGGCGAAGCTCCCCGTCTCGACGACCTCCAGTTCCAGGTGCAGAGTCAGCGCGGCCGCCATGCAGTCGAAGCCGGGACCAAGGTTCGCGGAGGACGCCGGCGCCCGCACGAGCCGCCTACGGGTCACCCAGCACCGCTTCCTCGATCGGCCCGGTCTCGGCGGCGCACTGGATGATCATGCCGTCGTTGTGGGCGATCGCGGTCTCGGGATCCTTCAGCCCCCGGCCGGTGAGCACGCACACGATCTGCTCCGCGCCTTCGGCGCCGTACTTGAGCAGTCCGGCCACCGACGCTGCTGAGGCCGGCTCGCAGAACATGCCTTCTTTTGAGCCGAGCAGCCTGTACGCCGCGAGGATCTCCTCGTCGCTGACCGAGCGGATCGAGCCGCGGGAGTCGGTCGCCGCCGCCATCGCGTCCTCCCAGCGCACAGGATTGCCGATCCGGATCGCGCTGGCCACCGTTTCCGGATGCTCGATCACCCTCCCCTCCACCAGCGGCGCGGCGCCCTCGGCCTGGAAGCCGAGCAGCCTGGGAGCGACGCCGATCTCACGGAAGCCACGCCAGTAGGCGGTGATGTTGCCGGCGTTACCAACCGGTATGCAGAGCGCCTCGAGCTCCTCGTCGGAATCTTCGACGATCTCGAGAGCGGCCGTCTTCTGGCCTTCGATTCGGAACTCGTTGACCGAGTTGACGAGCACGATCGGGTGGTTCGCGGTCAGCTCGCGCACGAGCGTGAGCGCCTGGTCGAAGTTGCCGGCGAGCGAGATCACGCGCGCCCCATGGACCAGCGTCTGGGCCATCTTGCCCTGCGCGATCTTGCCCTCGGGAACGATCACAGCGCAGGTGATTCCGGCGCGCGCCGCGTATGCCGCCGCGCTCGCCGCGGTGTTGCCCGTGGAGGCACAGATGACCGCCTTGGCGCCTTCGCGCACCGCGGCCGAGACCGCGCAGGTCATGCCGCGGTCCTTGAATGATCCCGTGGGATTCGCGCCCTCGAGCTTCAGGCGCACCGTGGCGCCGAGCATCTCGGAGAGCACGGGCGCCAGCAGCAGGGGAGTCGAGCCCTCCTGCAGGCTCACGAGAGGGTCGCCCACGGCGAACGGCAGCCGCTCCCGGAAGCGCTCGATCAGGGGCACGTGGCAGTCGCTCATCGCCGCTCGCTCTCGCTCATATGAACTCCTCTTCGATCACGCGGATGGCGCGCGGCGCTGAGCGCACGAATTCGAACGCCGCCACGCGGTCGATCGCGGTGCGCAGGCTCGACTCGAGCACGGAATGGGTGACCATCACGAGGCGCGCGTTCTCGCTCATGCCGCGTTGGACGACGGACTTGATCGAGACGCCTTGGTCCCCGAGGGCCTGGGTGATCGCCGCCAGCACACCGGGCCGGTCGGCGACGTCGAAATGCAGGTAGAACGCGCTCTCGACGTCCTCGATCAGGGGCAGCGCCAGGGGCGCAGCGGGTGGCTGCGCGCCGCCGGTCATCACGCTGACGACGTCGCCGAGCACGGCGGCGGCGGTCTGGCGCCCACCGGCGCCCGGTCCCGACATCGTGATCTCGGTGATCACCTCGGACTCGACGGTGACGGCGTTGAAGGTCCCCGAGACCGAGGCGAGCGGATGGCCGGAATAGAGAAACGCCGGATGCACTCGCACCGACAGGCCGCCTCCGCGACGCTCAGCGGTCCCGATCAGCTTGAGGCCGAGGCCAAGCTCGCGCGCGTACTCGAGATCGGTGGCGTGCAGATGCTCGATGCCCTCGTAACGCACGTCGTTCAGGTGCACCGGCGTGCCGAACGCGAGCCGTGCGAGGATCGCCATCTTCGCCGCCGCGTCGCGGCCGCTGACGTCGTCGCTCGGGTCGGCCTCGGCGAACCCGCGTCGCTGCGCCTCCGCGAGCGCCTCGGCGTATGAGCTGCCGTGATCCATCTCCGTGAGGATGAAGTTCGTCGTGCCGTTCACGATCCCGTGGACTCGCTCGATCGGTGTCGCTGAGAGCGATTCCTCGAGCACCCTGACGACCGGTACGACCCCTGCGACGGCCGCCTCGAAGCGCAGCCGAACGCCATGTTCGCGGGCGGTCTCGAACAGCTCCTCGCCGTGTTGGGAGAGCAGCTGCTTGTTCGCGCTGACCACGTCCTTGCCGGAGCGCATCGCCGTCAGCAGATATTCGCGCGCGGGCTCGATCCCGCCGATCAGCTCGACGAGCAGGTCGGCCTCGGCAAGGATCTCCTCGAAGTCTCCACGCGTCCGCGTGAGCACGCCGCAGAGCTGCGGACGGCGGCCGTTGAAGCGCTCGATCTCGCCGGCCCGCTCCTCGAGCAGCTCGGCGAACGCGGCCCCCACGGTGCCGAGCCCGAGGAGGCCGACCCTGAACGGCTCGGCGGGCGCCTTGACCCTCGCTTCCTCAGGGGACATCGCGCGAGGTTAGGTCCTCAAAGCTCTCGCGTCGGACCACGACGCGGGCGTCACCGTCTCTACAGAAGATCACCGGCGGCCGGGGCACGCCGTTGTAGTTGTTGGCCATCGAGAAGCCGTACGCGCCGGTCGCCGGCGTCACGATCACGTCGCCCGCTCTCGGATCATCGAGCAGCGCGCGGTGCACGATCACGTCGCCGGACTCGCAATGCTTGCCGGCCAGGTTGCACAGCGTGTGGCCGCCGAAGCGGTCGGCCACATGAGCCTCGTAGGGGGCGTCGTAGAGCATCGGGCGCAGGTTGTCGGACATCCCGCCATCGACCGCCACCCAGCGTGAGACGTTCTGCTTGACGCTCTCGACCGTGTAGAGCGTCACGCACGCGTTCGCGCTCAGCGACCTGCCCGGCTCGAGCAGCAGGCGCGCGTCGGGCCCGATCCCGTGCTCGCGGGCCGCGCCGAGGATCGCGGCCACGTAGTCCTCGAGCGGCGGCGGGGCGGGTTGATCCTCGGTGTACCGCACGCCGAGCCCCCCGCCGAAATCCCACACCGGGAAGTCACCGAGCCTCGAGAGCTCCGCCGCCAGCCTGCGGAACGGCTCCAGTTCCAGAAGCTGGGAGCCGATGTGCGCGTGCACGCCCTGCAGCGACAGTCCCGCGAGGTCTCGCACGCGGGCGAAGGCCTCGGCGGCGTCGGCCATCGCGAAGCCGAACTTCGAGTCGGCCTGACCGGTGGAGATCTTCTCGTGCGTCTCGCCGCTGACGTCGGGAGTGACGCGCACGAGCACCGCCTGGGCGCCGCCGCTGTGCGGCGTCTCTGCCAGCAGGCGCCCGAGACGCTCGATCTCGTCGAAGTTGTCGATCACGATCAGGCCGATCGCGGCTTGCAGGGCCATGCGCAGCTCCGCCTCCGACTTGGCATTGCCGTGAAGCACGATGCGCTGCGGCGGAAATCCCGCCGCGAGCGCGAGCTGCAGCTCGCCGCCGGACGCGACGTCGCACCAGAGGCCCTCCTGCGCGAACAGCTTCAGGACCGCGATGCAGGAAAACGCCTTCGACGCGAAGACGACGTGGAAGTCGGCGTGGCCGCAGTCCCGCCCGGCCTGGATGAACGCGCGGGCGCGGGTTCGCAGGTCGTCCTCGGCGACCACATAGGCGGGCGTGCCGTACTCCCTCGCCAGCTCAATCGCATCACAGCCGCCCACCTCGAGCCGGCCGCGCTCGTTCAGCCGGCTGCCGAGCGGGAATACACGCGAGAGACTGGTGCCGGTAGCCATCGCCGGTGATTATCGCTTGCCGGCTGGGGTGCTCGTCGGACGGGGCGGCTCAGGCGGGCCTCGGGCGCAGCGCCTCGACGCCGCCGCCGCGCAGCAGCATGCCGAGCCAGGCGAGCCCGATCACCATCAGCCCGAGGCTCTCGAGCTGCGGCGCCGTGAGCCCGCCGAGCACTTCGCTGTTGCGCCGGATGAACTCAACGAGGAAGCGCTCCAGCCCGCTCAACAGGAGGTACAGGGCGAAGATCACCCCGGGACGCACGCGGTCGCGCAGCCACCAGAGCAGATACGCGAGCAGGCACATCGAAACCGTCTCGTAGATCGGCGTCGGCTGCACCCTGACGCCCGGCGGCGTCGGCACGGTCCCGTGCGGATAGCCCATCGCCCACGGGAGGGTCGAGCGGATCCCGTAGTCGCCGTCGCCGGAGACCTGGCAGCCGATGCGGCCGATCGCGTAGCCGAGCGCCAGCGCCGTCGCACACATGTCGAGCATCGTCAGTTCGAGCGCGTGGCGCCAGCGCATCCATGCGATCACGCCGATCGCTCCGCCGATCGCGCCGCCGTACCAGACGAGACCCGTGCCGGAGAACACGGTCCCGAGAAGGTCGTTTTTGGCCTGCCCAAAGTGTTCGATCACGAAGTACGCGCGCGCGCCGACGATGCCACCGATCAGGGCGGCGAACACGATCTCATAGGCCCAGTCGACGGGCTTGCCCAGCTCGCGCAGCCGGCGGGCGACCACCAGGCCGCACGCAAGGAAGCCGAGCGCGAACGTCAGGCCGAAGGTCTTGATCGATATACCCAGGAGCTGTATTTCGGGCTTCATGTGGTGTTCGCGCAGGGCATCGGGCCGGATCGCACTTTAGGGCACCGAGAACTGCGTCTGCCACAATCAGCGCTATGGCAACTCGGAGAACCAGCTTCGGAAAAGACACCGGCCTGCAGGCGCGGATGCTGCTGACGCTGTTCCTGCTCGGCCTGCTCTATGTCGTCTTCATTGGAGTGCTGTTCGCGGCCGGGGCCGGAGCCGGCGTGATCGTCGCGGTGGCGCTTGTGCTGCTGGTGTTGCAGCTGTTCGCGTCGGACAAGATCGCGATGGCGACGCTTGGCGTCAAGGAGGTCTCGCCCGCCGAGGAGCCCGAGCTGCACGGGATCATCGAGCGGCTGTGCGTGCAGGCGGACCTGCCCAAGCCGAGGGTCTGCGTGATGGAGACGTCGATGCCGAACGCCTTCGCGATGGGCCGCACGCGCAAGTCGACGACCGTGTGCGCCACGCGGGGGATCCTCGAGCTGCTCTCGCCCCCGGAGCTCGAAGGTGTGCTCGCGCACGAGCTCACGCACGTGATCAACCGCGACGTGATGGTCATGACCCTTGCCGGCTTCTTCGCGTCGCTCGCGGCGCTGATCCTGCAGTTCGCCTTCTTCTTCGGCGGCGGCAGCAGCGAAGAAGGGGAGGAAGACATCTTCCTCGTCGTGATCGCGTCGGCGGTCGTCTACGCGGTCTCATTCCTGCTGATGCGCGCGCTCTCGCGCTACCGCGAGTTCGCGGCCGACCGCGGCGGTGCGGTGTTGACAGGACGCCCGAGTGCGCTCGCCTCGGCGCTGATCAAGGTCACCGGCACGATGGAGCGGGTGCCGAGCCAGGACCTGCGGTCGGCGGAAAGCTTGAGTGCGTTCTTCATCGTGCCGGCCAGGGCGAAGAAATCGCTGTACAACCTGTTCGCCGACCACCCTCCGCTCGAGCAGCGCCTCGCGGCGCTCGAGCGGCTGGAGTCGCAGCTGCAGAGCGCGGCCTGACGTGGGTTTGCGCGACATCCTGACCGGGCGCCACGCGGTCAAGGGCCCGGCGGCGGACCATCTGTTCGCGATCACGACCGCCTATGTCGACCTTCAGGCCGAGCATCAGATCGCCCCGACGGGCACGGCGGCGATCGTCTTTCAGGCGCTCGCGACGAGCGAGTTCGAAGAGACGCTGCGCGACATGGAGGAAGTCGTGAAGGCAACGTGCGCCGACAGCGGCATGAGCGTATCGACCGAGGACGACGAGTACGGCTACCGCTGGATGATCCTGCGCAACAACGTCGATACGCCGAGCGTCGAAGACCTTGCGGTGGGAATCAACGCCGTGTCGGGCTCGATCGAGACCGCGGGCCACGGGGAGCGGCTGCTGTGCGCGGTGTTCGGCTTCGAGGACGCGCAGAAGCGCCGCGTCTATTTCATCTACAACTACAAGCGCGGCTACTGGTACCCATTCGTGCCGGACCCGGATAACGCCAAGCAGCGCCTGACCGAGCGCGAGCTGCAGCTCAAGGCGCAAGTGGGCTCCGAACTGCCGCTGGAGCCCGAAATCGAGCGCTGGTTCCCGCTCTGGGGCATACCCATCTGAGCAGCGGCTGGCCCCGCCGGCGAGGCTGACTGCGCCGCTCAGCGCGGGCGGGCGACGGCCTCGACGTTGTGCCCGTCGGGGTCGAGCACGAACGCCGCGTAGTACCCGTCCGCGTAGCGCGGTCGTAGTCCGGGAGCGCCGTTGTCACGCCCTCCTGCCGCGAGGGCGGCCGCGTAGAAGGCGTCCACCTGTTCCCGGCGATCCGCGGCGAACGCGACATGAACCGGGGCCCCGGTCGGATACGCCGTGGAGATGGCGAAATCGTCCGCCTCTTCGAGGCCGAAGGCGATCTCGGTCAAGCCCTCCCGCCAGGAGGAGATCTCGCTGAAGCCCAGCGGCACGAGCGCTCGCGTGTAGAAGTCGCGGCTGCGTGCGAGGTCGCTCACGCCGATGGTGACGTGGTCGATCACGACACGGCGCCTGGGCATGGGCGCAAACTCTACCCAGGCCGGGCGGCGAGCAGTCGCCGTCGCGGCCACGGCTAATCTCAAGGCGTGAATGCGGTAACGAGCCCGCCGCCGGGCGGCGGTCCTCCTGCGGATCCGATACGTCCCGAGCCACCGCATCGTCGCTGGTGGCTGGCAAAGCGCGTCCTGCTGGCCGGGCTCGGCGTGGTGCTCCTGTCGGCCGGCGCGACCACCGTGCTGGCTGTCAACGAGCTCGACAAAGTGGTTGAAGCGCTCGGGCAGAACCGGGCGGTCAAGCTCGCGCCGAAGGTGCTTGCTCCAACGAGCCGGGGCGCACCCGAGACGCTGCTGCTCGTCGGCGACGATCGCCGGGCGCCGCCGAAGCGCAACCCAAGCGGGATCGTGCTGCCGCACTCCAACGAGATGCTGCTGGTGCGCGTCGATCCGAGCAAGCCGACGATCTCGATGCTCTCGATTCCTCGCGAGCTTCAGGTCACGATCAATCCACCGGGCGCGCAGCCGGTCGTCAACCGCATCAACTTCGCCTACACGCTCGGCGGCATCCAGCTGATGACCGAAACGATCAAGCGAGTGCTTGGACTCCCGGTCAACCATGTGTTCGTCGTGACCTTCCCCAAGTTCAAGCGCGCCGTCGACGAAATGGGCTGCGTGTACCTGACGGTCGACCGGCGCTACTACCACGTCAACGAAGCGGGGGGCGAACAGTACTTCGAAATCAACCTGCAGCCGGGCTATCAGCGGCTGTGCGGCCGGGAGGCGCTCGAATTCGTCGCGAACCGTCATGAAGACACGTCGCTGACACGTGACGCACGCGACCAGCGCTTCCTGCTTGAAGTCAAGGCCCAGTACGGCTCCACCCTGTTTGAAAACCGCGAAAAGTTCGAGCGCCTCCTGGGGAAGGCCGTGGAAACCGACCTGCACGGCAGCGGCCCGGTACTCGACCTGCTCGAGCTGCTCGTGCAGTCGCAGGGCAAGCCGGTTCGCCAGGTCCATTTCCAGGTCAACCTGCTGCCGACCTACGACACCGCGACCCCCAAGCAGATCCATGAATCGGTGCAGCTGTTCCTCAACGGCACCGCCGCCATCTCCAAGGGCAAGCTGAACGCCGCCGTTCGCTCCGCGCGCCCCCGCCCCCGCCGCAAGGGAACCCCCACGCTGAGCCTCTCGCCGACGCCGAGCTCATCGCTGGCGCAGGGACGCTCGGCTGCGCCCAGCCTGCCGTTCGCGCTCGAGTACCCGCGCAGCCGCCAGAGCTTCGCCGGCTCCTTGCCCGACACGCTGCGGCTGTACGACATACGCGACCAGGAAGGCCGCCTGCACCCGAGCTACACGATCGTCGTCAACAGTGGGCCGCTCGGTGAGTTCTACGACGTGCAGGGGACCAGTTGGACCGATCCGCCCCTGTTGAGCAACCCGAGTGCGACTGTCCACATCGGCTCGCGCGCGTACGACCTGTTCTATGCCGGCGAACAGCTCAGGACGGTCGCCTGGCGCGAGGGCAACGCGACGTATTGGGTCCAGAACACGCTCACCAACAGCGTCGCGCCGCGGGAGATGCTCGGGATCGCAGCGCAGACGCAGCCCGTGATCGGCTCGCGTCCCGGCGCCACCCCCGGGCTCGCGGCCGTAACCGGCGTGAACCTGCCGTCGGCCGCGAAAGCAACGACGAGCACCTTCAAGGAGCTGGGCGCCCTCGTCGGCCTGCTGAGCTTCGGCGCGCTCGTGCTTCTGGCCTACCACTTGCTCTCCCGGCAGCGCGAGCTGAGGACGCTGCGCGAGCAGGTCGCCCACGCGATGGTGCTCGAGGCACGGCAACGGCCGCTGCTCGCGACGGCGCCGGCCGGGCCGGCGGCCAGAGCAGACGCCGTCGACAGCGGACCAACCATCTATCGCGCGCCGCGGCGCTGGCGCAGGGGCGTCCTCGCGTCCGGGCTCGTTGCACTCGTCGCGATCCTCGTGGTGGTGGGCGTGCGCCTGCTGGGGAGCGGCTCCTCCTCCTCGACCGCCGGCGCCGGCCCGGTTCCGGTCGCCGTCTTCAACGCCACGAGCACGCCGGGAGCGGCCCAGGCGATCGCGGTGACGCTGAAGGCGAATCATTTGCGCGTCGGCAAGATCGGAAACATCAAGAACGCCAGGCTCGCCCAGGGGGCCTACGTCCTCTACCCGCCGGGAGACAAGCGCCAGGCGAACGAGGTCGCGAGCTTGATCGGAAGCCTCTCGCCGACCGTGACCCCGATCCAGCCGCAGCTTCAGACGACGTTGGGCCAGCACAATGAGATCGTCGTGCTGCTCGACTGAGCACGCCCTCGCGCCCCAGGATGGGGGCGCTCGCGCCGAGGGGCCGGACCGGAGCCGGTGGGTCAGTCCGGGATAAGTCCCTCGCCCGTGAACTCGGTCGAGGCCTCCTGGAAGGTCAGGTCCGGCGGTCCGAGGATGTGGTCGGAGGTCTCGATCTCATCTTCGGCGATGGGCGTGCCGCTGGTGCGGACGAAGTCGAGCAGCGCCTCATACGCTTCGGCGAAACCGTCCTCGCGGCCGCTTTCGACGACGCCGGCGACGGCGTCCTCGAGCTGTTTCAGCTTGTCTTGATCGGAATCGGCGAGCCTGTACTGATCCTCGCCGGAGATCCGCACGATCATGTCTGCTGACCCTCGGATGGCGTCTGGCTCTGGGACGGGATCTGGCCCGCCGTCGCCGCGCCGCCGGCTCCGATTTCGCCCTTCATCTTCGCGAGCTCGTCATCGACCGCCGGCTTGCTCGAGAGCTCCTTGAGCTGCTTGTCGATGTCGTCTTCACCTGGGCCGAGCGCGGTGAGGTCGTCGAACGTCCCGGCGGCTTCGAGCTCCTGCACGGCGTCGGCGCGGGCGCGCATGTTTTCGGTCTTGTCGACCGCGCGCTGCATCGCGAGGCCGACGTCCGCCATCTGCTCGCCGACGCCAGTGGCCGCCTCGGAGATCCGGACCTGCGCTTCGGCGGCGGAATACTGGGCCTTGATGACCTCCTTCTTGGTGCGGAAGGATTCGATCTTCGCCCGCAGCTTCTGCTCGGAGTCGGTCAGCTTCTGCTGCTGGTCCTCGAGTTCCGCGACCTGGGTGTCGAGCGACTGCAGCTCGGTCTGGGCCACGTTCTTGCGCTCGAGGGCCGTCCGCGCGAGGTCTTCCTGGCCTGAGGCGACGGCCTGGCGGGCCTGGGTATCGAGCTTGACGACGCTCTGCTGGAGCGAGGACTCCTGCATCTGCAGGCGCTTCTTGGCCGTCACCACGTCGGCGATGCCCTTCTTCACGTTCTGCAGCTGTTCGACCTGCTTCTGATAGCTGTAGTCCAGCGTCTCGGCGGGGTCTTCGGCGCGGTCCAGCAGCTTCGAGACCTTTGCCTTAACGACGGTTGACATACGCCCGGTCAAGCCGGCCATCTGATCCTCCTATTTCCATTCAACGGGGCGACCGAGCGAGATCGGTCAGCAGGCCAGCCTCAAGCGTAGCCGACCCGGCCGCGACGTCAGAGGGTCAGCGGGTGGCGCACGCTGTAACCGCCGTTGCTGAGGCGCAGCGGGCGCCAGCGGGGGCCCTGCTGGCTCGAGGGGTCGTCGGCGGCGCTCGTGTCGAGGCGCAGCCCGGCGACCGTCATGTAGGCATGGCCGGAGTTGGAGAAGATCGTGACCCACCGCCCGACGCCACGCAAGCCCCAGGCCATGAATTCGGAGGAGTCCTCGGGGGTACCAAGCAGGCTGGCTCCATGCAGCGCGTAGGAGACGGTGCCGGAGCAGTCGTATCCGGGCGAGCTGAAGGACTGGTGACCGCCGCCGTAGATATAGGGCAGGCCGATGATCTGGTTCCCGGCCCAGATGATCGCCTGCACCGCCGCGGGCGCCGACATCGGCGCGGCGGCGAGCCCAGCCACGTAGCGAGCCGTCGATCCCGGCACGAGGAGCTCCGGCTTGGTGTTCGCCGCAACACCGACAGGGCTTCCGCCCGTCGCGGCGCCAAGCCGACCGGCTAGCGCCGGCGGCACGTAGGGGACGATCGCGCCCGTGACGGTCTTCTGGTAGACCGGGCCCCGGTAGGCGATGTTCAAGGAGCGCCCGGTGACGGGCGCCAGGTGGATGCGGGGCGCCGTCGGGGCGGAGGGCTGGACCGAGGGAGACGTCGGAGTAGCCGGTGAGCCGGCTGCGGCGCCCCCCGTTTCACCGGCCAGCGCCGGAGTCGTAAAGGTGGCCAGGGACGTCGCACTACAGAGAACAGCGCTGAGAGCCCGCACCCGCAAGAAAACAACCTCTTTCGTCGGCCTGCGGGGTTAGCTGACGGGCTAGCGCTGAAAGAGCCTGCGCTTCCCACGGATCTACCGTGGGATTCGCCCCAACAACCTGGGTCCCCCGTTCCCTGACATCTGGCCAGGGATTCGGCGTTATGCGGCGGCAGCCTAGCAAAGTGCAAGGACGCTTGCGCGACCTGCACGCGCAATCGCGCGTTTCGCCCGCAATGAAGGGAATTCACGGCGCGCAGCGACGGTTCGCGAGCCTCGTGCGCCTTTGCGCCGAGAGCCCGCCCCGCCGCGGCTCCTCGCTGGGGCGAGCCGAGCCGCTCGCTAGTGTGCTCCGGCATGCTCCGCCCCGGGCCTCGCGCCACCGTGATGCTCCTCGCCGTGGCACTGGCGGCGGCGCTCGGCGGCTGCGGCAAGACCGCGCTCAGGCGGCACCCGCCCGCGGGCCCGGCCGCAGCGGTCACGCCGGTGGCGCCCCAGGGCGCGGTGAGCGTCGTCACGAAGAACACGACCCGCCTCGGCGGCGCCGATGCCGCGTCCGACGCGGCGGCGGTGGCCCGCGCGGTCTATCCGGGCCTCACCCCCGCCACGCGCCCGCAGGTCGTGGTCGTCGTCGACGAGCGCAACTGGCCGGCCGCGCTCGCCGCCGCGGTCATGGCGAGCGCGCCGATCGGGGCGCCGCTGCTCTACAGCGAAGGCACCACGCTGCCCGAAGTCAGCCTGCAGGCGCTCGAAGCGATGCGCCCCAGCGGGTCTGCGGCGCTGGGGGGCGCCCAGGTGATCCTGCTCGGCTCCTCCGCGCCCGCGCCGGCGGGCTACGTGTCGCGCACCGTCGCCGTTCCCAGCGCGAGCGCCGCGGCCGCTGCCGCGTCCGTCGAGCGGCTCTTTACGGCGTCGCTCAGCGCGGGCCCGCGCCAGGTGATCATGGTCGCGTCGGACACGCCGCGTGCGATTCAGATGCCGGCCGCCGGCCTCGCTGCGGAGAGCGGCTCGCCGATCCTTTTCGCGGCCTCGACGGGAGTGCCGCGTGCGACCGGCGCCGTGCTCTCGCGCCTGCGTCGCCCGTCGATCTACCTCGTCGGCTTCTCGAGCATCGCCAAGGGCACGCTGGGCGAACTCGGACATTTCGGGCCAGTGATCCCGATCGCGCAGACTGGAACGCCCGCGCAAGCCCCGACTCCCGTCGGCAACTCGATCGCCGTGGCCCGCTTCACCGACGGCGTTTTCGGCTGGGGAGTCAAAGAACCGGGTCACGGCCTCGTGTTCGCGAACGCCGGCCAACCACTCGACGCTCCCGCGGCGGCACCGCTGTCGGCCAGCGGCCAGTACGGGCCGCTGCTGCTGCTCGAACGCCCTGACGCCGTGCCAACGCCACTGGCGAGCTATCTCGCCGACATCCAGCCGGCCTATGGCAAGGCGCCGCAGTACCAACCGGTCCACGGCGCCTACAATCATGGTTGGCTGATCGGGAACGAAAGCGCGATCTCGCCGGCGACGCAGGCCGAAATAGACGCGATGCTGGAGATCGTGCCCGCGAAGGCCGCTTCCGAAGAAAGCTCCTCCGTGTCGCCCGAATGACCTACATCGCCGAGATCACATGAGCGAAGCCGAGGACCCCGCCCGACTCGCGCGCGCCGAGCAGGCGAATGGGGTGAGCGTCGAGGACGTGCGTGAGCTGATGGGCGCCTCCACCCCCCACTTCGCGCTGCAGCTGCGCAACCGGATCGCGAAGCTGATCGCCGACCTTCCCCCCGATCACCCTGCGCGCCTGGAAGGCGAACGTGAGATCGCCCGGCTCGAGCGTCTGGGCCTGCTCGGCGAGGTGCGGGGTGAGGGCCCGCACTACGACGAGCCGCCGCTGCCGTCGCTCGACCTCGCCGCTGCAGCGGACCCCGACTGAGGGTCGCTCTAGGAGCGGCCGGTGAACGTCCGCTCGCGTCGTGCGTCGACGAAGCGGGCACGGAGCAGTTTGAAGAGGAACGCGAACAGCCCCCCGTCGATCAGCAGCAGCGCGACGTTCAGCCAGCTCGGCACGTGCGTGAACGCCGCCACTCCGAGGGCGACTAGAGAATGGAATGCGATCGTCGGCAGCAGCGCCAGGATCAGGGTGTGCGAGCGGTATCCGCTCAGGTGCTCGCGCAGGGTCACCTCGATGGTTCCGATCATCACGGCGGCGAGCCCCGCGAACAGGGCGGGCCCCCCGTGGGAGACTCCTCTCGACAGGCCGACGAACGTCCCGATCGCCCCGACGAGGATCAAAAGCTCCGAGAGCGGAAGCGGATACCAGGGCGGCCTCGGGCGCTCGCCGAGCGTGGACGCGCCCCTGAATCCCCCCGCGCCGCGCTCGCGCTCGGCAGCTCCGCGCGGACGGTCGCGCCGACGCTTGCCTGAAGCTCCTGGCGCCTGGCCGGTCGCGATCGGTGCGGCGCCGGCTGCCTCCTGCGCGGCAGCGCCCTGCGCGGGGCTCGCGGCGGACGGCCGGCGCTTGCGCGCACGTCCCCGACGTCCCCTGTTGCGACTCGCAGGCACGGCGTCAGGAGCCCTTTCTGGCTTCTCCGCGCCGCATCGACGTCGATCGTAGCGCCTATCCTGGGATTGATGTCCAAGCTAGCGCCGTCCTCACTCCTCGCCGCCCACGGCATACCCGACAGCTCTCTCGCCGGGCCCTTCCCCGTCGGCGAGTACGCGGCCGCGCTGCGCGCGAAGCTGCGCTCGTTCGCGCACGTGCAGCTCGTCGGCGAGCTCGTGAACCTGCGCCCGTCGAGGGCGCGCGTCTACTTCGAGCTGCGCGACCCGACAGGCGCGATCCAATGCGCGGCATGGCGGGCAGACTGGGACGCGATCGTCGCCAGGGCTCCAGATGCGCCGGCCGAGGGCATGCAGGTGGTCGTCGCGGGAGGCTGCGACTACTACCCCGGCAGCGCGACCTCCTCACCGGGATTCTCGTTCGCCGTGAGCGACCTGCGTGTGGCGGGCGAGGGGGACCTGCTCGCCCGCATCGACCGCCTGCGCAAGAAGCTCGACGCCGAGGGGCTGCTCGAGCCCCAGAAGCTGCTTCGCCGGCCGCTGATCCCCCGCACGATCGGCGTGGTCACCGGTGAGGGCGGCAAGGCGCGCGATGACATCCTCGCCGCGCTGGCCCGGCGCGGCTGGGCCGGACGCGTGGTGTGGGGCTTCGCGCCGGTGCAGGACCGCCACGCGGCGCCTGCGATCGCTCGTGCGCTCACGGACCTCGCCGCCGTCGCCGACGTCGACGTCGTCATCGTCGCGCGCGGCGGCGGCTCGCTCGCCGACCTGCTCTGCTTCTGCGACGAGACGCTGTGCCGCACCGTGGCGATGCTGGGCGTGCCGGTGATCGCGTCGGTGGGTCACCATACGGACCGCACCCTGCTCGACGACGTCGCGGCGTTCAGCTGCTCGACGCCGACCCATGCAGCCGAGGCGGCGGTCGGCGTCGACTGCGTGCGCGCGCGGGCCGATCTCGCGTCGGCGGCGGGGCGCCTTCGCGACCACGGCCGTCGCGCGGTGCTGTCTCGGGCGAGATCGCTCGCGGCCTCGTCGCGTGCCCCGGCCGAGCACGTCGCGCGCCAGCGCGCGCGCCTGCACCAGCAGCTGCGCGAGGCGCGCGCGGCCTGCCGGCGGCGCCTCTCGTCCGAGCGCGCCGTCAGCGCACGTCGTGCGCTCGTGCTGGAGCGCAAGGGGAGCTCCTCGCTGCTCGACTGCCGCGAGCGCCGGCCGCGACAGCTCGAGCGGCTCGCCCTGGCACTCGCCGGGCACGAACCGCAGCGCACGCTCGAGCGCGGCTACGTGCTCGTCGAGTCTCCCGAGGGCGAGCCCCTGCTGACGGCGGCGGCGGCACGCACGCGCCAGGATGTGCGGCTGCGCTTCGCGGATGACGTGCTCGCGGCGAGGGTGCGCGGAGAATGACCGACCTCGACCCCGAGCAGCCCGAGCCCCCTGCGCCTGCCGGGCCCGCGCCGCAAACGTACGAGGCGGCCGCCGCCCGCGTCGAAGACATCATCCGTCGCCTGGACTCTGGAGAGGCGAGCTTGAACGAGACGCTTGAGCTGCTCAGCGAGGGCAAGGCGCTGATCGAGCTCTGCGCAGAGGAGCTGGCGGCCGTTGGAGACGCGCTCGAGGAGCTACGGCTGGATGAGCTCGTCAGCCGCCTCGAAGGCGAGGCCACGGCTTGAGCACCTGGGAGCGGCTCGCCGAGCTGCCGGTCGCGATAGAGGACTACTCCCTCGAAGGGCTCGAGGCGACGGTGTCGAGCGAGTTCGAGCGCAAGAGCACGGTCATCCGGCTGCAGGGCGCCGGCGAGGATGGCCTTGGCGAGGACGTCACCTACGACGCCGTCGACCACGAGATCCTCCAGGCCGACGGACCCACGCTGGCGCTGACGGGGCGCTTCACCCTGTCCTCGTTCGCCGAGCACCTCGCCCGGCTCGAGCTCTTCCCGCAGCCGCCGCAGCGCGAGGTGTCCCAACGCTACCGCACGTGGGCCTACGAGTCCGCGGCGCTCGACCTGGCGCTGCGCCAGGCCCGGACGTCGCTGCACGAGGCGCTCGGCCGCGAGCCTCGAGCTGTGCGGTTCGTCGTCTCGCTCCGTCTCGGGGAGCCGCCCTCGCTCGCGCCACTCAGGAGCCGCCTGGAGGTTCACCCTGGACTGCGCTTCAAGCTAGACCCGACGAGCTCGTGGGACGAGCGGCTGATAGCGGAACTCCTCGCCACCGGCGCGGTGGACTCGGTCGACTTCAAGGGCCTCTACTCGGGGTCGATCGTCGATCAGCCGGCTGACCCCGTCCTGTACAGGCGGGTGGCGGAGGCGTTTCCCGACGCCTGGATCGAGGACCCCGCGCTGACCCGTGAGACCGACGCCGTGCTCGAGCCCTACCGCGACCGTTTCTCCTGGGACGCGCCGATCCATTCGATCGAGGACATCGAGGCGCTCCCCTATCCGCCACGGATGGTCAACATCAAGCCATCGCGGCTGGGCGGGCTGCGCAACCTGCTCGACGCGTACGACTACTGCGAGCAGCGAGGGATCGGCAACTACGGCGGGGGCCAGTTCGAGCTCGGCGTTGGACGGGGCCAGAACCAGTACCTGGCCTCGCTGTTCCATCCCGACGCGCCCAACGACGTCGCGCCCGGCGGCTTCAACCTCCCGGTCCCGCCCGCGGGGCTCCCGTCGAGCCCACTCCCGCCGACGCCTTCCGCGGCCGGCTTCCGCTGGGGCTGAGATCGGCCGAGGGGCGCAACTTCCATGCCGTCGCTAGGTTTGCCACCCTTAGACGGATAACGTCACACGGCGCCGCGTAGGGGAACCCGGCCGCCCGGCGCAAATCGAGATTCTGCTCTGCGCGGAGGAGAACGTGCCGCACACGCGCGCCCACAAGCGATCAAGCCTTCTCGCCACGACATTCGCGGCGCTGGCGGCATGCCTCCTCGGGCTCGCGGCGCCCGGGGCGTCGGCGACGGGCGCAGGCGGGACGCCCGCGAGCGGAAACACGGGCGGCTCGGGGAGCTCCGGCGGCTCGGTTCCGACTGGAGGCCGGGTTCCGGCGAGCGGCCCGGCCGTGAAAGTGAAAGCAGGCGCCGCGCCGGCGAGCGCACCGCCCGTGCGGATCTCGCGGGTAACGTGCGTCCCGGCCGAAAGGTGCAGCAGCAATCCGCATCAGGTATCGATCAACGGCACCCTCCAGCTGCAGGGCACCGGCCTGAGAGAAGGCATGGTCGTCGTCTTCCCGCGTGCCTTCGGCGCCCGCATCAGCCGCAGCTCGCCCGGCTCGCGCCTGCGCCAGACGTCGCTCGGCCTGATCGTGACGGTCCCGAGCGGAGCGCACTCTGGCCGCATCATGGTGCTGATCTCAAGCACCCGCCACACCGGGTCCTTCGGCCCGATCTACCTCTTTCACCACTCCCTTCACCCGCCTGGACCGAGGATGGCTCCAACCGCCGCTTCCGGGGGCGCCGGCGCGGTGAGCGGCACCGCGTTCGACGGCCAGGGGATGTGGATCTGGTACCTGAGCCAGTCCAACGGCGGAAGCATCGCGTCGATCGTCGCGCGCGCCCACGCCGCCGGCGTCACGACGCTGTTCATCAAGAGCGCTGACGGCTCGCACAACTACTGGAGCCAGTTCTCCCCTGAACTGGTGGCGCAGCTGCACGCGGGCGGGCTGAAGGCCTGCGCATGGCAGTACGTGTACGGCAGCAACCCGGCGGGCGAGGCCGGCCTTGGAGCGAGGGCGGTCGCCAACGGCGCCGACTGCCTGGTGATCGACGCCGAGGTGGAGTACGAAGGCCATTACGCCGCCGCGCAGACCTACATCAACGATCTGCGCGCGAAGATCGGGCCCAACTTCCCGGTCGGGCTGGCCTCGTTCCCGTATGTCTCCTACCACACGGCCGAGCCCTACTCGGTGTTCCTCGGCCCGGGCGGCGCCCAGTACAACGCACCCCAGATGTACTGGCACGACATCGGCGTCTCGGTCGACACCGTCTACGCGAACACCTACATCGGCAATCGCATCTACAGCCGTCCGATCTTCCCGCTGGGCCAGACCTACGGCGGCGTCTCCAGCTCGCAGGTGCTCCGCTTCCGCGAGGAGGCCGTCGACTACGGGGCAGCCGGCCTCTCGTTCTGGGACTGGCAGGAAACGCCCTCCAGCGGCTGGAGCACGCTGGCGGCCCCGCTTGCGCCGCTCACGAGCGTGACGCCGAACACGACATACCCGCAGCTGAGCAGCGGCAGCCGGGGCGATCCGGTGCTATGGATGCAGGAGCACCTGGCGAGTGCGATCCCGTCGCAGCTGGCCACGGGCAACTTCAGCTCCCAGACGACGGCCAACCTGAAGGCGTTCCAGAGCGCCCACGGCATTCCGCCGAGCGGAGTCACCGACGCCGCCACGTGGACAGCGCTTCTGGCCCTGCCCCCCGTCGCCGTCAACTGGACGGGGGGCGGGCCGAGCGGCTGAGCGTCGCGCCAGCCGCCGCAGGAGCGCTCAGACGCGCTGGATCAGCGTGGCGGTTCCGAGACCGCCGCCGCAGCACATCGTCACGAATCCGATCTCCTTATCGGAGCGCTCGAGCTCGTGCAGCAGCGTCGTGATCAGCCGGGCACCGGTCGAGCCGAGTGGGTGCCCGAGCGCCATCGCGCCGCCGTTGACGTTCACGCGGTCCATGTCCGGGTTGAGCTCGCGCCGCCAGGCAGCGACGACGGGGGCAAACGCCTCGTTGATCTCGATCAGGTCGATGTCCTCGATCTTCATCCCGTTGCGGGAGAGGATTTTGCGCGTCGCGGGAATCGGACCCTCGAGCATTTTCACGGGGTCGCAGCCGACGGTCGTCTGGTCGACGATGCGCGCCCGCGGGGTGAGCCCGAGCTCCTTCGCCTTCTCGCTGGACATCAACAGCACGGCCGCGGCGCCGTCTGAGATCTGCGACGCGTTGCCCGCCGTGATCTTGCCGTCGGGCTTGAAGGCCGGCTTGAGCTGGGAGAGCGCCTCGAGGCTCGTGTCGGGACGGATGCCCTGGTCTGTGACGAACGTGTCGCCGTTGACAGAGATCGGCACGATCTCACGCTCGAAACGGCCCTCCTCAGTCGCCTGGTGGGCAAGCCGGTGGGAGCGGACCGCGAGCTCGTCGAGCTCCGAGCGCGGGATCTCCCATTGGTCTGCGATCATCTCCGCGCCGAGTCCCTGACCGACGATGTTGTGCTTGGCCATGAGCTCAGGCGTGAACGCATATCCGAAGTCCTCCTGCGTCTTCATACCGGCCGCGAAGGGAAGATGGCCCATGTGCTCGACGCCCGAGCCGATCATCGCGTCGTGGACGCCGGCGGCGATCAGCGCAGCCGAGAAGTTGACGGCCTGTTGGGCGGAGCCGCACTGGCGGTCGACGGTCGTGCCCGGCGTCTCGATCGGCAGGCCGGCCTGCAGCCATGCGTTGCGCGCGATGTTGAAGCCCTGCTCGCCGAACTGCTGAACGCAACCGGCGATCACGTCCTCGACCTCCGAAGCGTCGATGCCGGAGCGCTCGACCACCTCGGTGTAGCACTTGGCCAGCAGGGTGTTGGGGTGGGTGTCCTTGTAGTAGCCCTTCTCCTTGTGCCCGCGTCCGATCGGCGTGCGCACGGCCTCTGCGATGACGACTTCGCGGCCCTCTGGTTGCCTCATGTCAGGAGTCCTCCTACGGTCTGTTGCCCAGCGTTTATGGGGAGGAGCCGGTTGCCCGCCCGCCCGCGCCTGTAAGTGAGGGCGCGTCTGGAACATGCCCGGACCCTGCAACCCTTACTCTACCGCCTCGATCACGATTAGATTGACTGGTCAGTCAATCTCGCGCGGTGTCTCGATTCGATGGAGCAAACGAACACAGTCCACAAACGTCTCGCGGTCGCCGGCAGCGGCGCGATCGCCTGCGGCCTCGCCGCCACGGCGGCCCATCACGTACCCGTCCTGCTCCTGGCGCGCTCGAACAGCTCGGCCGAGCGCGCCCGCGAGACGGTCGAGAAGACGCTCGCTCGCATGGGCGCTGAGGTCGACCCCGAGCACGTGCAGATCGTGACCGACCCGATCGCGCTCGCCGACGCCAGCTTCGTCGTGGAGGCGGTCGTGGAGGACTTCGACGTGAAGGCCGCGCTGCTTGCCGAGCTCGACGCGACGCTAGCTCCGGAGGCGATCCTCGCGAGCACGACCTCCTCGCTGTCGGTGCAGGCCCTGGCGCAGGCGAGCGGCAGGCCGGATCGCTTCGTCGGCCTGCATGTGTTCAATCCGGTGACGAGAATGAAGCTCGTCGAGCTGGTCTTCCCGAAGCAGGCCACCGAGGAGACACGCGCGCGGGCGCTCGCGCTGTGCGAGACGTTTGAGAAGACTCCGGTCGAGGTTCCCGACGTGCCGGGATTCGTCGTCAACCGCCTGCTCTTCCCCTATCTCTTCAGCGCCGTGCGCCTGCTCGAAGAGACGGGCATGGACGCTTCGGGCGTGGACACGTGCATGCGCCTTGGGGCGGGGCACCCGATGGGCCCGCTCGAGCTGCTCGACCTCGTCGGGCTCGACGTCTCCGAGGCAATCGGTGAGACGCTCGGCGAGACCGTCCCCCCGCGCGTGCGCGAGCTCATCGCAGAAGGCGCCCTCGGGCGCAAGAGCGGGCGCGGCTTTCACGCTTACTGATCGCCCGGCCCAAAGATTTAACCCTGCTAAAGCCGGTTTTAGCTGGCATTCATCAAGCGGGCAATACTGGTAGATGCGACTTGGATGTCGCAACCGCACACCCGCCTCCTCCCAGTGCACACGCTCCGGTCCGCTCCCCCCGCGGGCCGGAGGTGTTTAACGGCTCGATCGCGCGGCCGGCCCGCGAGCAGCCGTTGCGTGACTCGGCCGCCCCGCCGGCTGGCTGCGCGCGAGCGCGCCCCGTTAGCGTCCGGGCGCTTCGCGACCCTCGGGCTGGGGCATCGGGCGGCGAGCACGGATGCGCACGGCCTCGATGCGGTTGTCGCGCACCGACTCCACACGTATCGAGTAGCCGTCGGCGCTGACGGTGTCACCGCGCCTCGGCAGCCGACCCAGCTCGGCGAAGACGAAGCCGCCGACGGAGTTGTAGGCGTCGGTATCCACGGGCAGGTTGAGTCCGTAGTCGGCGAGGTCGGTCACGGCGACGTGGCCGCGGACGAACCAGTCGCCGTCAGCGAGCCTTCGGACCTCGCCGCCGGCGGGATCGGTCTCGTCGGCGATCTCTCCGACGACCTCCTCGATGATGTCCTCGACGGTCACGACACCGACCACGCGACCGTACTCGTCCACGACCACGGCCATCGAGGAGCGCTGGCGCTGGAGGTCGGCGAGCAGGTCGTCGAGCGGCTTGGTCTCCGGGACGATCAGCGCGTCGTGCACGAGCGACTCGACGGACGCGTGGGGTCCCTGCTGCATCAGCTGTTGTGCGAGGTCGCTGACATGCACGATGCCGCGGACGCGGTCACGATCTTCCTCTTCGGTGACGAGCAGCCGCGTGTGGCCACTGGAGATGCACAGTCGCAGGGCCGTCTCGACGTCCTGCGAGACGTCGATCTTCACCACCGCGGGGATCGGCGTCATGACCTGTCTGGCTTCCTGTTCGTGAAGGTGAAAGACGCCGGTGAGCATGCCCGCCTCGCCGGGGTCGATCTGCCCGCCGGCATGGGACTCGGCGATAAGGCGCTTGAGCTCGTCGGGTGAGCCGCCGCGCCGCTCGGCGCTCGTGTCGACACCCAGCACGAGCAGGATCCGATTCGCCATCGCCGTCAGCGCGACGACGAGCGGGCCGAATGGAACGGTGAACGCCCTCAGCGGGCGCGCGACACGCCGGGCGACGGTCTCGGCGCGGCCGATGGCGTAGAACTTGGGAACCATCTCGCCGCCGAGCAGCTGTGAGAAGGAGATGATCGCGAAGGCGAGGATCACGGAGATCGCCACGGCGACGCCGTGGCTGAGCGCGCTCGGAAGAGCGCCTTTGAGGATCGCCGCCAGCGCAGGCTCGCCGAGCGCACCAATGCCGATCGAGGTCAGCGTGACGCCGATCTGCACCGAGGAGATGTACTCGTTGATGTTGCCGAGCTGCTCGAGCGCCAGACCCGCGCCTTTGAGTCCTTCCTCGCGCATCAGCTCCAGCCGGGCGCGGCGCGAGCGCACGAGGGCGTACTCGGCGACCACGAAGAACGCGTTGATCGCGATCAGGACGGCCGTCAGTATGAGCTTGAGGCCGTTCACGCCGGATCGGCGATCCCCGACTCGCCATGGCGCCCGGCAGGTGAGGGCCTACCGGGACGGCGCGGGTGCAGGCGGGCCACGCGGGCCCAGCTACCTCGAGGTAGTTCTTCGTCGTCGTTCATCGCTTGCCGACCCGTCAAAGGTAGCAAGGGCGATGGTCGGACGCGGGTGGCGACCAGCGCAGTCAGGGCAACTGGTCGATCTGGCCCGCAAGCTTGAAGTCGGCGTCAGTGAGGCCGCTCTCCGAATGGGTCGAGAGCGTCAGACGCACCTTGTTCCAGCCGTGAAGGAAGATGTCTGGGTGATGGTTGGCAGCCTCGGCCACCTCGGCGACGCGGTTCACGAAGTTGATCGCGGCGGCGAAGTCCGCGAACCTGAGCTCGCGCTCGATCTCGGAGCCCTCCGCGCGCTGCCAGCCGGCGAGGGAGCCCAGGCGCTCGTCGATCTCGGCGTCGTCCAGCAGCGTCATCGGGTCGAGCGTAGCGCGGTGGCGTCGGGTCGTACAGTCCAATGATGCGGATCGTGAGCCTCGTGCCGCACGCCACTGAGCTTCTCTTCGCGCTCGGGCTGGGATCAGACGTCGTTGGCGTCACACACGAGTGTGACTATCCGCCGGCGGCAGTCGAGCGCAGGCTCGTGACCCACGACATGCTCCCGGCCGGCCTCGGCCCGGCCGAGATCGACGCAGCGGTGCGGGAGCGGACGCTGAACGGCGATTCGATCTACGCGCTGGATCGCGAGGCCCTCGCCGAGCTGGAGCCCGACCTGATCGTGACGCAGGCACTATGCGCCGTCTGCGCGGTCTCCTACGAGGAGGTCGCCGAGCTCGCCGCAGGGCTTCCCTCACGGCCATGCGTGATCTCGCTTGACCCCAAGACGCTCGGCGAGACGCTGGGTGACATGCGCACGCTGGCCGAGGCGACCGGGCGGCGCGATCGGGGCATCGAGCTGATCCGGGACGCGACGGCGCGAATCGATCGCGTCAGGCTCGCGGTGCAGGCGCAGCCTCGACCCCGTGTGGCGGCGCTCGAGTGGCTAGACCCTGTGTACGTCGCGGGGCACTGGACGCCGCAGATGGTCGAGCTCGCCGGGGGAGAAGATCCGCTCGGGCTGCCGGCGAAGCCCTCGGAGACCGTCTCGTGGGGGACCGTGGCGGCGGCCGAGCCCGAGGTCGTTGTGGTGATGCCGTGCGGCTATGACGCCCCGCGCGCGCATCAGGAGGCGCTCGCCTATGCGAGCGAGCTGGCCTCGCTGCAGGCCGAGCGCGTGGTGGCGGTCAACGCCTCCGCCTACTTCTCAAGGCCAGGGCCGCGTCTGATCGACGGCCTGGAGCTGCTCGCGCAGATCCTTCATCCGGAGCGCTTCCGCGAGGCGCCCCAGCCCGACCGGGGACTCGTCGTGGAGCTCGCGGCCGCACGCTCCTAAGACGAGAGGCGTGGTGCCGGCCCTACTGTTCGGGGGTCACGAGCGTGGGGCTCGGACCAGAGGGTTCGACCTCGCTCGACTTCGCGGCGGCTATCGAGCCGGCGACCGCAGCCGCCGCGATCACGGCGCAGCCGACGAGGCCGAGCGCAGGCGCACGGTAGCGATCGGCTGTCCGCAGGACGCCAGCCGCCAGCGCTCCGCCGATCAACCCGCCGACGTGGCCACCCCAGGAGACGCCCGGGATCGTGAAGCTGATGACGAGATTGATCACGATCAGCGTCCCCACCCCGCTCTGCAACAGCGGGATCTGACGGGCTCGCATCTCGACCGCCGCGGCCCCCATCATGCCGAAGACCGCCCCGGAGGCGCCGACCGTGATGGCGTGGGGAGAGACGATCAGCGCGCCGAGTGAGCCCGTCAGCAGGGAAACGAAGTAGAGCAACGCGAACCGTAGGCGGCCGAGGGCGGGCTCCAGCAGCGTCCCGAGGTAGTAGAGAACCCACATGTTGAAGGCGATGTGCAGGATGCTCGCGTGCAGGAAGCCTCCCGTGACGAGCCTCCACAATTGCCCGTGGGCAACCCCCTGGCCGGCAAGAAGTGGGGATTCGCTGCTTCCGAGCAGCGCACCTTCACGTATGACCGATCCGCTTTCGGCGCCCCCGCTGATGGTGAAGGCGTGGCTGCCCTCCGCGAGGAACACGATGACATTGAGGACGATCAGAGCGATCGTCACCTGAGGTCCCGTGCGCGTGTCGCGCAGGCGCTTGACTTTCGTGCGCTGTTTGGCGCACTCCGGACAGCGCATTCCGACCGGCGTCGTGGTCATGCAGTCGGGGCAGATCGGCCGCCCGCAGTTCGAACAGGAGACCCCCGTCTCGCGCGAGGGATGGCGATAGCAGGTGGCCATGGCGGCCCGAGAGCCTATCTTGGCCAGCGCGATCAGGAGCCTCCTCGGCCCACGCGCAGGTGTTAGCGCTCGCCAAGCAGCCTGCGCGTCTCGCGTCCGAGATCGCGGATCGCACGCTCGGCGCTCTCACGCGCGCCGCCCATGGTGCGGGGCGATGCCTGCGCCCGCCGGCGAGCGCGCAGCAGCACAAGCGCCGTGCCCGCGGCGCCGCCGACGACGACCGCGGCGACGGGCCGTGCCCAGTTGCGCGGATCGCGCATCGCGGTCAGCTCCCACGACTCGAGCTCGTCCGCGGCCAGCTCCGTGAGGCTCGTGAGCGTAACCTCGAGCCGCTCCACCAGACCCTCGGGTGGCTCGACCGGAGCAAGCGCTTCGCGAAGCAGGCTCTCGAACTGAGACACGGCCTCGTTCATGCGGTCACCTCGTCGCGGACTGCGTGCCCGCGCCTGAGTCCGTGCGTCCATCGTTCGCCTCCACGAGACCTTCGCCTCCCTGCCCGATGCGCTCCTCGAGCTGCTTGATGGCCCTGTGGATCAGGACCTTTGTGGCGCCGTCGGAGCGGCCGAGCGCCCGTGCGATCTCGCGGTTGTCCATGCCGAGGGCGAAGCGCATGATCAGCGCCTCGCGCCGGTCGTCCGGGAGCTGGCGCACCCCCTCGAGCACCCGGCTGAGCTCGTCCCGCCCCTCCACGAGCTGCTCGGTCGTATGCAGCGCCACGAGCGTCGTGGTCTCGTCGATCGGTGTGGCCGGCTTGCGCGAGCGGTCGCGATAGAGATTGGCGGCGAGGTTGTGCGCGATGCGGATCAGCCACGGCCGCAGCGGACGCCCATGCGATTCGCGCTGGGCGCGCTCGAAGTGCCGGTAGGCCTGCAGGAACGTCTGCTCGGTCAGGTCCTCCGCGTCGTGATGGTCCCCGACGCGATAGTAGGCGTAGCTGTAGACGTCGCGCAGATGCGCACGGTAGAGATCTGAGAACTCTGCGTCGAGCTGTGCCTTGGACTTCTGACTGACTTTGTCGGCCACTCATTGCACCCTACCCCTGCCCCGGCTCGAGCAGGTCAGGCCGCGCGGGAGATCTCCCCGCGCGAGGCCTCGTCGAGGTTCTCGCTGCTGGGCGCACCAGCGCCCCCCAGCCAATCCCACTGCAGGCTGACGCACGCCCAGATGCGCTCCGTGACTCCGGGTGCGAGCGCCGGGGATGAACACTCGACGCTCGGGAAGCGCAGCGGCGCGCCGACGCGGACGCGCACCTTGCGCGGGCGTATGCGCCAACCCCTGCGAACGTCCTCGGTGCCGATCACCGCAACCGGCACGACCGGAGCGCCGCTTTCGAGCGCCAAACGGCCGATCCCGCGCCGGGGCTGCCCGAGCGGCCCCCGCCGCACGCGCGTGCCCTCGGGGAAGACCACCACGCAATCTCCTCGGGCGAGGATTGCGCGGGCGGTGTCCATCGCGTCCCTGTCGCCCGCGCCGCGGTCGACGGGAAAGGCCCCCAAGGCGTTCAGTACCCACGCCTGCCAGCGCTTTTCGAACAGCTCGCGCTTGGCGAAGTAGTAGACGGGGCGGCGCACAAGAGTGCCGATCACGAAGGGATCGAGGAAGCTCCGATGGTTGGAGGCGAGCAGCAGGGAGCCGCTTCGGGGCAGGTGCTCGCGCCCGATGCGCTGCATGCGGAAGTAGATCAGGAAGGCCGGCACGAGGATCGCTCGCAGTGTCCAGTAGACCACCGGATTCACACCCCGATGCAGAGAGCGCTCGCGGAAATCGCTCAGCCGGGCGCCGGCATCAGCGTTCTGAGAACGCGCGGGGACCTCGGACAGATCCGCCGCACGAGAGGCCTCCTGGATATGGCCGTGCTCCACGTCTTCCAGTACACCGCGCGAGACAGCCTCGTTACAGTTGACGCGAGGGTCCCACGGCCCCCAACGCCGGAGTAGCTCAGCTGGTAGACCGCCTCATCTTCTAAACAGTGCTGCGCGACGTGATCGACGCGGACCTCTATCAGTTACCCGCGTTCCCCTCCCCGTCGAGACAAACGGCGGTCTGGCGCTGATGGCGGTATGATGCGCTCGCTCCATGAGACGCGTACCGGGGGGAGAGCTCCGAGTTTGAGGGGGAGTTCCTACGTTGCGATCCGCGGTTGCGCACCAACTAAGGGAATGAGGAGGATCAATGCCTGTCCTATATCGCGCCCAGGCGCGTCTGCTGGCGTGCCTCGTGGCGGGCGCTGCCGCGGTCGGCGCGCTCGTGTTCGCCCCGTCGGCCGGCGCATCTAACCTGGGGAACACGTATCTCGCGCTCGGCGACTCGCTTGCTTACGGCTACCATCAAGCCCAATTCCAAAAAGAGCTAAAAGAAAAAGGATTCGTCGAACCGGCCACCTTCAACGACGGCTACGCCGATGACTTCGGCGCCGCCCTGAAACTCAGCAACCCCAAAAATTCCACCATCAACGACGGCTGCCCGGGAGAGACCACGGAAACCTTCATTAAAGGTTCGGGCAAAGCCGGTTACTGCGCGGGTGGCCCGACCGGCACGCCGTTCCCCTACGCGTTCCTGCACCACTCGTATTCCAGCGGGTCGCAGCTCGAAGACGCGCTCGCGATTCTCAAAGAAAACCCGAGCGTCAGCCCGATCACGCTCGACATCGGGGCCAACGACGTGTTGCAGTTCCTCGCCCACACGTGCGGCTTCCCAAAAGAATACACGTGTACGGAAAAACAAGTTGCCGAAGAGTTCTACAAAATCGCTGAAAACGTCACCTTGATACTCGGCAAACTGCACGCCGCCGCACCGGCGGCGAAGATCCTGCTAATCGGGAGCTACAACCCCTATCCGTTGATACTGCCGCCACCAGGTGGCGACAAATCGGCCGCGTTCCTCAACGGTCTGTTGGGGCCCGGCCCGGGCAGCTCCTCCGCGCTCGTGCCCGGGACGAGCTTCGTGAACTCCCTGCCGAGTTTCAACCCGTCGGTCGTCTCGAAAGGCCCAGAATCAGAAGACATCCCGACGATCTGTGCTTACACGGGGATGTGCCCGGGCGGTAAATACAACCCGGAAAGCTCTGAAGCCGACATTCACCCCACCACGCTCGGCTACAAAGTAATTGCGGAACTCCTCCAAGGCGCGTTTCCGGCTCCGCACTACACCGCCGATAGTGCGGTGGTGGGAACAGAACCGCGAACAGTCCTGTCGTGGGGAACGCTCATGCTGAAGACCGCGGGCGGTGGGTCGGGCGAAGTCGTATGTCATACCGCAGGCGTGGGCACTGTGGCAAACCCGACAGGTAAAGGCCCCGGCGTGGGAGCGACAGAACTGCTCGCCACGCTGCGTTGTGAAAGCACGACGTGCCCCTTTAGCAGCGTAGTCACGGCGGAATCATTGCCGTCGGTGTCGGTGCTGCAACAGGAAGGCACCACGATTCGCGTCAAGGGCACAGGCGGCAAGATCAAGGTCGAATGCCGCAAAGAAGGAAAAACCGAAAGCAGCGAAACGTTCGTGGGAGGCACTCAGCCAATCTCGAAGCCAGGAACATCCGCGCTCCATCCGGGCGTCCTCGAATTCGGCACGGGATCCGGTGAACTCGAAGCCGAAGGCTCCGGAGGCGCGATCACGGCAACGATTGAAGGCGAACTCAAAATGCTCGGCTACGAAGAACAGGAACTCATCAACACGAACACTAAGTAGTTCGCCTCGGCCAGACGAGTAGGTCGCCCAGCGATCCACTCATCTGGATAGCCGACCCCCCGCGCCAAGACAGATCGAGCAGGCGCGGGGGGTCGGTCGGGCGGGGAGCGAGACAGGATCCTCCCTCGCGTGCACGTAGTGCAGCGGTGACGGCACGGCCCCGCGCGGCAAGCGTTCGGCGGTGAATGGTGGGCCCCGAAGCCTTGGAGCGCGGCCGTCGCAGGCGGGCACCCGAACCTCGCGCGTGACGCCCTCAGGCCCCGTAAACTTGGCCATCCGCCGGAGTAGCTCAGCTGGTAGAGCGCCTGTCTTGTAAACAGGGGGTCAGCGGTTCGAGTCCGCTCTCCGGCTTATACAAAGGCCCCGCACACGCGGGGTTTTTGTTTGGAGCGGGCGCGGCGCGCCGGGCAAGGTGGCAACCAAAGTGGCAACACCCCTGACCGTAAGGCGTCCGTACCGGCGGCGACACTTGGGCCATGGAACAACCCGCAGAGTGGCCAACCATCGTGGCCGCTGGCTTCGCAGCCGTAGCGGCAGGGGCGTCATGGGCGTCCGTCTGGCAGAATCGGCGCGAGCGCCTAGCGGCAAGGACGCCCGACATGCACCTCGAGGTTCAGCAGAGCCTGGACACGGGCAAAATTCGACTGCACATCATCGCGAACGGTGGCCCCGCAAAGGTAGTCCAGTTCGTCGTCGTGGAGGGCCAGCAGGCCGTCATTGGGCACCCGGCCCCGACCCCTACGTTCCGCGCGGGGGAGAGCCGGATCATTGACACCCCGCTTCAAGGCGTTGAAGACAAGCGGGGCACAGGTTTCATCGCCTGTTACGACATGACGGGCGCGAGGTTTTACGTCTGGCCCATGCAGGGCGAGAACCGCTCGTACCGCATGAAGGGCGTCTTCAGGCACCGCAAACCGTTCAGCAACGACACGCTGATGAAAGAGTTCTACCCAAGCTTCGACATCAACAAGGTCGAACTCATGCGCTACGAAACCGTCGAGCAGACGTTCTAACGCCCTATATATAGGAACGCGCGGGGGTAGCTGAGGCCGGGGCCGCTTGCATGGGGCCTTTCGGCTGTGTTACACTTGGGTACAACAATGCAGCTCAACTCGACACAGCCCGGCCGCAAGATGCACCCGATAGCGCGTGAGCGTAAGCGCCAGGAAATGAGCGTGCGCGAGCTTGCCAGCAAAGCTGGCCTGAGTTACGTCGGGCTTTCGCACCTAGAAACAGGCCGCTCTGAGCCAAGGCTCAAGACTCAGCGCGCCATCGCTGGGGCGCTTGGCGTCCGCATTAGGGACCTGTGGCCAGAACCACCCGAGCTACGCAGAAACGGACACAAGCGGCCATGACCCGCGAGCAGCAATATCAACGCGCGTACAAGCGCCTCTATCGTCGCCTATCTGAGCGTGGCGAGCTCGCAAGTTGGACGCCACTGCGTATCGGTAACCAGATAGAGCGCGCCCCGCGTTGGTTCCGCAAAGCCGTAACCGAAGCACAGGACGCACAGCGCCCGGCAGCGGCGCACCTGTTGCCGGTACGCCGTAGCCGTCCGCGTGCGCGCCGTGAGCGGCGGTCCCGGCGCGTCAGCGCGACGCGCAGCGGCGACCCCCCCGATACCAAGCCCGCGTCGGGCTCTCCGCTCAGAGTTCACTTCACCTTTTCCGCCCCGGAGTTTGAGGGCAGCGCGTCACTGTACGGCGATGAGCCGGGCGGCTTGGGCGAGTGGGGCGACGAACCGTGAGTCGCGCACCGACAACGCGGGAGCAGTTGGACCGTGAACAGCGCGAGTGGGACGAGCGCAAGGCCGCCATCGCGAGTGAAAACGGGCACGCCCCGCGCGACGTCGTGGTGGCGGAGACGGCGCGGCTAATCACCATCGAAGAGGAAGCGGCGGAGCTCGCAGCCAAAGCGAAAGAGAAGCCCAAGAAGCCGCTGGTCCTTGAAACGGCGGACCTGTCTAAGTCGCGGCCGCCCAGGTGGGCGTGGGAGGACCGCCTTCTCATGCGTTACCTCAATCTCCTGATTGGCGCGGAAGGCGTGGGCAAGGGCACGGTCATGCCGTGGGTTTTCGCATCGCTCACACGCGGCAAGCTCCCGGGCAGCCTGTACGGCAAACGTGTGACCGTTGCCATCATCGCGGACGAGGACGATTTCCACGAAATATGGACGCCGCGCCTATACGTCGCGGGCGCAAGGCTAGACAAGGTACAGCGCATCCGGCGGCCGGACGGCGGCTACCTGACGCTACGCGCCGACCGTGATCGGATAGCGGAGGCGGTGGAAGCGTGCGGGGCAAAGCTGCTCTACCTCGACGCGCTACTGGACAACCTGGGATTTGAGGTAAACGATTGGCGGGCCAAGTCCGTACGCGACGCGCTACAACCCGCGAACTGGCTAGCGCGCGAGCTCGGCATCGCAATTGTGGCCACGCTGCACACAAACAAGGCGGGCGGCGGCAGTTTCAGGCAGGCAGTCCAGGGGTCACAGGCATTCAACGCCGTGAGCAGGTCGAGCATGCTGCTGGCACAGGACCCTGACGAGGACGGGCGCGTTGTGCTCGTGCGCGGCAAGGGCAACCACGCTGCGCGCCCACGGGCCATCACGTTTGAGATCGAGCAGCGCGTATTCACCTACAAAAAGCACGAGTTCAAAATGCCCAAGGCGGTGCGGTTCCGCGATGGCGGCGACCTATCCGCCGACGACTTGCTGGCGGCGCTGCATGAAAGGCAGAAAGCGGCCAAGCGGGTATCAAAGACCGCGCAACTGGAAGACGTTATCCGCGACCTACTGCCGGATGACGGGCAGTGGCACCTTGCGACGCCGATTGTGCGGCAGTGCGAAACACAGGGCTACGCCGCGCGCACCGTAACCCGGGCGCGGGAAAAACTTGGCATTTACCACAGGCGGGAACCTGAAAGCGTGCCCGCCGCTACGGAGTGGTCGTGGTCCCCTACTGCGGCCAGCACTACGGCCACAAATACAGACGGCCGTACTGGCCGTACTGGCCGTAGTGGTCAAACCCCATCAACGCCCACTGCGGCTACTACGGCCACTAACGACCCCCCCACGCGTGGCCGTAGTGGTGGCCGTACTGGCGAGAACGGCAAGCGGAAGGCAAAACGGTGAAGACGCAGCGCCTAACCCCACCTGTGACCAAGAACGTTACGTGGCGCTACGCCGTGCTTGCGCATTACCTGCCAACGCACGCGCTCGCATTGCTGAGAGCGGGGCGCGGAGTTGCGCGCCCTACGACTGCACGAGCTGTGAAGAATGCTCGCGAGGATACGCCGTGAGCGCCAAGCGCACAGAACGCGCTACGCCGCCTCCGCGCCGCGCTGCGCGCGGCGCTCCGGCGGCAGCGCCGGAGGGCGTTACGGACGCTGCAAGCAGCTTCTGGGACGCGGTGGTTGAGGCTGCCGCTGCCCGCGTGCTGGCGCAGCTACCCGTGCAACAACAGCCTACGACGTGGCTAAACGTGGAGCAAGCCGCCGAGCACCTGTGTTGCAGCCGACACAGGCTTTACAGGCTTGTGTCCATGCGCCGTGTGCCGCACCACCACGAGGGTGCGCGGCTGCTCTTTGAGCGCAGCGAGCTCGACGCGTGGATACGCGCAGGCGGTGCAAAGTGACGCGCGGCGCGTTGCCACCCCGCTCCCACGACGCACACAGGACCCTGTGTTTGCGGGCGCTGCGCGCTGACCATTTACCAACTAAACAGGGGGTCAAGCACGCACGCGCTGGCGCTCCCACCGGGGGGGTGATGTGTTGCGACGCGCTGGACGGCTCGTTCGCGCACCTCCTCTCGCGTACAAAGTGAAATTGGAGGTTTGGGAAATGCCGCGCTCTAAGTCCAAGCCGCCGCCCGCTCCCAAAGGTCACAGGCGCAGCGTCAAGCACGGCGCGAAAGCGCAGGTCCTGCCCGCCCGCATCGAAGCGACGGCCCGCGCCATCGACAAGGTGTTGGAAGAGGCACCCGTGCGCAACCCCGACGGCCGCGTGCCGATCCACGACCGGGGCGTGATCGAAATGCTGGCGGTCGTGCGCTGCCGCCTGGAGGACGTTGGCCGATGGCTGGACGAGCGCGGTGTCATGAATCCCAAAACAGGTAAACCGCAGAGCGCCGCCCTGTGGGAGCGGCGGTTGCAGTCACAGGCGCTACGGCTGGAAAAGGAGCTAGGCATGACGCCACAGGCCCGCGCCAAGCTGGGTGTGAATCTGGCACGCACCGCTGACCTGGCGCAAGCGATGTCAAATCCCGACCCTGTGAAAAGGGCACAGCAACTACGCGAACTGGGACTAGGTGATAGCGATGAGTAACAGAACCGGAAACAGCATGTCTGCCAGCGGCAACGAGGTTGACTACTCGCATGTCGGACTGACGCCCGCTGGGCTAGGGAAACCACCACAGCCCGCAACGTTCCCTGTGAACGGCGCGGACAACCCGACGCCCGGCGAGTACCCACAGCACGGCCCGACGCTTGACGAACTCGAGAAGCCCAAGCGCCGCGAGCCGATGGACGGCCTTATCGACACAGCCGCCTATGCCGCCCAAGGCGAGACGGCACCTGTGGAGATGCCGGAGGGGCCGCAGGTCACCGACCGTGCGCCCAAGCATCCCGGTCAGCTCCGTGACGCGGCCAAGACAGGGCCGCCCGTTCGTACGGTGCGTACGGCGTGGATCAGCGGGCAGCCTTACAGCGCCTACGAAAACATCGCCTTTCCAACGAGCGCCGCCAGCCGATGAACGTAGCGGAGTTTGCAGAGAAGGTGTTGCGCCAGCCGTTGTGGCCCCATCAGGTGCAGCTCGCAGACAGCGACGCATTCATCTCCTGTGTGGCCGCTGCGCGCCGGTCGGGCAAGTCCGAGACGGTGGAAGTACTGGGAATGCACACAGCCTTCTCTAACGCTAATTGCCGCGTGTTGGTACTAAGCGCCGGTCAGGACAGCGCACGGAGGCTTACGGAAAGCATTGCGCAGCGTCTAAACGCCAACGAGCTAACACGCGGGGCCGTTGTGGACGATTTCAGCACGCGGATACGGCTTTCCAATGGCAGCGAGATCATTAGCTTGCCGGCGAGTCAGAGACAGATCCGTGGTTACGGAAAGAACCTGCTGTTACTTGCTATTGACGAGGCGGGCTTTGTTCCCGAGGAACTGTGGGCGGCCGCTAGGTTCACCGCGCTAGATGAAAAGGCTAACGGTAGCCGCATTCTCTTGCTGGGCAGCCCGTGGGGCAAAGGCTTTTTCCGGCGTGAGTTTGACCTGGGGATGGAGGGCGACCCCGACCACAAGTCTTTCAGCTGGGCGGCCTCCGCCAATCCCACCTTGGATCACGACTACTTGGCCCGTGAAAAGAGCCGCGTCAGCGCCCGGGAGTTCGCCAGCGAGGTTGAAGGCAAGTGGAGTGACGCTGTGGGCAGTCTATTTAGCCGCGAGCTACTAGAGAGCTGCACTGCGGACATTGTGGTCCCGCGCTATCAGGACCTGCGTGGCCCCGCCCTGGGCGTGCTTGGCTGCGATTGGGGCGTGAGTTTTGACCGCTCCGCAGTGGCCGCAATCTTCCGCCTACCTGTGGCCGCTCTCAACGTTGACGCAGAGCCGATGGCCCGTTTCGTCGCTTTCACCTATGGCTGGCCCGCCGGGGAACAGCTTCACAAAGTTGTCAAAGGCATCGTGGCCAACATCGCGCCCTTCTCGCATGTAGTGCCAGAGACAAACGGTGTTGGCGCGATGCCGAGCAGCGAGCTCAGGCGGCTGGCTTCACAGTCGCGGGCGCAGCGTAACGATTGGGCAAAACGGCGCTGGGAGTTCGTAAATACGAGCGCCACCAGCAAGACCGTGGGCTATTCGCTGGTCCTGGGAATGATGGAGCGCGGGCAGCTAGTTATTCCGCGCGACCCTGACCTACTGCGTCAGCTTGCCGGGCTGAAGTTTGAGCAGGGCGAACGCGGCTTCACACGCATTGAAAGCGAGGACATTGCAACCCATGACGACCTAAGCGACGCGTTGATGCTGGCAACCATTCCGTACAAACCGCCGCGCGCACACAGGGTCGTGTGTCACCTGGCCATGCTTGCAAACTCCAATCGCGCGCCCGCTGACGCAAAGGTGCCGCCGCTTGCGTGCCCCACCGTGCAGACCGGCGGCGGGCTAAAGGTGCCACAGGTGCCCACGTTGCAAAGCGTGGCCTCTGGGGAGTACACGACGTACGCGCCTGTGGAGCCTGCGCAGGCCGAAGGTTTCACCACCGAGCACTTCAGAGTAACCACTACCAAGCAAGGAGTGATGTAAATGGCACGTGAGTTTGCAACGGCAGCGGAGGAGCGGGCTTACAACCTTGGGCGGATGGACGCCAAGGCAGAGCAGCCCGAGCCGCTGACGCTAGAGCAGGTGAAGGGAATGACAACCGAGGAAGTGGCGGAGCGTTTGCCAGAAGTGAACGCTGTGCTTGCGGGAGGCGGTAACGATGGCGAATAAACGAGTCAGGGGCTACCGGTCGTCGCCGGGCATGGCCGCTGAGCTCAGCGGCAAGCCTAACCCGCGCCCGCTGGCACAGCGGGACGCGCTACGCGCTGAGCAGAAGGCGGCATACGAGTCATACACGAAGTACACCGTTATGAGGCAGAAGTCAGAAAGGGTGAAAGCTGCCGCCGAGCGCAACCTTGCCGCTGTGGAAGAAGCAATGGCCAAGGGCACAGGCGGCACCGACGAGCAGCGCGAGGAGATGGCGCTGCGGCTGGAAGAGGCAAATGCCACCTACGAGAAGGCGCTTCGGATCAGCAACAAGGCGCTGGCCACCACGAAAACGCTAGACGCTGACTTGAACCAGCTCTACGGCGAATATTTTGACGATTTTGCCTACGAGGCAGATAAAGCCTCCAAATTGGCCGATGATGCGATTAGCGCCATGGTTGACGCCTATAGGCGGGCACAGGTGGCATGGGCCGAAGCCCAAGTGATGTGGACGCCGGTTTGTCATGCGCTACGCATCGAAAACCTAGGGCCGTTCCCGCTTACCGATGGTGACATGGCAGGCATCGTTCAGGGATGGAAGTCCAAACCGAAGGCGATAGAGCTCTTGCCCTATGAACCGGGCGAAGCCATGGACGAGCAAGCCATTCTGGGAGGGCTTGACGTTGCCGGTTGATCTTCACACCTTGGGCAGACCGTTGCCCAAGAGGCCCCTTCTTTGGTTCTTTCGTGGGGGCCTGTGGCCGCGCGATTCCGCTCTGTGTCGCGCGGCCCAAACTTTCACAACTTCCCGTCCGGGCGCGCCTGCGCGCGCCGTAGACTCGGACGGGTTGGGGGTCGCTCGTGGATCCAATCGAGCGTCGGCGCGGGCGACCCCGCATATCTTGGCCCCGGCATGTGTAGAGGAGCCGGGGGCAAGGGGTGCGTCCGTCAAGGAGCGCGGGCAGCCCCTCACTGGCCGGGGCTTTGCACTTCTCCCGGCAAGCCGCTCCGCTGTCGCTGCTCCCTCGCCTTGGTTGCTCTTCCGCGAGGTGAGCGCCAGCGGGGCGGTGTGAGCTTCTAAACGAAAGGAAACACGAATGGCCTACCCCTTGTGGCAATTCCTCATCTGTGACAACCACGGCAACGTCCTGGGCGAGCTGACCGAAGCCAAAGAACGCATCGTAAAAAAGCCGCTAAGCCGCGTCCACAACGGCTCGTTCGTTGTCGATTGCAGCAACCCGTGGATCAACGTGCTGCGGGAGCTGGACGAAACCTTCATCAAGGTCTATCGCAACAACGTTCTGCAATGCCTGGGGCCTGTGACCACCACGCAAAAGACGCGGACCACGGGGACCAACACAATGGCAGTGAATTGGGCGGGCATAGGCTGGCGCTTAGGTACTCGCTTGATAGAGGAAAGCAAGTCAAGCAAAGGCGTGGAATACGGCAAACCGGCCGAACCCATGGACGTAGGCCAGATGATTGTGAAAATCATCAACGGCCTCAACAACGCGCCACTCATTCCAAACATACCGTCGAACGGCCTCAAAGCTCCGTACAACGTCGTGGACCCCGCGCCACCGGCGATTGTGTCCAGTACCGCGCCGCTGCCACAGGGAGACACGGGCATACGCGTCGGCACAGTGGGAACGTGCCCAAAGAGCAGCGTCGGGCCGTGGTTCTATCAAAACGCCCTAGGAGGCATCTCACTAATCGCAAGTACCTTCTCTGGCTTTGATTGGGAAATAGAACCTGTGGAGCCTTACAAAGACGCGTTGGGCACTGTGTTCGGTCTTTTCAACTGCGCCCAAGGTCATGCCCATCCGGAAGATGCGTTCGGAAAATACCGGCCCGACGTCGTGTTTGAGTATGGCGACGGGAAGAACAACGTGGCCGAATGGACGGAACTCATAGACGCCACAGGCTTGTTGAACCGCGCGTTCGCCGCACCGGGCCTGAGCAACACCGAATCGGAAGAAGTCGTCATGCAATACGACTGGCAGGGGATGGCCGACCGCAACTGCGTCTATGAGGACAGCGTACCCAGCAGCGTAGTCACGACTGACCTGCGCAACGCGCTACTCCAAGAGCAGGTCATCGTCAGGCGGTACCCACGGTCGGTTATCACTTTCAAACCGACAGCTGACCCGCAGACGAGCGTGATGCCGGAATATGGAACCGAATGGGGCTTGGGTGACATCTTCCGCTTTAGGGCCGTGGAGTACGGCGTGGAGACCTTCAACGGCCTGTGCAGGGTTTACGAGGCAGAATTTCAGATTGACGACAGCGGCAACGAGCTCGTCACGCCGATTCTGGTTGAGCAGGAAACGTAGCGGGCGCTTGTGATTCACCGGCACAAAGCTCACTAAACGGGACGGATTCACCAAAACGCCCCGACGGGTGAATGCTTCGTCGTAGGGTTGGCGCAGCGTTACCAACCACTACACAGGGAGGCCCACAATGGCCGCAGCAACCACAACACAGGCAACCACCAGCAGCAAGCCCGCCAAGGCCGCTACGGAAGGCACAATCGGCGTCAGAGAGCTCGCTGGCAAGCTGGGTGCCGACCCCCGGGAGCTACGCAAGTTTCTGCGCGGTCAGGACCTGGGCGTTGGCTTTGGCAGCCGCTACAGCTTCACGCCCGCGCAGGTGAAGAAGCTCACCGCAGCTTGGAAGGCGCAGGGCGAGTAACCAACACCGGCCGGGCACGGCGTCAAACCTGTGCCCGGTCTTTGTAGTGAAAGGCAACGAAACGGAGGCAGCATGGCAGCGAAAATGGAAAGGACTAAGTACCCCGGCGTCTACAAGCGCGGGGGCCGCTACGTCATCACGTGGCGCGACCGGGGCAAGTCACACAAGGAAGCGTTCCGCACCCTCACCGAGGCGCGCGAAGCCAAGGGCAAGCGGGCCACAGGCGAAACGCAGCCCGCCAGCAACTCACGCTTCGACGACTACGCCGAAAGCTGGCTGGCAACCTACAAAGGGCGGAAGCCCCGGCAGGGAATCACCAGCCATACGCGCGAGGGCTACCGGCGCGCCATCAAGCGGCACGCTATCCCCTACTTTGCCCGCATGCGCATGAAGGACATACGGCCGCGTGACATTGAAGGCTTCGTCGCGCACATGCAACAGGCCGGGGCCAAGCCGCCAAGCGTGCGCAACCACATGGTCGCTGTGAAGGTGCTCTTCGCCACCGCCTACCAACACGGCGACATCGCCGCCAACCCGACACAGGGCGTGAGCCTGGACCTAGCGCCTACCGGCGACAAGGTGAAGGTCATGACGCGCGCCGAGCTCGGGCTTGTGCTGGCGGCGTTGCCCGAGGCGTGGCAGCCGTTCTTTACGTTCCTGGCGCAAACCGGCCTGCGCATATCCGAGGCGATAGGGCTGCGCTGGGAGGACATGGAGCTAGGGGCCACGCGCCCGCACGTTCGCGTGGAGCGGCAAATCTACAAGGGCACCGAGGCCCCGCTGAAGTCGGCCAACAGCAAACGGCAGGTGCCGCTAACCCCCGGCATGCGGGACGCCCTCCTAGCGCTCCGTGGGAAGCGCTACGGCGGCCCGGGCGCACCTGTGTGGGCAACCAAGCGCGGCCACGCCCTGGACGCGCACAACGTCCGCGCTCGGGTACTGCGCCCCGCCGTCAAAGCGCTAGGCATGGAGTGGGTTGGCTTCCACACGTTCCGGCACACCTGCGCGTCGCTGCTCTTTGCCAACGGCAAGGACGTCAAGGTCGTGCAGGGCTGGCTAGGGCACAGCGACCCCGCCTTCACGCTGCGGACCTACGTGCATCTCATGGACGAGGGCCTGGGCACCGCGGATTGGCTGGATACACAGGTTGCTCCCAAGGGTGGCAAGCAGGTGGCAACGCAAGGCCCACAGGGGACCGCAAACGGAAGCGCCGCGTCGCAGCCATAAACTCCTCATTTGCGGGGCAAACCGCTAACAGCCGCAAACCGCCGCAAGGCCCTGAGTAGCCTTGTAAACAGGGGGTCAGCGGTTCGAGTCCGCTCTCCGGCTTGAACGGAACCCCCGTAAACGCGGGGGTTCCGTGCTGTCGGGGTGAAGCGCAGGGCGGAGAAAACAGCGTTGGGGCCACTCTTGGGCCACCCCGGCCCGATCTAAGCTATGAGTAATCCTTGTGTTCGTGTTCCAGCTTGGCTAGGTCCGTCTCGAGTTCATCCCGGATCTCTCGGTCATTCGATCCATTGACATTTCGTGTGGGGAACCAGGGGCTGAATACCGCAAAGGAGAGGGTCACGCCGATGACACCGCCGGCCGCTCCCGCAAGACTCGCACCCAAGCTTCGCCCGATCAGGAGCAGCCCGACCAGAGCGATGCTGCCGCTCGCGATTCCAACCCGCAACGCTCTCATGCGGACATTGTCTGGCCTTGGGGAAAGCTCCGCACCTAGTCGAAGGTCTAGATGTTGCTCCGCGCGCCCTTCCCTGGACGGTGGCGTCGGCGGCGACGACGAGAAGCATCGGCTCGTCGGGCTGTAGCTATTTTCAGGTGGTAGGCGCCCTGTGGGCCTGTGCTTCCGCGACGTTGAGGATGCCCCGGATATTGCCGCCCTCGTCGAACGCCTCAGGTCGCGGGAGCGGTAGCGAGACAGGCTCGTGCCTGGGGCCACCTTGGCGCCACCCAACACCCCGGAGACAGCCGCAAACGACACTCCGGCCAAACCCTGACGAAACCGCATCGCCAGAGTTCGTGGCGCTAGGTCGCGCTCCGCTGGCCTGCGCGATACTTGGCCGACGATGCCCAAGGAGTCCGCGAACCCCGACCTGGTCACCCTCACGCAAGAGCTGGGCAACGCTAGGGGCGTTGATGCAACCATGCCGTTCTACGGCGCGGGCGCCGTGTACGACATGTCCCGGGTCGGGCTGGGTACATTCGAAGGACACGCGGCGATTCGCCGCTTTCTTGAAGATTGGCTGTCCTCGTATCAGGAGACTGAGGACGAGATGCAGGAGACCATCGACCTCGGCAGCGGGATCGTCTTCGCCAGGGTCCGCGAGACGGCCCGTCCATCCGGCAGTCCTGATCAGTCTCGGGTGCACGCCGTGTATGGCTTCGTCTTCGTGTGGACAGATCGGAAGGTGACTCGCGTTACGGTCTACACCGACGTCGACGAGGCCCGCGCTGCCGCCGAACAGCTTGCCGAGGAACGGGCGTAGGCGATGTCGCAGGCGAATTTGGAGGTCGTTCGCTCGGTACTCGCTGGATGGGAACGGGGCGAGTTCAGCTTCTCCGCCGAGTGGCACCCCCAGATCGAGTTTGTCGTCGCCGATGGCCCGGAACCGGGTCGCTGGGTCGGGCGGGCCGGGTTGACAGAGGGCGCTCGCGCCATCCTTAGTCCATTTGAGAATGCGCGAATCGAGGCGGACGAGTACCGCGAACTCGATGTTGGGCGAATCTTGGTGTTTGTCCACAACAGCGGACGCGGCAGGACAAGCGGCCTAGAGATCGAGCAGATGCACGTAAAGGCGGCGAACGTGTTCCACGTCCACGATGGAAAGGTCACCAGGCTCGTCGCCTACTGGGACCGCGACCGCGCCCTCGCCGACCTCGGCCTCAAGGAGTGGCGTCCGGGGGGTCTTAGTCCCTCCGTCCTGTAAACAGGTCAGCGGTTCGAGTCGGCCCTCCGGCTCTCGATAAACGTCCTCTTGGGCACGGTTTCACTCACGTGACCTCGCCGTCAGCCTGCGGTCCGCTTGGAGTGAGCTTTACCTCTCGACTTGGGTGAGCCCACGTTCACGAACGCCCACGCCGCGCCGACGCCGTGGTTGTTTTCGGGGCCGCCGATCAGCGCGACCTTGCCGTCGGAGGAGAGCGCCACCTTGGCCCCGAACTCTCCTCTCCCGATCTCGCCGGCACCCTTGAGCTTTGGGCCCTGCTGGGTCCAGGTCGAGCCTGATCGGTTGAACAACCAGGCGGCGCCGACGCCTTCATTGTCTTGGGAGCCACCTACCAACGCGATGTTCCCATCGTCGGACAATGCCACGCTTGACCCGAAGATTTCCTCCCCGATCACGTCATTGGGGAAGAGTTCGGGGCCTTGCTGCGCCCAGTTTGTGCCTGAGCGGGCGAAGACGAACACCCTCCCCACGGCTTCAAAGCCGTCGGGGATGCCGATCAGAGCCGTGTTTGCATCCGACGAAAGCGCGATGTCCCCAACTCTGCAAGGCCGATCCCGCGCATCCTCACGCCCGTGAGTTCGGCGCGCTGGACCCACGCTGTACCTGAGCGCTTGAATACCCATCCTCGGCCATCGCAGTGGTGGCAGAATTCGCCGCCGATCAATGCGGTGTTCCCATCGCCGGACAGCGACACCCGGGCTCCAAAGTCCACCGGGCCTTCACCGAAGTCTGTGTGGGCGATCAGCTTCGGACCCTGCTGCGTCCATGTAGACCGCCCGCGGGTAAATATCCATGCCGCCCCGCCCGTAAAGGGCTCGAAATGGTCTGAGGGGCCGCCGATGAGCGCGGTATTGCCGTGGGAGGACAGTGCCACACTGCTGCCGAACCCGACCCCGGAAAGACCGCTCACCTCGTCGTTCGGAATGAGCTTCTCGCCTTGCTGGGTCCAGTTGGAGCCCGAGCGGGTGAATACCCACACGGCACCGACCCGTTCGTTGTCCTCACGGCCACCGATCAGCGCCGTCCTGCCATTTCAGGACAGCGCCACGCTGCTACCGAACCGACCACCCCCGATCTCCCCGCCGCCAGTGAGCTTGGCCTGCTCGGCCCAGGTCGAGCCGGAGCGCTTGAACACCCAAACCGCACCGCGCCGTTCGCTGTCTCCCGGCCCGCCGATCAGCGCGATCTTGCCGTCGGAGGACAGCGCCACGGCCGAGCCGAGGACGCTCATGCCGATCTCGTCGCTGGGAGTGAGCGTCGCCGGCTGGCCGAATGGGTCAATCCGCGCCGAGGAGGACTGGACGGAGGTCGTGGCGGATGCGGACGCTGCGATCGCCAACACAGACACCATCACAGCCAGGCCCGGCACCACTCCAAGGTCGCGACCCGAGCGAGGCAGCCCTGCGAACCGCATCCTCACCCCCTGCCTCCGAACAAACGCTAAGCCACTGGCCTGCTTGATCGCCAGCCTACACCGTTGCGAATCCACGGTGATCGAGATGCGCCCGCCGGTCCCCACCACGGGCATGATCGTTCGGCCCGCCCGGCCGAAAAACGAGGAGCCCACCGCCTAGGCAGGCTCCCCGTAGAGGAGGATTCAGATGCACACCGGATCGATCCGTCGTCCCCGATCATACTCCCCGGTTGGTTGGACAGCCAAACGGCATAATCTCAGGGCGGTAACAACCCGTGCACACAGCCATCGTAGATTGCCGAAAGCAACGGCGCTGGGGTTTGTCCCCCCATTCCAGCGCTGCCCGCCGCCCGACGGCAGAAGGCCCCAGGAGGGAGGCCGCTGAACGGATGAGCCCGGCGGCACCCCTGCCAGAGGGCGTGCGCCGGGCTTCGGGCGTTGGCCAATGCCGAGATTCGGTTGTATGGGCGGCCGCGCCGTGACATGCTTGGACGCGCAGAAGCTCATGCCAAAGATGGTCATCACCATTGCGATCATCGTGGCTGCGCTCGCGTCTGCGGCGCAGGCGCGTCCGAATGCGCGGCGGGCCGCCCGCACCATCGCAGCCCAGCTGCGAGGGTTCCCGCACAGACATGCCGTGCAGAGGATCAGCGACGCCCGCGAGGCCGAGGAGCGCCAGCTCCCGTGCAAAGGATGCTGGTTCGTCGCCTTCCGCGACACTTGGTCGACCCATCGCGGCGGCTCGAGCCACACGAACACCTACGTCGGCGTTTTGGGCCGCCGCGGGTGGAAGCTCGTGGATCCTTGCATTCCCACCCGCGCGATTCAGGCCGCACTCCGAGTGTCTCGGCTCTGTGCGGCCGAGCGCAGGCGAATCGTCCGAGAACGCGAAGCACAGCGACGGCGCGCAGAACGGTATAGGCGGGGACCCCGAGAACAGGAACGTCCGCGGCCTGCCGTGGTGGATGAATCACGCGCCCAGGAGGAATGCTCCGCCTTCGGGTCCTGGATCCTCGGAGCGAGCGCCCATTGGGTAACCGGCACCGAAGCCCGCGGGAGCGAAGCCGACCCAGTGATTCAGTGCGAAGTAGTTCCGGGCAGCGCATCCGAACGCGAGAGTCAAGGGGAAGAAGCCGGTACCAAGCTCTGGATCTCCTTCAGCCAAATGCACGAAGTCGAGGAGCAGGGTGTTCCCCTGTCGGAAGCCCAAGCATTGGCGGCCTAACGAGTAACAAAGCAGTCAGCATCGCGGGCACGACTCGGCGCGGGTCCCGCCCACCGGACGCTGAACCGAAGACCACCGGGGCCCCCGCCGAGGGACTGTGCGACGCCGGTGCGACGCGGAATCAGACAGCCAGTTGGCGGGACATCACCCAGACCGAGTCGCGGTGAAGTTGATCGCGCGCGCGTAGCACGGTCCAATACGTCTGCTTCGGGAAGGCAGGTATAAACGCATGTGGCCCTCCACGATTCGAGACCCTGCGAATCGCATATAGACACTCAGGTGCCCGGCTCTCATGCTCCGGTTCCCCGGCGTGTTCAAAGTAGCTCGGGCGACATGGCCTTTGATCAGTAGGCTGTCTGCGTATGAAAGCCACGAGCCATCGAGCTGGTATGAGTAGCCGCGTTCGCATCGGATCTTCGCCCTGACATCGATCTGCACCAAGTGTTCACCGTCCCCCGAGACCCGAGTGGCGATCCTGCGATCCCGAGATTTCCGAGTGATATACAAGCCGGGACGGTTAGGTGGAGCCCTGAGAGGTGCCCGCGTCTGCGCCCCGGCTGGCGCCGACGAAGGGGCCAGTGCCACGGGCGCTGCTGGGGCCGGCGGCAGTTCGAGCACTTTGATCCAGCTGTTGACCCACGAGGAGACCAGTGCGGCGCGTGTATACACGGTCGGCGCCGCGGTCGAGCATTTGCTGTAGAGCACGACTAATATCCCCACCTCTACGAGTTCACCTCCGCCGGGCCGCGATGCCAGCAACGGACCGCCGCTGTCCCCCTCGCATCCTCCGGTTTCATAGCGCGGCGGATCGATCGTGCAAACCTGGCCGTACGCATGGAAACCAGGAGCGTTGCTGTGACACCATTCCGCGTTTTGCAAGATCGTAGGAGCCCACTGCAGCAGTTCGGTGGGTCCGGCCTGTCCATAGTAGGTGCGCCCCCATCCTGCGATGAGCGCGTGGGTGCCCGGCTGCCAAAGTCCCGATTCAGCGTCACTGGCCACCGGGATCGCCGGCGCCGTGGTGGCTTGCGAGAGTACGAGCAGCGCAGCATCTCCCCAACCTTCGAGTAAGCCGCTGTTTTCATAGAAGGGGTAGACGATGACCTGGGATATTCCCGTGACCTGCCGCGGCGATGCGGTCCAGTTGACGTTTCCAGTTACAACCGCATAGCCGGATGGTTCGTTCACGATCCCGGTTTCGTGGTTCTCGGCGCAGTGTCCGGCGGTGAGGACAAGCCTCGGAGCCACCACCGTCCCGGTGCACTGGCCGGCCTGGTGGCCTCTAACGTCGAGTATGTATGCCAGCGAACGGAACGTATTCCCTGCGGCCGGCGATCCCCCGATGATCGCTGCCTGAGCCCGAGCATTTGCTTGCGGGCTTTTGGCGTGATGGCGATGCGCATTGTGCGTGACCGGGTGGTTGATCGGGCGGTGGTGGACCGAGCTCTTTGCTTCGGCTGGGAGCACCTCCAGGGCCAGGGCCGCGGCGAGCAGTGCCACAACGAGGGGCCTCGCCCGGTAAGGGGGCAAACCGGCCCGGATGATCGGCTTCACGGCTGACGAGTGGTCAACGGGGCCGTTGAGCCTGGCGTTGCTGAGGCGGCGTCCATACGACGGGAGATTACGCTCGCTGCGTGCCGCCGTCGTCGTCTCTCGCGAGCTGGCCGTCAGCGGCCCCTGCGCCGACGGTCGCCAGACTCGCCGCGCGCCAGAAGCGGGACCGGACGCGGCCCCGGTCGGGTCGGCAACGCTCGCGCGCTCAGGAGCAGGGCGAGCAGCGTCGTCACGCCGACCGCCGGGAAGAACCAGTCGGGGCCGCTCGTCCCGGCTGGCCGCACCGAAAACGCCGACTGGCTCGCATGCTTGTGCGCCTTCTCCTTGCGCTTGGCTGCCGACGGGCTTTGGGCGTAGCCGCCGGAACCGGGCGGTATCGGCTCGACGGGCGGCGTGGCCGCGGGCACGATCGCCGGGGGTGGCGCGTAGTTTTCCACCAGCGCGGGCGCCTGCGGTTCGGGCGGAGGGGGTGACTGCGGTGCCGGCTGGTGAGGGGCCGGCGGTGCCAGCTTGGGCACAGCCGGCGGTGCCACCGGCGCCGGCGCGGGC
>DASZFA010000055.1:0-2871 GCA_035940255.1 Solirubrobacteraceae bacterium
CCCAATTTGGGACGAGCAGGTCGAAGCGATCCTCACTGGCGCGCTCGGCTGAGGCGAGCGCCTGCTGGTGGCGCCCGAGGCCGTTGTTGAGGACCGCGTTCGCCCACTCGACCCACGCCAAGCGATTACCTTCGCCTCGTACCGGCGCATCTCTGATACTCGTTTCGATGAGTGCGAGCGCCTCGGCCTCGTCGCCCCGCAAGGCAGCCAGTGCCATGTCGCCGGACGGCCCGATTTCGATCCCGGTCGCCTCGCTGGCCGCCGCTACCTCCCCGAGGTGCGAGGCGGCGCCCGTGAGGTCGCCGGCGAACACGAGCACGAGAGCCCTCGCGTTGAGGGCACGAGGAAGATCACCTAGCGCGCCGGTCTCGCGGCAGAGCCTGACCCACCGCTCGGACACCGCGTCGAGAGCGTCGTCGTCCCACAAATGCGCTGCGACGATGCAAGCGGGTCCCGACCCTCGGAGTACCTCATCTGCGGGCTTCCGGCCGCCGAAGGCTGTGAGCGCGCGGCGCAGAATCGGCACCCCTGCCGCGTACCCGTGGCTGAAGTTCGCCGCGAGGCCCTCGAGGAACAGGCCTGCCGCCGTGGGCGCGCGTGGAGGCGCGACGCTCGCCGCGCGCGCGACATCGCGCAGGGAACCTCCCGGCGTGGCCAAGCGGCCCGCGAAGATGGCGGCCTGCACTGCATCCAGGTACGTCAGCTGAGCAATATCGGGGGCGATCGGCTCAAGCCGCGTGGCGGCGTTTACGAGCAGCGGGACGGCGTCCCTGCCCCGGCTCGTAACGAAGGCGAGCTGTGCTCGTATCTCATCAGCCCGAGCTCGTTGGAGGACGCTTGGCACCCCTGCTTCTGCGACGACAAGCAGACTCTCTACGGCGCCCACCGAGCCGGCCTGAACGTTCCTCTGGGCTGCTGCCAGCGCTCGATCCGCGCGGAGCGACCGATCGGGCGTCAGCGCGACGGCGCGCTCCAGGAACGATGCGGCGGCGGCCAATCCCCCCCGCGCACGCGCTCGCTCAGCGGAGCGCTCAAGCTCGGCCGCGAGCTTTTCGTCTGGGCCCGCCGCCGCCTCGGCAAGATGCCACGCGCGCCTGTCCGGATCAGCGTGCCGGTCGGTTGCCTCGCCCAACGCCCGATGCGTATCCCGCCGCTCCTGCGGTGACGCCGAGCGGTACACCGCAGAGCGGATCAGTGGGTGGTGAAATCGAACCCTGATCCCAACCTCGAGAAGGCCGTTCACCTCCGCAGGCCCCGACACCTGATCTGTAACTCCGAGCCGCTCGGCCGCCCGCCATAACAGCGCCGGATCACCGGTGGGCTCCGCGGCGGCCAGCAAAAGCAACGTCCGGCTGTCCGCCGAGAGCGCCTCGAGGCGGGTGAGAAACCGCTCTTCGATCCGGCCCTCAAGCGACAACGCGTTCTGTAACCCGAACCCCCCCGCCACCTGCGCCCGCGACAGACCTCTGGTCAGCTCGATAAGCGCCAGCGGATTGCCCTGCGTCTCCGCCACGATCTGCTCGCGCACCCGCTCATCCAACAACCAGGGGACAACCGACGCAAGCAGCTCACGGGCGTCGCCGTTCGACAGACCCCCGACCACCATCTGCGGCAGGTCTCTGAGGTCCTCACCCGCCTGACGCGCCGCGAACAGAAGCACCACCGACTCCGCCAACAATCTCCTGGCCACGAACGCCAATCCCTGCGCCGACGCCTTGTCCAGCCACTGCGCATCGTCCACGACGCAGAGGAGCGGCCTGTTCTCCGCCGCCTCCGACAGCAAGCTAAGCACCGCCAAGCCGACCATAAAGCGATCCGGCACCGCACCCTCGCTCAGCCCGAACGTGACCGCCAACGCATCGCGCTGAGGGCCAGGGAGCCTCTCCAGTCGATCCAAGACCGGCGCACACAACTGGTGCAACGACGCGAAGGCCAGCTCCGTCTCCGACTCCACCCCCGCCGCTCGGGCGACGTTCAGATCTGACGCTGAGTCGATCGCGCACTCGAGCAGCGCCGTCTTTCCGGCGCCGGGCTCGCCCCGCAGCACCACCACCCCACTGCGCCCGGCGCGAGCGCCGTCGATCAGCCGATCCAACTCCTCTCGCTGGCTGCGCCGCCCAAATATCATCATCGGCAGCCAGACGCTGGACGACCGCGAGCCATCGTAGCTCGGGATCCTAACCGAGCCGCGCCTCCAATCCCCCCAGCGCCCGCGCGCATCCCCCCTTGGGCTTGCTACCAAGCAGCCGTCGCATGCAGCGAACCCGCGACAACCTCGCGATCCCAGCCTCCTCCGCTACCGCGACAGCCCGCCGCAGTGAGCGCCGTGCCGAAAGCTCCATCTGATCGGGCACGACTGTGGAATCACCCTAGGACCACACGGATGCGATCACGGACGGCATCGGCGAGCTTAAACGCTCGAAGAAGACAGGGACCCAAAAACCAGAGAGCGCCGTCCTTTGCAACATGCTCGCGGTCGACAGCTCGGATGAGGCGAACGAGGCGCTCAGCGACGCGAGCCCCTCAGCCAAGCGATCGATCTGGCGGGATGCGAGCACACACGCCAACAGCCGAAGGGAGCAGGGACATGTTCGATTCGTCAAATGACCGCGATGGCGACAGCGTAGATTTCCTGATCGTCGGTGGCGGGGCAGCGGGAAGCGTGCTCGGCAACCGATTGAGCGAGGATTCGTCGGTGCGGGTGCTGCTTCTCGAGGCGGGCCCGGACTACGCTGCGACGCACGACGTGCCCGAGGACCTGCTCGACGCCGACGAGTTTCCGAGCTCCCATGACTGGGGCTACCAGAGCGAACCGGGAGTCCTCGGGCGCTCGATCCCGGTGCCGCGCGCGAAGGTGATCGGCGGCTCAAC
>DASZFA010000056.1:0-41302 GCA_035940255.1 Solirubrobacteraceae bacterium
CGAGCAACTCCTCTACGAGGAAGACGGCCCGATCGTCCGCATCCAGTTGAACCGTCCCGAGCGGCGTAATGCGCTATCGATGCAGCTCTCTGACGAGCTGATGCATGCCCTCGAGCTCGTCCGAAGCTCGGAGAGCGTCAAGGTGCTTGTGATTCACGGAGCCGGTGGCACGTTCTGCGCGGGCGACGACATCACCGAGATGGGGCAGTGGGGAGATGCGAATCAGATCGTGCGCCGCGTTCGTAGCTACCAGCAAATGGCCGACACGCTTGCGGATCTCGACAAGGTCACGATCGCCGCGGTCGACGGGTTCGCGGTCGGGGGCGGTCTTGAGATCACGATGGTGTGCGACTTCGTGATCGCGACGCGCCGCGCCAAGTGGGGTATGCCGGAGGTGGACGTGGGGATCACCCCGGGGTGGGGCGGCACGACGCGGATGGCGCGGTTGATCGGTCGACGGCTGACCAAGGAGATCAACCTCTTGGGCGCCCTGCATCCCGCGAGCAGAGCAGTCGAGCTCGGACTGTGGAACCGCGTCGTCGACGACGACCAGCTCCAAGCGGAGGTCGATGCGCTCGTCGAGGTCTTGCTCTCGAAGAACCAGCAGGCGGTGCGCCAGCTGAAGTTCATCATCGACAAGGGTGTCGAGGCTGACCTGCACACCGCGCAGGGCTTCGAGGCGCTCTCGGCTGGGCTCACCGGCGCGGTCAACGGGGCCTGGCAGGTCCAGGACGCCGATCAGTCCAGCGGCATCGTCAGCTTCATCTCGGGCGGGGAGCAGTGGCAGACGCGACGTGCGTTGGCGCGTGACTTCTGGACCGCCACTGACGAGTGAGCTGTGCGGCGATATGAGGATCGAGAATGTCCACGAACGCATGCTGCCACTCGGTGCGATGTCGGCTGGATCGTTGATCGATGGCTTGGCAGGAGCTGACGACCGGCTCTGGCCACACGACCGTTGGCCGCGCATGTGCCTCGAGGACGGGCTGCGGGAGGGCAGCGAGGGAGGCCACGGACCTGTCCGCTACCAGGTCATCGCGCACCAACCTGGCCGCCTCGTGCGTTTTCGTTTCACCGGACCGCCCGGGCTCCTGGGCGAGCACCGTTACGAGCTCGAGGACGGCGACGGAACTGTGCTCCTGCGCCACGTACTGAGTGGCTGTGCCGCGGGGCGGATGCGCTGGCAGTGGCCGCTGCTGTTCGGACCCTTCCATAACGCTCTGATTGAGGATTCTCTCGACCGCGCGGTCGCCGCCGTGTCAGAGACGACATACCGGCCGGCTCGGTGGCCTGCGGGAGTCCGAGCTCTGCGCTGGCTACTGAAGGGACTGATGTAGAGGCATCCTGGCAGGCGGCAGGCGTAGCGCGTCGAGCTCGTCGCTGGGCCGCTCGCTGCGGGCGCGGGCGGCGTACAGATCGGCCAGCTCGAGTTGCAGGCTGCGCGGCTCGTCGCCCGGCCCCGGCGAGTTCCGGTGCCAGAGCCCGTCGGCGTCGAGATCCCACGAGTTTTGGTTGTCGGCGAAGGCGCGTTCGAGCGTGTCCATCAGCTCCTCACGGAGCTCCTGCGCCTCGATCGGCACCGCCAGCTCGACGCGGTGGTCGAGGTTGCGCGGCATCAGGTCGGCAGAGGCGATGTAGATCTCGTGGTCTCCGTTGCGTTCGAAGGAGTACACGCGCGAGTGCTCGAGCAGCCGCCCGACGATCGACACCACGCGAATGTTCTCCGAGATGCCGGGCACGCGCGGGCGCAGGCAGCAGATGCCGCGCACGTTCAAATCGACGCGCACGCCGGCCTGCGAGGCGGCGTACAGCGCGCGGATGCAGCGCCCGTCGACGAGCGAGTTCATCTTCATCGTTATCCGCGCCGGGTGCTCGACGGAGTGCGCGGCGATCGTGCGCTCGATCTGCTCGACGATGCCCTCGCGCAGATGCTCGGGGGCGATCAGCACTTTGCGGTAGTGCAGCGGGCGCCCGTAGCCGGTGAGGTAGTTGAACATGTCGGCCACGTCCGCGCCGATCTGCTCGTCGGTGGTAAACAGGCCGAAGTCCGTGTACAGCCGCGCGGTGGCCGAGTGGTAGTTACCGGTGCCGATGTGTACGTAGTTGCGCACGCCGTCGCCCTCGCGGCGCACGACTAGCACGCACTTGGCGTGGGTCTTCAGCGCCGGCTGGCCGTAGACGACGTGGACGCCCGCCTCCTCCAGCGCCTTCGCCCAATGGATGTTCATCCGCTCGTCGAAGCGCGCCTGCAGCTCGACCAGCGCCACGGCCTGCTTGCCGCGTTCGGTCGCGTCGATGAGCGCAGGCACCAAGGGGGAGTCGTCGCTCGTCCGGTAGACGGTCTGCTTGATCGCCAGCACGTTCGGGTCGGCGACGGCCTGCTCGACGAAGCGCTCGACCGAGGTGGAGAAGGATACGTACGGGTGGTGCACGAGCAGGTCGCCTTCGCGCATCGCGCCGAGCACGTCCGGGCGCTCGCCCTCGCGACGCAACAGACGCGGGTGCGTGATGCCGACGATCGGCTCCTCGCGCAGCTCGTTGTGGCCGGGGAGTTTGACGATCTGCCACAGCGCGCCCATGTCGAGCAGGCCGTCGACGGGATAGACCTCGTCGTCCTGCACGCCCAGCAGGCCCTGTAGCGCCTCGCGCAGCTGCTCAGAGCAGTGGGCGCCGATCTCGACGCGCACGACCTCGCCGAAGCGCCGGCGGCGCAGCTCGTCCTCGACCGCCTGCAAGAGGTCGGCGGCGTCGTCGGAGACCTCTAGGTCGGCGTCGCGCGTCACGCGGAAGACGTCGTAATCGGCGATTTCCATGCCGGGGAACAGTGCGTCGAGGTGGTTGGCGATCACGTCCTCGAGCGGCACCAGCAGCGCGGGCTCGGGCGCGGGCTGCTTGAGCGTGACAAAGCGCGGCAGGATCTCGGTGGGGACCTTCACGCGCGCGAACACCGTCTGCTCGTTGGTCGGATCGCGCACGAGCACGGCCAGGCTGAGGGAGAGGTTTGAGATGTAGGGGAACGGGCGCCCAGGTGCGACCGCCAGCGGTGTCAGCGCGGGGAAGATCGCCCTCTGGAAGTGCTTGGCGAGCTCCGCACGCCGCTCATCGTCGAGCTCGCGCACGCCGACCACGCGGATGTCGTGTGCGCCCAGCGCCGGACGCAGGTGTCCTTCGAAGCAGTCGGTCAGCCGCCGGCTCTGAGCGAGCACGCGCTCGCGGATCAGCGCGATCACCTCGGAGGGGAGCAGCCCATCCTGGCTCGGATTCTCGACGCCCGCGTCGATCTGGTCGCGCAGGCCGGCCACGCGCACCATGTAGTACTCGTCCAGGTTGGTCGTGTAGATCGCGCAGAACTTGACCCGCTCGAGCAGCGGCACGCGCTCGTCCTCCGCCAGCTGCAGCACGCGGTCGTTGAAGTCCAGCCACGAGAGCTCGCGGTTGAGGTACAACGACGGGTCCGACAGCGACTGGTCCATGCTCTCCAAGCTACACCGTGGGGCGCGCAGGCCGAAGGCTGCCCGCCCATCCGGGCGTCGGGCCCGCACCTGGGGTCAATCGATCTCCACGTCGAAGTCCCACGAGACGATCGGTCGTCGGCTCTGCGGAGCCCAGCTGAGGCTCCCGGAGCCCGTGGGGAGCACGGCAGAGATCTCGAGCGTCACCGGCTTGCCGGCTGTGATCTGGCCCGGCGGCGCGCCGCCATGCAGCATCGTCACGCTCGGATGGTGCAGGCGCCCCAGCTCGTCGGTGATCGTGAAGTCCGCCGGTCTGATCGCGATCACGCCGGAGCTCTTGGCGAACGTGACCACGAACGTGCACGGGCTCGTCCGGGGAACGGGGAACTTGCCGGACTCGGGAACGCTCGGCCCGACCGCCGTGGCGAACACGCTGCCGCCCGAGAGCTTGACCGCGACGGTATCGCCCTCGATTCCGAGCACCGAATGGGTGGGGCCTGCATCCACGATCCGCCCGACGGGAACCGTCGCCTTCGGCAGCCAGCTCGGCAGACCGCCGTATTTCGCGCTAGAGCTCGCGCTCGCCTTGCCGTGACCGGCCGCCAAGGCCACCGCGCCGAGCACGATCGCCAGGACCACCACCCCCGCGAGCACGACGCGGCGAGGCCCGGACCCGAGGACCCGAGTCTCGCCGTGCGTCGCTGACGTCATCGCCGCTTACCCTTCGCGGCCCTTGGGGTTGTTGAACACGTCCTTGCCGAACGGTGCGAGCCCGGGCTGCGCCGCGTAGCCGATGTGGCCTTTCTTGTCCAGGCCCGGAGACGCGCTCTTGACGTTGAACAGATCCTCCATCGTGCGCAGCCAGCTGTAGTGGTTGTAGTAGACGTTGCTGACCGTGCCAGGGGAGATGTAGGGGCTGATCAGAACGCTGCCGGTGTCACCACCGCCGGTGGTCGCGTCGGTGGAGTCGTACAGCGGGTCAGTGGACGACGTGCGTGCTCCGAGCACGATCCCGCTCACCGCGGACGTTGTCGCCAGTGGTTCACCTGAGCCGTTTACCAGCGCGAACGAGCCTTCGTCGACGAAGCCGCCGCTCTGGCTGGGAGCGGTGGCCGTGACAGGCGTGTCGGTGACCTTGCCGACGAACGCGCCGGCCGGTATGCCCGTGCCGGTGACCGAACGTCCGACGTCGGTGGCGACGATCGAGTTGTCGGCGATCGTCGTGCTCCCTTCGGCCGCCGTGCCTTTCTCGCTGCTGGCGCCGGGGGAGTGACCGCCGCCGCCGAGCAGACACGTCGTGGCTGGCTGCGACGGGACAGTCTGAGCGACACAGCTGCTCGGCCGGTCGATGTCGGAGTTGTCGCCAGGTCCGGGGTACAGCTGTTCGCCGGCGCCGTTCTTGGCGAGCGGGGTGTTCGGGCCGGTCGGCTCGAAGCCCACGCTCTGACCGTCCAGCGTCTCACCGGCACTATCTGAAAGTAGCGACGTGGCGGCGTTTGCCGGGACTTCGGTCGAGTTGGAGAAGCTGTTGCCCGAGAACGTGAACGGCGGGAACGCCTCGTCGAAGGTGACGTCGATGAGGCCGCCTTCCTTGAACGCCGGCGATTCCTCGATCTCGGGAATGATGTGCTCGAGGAACAGATCAGACGCGTACAGCCCGCCGGTGTAGTTCACCGGCGCGTTTGGCGTCGTCGGGTTGGCGAAGCCTCCCGACAGGTTGTTGCCGTGGCACACCGCATCGTGCGCGTCGCTGCAGTTGTTCGGCGAGATCCAGCTGAATGCCGGGGTGCTCGAGGCGCTCTGCAGGTCGTGGTACAGGCCGTTGGTTTCGCTGAACAGGTTGGCGATGTGCGCTTCGTTGCAGTCGCCGGCGGCCCTGATCGATTCAAACCAAGGGAACGGGAAGTGCTTGGGCACGTACTGGTCGGTCCCGTTGGCGCCGCCGGGGTTCGGGGACGCTGTGCTGCCCGTGGCGCCCGGTTCGGCGTAGGGGGCGCCGCAGTATTCCGTCCCCGCGTCGTGCGTCGGACCGCTTTCGTCGGGGTTGCCGAGGTCCTGCGCGTAGCCCTTCCAGTTCACGCCGGCGGCGTCGAGCTGGTTGAACAGCGTCGGCACGGCCTTGGGGTAGACGCAGCCGTTCGTGCCGGGCGCAGCGTTTGGGCCCTCAGCTGAGACGACCTGTCCGTAGTTGGGGTTCGTCGTGAGCTTGCCCTTCAGATCGACCGAACCGGTGAATTTGTCATAGAAGGGGCAGTCCGACTGCGTGTCGGGCTGCGTCGCCTGGCCGCTCACCATCGAGATGTAGTTGTCGAGGCTGAAGTGGCCGGTGCCGTAGTAGTGCTTGAGCAGCACTCCCTGCGCGGGGAGCGTTTTCCACAGGTAGGTGTTGTTGTTCAGCCCGCTGAAGCTCGCTTCGTAGGACTTGTTCTCGAGGATGATCAGCCAGACATGCTTGATCTTGCCGGGCTTCACGCCGACCTTGTCGGCGGCGGCGACAGCCTTGGCGGGACCCGCCGAGCTGCTTGCCGAGACCACGGGCACGGCGGCGAGAGCCGCTGCTGCCACGACGGCGGTCGCGACGACGCCTCTACGGCGAACCAGGCGCGCGATGCGCCCAGGGGGCTTCGAGCTCTTCTCTGGCATGTCCGACTCATCTCCTTTGAGCACGTGATATTCGAAGGACCTTCTGGACCTCCGCCGCAGTCTTTGCGCAGACCCGTGGCCGCCCCGTGTCGATTTGGTGATCGAGTCGTGAAGAAGTGGAGAACGCCCGCGTACTCGCCGCTCGCGGGGCGCGTCTGTGGCAGCTCAGAGAGTGTCGAGGGGCACGCCGACGATCTGCAACCTGCGCGTGAGACCGTCGAGGGCAAACACGCGCAGCTCCTCGGCCGATGCGCCCAGGGCAGAGGTGTCGGCTCCCGCCGGCGGCGTCAAGGACTCCGCCACGGCGGGCAATAGTTCGCGCAAGGTCTCGCGCACGACATCGCCCGCGCCGGCGTGCGCGGAGACGGCATGGCGCAGAAACCAGATGCCATAGCCGATGTGGCGGTGCTCGTCGTGATGGATTTTCGTGTATCCCGCGACGAAGCCCGGCAGCAGACGCTCCCTCTCCATGAAGCGCGTCGAGAACTCGAACGTCGTCAGCCCGAGGGTCGCCTCGAGGATCAGGTGGTAGATCGTCACGAACGCGACCTTCGCAGCCACGTCGCCGGGATTCGCGGTAAGGCGCACGTGGGCGGCGACGAGCTTGTCGTCGAAGATCGTCTCGAACGCTGGCGAGACCTGCGCGCGAGCGCGCTCGACGTGCGCGGCGATCAGCGCCGGCTCTGAGACGACCTCATCCTGAAAGCGCGCGTAGAACTGCATGTGCCGGGCCTCGTCGACCTGCTGGGTGGCGAGAAACGTGATCTCATCCTCGCTCCCGTCAGCTCCCACGAGGCCGGAGAACTTCGTCGTGATGCGCTCCTCGGCCACCATCAGCGAGCCGAGGACGAATAACACGAGCGTGTGGTCCTCCATCGCGTCCCACTGTGCGCGGTCGCCGGACAGATCGATGTCCCACGGACTCCACTGGCTCTCCTCCCAGTGCCGGTACAGCGTCTGCGGGTCGTGCAGATGCAGCTCGTATGCACCGGCGCTCATGCCGACGCCACGGCCGGCTTGCGGGCGCGGACGATCGCCGATGCTGCCTGTGGATGTACGCGGTGGGTCTCGCGTATCTCGAGGTCGGTCAGGCCCGCCTCTGCGAGCGCGCTTGCGAACTCGCGCTGGGTCAGCGCCCCGGCGATGCAGCCGGTGTATGCCTGCATGTCGGCGCGGGTCGCGTCGTCCATGTTCTCGTCGGCGATCACGTCGGAGACCGCGAAGCGTCCGCCGGGTCGCAGCACCCGGGCGACCTCGCGCAGCACCTTTGACTTGTCGCCCGAAAGGTTGATAACGCAGTTTGAGATCACCACGTCAACGCTCGCGTCGGGTAGCGGTATCTCCTCGATGTAGCCCTTGTGGAACTCGACGTTCTCGACCCCGGCCTTCTGCGCGTTCTCGCGGGCGAGGGCAAGCATCTCGTCGGTCATATCCAGGCCGTGTGCCTTGCCGGTCGGGCCGACGCGCTTGGCGGAGAGCAGTACGTCGATGCCGCCGCCTGAGCCGAGGTCGAGGACCGTCTCGCCCTCGTGAAGTTCGGCGACAGCGGTGGGGTTGCCGCAGCCGAGCGAAGCGAGCTTGGCGGTATCTGGGAGCTGTTCGCGGTCGCCGAGCGCGTAGAGCGCGGCACCAAAGACCTCGCTGCCTCCGTCGAAGGTGTCGCTCGGTGCGCAGCAGCCGGCGCCGGCGCCGGGGTTGGCGCTCGTCGCCTGGACGGCGGCGGCGGCGTAGCGCTCGCGGACGGTCTCGCGGATGTCGGTCAGCTCAGCCATACAGATAGCTCCTTCAGTGCGTCGGGGATCACGTAGTAGTAGGCCCACAGGCCCTTGCGCTCGGAGTCCACGATCCCGGCGGTGCGCAGCTTGCCCAGATGGTGGGAGAGCGTGGGCTGGGAGATGTCGAACAGCGGCACGAGCTCGCAGACGCAGACCTTGCCGGCGTGCTTGCGCAGCACGTCCACTAGCTGCAAGCGGATCGGGTCGCCGAGGGCCTTTGCTACTTCGGCCATACGCAGCGCGTGGTCGCGCGCGACATCGGGGTAGACGACGGGCTCGCAACAACGCTCACCTGACGCCCGCTTGTGCTTGGGGGCTAGCTCCAGATCGATGGGCATCTATATACACATATCAATAACAATCATGATTGTCAATGTATTACGATCCGCGCCATGAACGCCGACACTCGAGGCCAACGTCCGCGAGCCCGCGGCTCGATGCGCGCAGGTGTTGGCATCAACGGCTTCGGCCGCATGGGACGGCTCGCGCTACGTGCCGCATGGGGATGGCCTGAGCTCGCGTTCACGCATGTCAACGAGCTGAACGGCGATGCGAGCGCGGCTGCTCATCTGCTGACGTTCGACTCGGTCCATGGGCGGTGGTCCGAGGACGTGCACGGGGACGGCGACGTGCTCTCGGTCAACGGCACCTCGCTCAGCTACAGCAGCTCCGGCGAGCCCGGCGACGTGCCGTGGGGTGAGCTGGGGATCGAGATCGTGCTCGAGTGCACCGGCAGGTTTCGAACCCGGGAGAGCCTCGACGCCTACTTTCAGCAGGGTGTCCGCAAGGTGATCGTGGCGGCGCCGGTGAAGGAGGGGGCGCTGAACGTGGTCGTGGGCGTCAACGACCACCTCTACGAGCCACAGCGCCACGATCTGCTGACCGCGGCCTCGTGCACCACGAATTGCCTCGCCCCGGTGGTGAAGGTGATCCACGAGGGCATCGGCATCCAGCATGGCCAGATCACGACCCTGCACGACATGACGAATACGCAGACGATCGTCGACGCCCCCCACAAGGACCTACGCCGGGCGCGCGCGGCGAACATCTCTCTGATTCCCACGACGACGGGGTCTGCGACCGCGATCGGGCTGATCTTCCCGGAGCTCGAGGGCAAGCTGAACGGTCTCGCGGTGCGCGTGCCGCTGCTCAACGCGTCGCTGACCGACTGCGTCTTCGAGGTGGCGCGCCCGACGACGGTCGGGGAGGTCAACGGTCTGCTCGAGGTAGCGGCGGCCGGGCCGCTGGCGGGCATTCTCGGGTACGAGCGCCGGCCGCTGGTGTCGGTCGACTTCAAGGACGATCCGCGCTCGGCGATCATCGACGCTCTGTCGACACTGGTCACCGACGGGACGCAGGTGAAGGTCCTCGCGTGGTACGACAACGAGTGGGGCTACGCGAACCGCCTCGTCGAGCTCGCGCGCACCGTCGCCCAAAGCCTTCCCGACGACGGGCGCCTCGTCTCCACGGGGGCTGCGGATGGCTAGCGACTCGACGACGGCCTCCGGAGGGAACGCACAGCAGCGCCGCGTCGACCTGCGCAACTACCTGCTGGGGACCGGGGCCTACTGGACAGAGACGCTTGTCGACGGGGCGACTCGCACGCTCGTGCTGTTCTACTTCGACCGACTCGGCTACAGCCCGCTCAAGGTCGCCTCGCTGTTCGTCCTTTACGAGATCGCGGGTGTCGTCACGAACCTCGTCGGGGGTTGGCTCGCAGCTCGGCTGGGACTGAAGATCACGCTCTTCATGGGTCTCGCCATCCAGATCGTGGCGCTCTGCATGCTGGGCTTCGCACCGGCGTCGCTGCTGGTCGTTGGCTACGTGATGGCCTCACAGGCGCTCTCGGGCATCGCCAAGGATCTGACCAAGATGAGCTCCAAGAGCGCCGTCAAGCTGGTCGTGTCCGAGAACGATCAATCCTCGCTGTACCGCTGGGTGGCGATCCTGACCGGATCGAAGAACGCGCTCAAGGGAATCGGCTTCTTCCTCGGCGGCGTGCTGCTCACGTTGGTTGGCTTCCAGGCGGCAATGCTGATCATGGCGGCCATGGTGCTGATCGCCCTCCTCGCAAGCTCCAACCTGATGCGTGGCTACCTAGGCGCTCCGGACAAGACGGCGAAGTTCACGCAGATGTTCTCCAACACCCGCGCGGTCAACGTTCTCGCCGCGGCGCGCATCTTCCTGTTCGCGTCCCGTGATGTGTGGTTCGTGGTTGCGCTGCCTTTCTTCCTCTATTCCGTCGTGGGCTGGACGTTCTGGCAAGTGGGGACCCTCCTTGCCGTCTGGGTGATTGGCTACGGAGCGGTGCAGGCGGCCGCGCCTCGCTTCGTCCGCCGCCGGGTCGACGGTCACGGCGGCGAGCCCGACGGCAGAACCGCGATCTGGTTGGCGCTCGGACTGGCAGTGTGTCCTGCAGCGATCGCGCTGGCCCTCACCGCACATGTCGACCCCGCGATCGCGATCGTCCTCGGCCTGATCCCCTTCGGCATCGTGTTCGCGCTGAACTCGGCGGTCCACTCCTACCTGATCCTTGCCTATGCGGACAATGACAAGGTCGCCATGAACGTTGGCTTCTACTACATGGCCAACGCGGTCGGGCGCCTCACCGGGACCGTGCTGTCGGGGCTGATCTACGAGTGGGGTGGGTTGAGTGCCTGCCTGTGGGCATCGGCCGGTTTCATCCTCGCGGCCGGCCTGCTGTCGCGTCTCCTGCCTACGGAGGTCGCGAGAGGCACACGACCGACCCGGCTGTCCCAGGTGGCCTGAGACGCAACACCAACAGCGCAACCCGATAGGGTTAGCGTTGAGGGGTATGGCTCGCCAGCTCTGGCTACTTCGTCACGCAGAGGCGGAGCCCCACGGAACGCGCGCCGACGCCGAGCGCCGCTTGACAGAGCGCGGCGAACAGCAGGCGCGCGCCGCGGGCATCGCTCTACGGCGGCTCGGCCCGGAGTTCGACGTGGTGCTGTTCAGCCCGCGCGTGCGCGCACGTGAGACCGCGGAGCTGGCGGCGGAGGGATGGAGCGAGGAGCAACGGGCTCGGCTGAGGGAGCACGCACCGCTCTCACAAGAGTTCGACGCCGCCCAGGCGCTCGAGGCGATCCGTGCACTGCCGGCCGACGGGCGCCTGCTGATCGTCGGACACGAGCCCGACATGTCGCGCGTTGTGGGAGAACTGAGCGGCGCGCGCGCCGACGTCAAGAAGGGCGGTCTGGCGGTCGTGCGGCTAGAGAGCGCGGGCGGAGAGCTCGTCGCCCTCTTGCGGCCCCGCGAGCTCGCCCTGATCGCGAGTGTCCCAGTCGGCGGGGAGTGACGAGGGCACGGCGCTCGCGTCGACGACCTCCACCGATTCCGCCGCGAAGCGGTAGCCGATGCCGAAGTGGGTGTGGATGTAGCGCCAGTTCGGCGAGGCCTTCTCGAGCTTCTGGCGAAGCTTGCGCACGAACACGTCGACCGAACGGTCGCCGCGGACCATCGTGTAGCCCCACAGGCGCGAGTAGATCTCCTCGCGCTCGAGCACGCGGCCCTCGGCGGCGGCGAGCAGCTCGATCAGCTCGAACTCGCGTCTGGTCAGGTCAATGCTGCGCTGGCCAACGAACGCCTGGAAACGGTCGGAGCGGATCTCGACCTCGCCCGCGCTGATCGGATCGGTCTCCGCGCGGCTGGCGCTGCGCCTGCGTCTACGCACGACGCTCTGGACGCGCGCGATGACTTCCTCCGGGTGGCAGGGCTTGGTGATCCAGTCGTCCGCGCCGAGGCGCAGCCCGCGCACGCGCTGGGCGACGGTGGACGGCCCCGTGCACACGACGATGCCGAGCTCCGGCAGCGCTTCGCACAGGCGCTCGAGCCAGCCCCATGCCTGCGGTCCCAGCACCGCGAGGTCGACGACCAGCGCGCTCAGGCGCATCGACACGACCGCGTCGGCCGGAACGGGGCTGGCGAGCACGCGGTGCTCCCACGCGAGCCGGTCCAAGCGCTTGCTCAGAACCTGGATGAAGCCGCTGTCGCGATCCAGAACGGCGATGCGAAGGGATGTCGCGGGGACGCCGACGTCCGATGCTGCTGACGTGCCCCCCGCCTCTCCGGCGCTCACGCTTGCGCTCATCGCGGCGCAGTGTACGGGATCAGAGACACGCACGACAGTTCTGCAAGTCGATGTCACAGGATGTTCACAGGAGGCGATCGCTATTTGCGACGTCTCGATTGAGATGCGATTGCTATACGGCGGTCGTCGCGGGCTAATGTGGCGCTCAGCCCGGTGTGCGCGAGGAGTCCGAGAACTCGCGGAACAGCCCAGTGACGACGAACGCGACCTGCTCGCCGATGTCGACGGCGTTATCGCCGATCCGCTCGAGCGCTCGTGCCACGAGCGTCATGTGCATCGCCCACTCGCGCGTATCGGGGTCGTCGCCGATCTCGATCGCCAGACGGAAGATCTCGCGGTTCAGGCGGTTGATCTCGCGATCCTGTCGCACGAGGTCTTCCGCCAGGGCGACATCGCGTGCGGCGAACGCGGCCTTGGACTGGACGACCTCCGAGCGCGCGAACGCGCCCATCTTGGCCAGCGCGTCGAGCATTTCGCGGTGCACCGGCGGCTCGTATCCGGACAGCGGGATCAGCTTGGCGATGTTCACGCACTGGTCGCCCATGCGCTCGATGTGCTTGATCATGTGCAGCAGCGCCGCCACCAGCCGCAGGTCGCCGGCGACCGGCGCCTGTAGCGCGAGCAGCGAGAGGATGCCCTGGTGCACCTCCAGGTAGCGGCCGTCGACGCGGTCGTCGTCGGCGATCACCATCTGCGCGAGCTCGACGTCCTGATGGTGCAGCGCCTCGAGCACACGGTCGAGCTGCTCGACGATCAGATCGAGGCCGCCGAGCGCGTTGGACTCGAGCTCGCGCAGCTGAGCCTGGAAGTGGGCGCGTCCCTGGGTGTGCGCGTCCTCGCTCGGGCTGGGCGAGGAATGGCGCTCGGGAGCGGCGCCGTCGGGGAAGGCCGCGGCGGGCCGGCCCTCGTCAGCCGAACTTGCCGGTGACATAGTCCTCAGTCCGCGGATCGGAGGGTTTGGTAAAGATCTCCTGCGTCGGGCCGACCTCGACGAGCTTGCCGTCGAGCATGAACGCCGTGCGGTCGGCCACGCGCGCGGCCTGCTGCATGTTGTGGGTGACGATCACGATCGTGACGCGCTGCTTGAGCTCGTCGATCAGCTCCTCGATCTTGAGAGTGGCGATCGGATCGAGCGCCGAGCACGGCTCGTCCATCAGGATCACCTCGGGTTCGACCGCGAGCGAGCGCGCGATGCACAGGCGCTGCTGCTGGCCGCCAGAAAGACCGGCTCCGGCCTCGTCGAGGCGATCGGCGACCTCGTCCCACAGGCCGGCGCCGCGCAGTGCCGACTCGACCTTCTGGCGCAGGTCGCCGCGCCGGCGCGAGCTGAGCCGTGGCCCGGCGGCGACGTTGTCGAAGATCGACATCGTGGGAAACGGGTTGGGCTTCTGGAAGACCATGCCGACCGCCCGTCGCACCGCGACCACGTCTACCGCAGGGTCATAGACGTCGAGATCCTCGAGCAGCACCCTGCCCTCGGCATGCGCGCCCGGGATCTCCTCGTGCATCCGGTTGATGCAGCGCACCATCGTCGACTTGCCGCAACCGGACGGTCCGATGATCGCGGTCACCTCGTTGGCGCGGAACTCGAGGTCGATGCCCTTGACCTGTTCGGCCTCCCCGTAGAACGCGCGCAGTCCTTCGAGCCTGACAGCGATTCCCGCCTTGGCCTCTACGCCGGCGTCGCCGCTACCAAGCCGCGAGCCGGCGGCGGGCTGATGGCCGGCGGCAGAGCCGGTGATCCGCCGCGTGGGGGGCGCGGTGCTCGCGTCGCGCGCCTGCTGCTGCCCACGCTCGAGCTCCGAACGGCTATCGGGATCCAAGTCAGCCACCTTTGGGGCGGGACCGTCGGGTGTCATGCAAGGCGACTCCTTCGGGAGATCAGGCGGGCGACGAGGTTGAGCAGCAAGATCATCACGACCAGCGTGAGCGCCGCTCCCCATGCCCGGTTGACGACGGCCGTGGTGGGGGAGGTGACGTCCTTGTAGATTTGCACAGGCAGCGAGTTCATGAACCCGCCCAGGTTGAAGTTGGTCTTCAGCGTGGCGGCGGCGGTGAACAGCAGCGGCGCGGTCTCGCCTGCCGCGCGCGCGACTGCCAGCAGCACGCCCGTGAGCATCCCCGGCAGCGCCGTCGGCAGCACGACGTTGAGGATCACGCGCCAGCGCGGGGCGCCGAGCGCGAGCGCCGACTCGCGCAGCGCCGCGGGCACCAGCAGCAGGATCACCTCGGCCGAGCGGATCACGATCGGCAGCATCAGTAGCGCGAGCGCGATCGAGCCCTTGTAGCCGGCGTAGGTGCTGCCAGTGCCGATGATCAGCACGATGTATATGAATAGGCCGAACAGGATCGAGGGAACCCCCGTGAGCACATCGACGAAGAAGCGGACCGTGTGCGCGAGCCAGCTGTCGCGGCCGTACTCCACCAGCCATATAGCGACGCCGACGCCGATCGGGATCGAGATCGCCGACGCGAGCGCGACGATCTCGATCGTGCCGAGGATCGCGCTCTTGATGCCGCCGATGCTCGAACCGCCGAAGAACGTGTTCCCGGTCGGGTCGGTCGTGAAGAAGCTCACGCTCCACGCGCCGAGCCCCTTGCGCAGCAGGTAGTAGACGATCAGCGCGAGCGGAACGAGCGCGATCGCCGTGCCGACGAGCACGCCCGTGCGGGCGAGGCGGTCCCTGCGCCTGCGTGCGGGGCTAACGGCGAAGCGCGACAGCCGGTCGGTGGATGCGCCGTGCGCGCTCATGCTCCAGCCGCCACGTCGGCGACCGAAATCGTGCCGCTCGGGCCCCGGCCGCCCGCCGCCGCACGGGTCCCACGCGATGCCCTCGCAACCAGCAGACGCGCGATCCCGTTGACGAACAGCGTCAGCACGAACAGCACCAGGCCCGCTGCGAACAGCGCCGAGCGGTGCACGCCCTGCGCTTCGCCGAACTCGTTGGCGATCGCCGCCGCGAGGCTGTAGCCCTGGGAGAACAGGTGGGCGCCGAGCCTGGGCGCGTTGCCGATCAGGATCGTCACGGCGATCGTCTCGCCGATCGCGCGGCCGAGGCCGAGCATCGCGCCGCCGACGATGCCCGAGCGGCAGTACGGAAACACCGCGAGGCGGATCATCTCCCAGCGCGTGGCGCCGAGCCCGAGCGCCGCCTCCTTGTGGTCGGCCGGCACCGCCGCCATCACCTCGCGGGCGATCGCGCTGACGATCGGCAGGATCATGATCGCGAGCACCAGCCCGGTGATGAAGTAGTTGGGGATCGTCACGAGGCCGCCGCCGATGAAAGGGATGACCGACAGCCGGTCGGCGACCCACTGCTCGGCCGGCTGCAGCTTGGGCGCCAGGAAGAAGATCCCCCACAGCCCGTACACGACGGATGGCACCGCGGCGAGCAGCTCGACGAGCAGCGTCAGCGGCGCGCGCAGGCGCAGCGGGCACAGCTCGGTCGCGTACACGGCGGTGGCGACCGCTATCGGCACGCCGATCGCCAGCGCCAGCGCGGAGGTGATGAGCGTGCCGACGAGCAGCGGCAGCGCGCCGAAGTGTTCGGCGCCGACGTTCCAGTCGTTGCCGAGCACGAACCCGATCACGCCTTCCTTCGCGAACGCCGGCCGGGCCTGACCGACGAGGCGGATGAAAAAGTAGACGATCAGCGCGAGGATCAGCGCGGCCAGCGCAGTCAGGCCGTACTTCAGCGCCCGATCCGGTAGGCGACTTAGCGGTGACCGCTCGAGAACCGAACGGTCACCGCCAGAAAGCGCTGCTGCGTCCACGGCCTTCTGTCTACCGGAAAGGCGGCCGCGGCGTCATCGTCAGGCGATCGGTGCGCCGTTGCACTGCAGCCCCGCGGCCGCTTCCTTGGACTTAGCCAGGATCGCGGACGGCAGCGCGGCATAATCGGCCCTCGAGAGGATCGCCTGTCCTGCGCCCAGCCCGTAGTCGATGAACTTGACGACGCCCTTGGCCGCGGCTTCGCCGCCGGGGATGCCCGCCTTGCAGAGGTCCTTGTTGACGACGATGAACGTCTGCGAGGTGATCGGGTAGGCGCTGGGCGCCGGGGAGTTGATGACTTTGATGCCGAGGTTCGCGGGCACCGTCACGCCTTCGCCCGAGGCGCTCGTCGAGGCGAGCGTCGGTTCGACGAACTTGCCGGCTTTGTTCTTCACCGACGCGACCGTGAAGTTGTGCGTGAGCGCGTACGCCTGCTCGACGTAGCCGACCGCACCGACCGTCTGCTGGACGCCGCCGGCTACTCCGGCGTTGCCCTTCTCGCCCGTGCCCGTGGGCCATTGCACCGTCTTGCCTTCACCGACCTTGCTCTTCCATTCCGGGGCGACCTCGGAGAGGAAGCTCGTGAAGCCGGACGTCGTGCCCGAGGAGTCCGAGCGGTGGATCACCGTGATCGGCGTGCTCGGCAGGCTGACGCCTGGGTTCAGGGCCTGGATTTCGGGTGCGTTCCAGGCTTTGATCGTCCCGAGGAAGATGTTCGCGATCGTCCTGCCTTCGAGCTTCAGGCCGGCTTTGACGCCCGGGAGGTTGTAGGAGATGGTGATCGCGCCGAGGAACATCGGGATCTGGACCGCCGGGCTGCCGTTCTTGGCGATCGTCGCTTCGTCGGCCGGCTTCAGCGGCGGGTCGCTTGCGCCGAAGTCCACCGTCTTGCTCTCGAGCGAGGTGATCCCGGCGCCCGAGCCGACGGCCTGGTAGTTGACGGTCAGGCCGGACTGTGCCGATGCCCACTGTTCGTAGACGGGTGCGGCGAACGTCGAGCCGGCCCCGGAGATCGTCGCTGAGGCGGTCGGCGTCGAGGTTGCGGGGGTGGTCGAGCTGGTAGTGGAGCCGGAGCTCCCACATGCGGCGAGACCCAAAGCGAGCACCGCTGCACCCGCGAGCGTGCCCATCTTGTTCTTGATCACAACTTCTCCTTGGCTGGTTGGTCAGTTGACGGCAGATCGCCCCCGCGCGTCCGCCTGAACGGCTTGCCCACAGCCACTCTCCTAGCCGCCCGAGGCCTCCATGTAAACATTTCGTGAAAGCTGCGGTTGAAATCGATATCCGAAGCCTGGGTGGGTGTGGATGAAGCGGCGGTCGGGAAGCGCCTCCTCGAGCTTGCTGCGCAGCTTGCTCACGTACACGTCCACCGAGCGGTCGCCCGGGCGCTGCTCGCCGCCCCACACGGTCCTGTACAGATCGTCGCGCGTGATGATCGCTCCGAGGCGTCTGGCCAGTGCCACGAGCACCTCGAACTCGCGCACGGAGAGCATCAGTGGCTGCCCCGTGGCGAGCACGAGCCCTTCGTCGAGTCTGATCTCGAGCTCGCCCGCGTGGAGGACGCCGGGCATCTCCGACGTGGTGTCCGTGCTCTCCGGGTAGGCCGCCACGATGCGAAGCGTCTCAGCCGGCGCACGTAAAGGAGTTGCAAACTCGTGATTTAGTCGTGAAGAATCCGTGAAAGTCGCGGCGCGGGCACGCGGCCCCACGCGAGGGACAATATCCTCGCGCGAATGAGCATTCTGCGCCGGAGCGTCGACGGCACCCTGATGGCGCTGGTCGAAGAGTCCGGGCGCAACGTGCAGCGCTGTGGCCTGTTGCTGCACGACCTGCTCAAGGACTATCCCGAGCGCGCCACCGTCGCCCAGGATCTGAAGGTGTGCGAGCAGGAAGGCGACCGCATCACGCACGACATCATCCACCGCCTGGCGGGGCGCGGGCGGGTGCGCGCGCCGTTCGGCGCGGGCGACGGATACGCCCTGGCGACCGCGCTGGACGACATCGTCGACCACTCCGAGCAGGTCGCCGCCCAGCTAGGGCTCTACGGTGTGGAAGCTCCGATGGAGCAGGCGGTCGAGTTCACCGAGGTGCTCGTCGGCGCGGGCGAGCAGATCGCGCAGGCGCTGCGCAGCCTGCGCACCGGCACCGAGCTGGGGCCGCACCTGGTGGAGATCCACCGTCTGGAGAACGAGGGCGACCGGCTCCAGCGCGACGGCGTCGCGTCGCTGTTCGCCGGTGGCATCGACCCGATGGTGGTGATCCGTTGGAAGGACATCTTCGAGTCGCTCGAGGCGGCCGTCGACGCTTGCGAGACGGTCGCGCACGTGCTCGAGGGCATCACGCTCAAGCAGCGCCGGCGTCCGCGCTGAGGCGCCCCGCGCGCGGGGCCGTTAGCCGGGCGTGGGGCCGTCAGCCAGGCGCGGGGCCGTCAGCCGGGCGTGGGGCCGTCAGCCAGGCGCGGGGCCGTTAGCCGGGCGTGGGGCCGTCAGCCAGGCGTGGGGCCGTCAGCCGGGCGTGGGGGGTCGGTCGGGCGCGGGGCCGGGGCCGTCAGCCTGGCGTGGTCGCGAGCGCGCTGTATTCGAGATGCGCGCCCGCGGGGTTGCCGATGAGGAACAGCTGGAATGACGTGGAACCGGCGCCGGCGCTCGGCAGCACGGCGCGGCCCGCGGCGACGACCTCAGCGCCCTTGCGCGCGACGGCGTCGATCACGAGTTCCTGCTGGGTGACGCCGGAGTCATTGACGACGCTCCCTTCGGCTGCGCTCGCTTCGGACAGGTGCGCTCCCTGGATGCTTATGTGCGGGATCCGGCCGGTGGCGGGCGTGCCTTCGCCAACTGTCGCGAGCACACTGGCCGGCAAGCCCGTCGCCTGGACCTGGTCGTCGATCCACGTGAGCGTCGCGTGCGCCGGCAGCAGTGCCACGGAGACGAGCGTCGTGGAGGTGCCGGCGGTGTCGTTGCGGTAGACGGACGCGCCCTGCGCGTTCTCGACGTCGATCTGGATCGGGACGTCGCGCAGCGAGACGCCCGAGTCGTTGCGCAGGGTCACGATCGCGGCGGCGCTTTCGGAGTCGTGCACGACGGCGGTGGCGGCCACCTTTACCTTGGTGCTGAGCTTCGTGATCGTCAGCGCGCGCTGGGCCTGAGCTTCGTGGGCCGCGATTTCGTGCGCGTGTGCCTTGACCGTCTTTTCGATCCTCGCGCTTCGTTGCAGGTTGGACTCGCATGCGGTGAGCGCCAGTGCTGCGAGCACGAGCGCCGTCCGCCTCACCCGAAGGCCCCGCTGATGTAGTCGCGCGTGCGCTGCATCGCCGGCCGGTCGAAGATCTGCTCGCTCGTCCCGTACTCGACCAGCTCTCCGAGGTGCATGAACGCGACGTGGTCGGCGACGCGAAAGGCCTGCTGCAGGTTGTGCGTGACGATCACGATTGCGACGCTGTCGCGCAGCGACACGATCAGCTCCTCGATCGTCGCGGTGGAGATCGGGTCGAGCGCCGAGCAGGGCTCGTCGAGCAGCAGCACCTGCGGATCGGCGGCGAGCGCCCGCGCGATGCACAGCCGCTGCTGCTGGCCGCCGGAGAGCCGCAGAGCCGAACGCTCGAGGTCGCCGGCGAGCTCGCCGTAGAGGCCCGCGCGTTGCAGCGCATCCACGACCGCGCGCTCGATTTCGGGGCTTCTCCGGCGGCGGCGTCCGCCGCGAGTCGGCCGCTCGGCGAGCGCGTACGCGACGTTGTCGAAGATGCTCATCGGGAATGGGTTCGGCTGCTGAAAGACCATCGTCACGTGCCGGCGCAGCTCGTTGACCTCGAGCTCGTGTATGTCGTTTCCGTCGAGCGTGATGTGCCCGACGCGTGCGGCGCCGGCGGTGATCTCGGTTAGGCGGTTGAGCGAGCGCAGCAGCGTCGTCTTGCCCGAGCCGGACGCGCCGATCATCGCCAGCACCTCGCCCTGGCGCACCGGCAGGCTGACGTCGCGCACGACCCAGTTCTCGCCGTAGGCCAGCCACACCGATTCGATCCGCATCCGCTCGCGCACCTGGGCGGCGACCGGGCGCGCCGTCCGCAGCGCCGTCGCGGCCGTCGCGGCCGGTGCATGGCCGTTGCCCGCGGGCCGCGCCGGGGCGACATATGGTTCGCGGTCGATCGCTATCCGCCGCACGGGCGGGGGCATCATCGGGTCCATGTGGTTTCCCCGCAGTGGCTCATCGCGAGAGGTTCGGCATGAATGGGATCAGGCGAAGCGCACGGCTCAGGCCGCCACCTTCGGACCTCGCGCCCCCGTTGGTCAACCACGTCACGAACGCATTGAGCGCCAGCACGATCAGCAGCAGAACAAACGCTGCGGCGTAGGCCTTCTGCGGAGCCAGGCCTTCGCCGGCGGGCGAGTTTTCATAGACGTAGCTGGTGAGCGTTGGGCCCGTGCCGCGCAGCAGGCCGATGACCGGCGTGTGGCCGACCGGCTGCATTGTCAGACCCGCACCGAGCAGGATCGTGATGATCGCCGTGTCGCCGACGATTCGCCCCATCCCCAGCGCCGTCCCGGTGGCGATGTCCGGGCGGATCGCCGGCAGCAGCACGCGGCGGATCGTCGTCGCGCGGGTCCTGCCGAGCGCGTAGGAGGCCTCGCGCAAGCGGTCGGGCAACTGGGCGAAACCCTCGCGTGTGGCACTGACGATCAGCGGCAGCGCGAGAATCGACATCACGGCTCCGGCGGCGAAGAACGAGCGCCCGTACACGGCGCCGGTCGCCGCTCGCTGGGAGAGGAAACCGAGAAAGTCCTGCGCGAAGATCAGCAGGCCGAACAGCGCGAGCACCACGCTCGGAGCGCCCGCCATGACCTCGATCGCCGATTCAACCGCCCGTGCGAGCCATGACGGGCGCCGGTACTCCGCCAGCCACGCCGCGATCGCCACCCCCAAGGGCGCCGCGATCACGGTTCCGATCGCCGCGACGAGCAACGTGCCCTCGATCGGATCGAGGAAGCCGCCGCTCTGGCTCTGGACCACCGAGGGCGCGGGCGAGTTTACGAGCAGGCTTGGGCGCAGATAGGAGATCCCCTTCACGGCCATGAACAGGACGATCGCGAGCGCGATCAGGCACAGTCCGATGCCGACTGTCCAACATAGGAAGTAGGCGATGCGGTCGATCAGCGGCCACGAGCCTGTCCGCTCACGCGGGGCGCGGGCGATCACGCTGCCGCTCGGCGGCGCTGGCGCTAGCTCGGTTGCGGCCATCAGGCGCGGAGCCCGTAGCGGTGGAAGCGCTGCTTGGCGAACCACCCGGCGAAGGACAGCATCGCCGCGGACACCAGCAGCACGGCCGCGATCGCATAGACGGTGTGGGCGAGCACTGGGATCGTGAGGCCTTCCTTGTTCTGGAGGATCGTCGCCGCCAGCGGGCGCACCGGCTCGAACAGCGCGGTGACCCCGTCGAGCAGGTTTGGCGCGAAGCCGCGTCCCCCCGAGACCATCGCAAGCATCACCGCCTCGCCCAGCGCCCGCGCGGTCGCGAGCACGGTGGCGGCGACGATCGCAGGGCGCGCGGTGCGCAGCGACACCCGCCAGATCGTGCGCCAGCGGTTGACCCCCAGCGCCAGCGAGCCTTCACGCCAGGCGCCCGGCACCGACGCGAGCGCGCTCGCGGTGATCGCGACCATGATCGGCAGGATCATCAGCGTCAGGATCAGCGTCGCGGTCATCACGTCGTTGCCGTTGAGCTGCACCACGTAGTTCACCGACGCGCGGCGGGCGTTGCTAATCCAATGGTTGTCGATGTAGCGCGCGAGCACGAGGATCCCGATCAGCCCGTAGATCACCGACGGCACGCCCGCGAGCAGGCGGATCACCGGGTCGAGCACCCGCCGTATCGCCGGTGGTGCGAACTCGGTCAGGAAGATCGCCGCCAGCATCGAGACGACCAGCGCGATCAGCACCGCGCCCACGGTCGTCAACAGCGTCCCCCAGATCAACGGCCATGCGCGGAAGTAATAGAGCGAGCGCCCCGGCAGCGCTTTGCTTTCCGCCATCGCCCGTATCTGGGTGTCGACGTCGCCTCCCGGACCGAACCAGCTCAGGCCGTTGTGCGAGAACGATGGCCACGCTTTGATCACAACGGTGACGAGCATCGCCCCGATCAGGACGAGCACAGCCACCGCCAGCGCGCCGAGGGTACGCTCGGCGCGCTGGTCGGTCTTCCCCGTGGCCCAGCGGCGCGTCAGAGCGCGATCCACTCGGAGGTGATGATCGAGCGGACGGTCTTCTTGTCCGCCTGGATCCAGTTGATGAACTTGGCGGCTTCGCCTTTCTTCGGTCCCTTGGTGAGCATCCAGAAGTTACGCACGCCGCCGTACTGGCCGGACTTGGCATTGGGCAGCGTGCACTGCACGCCCTGGTAGGCGACCGAGTGCACGCCGCCGCCGATCGTGGCGGCGAGCGACACGAAGCCGATCGCGTTCGCCTCGGCGTTGACCGCGTTCACCTCGAGTCCCGTCGAGGACTCCGCCGTGGCGCTCGGTGTGATCTTTCGTTCTTCGCCCAGGAAAATGTTCTGGAAGGCGGCCTGGGTACCCGAGGTGGCTTCGCGGTCGAACAGGTCGATCGGGCCCGAGACCTTCGCGCCGGGGACCTGGCTCCAGTCGCGGATGGTGCCCGTGAAGATCTGGACGATGGTTTCCTGGGAGAGGTTGGCGAGGGGGTTGGCGTTGTTGGTGATGACGCAGATGCCGTCGCGGGCGATCTTGTATCCGAACAGGCCGGAGGGGTCCTGGGCTTCGTGTTCGCGTGAGACGTCGCCGATGTCGACCCTGCCGGCGGCCACGTCGCTGATGCCGATATCGGACTCTCCGGCCCCGACTTTCGGCGCGGGTAGCTTTGGGAACGCCTTGTGATACGCGGTGGCGAGTTTCTGCACAAGCGGAAACATCGACGTCGAGCCGTCGATGAGCAGGCGCTTGGGGGCAGCGCTGGCGGTCCCCGCGAGGACGAGGCCGAGGATCAGCGAAACGATGAGGGTGCGGTGCGCGCGCAAGTCGTTGCTCCTTTTTGTTTGGAAGTGCGGGAAGAGAGTGTCGATCGCCGAGGAGCCCAGTGTTTTGTTTTTGTGAACGCGCACGAGCGAGCATGCGCACGCAATAAGAGTGAGTGCTGGCTCACACGGTGTAAAACCAATGTGAAGGTGGGTCATGTGAACGTAATGTGAATGATCCTGATGTGTTGTTTTTGTGAACGCCTTGCATTTCCGCTCGGCTGATGTGACGCTGCGGCCCTCGATCGGGGCTGCGTTCGACTGCCGTGCTGCGCGCCGCGTGAGCGTGGCCGCTTCGAGCGGCGTCGCGACAGCCGACTTCACCACCTGCCCAGCCCATATGACAGACGATCCGACGCCTCCAAAAGACTCCCGATCAAGTAACGGCGCGGGCTCTCCGTCGGCCGGCAGGGCCGCGGTGCGCTCGGGCCTCGCTCACCGCCGCAACCCCGTGCTCGCGACGCTCGGCGAGCTCGCCACGGGCACTCGGCGGGTGCTTTTCAAAGATCCGATCTCGCTGTTCCTCGTGCTCGCCTCGATCGGGCTGGCGATCGCCTTCGCGACGCTGCTCGGCGCGATCAAGCCGAGTAGCTCGGGCATGCAGGCGCCGATCAGCACGGTACAGACGCTCGCCGCTCGGCACGAGATCGCCGACGCAATGCTGCTCGATCACGACAGCCGCGTCGAGCTGACCACGACCGCCAAGGCGCCGCCTGTCGCGCGCAGCGGGACGCTGCCGCCCGTGATCACGACCACCACGATCGTCAAGGGCAAGCGCGGCAAGCCCTCGCACACGGTGACCCACGTCGTCGAACCCGCCGGCGCCGGCGTCGCCCAGCACCTGTGGGCGTCCTATCCGGCGTCGGGTGCGCTGACGCAGCAGCTGCTGAAGGAACTCACCGACAGCGGCGCGGTGGTGACGGTCGATCAGCAGTCGGGCAAGCCCATCCAGGAGATCGTCGTCCAGTTCCTGATCCCGATCCTGCTGCTCGTGTGCCTGTTCTCGCTGTTCATGCGGATCGGCGCCGACGGTGGCGCCGGCGGGCTGGCGGCCTTCTCCGAGTTCACGGGCAAAGGGCGCAAGAAGGGCAAGGGCACGCGCGACCGGATCACGTTCGCGGACGTGGCGGGTGCGGGTGAGGCACTGGCGGAGCTTCGCGAGATACGCGACTACCTGCAGGACCCGAGCAAGTACCTCGCGGTCGGCGCGGCGGCGCCCAAGGGCGTCCTGCTCGTCGGCCCCCCAGGCACCGGCAAGACGCTGCTCGCCAAGGCCGTCGCGGGCGAAGCCGACGCCGCGTTCTTCTCGGTGTCGGGCTCTGACTTCGTCGAGTCACTCGTCGGCGTCGGCGCGGCGCGCGTTCGTGACCTGTTCCGCAAGGCGCGCAAGGCCTCGCCGGCGATCATCTTCATCGACGAGCTCGACGCCGCCGGGCGTAAGCGCGGAGCGGGGATCGGGCAGGGCAACGACGAGCGCGAGCAGACCCTCAACCAGATCCTCGTCGAGATGGACGGCTTCGCAGGCGACGGAGGCCTGGTCGTGATGGGTGCCACTAACCGCCCCGACATCCTCGACCCCGCGCTCCTGCGTCCCGGCCGCTTCGACAGGCAGGTGGTCGTGGACGTCCCCGACGTGCACGGTCGCTTGGAGATCCTGCGCCTCCACGGCAACAAGCGCCCGATGGCACCCGACGCGTCGCTCGAGGAGGTCGCGCGCCAGACGCCGGGCTTCAGTGGCGCGGAGCTCGCCAACGTGATCAACGAGGCGGCGCTACTGAGCGTGCGCGACGGGCGCGCCCAGATCGATCAGGCGACGCTCGAGGAGGCGATCGACCGCGTGGTCGCCGGTCCGGCCAAGCGCCACATCCTGACCGAGCAGGAGCGCTGGCTGATCGCGATCCACGAGTCCTCGCACGCGGTCGTGACCGAGGCGCTCGGACACACGACCTCGACGCGCAAGCTTTCGATCGTCGCCCGCGGACGCCAGCTCGGGACCGCCGCGCACATGCTCTCCGACCGCGACCAGACGATCATGACCAAGCCGGACCTGCAGAGCCAGCTGATCGTGATCGCGTCGGGGCTCGCCGGGGAGCGCATCGCCTTCGGGCACACCTCGACGAGCGTCAACGATGACCTGCACGCAGCGACCGCGCTCGCGCGCAGCATGATCACCTCGTTCGGCATGTCCGATGCGCTCGGCCTCGTGACGATCGGCGAGAAGAGCGGCGAGGTGTTCCTCGGCGCCTCCCTACAGGATCTCGGCTCAGTCGGACCGGAGACGCTGAACGTAATCGACAACGAGATCGAGCGGATGGTCGGGGACGCCGAGGCGCGGGCGGCCGTGATCCTTGACCGCAACTGGTCGACCGTCGAGGAGACGGCCGCGGCGCTGCTCGAGCAGGAGACGCTGTCGGGCCTCGCCCTCGACGCGGTGCTCTCCACCGTTCAGGAGGTGACACTCGAGGAGCTCGCCCAGGTGCGCCGCGCCGTGCCGCCGCGCTTCACCACCCGCGACCCCGACAAGACCCCGTGACTGCTCGCGAGCCGCAACGACGGAGGAGGATGCCCTCGCCGGCGATGCTCGTTGCGCTCGTCGCGCTCGTGTTCTCGACGACCGGCCTCGCCGATGCGGCGCGCCGCGCGGTGCTCAGCGCGGTGGACGGCCACCCGATCAGCACGACGCCCCACGCCGGCGGTGTGCTGCTGCTAGGCAAGAACCGGAAATTCCCCGCGTCGGCGATCCCCACCGTCAAGGACGCCTCGCGTGTCGGCGGCAAGACCGCCGAAGAACTCGCGGGCACGTGTCCGCCTGACACCGTCGACCTCGGCACGTGGTGCTTGGACACGGTGCCGTACCCGCTGACCAAGGCGGACGCCGGCAAGAACACCTACATCTGGGCGAGCAAAGCGTGCGAGGCCGAAGGCGGCTGGCTGCCGAGCGCCTCACAACTACTCGGGGCCGCCAGTCGCGTGAAGCTCGAGTCGACGATCCACGACAACCCCGACACGGCGACCATCGACCAGGACCCGACCAGGGGGCTGAAGGACGAACGTGAGATGAGCTCGACGCTCATCACAACGGAAGCCGGCTCGGCTGCGGCGGGCTTCGAGGGTGTCACCGAAGGCGCGACCGGCGACGCGCGTCAGGGGCAGGCCAACCCGATCGCGCTGCCGGCCAACCCTCTGCCCGGCTCGCTCCAATACGTGACCGTTTACGACAACGGCCAGCAGGGCGGCTTCGCCGGCGCGCAGCCGGTCTACGAAGCGCAGAACTTCCGCTGCGCCTTCGACAAGTCGCCGGGCGCCGTGAACAAGAACGAAGAATGAGGCTCGCACGACTGGTCGATCGCCCGCCTCGGATCATGGCCGCGACGGCGCTTGCCATGGCCGCACTCCTGATCGTCCTCGCTCAGCAGGCTCACGCAGTGATCCTGCCGGCGGTCACGATCGATGGCCCCAGCTCGGAAATCGTCGGCTTCGGCGGAGCTGCGATGGCAGAAGACGGCACCGGCGGGCTGGTGTACCTGAAGCGCGTCGGCGGGGTCGCGCACGTGTTCGTCTCGCGCTACGTCGGCGGGCACTGGCTGGCGCCGATCCGGGTGGATGCCGAACAGCCCTTCGCGGCGAGCTGGCCGCGCATCGGCGCTGCTGACGGCGGGGAGCTGATGGTCGTGTGGGCCACGCCGTTCGCCACCGAGGGCGAGCATCCGGTGGACGAGCTGGTGAGCGCAACGCTCGGGCCCGGTGCGAGCGGCTTCGGCCCGGCGGTGATCGTCGATCCAGAAGTCGGGGAAGGGACGGGGACGAGCCCGGATCTCGCGATGAGCTCGACCGGTCAGGTCGACGTCGTCTATCGGGTCGTGGAGCGAAGCGGCACCGCGACGCTCGTCCACCCCGGCGACGTCAGCGAGAGCGTGCGTGTCGCTCACTTTGAAGGGGAGCGCTGGGCGGATCTGGGCACGATCAACCGCGATCCCGGCGTGGGGATGCGCCCTCCCACCGAAGCCAATGCGCCCAAGATCGCGATCGGCCCCACCGGCAACGGCGTGGTCGTCTGGCAGGAACCGGAAATCAGTGGCGTCGCACGCATCTGGGCGCGACGCCTGTTCGGACCGAGCCTCGACTATGTCATGCCCGTCAGCGCCAGCACCTTCAGCGGGGCGCCGATCGAAGAAGACGCCGAAGCTCCGAGCGTCGCACTCTCGCTCCTCGGGCAGGCCGAGGTCGCCTACAGGCAGTCGGCCGGGTCCGCCTCGCCGCTGCCGGGCCCGCGGATCTTCCTCAACATCCTCCCCGACGGCGAATCCACGAGCGGCGCCGAATTCCAAGGCGCCGTCGTCGCGGACTCGGGGGTGAACGGCGGCAAGGCGGCCGCCATCGGGCGTCCGAGCATCGACATCGACGAAAACCGCGACGTGCGCGTGCTTTACGACAGCAACGGCGAACCCCATGTGGTCGAGGGCACCGGTCTCGGGTTGACCGGGACGCTGGCCCTCGGACCGAGGTTCGTGGCGCCGAAGCCATACGCGGCCACCGAACTGCCCGCGGCAAGCGTGATGAACCCGGAAGGCGGCGGCGTCTCGGCGTGGCCGAGTGAGAGTCCCGCCGGCAATCCCGTTGTGGCTGTGCGCGAGGACTTCCCCGCAGGCGGGGTCCAGACTGGCCTAATCAGCGGCGGCGCGGGCGGTCCGATCGCCGAACTCGCGGTCGGGCGCTCGGGCCTCGGCGACGGGCTCGTGGCCTTTCAGCAGGGAGCGCTCGGCGATGCCGCGATCGCCGCCGCGCAGGTCACCGCGCCGCCGGAGAGATTCGTCGTCAACGTCCCAAAGGGCTGGCTCAAACCGCGTCACGCGCAGATCTCGTGGGAGGCCGCCGCGAGCGCCAACGGGCCGTTGCGTTACACGGTGGTGCTCGACGGCCACGAGCTCGCGACGCCGTCGGGTGCGTTCGCGTACTCGTTCGACCCGGAAGCCCTCGACGACGGCGTACACGAGGTGCAACTACTCGCCGCCGATGCGGACGGCGTGCAGACGCTCACGCCGCCATCGAAGCTGCGCATCGACGGACAGCCGCCCGCCGTCGAGATCACGCACGCCGAAGGCGGTCGCGGCGTGATCGTGCGCGTCAGCGACGGGCAGTCGGGCGTGGACGTGCCCGCTGTCAGCGTGTCCTTCGGCGACGGACGGCAGGCCAGCGCGAGAAAGCAGTTTCGCCACCGCTACGCGCACGCCGGCATCTACACGATCGTCGTCCACTTGCGCGACAACGTCGGCAACCGGGGCGTCGTGCGCCGCCTGGTGAGCGTGCGATGAGCGTGCCCATGCGGTTGACGTTGTGCCTCGTCGCGACGCTCATGCTCCCACTCGGGCTCGTCTGCGCACCGGCGGGCGCCGACGTGTTCGGGTCGATCTCGCTGGTGTCGACGAGCCCAAGCGAACAGGCCGACTATGCCCACGACCCGGCCGTCTCCGCCAACGGGCGATACGTCGTCTTCGACGGCTCGATCGGCGGCGTCACGGGCGTCTGGCGGCGCGAACTGCGCCGCGAAGACGGCGTCGTCAGCCACGAAGGCAACGCCGAAGAGGTCGCCGGCGGCGACGCCGAGCTGCCCTCGATCAGCGAAAACGGGCAGTACGTGAGCTTCACCACCAACGAAGGCAAAGCGCTGCCCGAAATCACGAACGGGCTGCCCGACCCCGTACATCAGATCGGTGAAGGCCCGACCGTCGAAGCTCCGAACGTATACGTGCGCAACATGGGTTTCGCGCCGGCCGAAGCAGGGGCTTTCGAAGTGGTTTCGGCGGTCAACGGCTCAACCGAACCGCTCACGTATGAATACGCAACACACGGGGAAGGCGTCGCGGAAAAAGAACTTCGGCGCGAAGAATCCGAACGGTACGGCTCTCTGGCGGCGGGTCGCTCGGCGCTGAGTGCCGACGGGCGCAAGGTTGCGTTCGTGACGACGGCGCCGTCGAACCTCGACGGGTCCGCTACGCCCGCGCTGGAGGTGGCGGTCAGGGACCTCGACACGGAGAGCACCGAAGTCGTCAGCGTCGAATACGACCCCACAACCGGTGAGCCGGCGATAGACGAAGAAACCGGACTCCCGAAGCCAGCTCGCGCGGAGATGGAAGCCGCGGAAACCTACGGCGGGGCGTTCAGCGAAGGCAAGCCGCCTCCGTTTGCGCCGGCCGAGCCGTACAAAGTTCGATCCACGATCGGGGCCTCGATCAGCGCCGACGGATCGACGGTGGCTTGGCTCGGTCAGGACATCGGTGAGCAGGCGCCAACGCTTCCTGGCGAAACGCTGTATGCCAGGTATGCGGAGCCGCTGTGGCGGCGAATCGCCGACGGGCCGGCGGCGCCGACGCGGCGTGTAAGTGGCGGCTCGGATCCGAGGAATCCGGCCTGTGTCGCGAGCGGCGAGACCGTGCTACCCAGGGAAGCGTCCCTGTCGGACCCCTGCCAGGGGCCGTTCCGGACCGAAGCGGCGTTCGGCCTCTGGAGTGACCAGCTGGTAGGCGAAGCAGATGCGCTACCACGGCTCAGTGCGGACGGATACAAGGTTGCGTTCATCTCGACCGCTCCGCTGATTTCGCAGGGCAGTGATTTCGGCGGTGCGAGCCCTGGCGAGCATCACGGCGATGACGTGTACGTCGCGGACATGCGCGAAGGGCTCTCCCGTCAGCAGGCACTGCGCCAGCTGACCGAGCTCGCCAGCGGAAACGAAGCCCACGAAGCCGACAATGCGCCGGTCGTCGATCTCGACATCTCCCCGGACGCATCTCAGGTCGCGTTTGCGACCAGGCGCATCGTGTTTCCGCTCGGCTCACCCGCGTACGTGAGCGCACCTCTGACGGTGCCCGGGATGCTCGAGCTGTATGACGTCGACCTCGAAAACGACACGCTCACCCGCGTCACCCACGGCTATACAGGCGGCCCCAGCGAACACCCGCACAAGGTCGTCAACGCGAACGACGAAGATCAGTATCTGAGCCAGGGCGACGGCGCGCAGTCGCCGTCGTTCTCCGCCGACGGCGATCTGCTCGCGTTCTCCTCCACCGCGTCGAACCTCATCTTCGGCGACGGCAACACCCCACCGCTCGGCGACGAACGCCTCGACGGCAGCGACACGTTCGTCGTTCCCCGCGTCGTCTTCGAAGCCGTCCCCACACCGCAGCTGATCTCGGCGGCGCCGCCCAATCCCTCGCTATCGCCGAGCTGGAGCCTGGGGGTGACGGCGAGCTCCCTGAGCAACGGCAGCGTGCGCCTGCGTGTCGAGGTTCCCGGCAGCGGAGTGCTGCACGCAGACGCGAACGCCACGGTGAAGGTCGCGCCGGCACGCAGCGCGCGCCGATTCAAGGGGCGGCGTGCCAGGCTGCTCACCCGGACCGTCGCCACGACGAAACCGCTGACGGACCCGAGCGCCGGCGGGTTGACGACGCTCGTCATGACACCCGCGTCCAGCTATGCAGCCCTGACCGAACGTCCCGGCGGTCTGACGGCGAACGCCGAAGTCAGCTTCGCCGCCCCTGGGCATCCCACGCTGCGCGAGCGCATCGAAGTGAGCTTTGTGCGCAAGCCACATGCCAAGACGCCAAAGGGGAGGAGCCGATGAGCGCGCGTCGTGTGCGCCGCCTTCTGCTGATGGCGCTCGTCACTTCGGTGGCCTGCGGTTCGCTCGCGGGCGCCGCCGGCGCAGAAGGTCTTCCCGCTGGCACGGAATGGCGCCTGGAACAGCCGCCGCCGCCGGCGCCTGGCGCGGGCGTTGAAGAAAGCCTCGAACTTCCCGTCGGCCTGGGCGCGATCGGCGACGTCGAGTTCTTCTCGCCCGACCGCGGCGCGCTGATCACCGCCGGCAATGGGAGCACGGTCAGGCCCGGCCTCTGGCTGTACAACGGTCAGGTGTGGCGCGAGCTGACCGCACAGGCGCCGGAAGAAGGGATCTGCGGCGCCGCGAACGGGCGCATCGCCTGGGCCGGCCCGGACGAATTCTGGACGGTGTCGAACGGACGTCCCGGTCAGGCACCGGACTCGCAGGGCAATCTGCCGTCCCTGGAAGACAACACGCTGTGCCACTTCAGCGCCGTCGGCCTCAAGGGCGAACCGCTCGCGAAGTTCGAAGTCGTGAAGTCCTACGCCTCGCTTGCGTTTCAGTCGACCTCCTACCAGGCGATGCATGCAGCGGCGTGCATCAGCCCGGCGAACTGCTGGTTCGGCGGCAGCCCACTGCCGGCTCCCGCCGTCGGCTCCTTCCAGCTGCACTGGAACGGCAGCACGCTGGCGGCCGAACCGTATCTGCCCGAAGGGCACGCGGTCGAGGACATGCGGGCGTTCGAAGGACAGGTGTTCGAGAGCGTACGGCTGTCGGAAACCGATCCCTCCATCAGGCATGCGCTGGAAGTCCCGGCGCTGCACGTCCTCGGCGGCGAAGGCGAGGGAGAACCGGTCTCGGAACTCGCCGAAGAGCTTTACGGGCCTAACGAGGATCTGTTCGCCCTCGACTACCTGCGCCTCAGCGCCAACGAAAACGCGCTCTGGGCTGCCGCCGGCACCGAGCCGCAGCCGCCCGAACCAACAGGCTCGACGCCGGCGGGTGTCACCGTGCTGCGCTACTCGCGCGTGCAGTACTCCTCAGCATCCAAGCAGTACGAAGAAGAAGCGACTCCAGCTTGGAAGCAGGTGCTAGGTCCCAAGACCACGCCAACCGGGAGCAAACGCTTCCCCGAAGCGGTCGTCAACTCGATCGCCGCGGAACCGCAGACCAACGACGTATGGATCGCGCTCGAGAGCCAGGAAGAAGCTCAGGCTGAAGCGTCGGGCCATCCCAGCCCGATCGCGCACGCGACGCTTGCGTTGCTGTCCGCGGACGGAGAAATCCTCGACGAACTGCAGCTGCCGGCAGCGAAGGGGGCGGCCGCGCACGTGGTGTGCCCGGCCGTCCATGACTGCTGGGTCGCCACGACCGCCGGTTGGCTGTTCCATCTCGCCACCGCCGAAGAACGCGAACAGGCCCAGGCCAACGGCGATCCCGCGTTCTCGGGCGCCTACTCGATCACCTACCGCCCGCCCGACGAAGGCGTCCCGCCGCAGACGCCGACCACGCTGCCGGTGGATGACTCGGGGCTGACGGAATCGCGGTCCGGGCTGGAAGGCGTGCGCGTGGAACCGGTGGCCGAAGAACAGTTCGCGCGCGTGACGCTGCCGCTGCTCTCGCATGAGCGCACGCGGTTGCGCCGCGGCACGGAGCTGGAATTCAGCTTCCATCTGGCGGTCAAGGCGCGCGTCCGCCTGATCGCCAAGCGTCGCAAGAGCGTGGTGGCGAGCACGCCCACCCGCACGCTGCAGGCAGGCACCCGCAGCCTGCTGCTGCAGCTGAACGTCAAGCGCTGGCCGACAAAGCTCGACCTGCAGACCCACGCGCTCGGCCCGCTGCCGACCGCCTCGACGCGCGAAAACAACAGCTCGACGAACACCGTCAGCTACGGGCTGGCGTTTCCACACGCGCGCGCTCCGATCGGAGCGGGCGTGCTGGGATTCGGACCGCTGCCTTGAGCTCGCGCCCAACCTCAGGCGGTCGGGCACACCGGCCCGCGATCTGCGCGCTTGCGCTGCTTGGAGCGCTCGCGCTGGCGGTCGCGCTCCTCAGCGGCTCGCCGGCGAGCTCTCGCGCGACGCCGGCGCCCGGCGCAGCCGAACCTATCCCGCAGACCGACGACTCCGTCCCGGCGACGCGTGTAACGATGCTCGGAGCCTCTCCCGCCGAGGCCAACGACGAGACGTGGGGGCTCGGTGTCCAGGACGGCGCCTCGACGCTCGTTCGCTACACGCCGGAAACCGGATGGACGCTCGGGTCGGCGCTGCAGAGCTCGGCCGGCCAGCCGCTGTCCGGCTTCAAGCTCGACCAGCCCGAAGGCGGTATCTACTCCTACCCGAGCCCGCTGGCCGGTCAGATCACGCCCGATGGCGAGGGCGCGCTGCTCGGCACGGTCCCCGCGGCTGCCTCGACCAAGCAGATCCTGCTGATGCGTAACCCCGGCGAACCCTTCCAGGAAACGACGGCGCCGGAAGGCACGGAAGCGCTGCAGGAAGGCGAAGCGCTGTTTGGCATCGACCGCGCCCCGATGCTCGCCGCGCTCGAAGAAACCGCCGGACATGGGTTCACGCAGGCCCACGCGGGAGCGCTAGTCGTCCCCGTCGACGAATCCAAAGGCGGTGAAGACCGCGTGCTTCACTGGAACGGCAAGACGTGGAGCAGCGAGCCGATCGAAATACCAGTCGGCACGAGTGAATTCCGGCCGCTGGCGATCGGCGCCAGCTCTCCGAGCAACGCCTGGCTGCTCGCACGAATCTCGGCGCAGGGGGCGATCGCGCTTTTCCACCGCCAACTCGCGGTAGGCGGAGAAACCGCGACGTGGCAACCGATGGCGGCCAAGCCGGGGGGGATACCCGGTGAAGCGCTGACGGTGCCGACGACGAGTAGCGAAGCCGAGCCGTTCACGGTGCACGCGCGCACGCAGTCGCAGCTGCTTACGGCGGTTGGCGAAGGCGTGTGGATAGATGGCGTTCGCTCGGACGTCGACGCGTCCACCACGCTGTTTTACAAGCCCGAAGGCAGCACCTATCTCACTTCCTGGTGCAAGATCTCTGAAGGCTCCCCGGTCGCCACCGCCGGCTGCGAAAATGCGCTCCCCGACGACCTCCCGACCGCCGGGATCCGCAGCTTCGCGTGGGCCAGCTCCGCCAAGCTCGGCGAACGGGTCATCACCGGCTTTCCCGACGGGGTCAGCCTGCGCCTCGAAGGCACGACCTTCAAGCGCATCCTCGCACTCGGCGGAACGTCCGGCTCCGCCGACGTCGGCGGAGCATTCGGGTCAGCGTTCTCTAGCCCAAAGGAGGGTTGGCTCGGCCAGGAACAGCTGCCCGTGCACATGACCCTCGACCCTCTCCCAAGCAAGCTCTCGCCTTGGCCGGTGTCGTTCCGACGAGCGCTACTGGCGCTGGCGCCGGCACCAGCAGCGCCGACGGGATCGCTGTCCAGCGAAGCGGTCGCGGTCGGCGACCGCGGCGAGGTGGCGCGCTACAAGCCGGGCGAGGGCTGGCTCCCGGAAAGCCTCCTCAGCCCCGGCGGCCGGCACGAAACACCGCGCCTGCGCGCGGTCGCGTGGCCGACCCCCACGCGTGTATATGCCGTCGGCGATCTCGGACAGATGTGGCTGTGGCGGGGTGAAACCGGCCTCTGGGAACTGGATCCCGCGACCCCGCTGAACTTCCGCGGCAATCTGCTCGCGATCGCGTTCGATCCCGAAGAACCAGCGCGCGGCTACGCCGTGGGTCAGAACGGCGTGCTGCTGCGCTACGGCAAGACCTGGACTCAGGAACTCGACTGTGGGCCCGAAGTCTCCCAGCCGTGCCTACCGACGGCGGTCGCGAGCATGAGCTTCACCTCGATCGGTTTCTCCGGCTCGGAGGCGATCGTCGCCTATCGCAAGCTCGCCCCGGGCGGCACGCACGAGGAGGAAGGCGGCCTGCTGGTCAACGAAGGTTCTGGCTGGAGCATCGACGCGGGCGCGGCTGCCGCGATTGGGAAGGGCGCGCCGTGGGCCGTCGCTGGACTTCCCGACGGGGGCGCGGCGTTCACAACCGAAGCCGGGCAGGTGTTTGAGCGTCAGAGCGCCGGCGCTTCCTGGCAGGCCACGGCGACCCCGTTCCCGGGCAACGGCTCGCCGGGGTCGATCGCGCTGTTTCGCGAAGGTGGGTCGTTGCGCGTGATCGCCGCCGGCAGCGTGCCCGACACGTTCGCGTCCGAAAGCGAACCTGCCCCGCCACCGGGATTCCCACCGACGCTGTTTCCTCCATTCCCGCTCAGCAGCAATCAGGAACACGGTGTGCTTCGCCAGACGGCGAGCGGCTGGATTGATGAGCAGCACGAACTGAACGACGTCAAAGAACCTCCCGGCTCCTACGTGAGCTACGACACCGTCTACCAGCCCGATCCGGTCTCGGCGGTGATCGTCAACGCGGACGGCTCGCAGGGCTGGGCCGTCGGCGGGATCGTCAACAACGAAAAAGAAGCAATGGATACCTCCGACGTGTGGCGCTATCCGGCGGAAGCAGGCTCCGTGCCGCCCGGTGTCGGCACGGCCCCGATAGCCACCACCGCGGCGACGGCCACGTTCGCCGTCGGCGGCGGCGCACAGTGCGCCGCCCCGTGCGCCGACAGCGCCAACGCGGGCATCGGTCCCGACGTGTGGCTGAAGAACGCATTGGCGGAGGCTGCAGATGCCAAGGCGCGGGCGTTCTTCTACACGGGCCCGCGGGTCACGAACGGTGAAACGACCGGCCCGCCGACGCTCGCCGTTCCACACGAGCTCGAGCTTGCGCGCTACGCCGAACTCGTCAACGAAAGCCCGCTGCCGACCTACGTCGCCGCCTCCGGCACGGATTTCGACCTCGCTCACAGCATGTCCACCTTCGAATCTGACTTCAAACGTCCCGCCTACTACGCGGAGGCGCTGCCTGCGGGGTCGCCGCCGGCGGCGCCGGGGGGCAACGTGCGGATGATCGTGATCGACGACAGCACGGAAGTCGAATCGACTCAGCTGAACTGGCTCAAGGGCGAACTCAGTGCCGTCGAAGGCCGCGAACCCGCGATCGTCGTCGGCGAGGCCAACCTCAGCGCGGCGATGGCCGCAAACAAGGCGTGGGCCACGGAAGTCGTCAACGCGCTGATCGAATATCACGCGTCTGCCTACTTCTACAACGCCCCCGAAGAGAACGTGCGACAACCGCTCACAACTACGAAGGGGTCGGTCAAGAGCTTCGGCTCCGGCACCCTCGGCTATGTGCAGGCAGCATCCCAGGCGCAGCAGGACTTCATCGGTGCCAGCGGCTTCCTGCTCGCCGAAGTTGGCCCGCTCAACCCGGCGACGAAGGTCTATGAAGTTGAAGTGAAGCTGATTCCCAACGTCGGCGAACTCGCCCTCGAAGCCGAGGCCGGTACCCTGCTGCGCCGGAGCCAGGCGGCGCTGTTCGCGGGGCTCGCGCGACGCCCGCGCTCCGGCAACCTCGCGGAGAGTGGCACCTCGACGCCCCAGACGGACCCGTACACGCCGGTTCCTGACGAATGTGTCGGTGTCGCATGCGCCAGCGGCGTTCTGCCCGAATACAAATTCAGCTCATCCGACACTGAAGTCGGTCAATTCGTCAAGCGCAACACGCACTCGCTCGACCCCGAAGCCGTGCTCCCCGGGCCCAAGGGCGAACCGATCCCCGACGAAGAAGCCTCGGGGCCGGGCCTGTTCTGCGCGTATAACCCCGGAACGACGATCGTGACCATCAGCGCGGGCGGCAGGTCTGCCTCGCTGCCGGTGACGGTGCAGGCGGGAAGTGTCCGCCAGCCGTGCGGCACGGTCCATGTGAACACCTCGCCGACGGCCAACCAGTCCGCACCAGCTCCAGCCCCCGCCCCGTCGCCAGGACCCACAGGCGCGGCGCCAGCGGCTAGCGCACCACCGCCGATACCTCCACCCCCGGCGACGCCCGCGGTCAAACCACCGGCGGCGCGACCGCTCACGCCGGGCTTCTTCGCGCCAGCTACGCCTGCGGTGTTCCTGCCGGCGTTCGTGCCCGTGCCGGTGCCTACGCCGGCGCGTCCAACGCCACCGTCGGGGACCTCGGCCGTAACCTCGCCGGTCGAGGCCGCGCAGCACGAAGAAGAGGACGAGGTCGCGCCCGAGTCGGTGAGTAACGAGGCGGTCGCTTATCGGGCCCCCGAACACGAGCCCTCGCCGGCATATCTGCTCGGAATTATCGTCTTGGCGGCGTTTGCGGGGGCATCCGTGCGGAGACGACCAGGCCGCAGGGGGCGCGAGGTCCGGATCGCGCCCGCGACGCTTTCGACGATGCGCTCGCAGCGCCGGATGAGCACACGTCGCGGGCGGCGACTCTGACTTGCGCGTCACCTGCGCTTCACAGATTTAACACCTAAACCTAAGTCCTAGCTGAGATTCTTCCCGCAAGCGACAAGATCGGAGCACAATGCCTGACCTCGCATGTTTCTGCCGACGCCTGACCGCGATAGTGTCACTCACGCTGTTGGCAGCCGCCGGCACCGCTGTGGCAGCGCAGGCGGAAGGCTACGGTGAAATCGAAGCTGCGCGCTTCGGCTCGCTGGGTGCAGGCGAAGGTCAGTTCGAAACCCGAGAAGCCGCCGGGTTCGGGGTCGATCCGGCCACCAACGACGTGTATGTCGTGGATCTGCCTGAAGAAGGCAAGGTGAAGCCGGGCGGAACTGGCAAAGAAAAGTACAAGCCGAACGAATTCCTGATCCAGCGCTTTGATCCCAACTCGAAGGGCGAATACGTCAACTCGAAAAACGAAGCCGGCAAGCCGGTGGCGTTCATGACCTTCAAACCGAAGGACCAAGCGCTCGGCGAAGACGAAGAAATCGACGAAGTCACGAACATCGCCGTGGACCCGGTGAACCACAGGATCTATGTGCTCACCTCCGAACAACGCCCGCAAGGTATCAACGGCTTCACGATGGCCGCATCGCAGCTGTGGGCATTCAACATCGAAGGCGAACAGCTGACCTCGCTCGGAGCGATCGCCGGCACCAAGGTCTTCACGCCGCAGGCGAAGGGGCTTGGCGAACCGCTGAACAACCCCGACGGCATCGCGGTCGATCCCACGAACCACGATGTGATCGTGCTCGGTGAAGAAGAAAAGGGCGAAGGGCACTCGGTCATCGCGCTCGAGCGAATCAACACCGAAAAAGGAACGCTCGTAGAAAAACGCTGGTCGGACCCGACGAGCGCGCCCGAAGAGCCGGAAGGCTTTCTCGAAGACGAAGCCAGTTCGCCCGTCGTGACGAAGAGCGGCGAAGTGCTCGTGGTTCATCCCGGCGAAATCGACGAAGTCGACAAGATCCCGGCGAGCTTCGCCTCGGAGGCCGCGCCGGCCCCCGTCTTCGAGGCCAACCCCGAAGTCGAAGGAGAACCGGCGCCGGTTCTTGAACAGCTGACCTCGTTCCCAGGCACGGCCGACTTTGAACCGCGCGGCGGCGGGGCCCTCTCGCTCGGGCAGGAAGGGACCATCTACGCCAGCGCCGCCATTACCGAACAGGACCCCGAAAAGCACCACGGGGAACTGAACGGGCCGCTGGCGCCGGGAGTGCTCGAGCTCTCCTCCAAGGGCGGCGAAAAAGAATGGGCCGATGAAGGCTGGACCGGTGGACAGAGCATCGCGACCGTGGGCGCGAAGGGTCCATGCAAAATCAGCATCAACGTCTACTCGCAAGTAGCCGCCGGCAAGGAACACCACGTGTTCGTCTTCGACGAGAACCCCGAAGGCGAAGGGCCGAAAATCGTCGAGTTCGGACCGGAAGGCAAAGGCTGCCCCAAAGGCACCGTGACGGCGCCGACGGCGTCGACGTTGTCCTCGGGAGGCAAACCGATTGCCGAAACCGAACCGATCCCGATCAAGGACACGGTCAAGCTGTCATCCAACCTGGTCGGCTCCAATGCGCTCAGCGTCGAATGGGAATTCGGCGACGGCACGAAGGAAACCGTGAGCACGGATGAGCACCAGAGGACGACAAGCGAACACCTGTTTGTCGAAGGGGGGGTGCACGAAATCACCGAGAAGATCCACACCGACGATCTCGCGGAACCGGTGCTCGTGACCCACAGCAAAATCGACATCAAGGGCAGCGAACCGGTGACGGCTGGAAAGCCCGTCGTCGTCGCAAGCGCGGCCGGTGGCGTGACGCAGACAGGCGCGACGCTGCACGCGACCGTGAACCCCGAAGGTCTCGATGTGACGAAATGCACCTTCGAATATGGGACCACCACCGCGTACGGGAAATCCGCACCCTGCGTGCCCTCGCCGGGAGCGGGTAAAGCCGCAGTAGCGGTGTCGGCATCGGTTCTCGGCCTCAGTGCCAACACGACCTACGACCTCAAGATCACCGCGACCAACTCGGACGGCACGGGCGAAGCGACGACTACGTTCAAGACCGAAGCCGAACCGACGCCGCCGGCTGGCGGTGGCGGTGGCGGTGGCGGTGGCGGCGGTGGCGGTGGCGGTGGCGGCGTCAACACGGGGCCTCCCTCTGGCGGCGGAGGGGTGCTGGGCAACAAAGCGGTCAGCCCGACTGTGACCCTGTCAGGGAGCTCGGCATCTGTCACAAGTACGGGCGGATTCACGCTCAAGCTGCGCTGCGCCACGGGCGCGTCGAGCTGCACCGGCACGATCACGCTGAAGACCGCGAAAGCGGTCGCCGCGGGCAAGAGCAAGAAGAAGGCGATCCTCACGCTCGCGACGGGCTCGTTCACGCTCGCTGGAGGTCAGCTCAAGTCGCTGACGCTGCATCTGTCCTCGACGGCGCGGAGCATGCTCGTGCGCTCGCACTTCCTCAGCGCTCTTGCCACGCTGGTCGCCCGCAACGCGACCGCCGAAACGGCGACGACGAAGGAGAGCGTGTCGCTGCGCGCTGCCAAGGTCGTCAAGAAGCACTGACGCGAGAAGAGCACCTATTCGGGGCGCTGCACAGCGCGCTGGGCGCCCGCCACGGGCGCCTGGCGCGCGACGCGTGTGAGCGGCCTCGCAACACTTGTGAACAGAGTGTGACCGTTAGTGCGATGTCACGGGTCCGCAACCTTGTCAACGCGCTATTCGGCGATCGTGTGGCCCGGAAGCAAGATGCTTTCGCTGTGTCTCGGACCGGGGGGAAGCGACGTTGCGCCCGGCCGGTTACCAAACCTGCATAACCCAGGAGGTAGTGACGTAATGCATTCTCTCTCCGCGCGCCGTGTGCTTTCGGCGTGCGCAATCTCAGCGGCGTCGGTAGCCGCATTGCTCGCGCCAAATGCTGCGAGCGCCAAAGGAGTGCCCCCTGCGTGCACCAACGGCGCGAACATCACGGGGCAGGGATCGTCTTTTCAGGCGCCCCAGCAGATCAACGTGTGGACGAAAGAATTCAACAAAGTCTCCTCCAAGGACTTCGGCTGCCCCGGGACTCCGGGAACGCCGGGGGCTCCGGAAATCAAATACACCTCGAGCGGTAGCGGCACGGCATTGAAGTCGTGGGGCGCGGAAGCTCCGACCGGGACGGAACCGTTCGTGGGCTTCGCCGTCAACAACGCCTTCATCGCGACGGACGAACCGCCGAACGCGACACAGCTGAGCAACCTCGTTGCGGAGGAGACCGTCAAAGCCGAAGGAGCGGAAAGCGTCGAGACGATTCCGGTCGCGCAGGCAGCTGTGGCGATCATCATCAACCTCCCCGAAGGCTGCACGGCGACCAGCACCACGGCGCCCGGCCGGCTGGTCCTGAGCGACAAAGACCTGACGGGCATCTACGAGGGCACTCTCGCGACGTGGGGCGCGCTCAAAGACGGCGGCGACGCCGTCACGGGCACGGCGACGAAACTCGGTGGCGAATGCGCCGCAGCGGCGATCAAGCCGGTCGTGCGCCTCGACGGCTCGGGTACGACCCACGTGTTCAAGCGCTTCCTCGGACAGGTGGACCCCTCGACCGCGCTCACAATTCCGGAAACCGAAAGCAAAACGTCCGCCACTTGGGGTGAACTCTCCGAGGGTGGGCTGAACAAGACATGGCCGACGGCCGCCAAAGTTGTGGTAGCCACGCACAAAGGCTCAGGTGGATTGATCGAAGAAGTCATCGCACAGGAAGGCGCGATTGGCTACACGAACCTCGCCGAAGCGCGTGCGAAAGGCTTTGGGGCCGCTACAGCGACCAAGTTCTGGGCAGACGTCCAGAACGGCGAAAAGAAAGGTAAATTCAGCTACTCCGACCCGTCGACCAACGGCGAGATAGCGACCGTTGCCAGCTCGAACTGCAACAAGGAGGACTACGTGGTGGCCGGAAGTAACACCACGTTCCCGCCCGAAAGCACGCTGGTTGCGTGGGACAAGGTCTCGACGAACCTCTCGGAGAAGACCTACGCGCTGTGTGGTCTCACCTACGACATCGCATTCAAGAACGAGTTCTCGGTGCCTGGCACGACCAAAGCCGAGGAGGAAACGATCAAGCAGTACTACCAGTTCATGACCGACAAGAAGAGCGGACAGCCTGAGCTCAACGGTCACGACTACCTCGCGCTGCCGAAGCCCGTGCTGGCCAAGGCAGTCGCAGGTGCGGCTCAGATCAACTACACCGAATAAGCTCACACCAAAGGATGCCTGACTGCTGCTGTGGCAGCAGGGGCAGCACCTAGGCGCGAGTAGGACGCACCCGGCCGGGCCATCGCATGGATGCGGTGGCTCGGCTTTTTCTCATCCCCGGGTCACGAAATCTCGACATCTGCCGATCGCGATGGGTTCAAGATGTCAGCCCATGGCGGCGGTGCGCGAGGAGGCTGTGCATATGATCGATGTGGAGGCGCGACGGGGAGTCGGCCCCGAAGCGCCGTGGGCGCCGTTGCCGGCGCCTCCCTGGCGTGGTTTGTTGGGTTTGGGTGGGCGTCGTCGTGTGGTTGTGGGGGGGATTGCTGAGGTTCGGGGGCC
>DASZFA010000057.1:0-22019 GCA_035940255.1 Solirubrobacteraceae bacterium
AACGTTCCCCACGAGGGCTCGTCCTCGAGCGCGACCTCGACCCCTGCGACCGCCCCCATACGGGCGGCCAGCCACTCGGCAGCCTGACGCTCGCCAGCAGAGCAAGGCGTGCGGTCGATCGGAGCGAGGGTCTCCACGACCTCGCGCAGGACGCTGGCCAGGAGGGCGCTCTCTGCGCTGGTTCGCTCGGAGCTCACAGGAAGCATTGTCCCTCGCCGCGGTACGTCGGCGCCTCATCGACGATCGTCTCTCCCTCGAGCAGATGGAGGCTCGCGAAGCGCTCGCTCAGCTCGCCCGCCTTCGCGTGGCGGAAGTAGACGCGGTCACCGACGTGGAGCGCGTCAGCCGCACGGCCGAGCAGTGGCGTCTGCACCTCGCCGGCGCCCTCCTGGCGGTCGAGTCGCAAGCCTGCAGGAAGGTGCGGCCGGGGAAGCCGGGCAGCGTCGGCAGGACCCGAGGCGAGGTAGCCGCCGCCGAGCGTCGTGACGACACCCGGCCCTGGCCGGCGGACGACCGGGAGCGCGAACAGCGCGGCCGGGTGCGGCGTGAACGCCCGGTAGCTATCGAACAGCATCGGCGCGTACAAGCCGGAGCCGGCAGTCACCTCGGTGACGGCGCCCTCAGCCGCGGTGAGCTCGAGGCTGCCGGTGCCGCCGCCGTTCACGAACTCGAGCGCAGGAGCTCCGCCGGCCGTCAGCGCCTGCTCGACTGCGGCGAGCACCGCGGCGCGGCGGGGGACGAGCTCGCGCGCCGAGAGCGCCTGCACTGCGCGGATCGCAGCTGCGCGCAGCGGCCGCCCGCGCGGAGCGTCTCCGAGGCCGGCTATCTGCGCCTCATACACCATCAGACCCACTAGCCGGAAGACCCCTCGAGCGACGACCGCCTGTGCGAGCTCGGCGGCCTGCCGCGGGGTGTGGACTGGTGAGCGCTTGACTCCCACGCGCACCCGCCCGTCGAGGGCGCGCCAGCTGGCGTCGACGTCGATGCACACGCGCACCTCGCGGCGCTCTCTCCCGACAGCGGCTTCGATCAGGTCGAGCTGCTCGACTCCGTCGACCATCAGGGTCACGCGGGCGTCGCGCTCGGGGCCCACGAGCGCCCGCAGGGCATGCGTGTCGGCGGTCGGGTAGGCGACGAGAAGGTCACTGGCGCCGTGGGAGGCCAGCCACAGTGCCTCGGGCAGCGTAAAGGCGAGCGTCCCCTGAAAGCCCTCACGCTCGAGAGTCCTTTCCTGCAGCGCCCGGCAGCGCAGCGACTTGCTGGCGAGCCGGATCGGCTTCGGCTCGGCGCGCCGTTCCAGATCAGCCGCGTTCGCCCACATCGCGTCGAGGTCGACGAGCGCGAACGGCGCCTCCAGTTCAGCCGTCGCGCGCTCGAGTCGTGCGTATGCGTCGTCAGGCACCGGTGCCGTGCGCAGGCTGCGCGGGGTCGGCGGCGTGAGCGGGGTGGGCGGGGTGGGCGGGGTGGGCGGGGTGGGCGGGCCCCAATACCCTCTCGGTCCAGGCGTTGGCAAACTGTCCGTCCGGGTCCAGTCGCGCGCGAACGGCCTGGAAGCGATCCCAGTCGGGGTAGCGCGGTCGCAGCGTGGCCGCTGTCTGGAAGTGGCGCTTGCCCCAATGCGGGCGGCCGCCGAGGCTCTCCATGATCGCCTCGACCGCCCGGAAGTACGGCTCCCAGGCCATCCCGCGGAACATGTGCACGGCGACGAAGCCGCTCTCGCGCCCGGCGGCCGTGCTGAGGAACGCGTCATCGCCCGCCACGGTCCTGACCTCGATCGGGAAGGGCACCGCGAAGCCGCGCTCGCGGATCAGCTGCATGACGGCCCGCACCGCCTCCACGGTGCGCCCGCGGGGCAGGGCGTACTCCATCTCGGTGAAGCGCACCAGGCGCGGGCTGGCGAAGATCGCAGCCGAGCGCTCCACACGCACTGAGCTTCCGGCCAACCGGGTCACCAGGCGGTTGAGCTCGGGTATGCGGCTCGGAAAGCGGCGGCCGGCACGGCAGATCAGGCCGAAGGCATGGTTGCTCAGAAGCACGTCGTTCGCGTACGCGGCTGCGCGGCGGCGTGGGCGCGGTGACTCCTCGGTGCGGTTGTTCGTGCGCGTGAGCGCCGTGTCTGTGTGGGGAAAGACGAAGAACTCGAAATGGTCGTTGGCGAGCGCGACCTGCTCGAAGCCCTCGAGCACATCGTTCAGGGGCGCCGGAGCATCGACGCCTCGCAACGTGAACGCCGGGACACAGCGGAGCGTCACCTCGGCGACCACGCCGAGCGCGCCGAGGCCGACGCACGCCGCCCGGAAGACCTCGGGCTCCTGCTCAGGGGTGCATTCGAGCGTCGAGCCGTCGGCGAGCACGAGCTTGATCTCGCGCACCTGAGCGGAGATGTTGCGCAGCCGCGCCCCCGTGCCATGCGTCGCGGTGGAGATCGCCCCGGCGATGCTCTGGGCGTCGACGTCCCCCAGGTTCTCGAGAGCAAGGCCGTGCGGCAGCAACCGCCGGCTCAGCTCGCGGATCGTGATGCCGCCCTGCACCCTCACGAGCCCCGAGGAGGGATCGACGTCGAGAATCGCCTCGAGGCGCTCGAGCGAGACCATCAGGCCGTCGCTGCACGCGATGTCGCTGAAGGAGTGCCCGGCGCCGGCGGCACGCACCCTCAAGCCGCTTCGCGTCGCCCGATCGATCGCCGCGGCCAGCTCCTGCACGGACCCCGGTCGCTCGATCGCCGCAGGCCGGCAGAGCTCATCACCAGCCCAGTTGCGCCAGAGGCCGGCACGCTCGTACGGATCGCTAGGCTCGCTCATCTCATGCCCCCCTCCGAGCCTACTGGGAGCCCGGCTGCTCGCGCCTCCCGCGGTCGCTCGCTGCCCACGCCGGGCGCCCCGCGTGCCACCGTGATCGGCGCCGGCTCGTTTGGCACTGCTCTCGCCGTGCTTCTGGCGCGAGGCGGCCTGCGCACGACGCTTCAGGCACGCACGCCAGAGCAGAGCGCCGCGCTGGAGGAGAGCCGTGAGAACGTGACCTATCTGCCGGGCGTGAAGCTGCCGGCGCAGCTGCGGATCGAGCCGGCATCGGCCGGCGTGGCTCGAGCCGACTACGTGTTCCTGGCCGTGCCCTCCCACGGCCTCGCCGAGGTGATCGCGACGCTCGGCGCCGCGGGACTCGGGCGCCGAACGCAGATCGTGTCGGTCGCGAAGGGCTTGGTTCCTCCCGACGGCCTGCCGCCGACGACCGTCCTCAGCGAGAGGTTCGGCGCCGAAAGGGTGGCCTGCGTCGGCGGCCCCGCCCACGCCCAGGAGATGGTGCACGCCGGCGCCGCCCTCGTGGCCGCCTCGACCGACGAGGAGCTGACGCGCTCGCTGGCCGACGTCTTCATCCGCGCAGGAGTCGTCTGCGAGCAGTCCAACGATCCGCTCGGCGTGGAGCTGGCCGGCGCCGCGAAGAACGCGGCCGCGCTCGCCGCCGGCGCGACGGAGGCGCAGGGATCGAATGCCGCCGGCGCGGCCGCCGGACACATCTTCGCCGAGGTCTGGCGTCATGCCGAGCGCTTGGGTGCTCGGCCGGAGTCGATGATCGGGCTGGCCGGCGCCGGCGATCTGGTGGCAACGACGCTCGCGAGGGAGAGCCGCAACCGGCGGGCCGGCGAGCTGCTGGCGGCGGGCGTCCCGGCCGCGGAGATCCCCGAGCGCATCGGCCAGGCTGTCGAGTCGCTCGAGTCCGTTCCCCTGCTCGCCCGCGCCCTTGAGGCCGGTCTCCTCGGGGCTCCGGTCACGAGTGCCCTGGCGCGGCTGATCTCAGGCGAGCTGCCGCTTGATGACTGGGTGGCGCTCGTGCGCGCCACGGTCCCGCCTCCGGCGCGCTGGCGCGGTCGCCCGCCGCCCGGATTCTGGCGGCGCCTGTGGCGCCGCCTCTCCGGCAGGGCATAGAACGCGTCGCGGCCCCGGCCCCGAGGCTGGGATCGCGGCCCCGGCTGAGGCTCAGATCACGCCTGTCGGCGCTCCGCCGCCTCGAGATCTCACCCATTTGCAGTATTGATCGCCTCGCCCGCGGCTCATAGTGTGCGAGCGAGCGGGCTACCGACAACCTCGCCGACCCCCGGCCCTGTCGGTAGCCCGCAAGTCTTGGCGGGCGCCGTCTGCTAGCTACCCACGTCCATGAGCATGCTCACGACCGCCTCGTAGACGCCCCCGCCGTGGCCGGCCTCGGTTACGCGCACGTTCGGATAGGCCGCGATCGCCTTGCGCATCGACGGATCGCGTTCGACGGCATTCGCGACGAGCCAGAAGACATCCACATGCTCCGCGCAGGCGAGATCCTCACGGGAGTCGCCGACCGCGAAGGTCTCCTCCCGCGCGTAGCCGCGTGCCCGACGATGGAAGGCGACGCCGCCGGCCTTCGACGCCCCGATCGGAACGAGGTGATAGCAGCGCACAAACGGCAGCTCGGCGAGCGCCGCCGAGCGACGGTTGACGACGCCGTTGTCGATCAGGCGCAGGTCCGCGTGGCCCTCGTGGGCCAGGAGGCGATCGACCTCAAGGGCGTCGACGAGGCCGCGAAACAGGTGTGAGACTTCGCGTTCGAGGTGCCACGGCTCGTGATACTCGAGGCGGCCCCCGTAGCGATCGAGCAGCATCGAGGGAGCACCAGAGAGCTCGATCTGCTGCGCGATCGTGAGCTCGCCCGGCAGCAGGTCCCCGGTGAGCCAGTGCTCCTCGCCCTCGAGCACGACACACGCCCCGGCCTCCCAGATGTATGAGCTCTGGCCCAGCAGCCGCGCTGGCTCGGCCACCTGGGCGCGCCGGCGGCCCGACATCAGCACCACCTCAACGCCTGCGCGCAGGCACGCCTGCACGGCGCGCACGCCGTCGATCGACACCGAGCCCTCACCGTCGTGCAGGAGCGAGGCACCACGGCCGAGGAGCGTGCCGTCGAGATCGACGTACGCGCAGCGGGCGCTCACGCGACCCTCACGCTCGCCAGCGGGGGACGCTCGGGCGGCGCGCCCTCCGCGCCCTGCAGGCGTCCTTCGTGTTCTAGGCGGCCGGCGAGCGTCGCGAGCACGGTCGCCGCCATCGGCGTTAGGGCGGACAGCGGCTGGTGGCGGTTGTGATGCTCGTCGAGATCGACCTGCGCCATCGCCTCAAGGCCATGCTCGCGCCAGATGTCGATCAGCATCGCGATCTCGACCCCGTAGCCAGTCGCGAATGGCAGCCTTTCGAGTAGCTGCCGGGGCGCCGCCACCTCGCCCGCGAGCGGCTGGCGCACCCCGCCGAGCTCTGGGTAGAAGACATCGAGCGCGGGGCGGGCAGTGAGGCGGTTGACGCGGCCGCCTCCGTCGGCGTCCTCGACCTCCGCCTGCACGAACGGCCGACGATAGAAGCCCTTCACGAACGATATCCCCGGCTCGCAAACCAAAGGTCCCAGCAGACCGGTGGCGAAATGCGCCGAGAAGCCCTCGCTGTCCGCGTCGAGGAAGCACACCAGCTCGCCGAAGAGCACCGACAGCGACCGCCACATCGCGTCTCCCTTGCCGAGGACCGGCCCATACGCAGGCATCAGCTCCGCCTCCTGCCAGACGATCGCGCCGGCGCGCCGGGCCACGGCGGCGGTGCCGTCCCTGGACGCCGCGTCGATCACGACGATCTCATCGATGACGCCCGCTTGGCGCAGCTCGGCCAGCGCGCCTACGACCTGCCCGACCGTCTCCGCGCACTCCCGGGCTGGCAGGCAGACGGAGACGCTGCGGTCGCGCTCGGCGGCGATCCGCTCGAGCGGATAGAGCGAATGGTGGAAGGAGCGGGCTTTCGCCCAGCGCTCGGCGATCGGCGAGGACATCGCCTCTACTATCTCAAGCCCGTGGCGCTAGATCGAAGAATCGAGCCCTGGAGCGCCCTTCTGGACGCGGGGCGCGAGGACGGCCGACTGGTGCGCGAGGCGGCGGAAGGACCCGGCCGAGCCAAGCTCGTTGAGCCTCCGCGCGAGCTGCACCCGGACGTCCTGCGTGCGCTCGCGCGGCAGGAGATCGACCGCCTTTACTCGCACCAGGCGCAGGCCGTCCACTCCGCTTGGAGGGGACCGACGATCATCACCACGGGGACCGCCTCGGGCAAGTCGATGTGCTTCAACCTGCCGACGCTCGACGTCCTCTGCCGTGACGCTCGCGCCCGGGCGCTGTACCTGTATCCGACGAAGGCCCTCGCCCAGGACCAGGCGCGAGCCCTGGCGGCGTTCGGCCTGACCAAGCGCGTGCGCCCTGCGATCTACGACGGCGACACGCCGCGCGAGACGCGGGCTCAGATCCGCAGGAACGCCAACGTCGTGCTCACCAACCCGGACATGCTGCACGTAGGCATCCTTCCCAACCACGCTGCGTGGGCGGAGCTGTTCGCGAACCTGGCGGTAGTCGTGATCGACGAGGCTCACGTCTACCGCGGCGTGTTCGGGTCGCACGTCGCCAACGTGCTGCGCCGGCTGCGGCGAATCGCCGCGGCGTATGGGACCGAGCCGCGCTTCCTGCTGACGTCGGCCACGATCGCCAATCCCGTCGAGCTGGCCGAACGCCTCACGGGGCTCGAGGAGGTACGGATGATCGAGGACGACGGCTCGCCGGCTCCGCACAGGCGGATCTCGATGTGGAACCCGCCCCTGACAGACGAGACGATCGGCGCGCGCCGCTCCGCCCTCTCCGAGGCTGCCGAGCTGCTCGCGCAGCTCGTGCGCGACGGGGCACGGACGATTTGCTTCATGAAGTCGCGCAAGGGCGTCGAGGTGCTGAGCAGGCTGGTGAAGCAGGACCTGCAGGACACGCACCCGGACCTCGCGGAGCGTATCGCCCCCTACCGCGCCGGCTACACGGCACAGCAGAGGCGGGAGCTCGAGGGCCGCCTGATGCGGGGCGAGCTGCGCGCGGTGATCACGACCGACGCGCTGGAGCTCGGCATCGACATCGGCGAGCTCGACGCCGCTGTGGTCGTCACGTTTCCGGGGACGGTTGCCTCCCTGCGCCAGATGTGGGGTCGCGCCGGGCGCCGCGGGCGGGGGCTGGCGATGTACATCGCCGGCGAGGATGCACTAGACCAGTTCTTCTGCCGCCATCCCGAAGACTTCCTCGAACGGCCCGTGGAGGCGGCGATCCTCGACCACGAGAGCGAGCTGATCTTCCGCCAGCACCTCCTCTGCGCTGCGCACGAGGGCGCGCTGGGCAGCGAGGACGCCGAGTTCCTCGGGCCACGCTGGGAGGCCCACGCCGAGGTTCTGCTGACTGCCGGCGAGCTGCGCCGCAGACCAGCTGGGGCCAGGCGCGGCGGTGAGGATCCAGTTCGGGCCGACTCGATCCACGTGGGATCGACGTCGAGCACCTATGTCCCCCGCCGCCCTGGGTCCTATCCCGCTGGGGAGGTCTCGCTCCGCTCCGCCTCACCCGAGAGCTTCGCGATCGTCGACGTGTTCTCGGGAGAGCTGCTCGGTGCGACAGAGGCCGCACGAGCCCACTCCACGGTGCACGAGGGGGCCGTCTACCTGCATCTCGGCCGCTCCTATGAGGTGCGCGAACTCGATCTCGACCGCAGGCGCGCGCTCGTCTCGCCGTTCGACGGCGACTGGTACACGCAGCCCAAGCGCCAGACTGACACGGAGATCGTGCGCTTGCTCGACCGCCGCGAGACGCTCGGCGTAACGCTGTCATTCGGCGAGGTGAGCGTGACCGACACCGTGCTCGCCTTCCAGCGCCGGCGCCTCTCCGACCACGCCCAGGTGGACCTCGTCGGGCTGGACCTCCCGCCCACGAGCTTCTCCACGCAGGCGCTCTGGTTCGAGCTCGCGGGCGGCGAGCTCGGCGAGTGGCTGCCGCTCGAGGCGCTCCTCGGCGCGCTGCACGCCACCGAGCACGCGCAAATCGCGGTTCTGCCGTTGATCGCGATGTGCGACCGCTGGGACATTGGCGGCCTATCGACGAACTTCCACCCGCAGACCGGCGCGCCCACGATCTTCCTCTACGACGGGCATCCGGGCGGAATCGGCATCGCGCGTACGGCCTTTTCCCGATTCGAGGAGCTCTGCGAGGACGCGCGGCGCCTGATCGCCGAGTGCCCCTGTGCGAGTGGCTGTCCCTCGTGCGTGCAGTCGCCGAAGTGCGGCAACCTCAACGAACCGCTCTCCAAGGCCGGCGCCGTGCTGGTGCTGGAGCGAATGCTCCAAGCCACCGGGGAGCAGGCGGTCCCAGCGTCTCTCTGATCGGCGGGGAAGGACTTGCCGTGAGCAGCCGCTCTAGGCCTGATTCCCCCTGGCGATCTTGCGCAGGTCGATCGTCTCGTCATAGAGCCTCGCGCTGACGCCCTCCTCCAGTGCGACCTCGCGCAGCGGGCGGCCGGTGGCCGTCGCCTTTCGCACGATCTCCGTGCCCTTGTCGTATCCGATCGCCCCGTTGAGAGCCGTCGCGACCGCAAGCGTCGCGCCAGCTGACGCGTCGGTGCCCGCCCGGTTGACCTCTATCCCGTCGACGCACTTCTCGGCGAACACCCGGGCCGCCGAGGCGAGCAGATGCAGAGACTGGAGCAGGTTGCGGGCGATTAGCGGGACGCGGACGTTCAGCTCGAACTGACCCTGCATGCCGGCAACGGTGATGGCCGTGTCGTTTCCGATCACCTGCGCTGCCACCTGCAGCACGACCTCGGGTATCACGGGGTTGACCTTCCCGGGCATGATCGAGGAGCCCTTCTGGAGCTCCGGCAGGAGGATCTCGGCGAGCCCGGCGCGCGGGCCGGAGCCCATCAGCGCGAGGTCGCCCGCGATCTTCGTGAGCGATACCGCCACGACCTTCAGCGCCCCCGAGAGCTCAACCAGCGCGTCGCGAGTGGCCTGCGCCTCGAAGCGATCGAGCGGCGCGGCGATCTGCTTGAGCCCCGATTCCCGGCGCAGCCGCGCGCGCACTTTCTCCGCGAACCTCGGGTGGGTGTTCAGCCCGGTGCCGGTCGCGGTGCCGCCGAGTGGAATCTGCCCGACGTGCACGAGCGCCGATTGAACCCGCTCGCCGGCGAGCTCCATCTGGGCGGCGTAGCCGGCGAACTCCTGCCCGAGTGTGACCGGCACCGCGTCCATCAGGTGGGTGCGGCCGGCCTTGACGACGTTCTGGAAGCTCCTCGCCTTCCTCGCGAAGGAGCGTTCGAGCTGCTTGAGCGCAGGCAGCAGCTCGTTCTGGGCGACGTCGAGCGCGGCCAGATGGACGGCGCTGGGAAAGACGTCGTTTGAGGACTGGCCCATGTTCACGTGGTCGTTGGCGTGGACTGCCTCGCCCGCCAGCCGCGCGATGACCTCGTTGGCGTTCGTGTTCGTCGAGGTGCCCGAGCCGGTTTGAAAGACATCAATCGGGAACTGACCGTCGTGCTTGCCTGCGGCGATCTCGGCGGCCGCTCTCTCGATGCGCGAGGCGTTGCGCTTGGAGAGCAGACCCAGCTCGCCGTTCACCGCCGCTGCCGACCCCTTGATGCGCGCTAGCCAGTGGATGACCGGCAGCGGCACGGTCTCACCCGAGATCGGGAAGTTCTCGACCGCCTTACTGGTCTCCATGCCCCACAGCTGCTTCTCCTGCATTGATTCTCCTTGATCGCTCAGCGGAGCGGAACCCTATCCGCAGAACGCCGTGAGCTCGCGCGCGAGGCCGACCGGGTCGTCGTAGGCCATCAGGAAGCCCGTGCTCTGAAGCACGCGAAGCTGCCCCCGGGGCAGCCCGCGAAGGGCTTCTTCCGCGATCACCAGCGGATACAGCGGGTCGCGATCCGCCCACAAGAGCAGCACCGGCATCTCCAGTCGCGGGTAGAGATCGAGCAGATGCTCCTGCGCACCGCGCGGCCACACGCGCGCGCACTTGGCCCATGAGCGGGCGAGGCTCGAGTTTCCCGGCACATCCGCAAAGGCGTGCCGCACGAGGTTCGCTGCCGCCGGGTTGGCGCGTGCGGAGAGGCGCATGCCCCGCTGCGGCGTGAACACCGCGCGCGTTCCGATGGAGAGCAGGCGATCGAGCCCCGGGACCGCTGCGCTGCGCGCCGCCAGCCGCCACGCGCTGCGCATCCTGGGATGAGCGGGAGAGGCGTGCATGCGGTTGGGCATCAGCACGAGGCGCCCGGGCCGGATGTTGCCGGTGAGGACCCCGTGCATGAGGATCTCCGCACCGGCGTCGTGGCCGGCGAGCAGCGGCCTCGCGCCCATCACCTCCGCGACGAAGCCGCCCATCACCTCCGCGAGCCAGTCGAGCGTGTAGGGATGGCGCGGATTGTTCTCGGAGTCGCCGTGCAACGGCAGGTCGGGCAGGATCACGCGGAAGCGGTCGGCGAGCTGCTCGACCGCCGGTTCCCACTCCATGTGCGAGAGCAGCGCGGAGTGCAGCAGCGCCAGCGGCGGACCGGCGCCGAGCTCCCTGTAGGCCACCCGAGCGCCGTCGGGATGGTGGTACAGGCGCAGCCTCATCACCCCATCGTATGTAGCCGCCCGCGCCGTCCCAGCGGTCGGGCGGCGCTTCGGCGCCGCACTCAGGCGGGAACGAGCCCGTAGACCCTCACGGGCGTCCCTCCCGCCGAGGCGGCGAAGGAGAACACCCGGTAGATCACCCCGCGGTAGGAGACCGATCCTGCGGCGGGCAGCCTCGGCGGCCCGGGCCGGGTGCTCCCAGCGAGCTGGTGGGAGGCTGCGCGGACAAACGTGAGCGCGCCTACCAGGCTGCCCGTGGTGGAGACGAAGCCGGAGACCGGTCCGCCGACCTGCATGAAGCGGTTCCATATCCGCTGGGAGATGCGGTTCAGCTCAGCGAGGTGGATCGTGGCGCAGCTGCTGCTCGAGGAGCCGGGCGCCGGCACGAGCATGGTGAGGGTGAGAGGTCCGCTCGGGTAGGCGTGCGCCGCGAACGAGACGGCCTCGTAGCTCGCGCCGTGCCAGCTGACCGGCCCGCGATCGGGAATCGACGCGGCCGCAGGCGAGAACGTGCCTTCAACCGGGAGGCGACGCGAGCCCTGCCGCATGAGCAGCGGGTAGCCGACGTAGCGGCTCTCGAGCTTGACGTAGCCGGAGTCGTCCTGAACCGAGAGGAGATAGTGACCGACCGTCCGCCCATGCAGGTGCAGGCTGCCGCCCACCGGCGCGAGGATCAAGGGCCCGCCGACGTCGGCGAGCAGCGAGCCACCCTGGCTGACCCGCAGGCGGACGACGTGCGTGTGCGAGAAGACGAGGCTCGTGACGGCTTCGCCGACAGCGGCGCGGTTCCGGGCGGCTAGGGCGCTGAGCAGCGGCTCGTAACGTTCGACCTGCTGCTTGTCCCTGCGCACCTCCGGACTTGACACCTCGCGCCCGTAGATCCTGCCGGCGACCAGCTCGGCGGCTTCGGCCCGCGTCCTCGCGGCGGCCGCGCCACAGGCCGGCCCGGGCGCGCTCGCCTGCGCGAATGCGAAGCAGGCCGGCGGCAGCAAGAGCAGCATCAGCAGCGCGGCGGCCAGCGACCTCCCAGCGCTTCCTGCGGCGAACGCGCTGGGCCTCGCGCTCCGGCGATCACGCCATCCGGTCACCAACGAATAACGATAGCCGCCGCTGCGCGCCGCCTCACCGGTTTCCCCGGAGGAGATCGGCACGCCTGCGACGTGCTCCGGCGGCACCGGCGCGCGAGGAGTGCGCACCTACAATGGGCCGCCCCGTGAGCGACCATCCACGTCCATCGCTGATCCCCCGCCGCGCGGTCGATCCTCGCCAGGAGCTCCCCGTGCTCGAGCTCGACGTGCTGGAGCGCTGGCGCGAGCGGGACGTGTTCGCAGAGTCCCTGCGCTCGCGCGAGGGCGCCGAGCAATGGGTCTTCTACGAGGGTCCGCCGACCGCCAACGGGCCCCCCGGAATCCACCACGTGCTCTCGCGCGTGTTCAAGGACATCTACCCGCGCTTTCAGACGATGCGCGGGTACCGGGTCGAGCGCAAGGGCGGTTGGGACTGCCACGGGCTGCCGGTTGAGATCGCGGTCGAACAGAAACTCGGAATCTCCTCGAAGGCCGAAATCGAGGAGAGAATCGGGATCGAGCAGTTCAACGCCGCGTGTCGGGAATCGGTCTTCGCCTACGTCGAGGAGTGGAACCGCCTGACGGAGCGGATCGGCTTCTGGCTCGACCTGGAGCATGCCTATCGGACGCTCGATGAGACCTACATCGAGTCGGTGTGGTGGGCGCTCGCGCAGATCGCAGAGCGCGGACTCCTCTACGAGGGCAACAAGGTCGTGCCCTATTGCCCACGCTGCGAGACGACGCTCTCCTCGCACGAGGTCGCGCTCGGCTACGAGGACGTCGTCGAGGAGAGCGTCTACCTGAAGCTGCAGGTGTCAGCCGGCGAGGACCGGCTGCTCGTGTGGACGACCACGCCCTGGACGCTCCCCGGCAACGTCGCCGTCGCCGTGTCGCCCGACGCCGTGTACGCCAGGGTCCGGGCCGGGAACGAGGTTTACGTGCTCGCCGACGATCGCGCCGAGCCGGTGCTCGGGAACCAGGCCGAAGTCCTCGAGCGCTTCTCCGGCTCCGAGCTCGTGGAGAGGTATGGGTCATACCGTGGGCCGGTCTTCCGGGCCGTGGACCGCGAGGAGGGCGCGCTCCCGATCCTCGCTGACGCCTTCGTCACCACAGAGGACGGCACCGGCATCGTCCACCTCGCGCCCGCCTTCGGCGAAGACGACTACCGCGTCGCGGCCGCCGCGCCAAGCGTGCCGTTCGACCCGACGAGAGCGGAGACCCTCTACAACCCGGTCCGCCCCGACGGGACGTTCGACGGTCGCGTGCTCAGCCGCGACGGTCACTCCTTTGAGGGACGCTTCGTCAAGGACCCGGTGCTGACCGGGGAGCTGATCGCGGACCTGCGCGCGGGCGGGCTGCTGCTGAAGGTGGAGCGCTACGAGCACTCTTACCCTCACTGCTGGCGCTGCGGCACGCCGTTGCTCTACTACGCCAAACCGTCGTGGTACATCGCGACCTCGCGGCTGCGCGGCGAGCTGCTCGCGGCGAACGAGACCGTGAGCTGGTATCCGCCGCACGTCAAGCACGGTCGCTTCGGCGACTGGCTGAAGAACAACGTCGATTGGGCCCTCTCGCGCGAGCGCTATTGGGGCACGCCGTTGCCAGTGTGGCGCTGCGAGCAGGGACACGTGCACGTGGTCGGCTCCTTCGAGGAGCTCGCCGAGCGGTCCGGTCGGACGCTGGACGATCACCACCGTCCGTTCGTCGACGGCTTGACGTTCCCGTGTCCCCACGCCGACGCGGAGGGCGCCGAGCGTTGCGGTGCCACGGCCGAGCGCGTCCCCGAGGTGATCGACGTGTGGTTCGACTCTGGCGCGATGCCCTTCGCTCAGCACCACTTCCCGTTCGAGAACCGCGAGACCTTCGAGGAGCGCTACCCGGCGGACTTCATCTGCGAGGCACAGGACCAGACACGCGGCTGGTTCTACTCGCTGCTGGCAATTGCGACACTGCTGGCCTGGCGGGCTCCCTACAGGAACGTCGTGTGCCTGGGGCTGATCCTCGACGAGGAGGGCCAGAAGATGTCGAAGTCCAAGGGCAACGCGGTCGAGCCGTGGCCGGTGCTCGACGCGTACGGAGCCGACGCACTGCGCTGGTACTTCTTCACGTCCAAACAGCCGTGGGACGGCTACCGCTTCTCGGCGGAGGCGATCGGAGAGGGCGTGCGGCTGTTCCTGAAGCAGCTCTGGTCGACCTACTACTTCTACGTCCTGTACGCGAACGCATCGGCACACGAACTGGGCCGGACAGCCGGCGATCCGTCACAGGGATCGGATACGGCCGATCTCGACCGCTGGGCGCTGTCGCGGACCACCGCCACGGCGGAGCTCGTCGCCGAGCGCCTCGAGGCCTACGACGCGACGAGCGCCGGGCGCGCGATCGCGGGATTGGTGGACGAGCTCTCGAACTGGTACGTGCGCCGCTCGCGACGTCGCTTCTGGGACGGCGATCCGTCGGCCTTCGAGACGCTGCGCACTTGTCTTCTGACGGTGGCGAAGCTTCTGGCGCCATTCTGCCCGTTCATCGCCGACGAGATCTACGACAACCTCGACGGGACGCTCGCGAGCGTCCACCTCTGCGATTTCCCGCATGGCGCGGACCTGGCGCCGCGGGACGAGGAGCTCGAGCGGGCGATGGAGCTCGCGCGTGAGACGGTCCGCCTGGGACTCGGCGCGCGGGGGCAGGCCAAGATCAAGATACGCCAGCCACTCGGTGAGGCGGTCGTAGTCGCCGATGGGCGCGAGCGGGCGGGAATCGAACGGCTTTCGGACGTCGTCCGCGAGGAGCTGAACGTGAGGGCCGTGCGGTTCGTGGCGGCCGCGGAGGAACTGGGCAGCTACGAGGTGAAGCCCAACTACCGCACGCTGGGCCCCATCTTCGGAAAGGAGATGCCACTTGCGGCAGAGGCGGTCGTCGCGCTCGACCCCGAGCGCGTGGTCGCAGCGGTGCGGGACGGCGGAGCGCTCAGCATTGCCGTAGCCGGGCGCGAGCATACGCTCACTGCGGAGGACGTGATCCTGACGATGCGCGCCCCTGACGGCTATAGCGTCGAGCGCGAGGGAGCGCACGCTGTAGCCCTTGATCTCGCTATCGACGACGACCTGCGTCGCGAGGGGCAAGCACGCGAGATGGTCCACGCGATTCAGAACGCGCGCAAGACCGCCGGGCTGCAGGTCGAGGACCGCATCGAGCTGGCCCTCGACGGCGACGCCTCGCTGCTCGAGGCCGCCAGCGAACACCGGGACTACATCGCCGGTGAGACTCTCGCCGTTCTGTTCCAGCTGGGCGGCGACCCGGCGCGCGCCGACGCGATGGACTACTCAGAGCAGACCGAAACCGACGGCTTGGGACTGAACATCAGCCTGCGGCGTGCGCAGCCCAAGTAGGGGCCCGACTCAGGCAGCTGGCTCGGGCGCCGTGTCAGGCACCACTGCCTCTGGCGCGACTGCCTCTGGCACGACTGCCTCTGGCGCGATTGCCTCGGCCGCGACTGCCTCTGGCACGGCTGTGAGCGACGCCTCCAGCTCCTGCTCGAGCTTCTTCTTGGGGTACGCGCCGATCACGGTCTTGACCGGCTCGCCGCCCTTGAACAGGATCATCGTCGGGATCGACAGAACCTGGAAGCGAGCCGCGGTCTGCGGGTTCTCGTCGATATCGAGCTTGACTATGCGCAGATCCTCGCGCTCGGCGGCGATCTCCTCGAGGACCGGGGCGACGACACGGCACGGTCCGCACCAAGGCGCCCAGAAGTCGACGAGCACGGCGCCCTCGGCCTCGATGACCTCGGCGTCGAAGTTGATGTCGGTGACTTGGGTCAATGTGCCTGCCATGGGTTCTCCTTGGTCGCTTACCCATCACTATACAAAATGAAGGGGGTACCCCGGCGGGTAGTGGGCTAGTTTGAATCGGCCGTCGTCCTCTGTCCGCTACGTGAGCTACGAATGGGCCCATGGCCGATCCGCAGGGCGCAGGGAACAAAGACTCCACGAGCAGGCCCCAGATGGCCTTGGGTGTCGTGCTCGTTCTCGCCGCCTTAGCGGCCCTGGGCTTCTTGGTCTCGGAAGTTCTGCCGAGCCGTGTCTCGAACGCCAAGAACCCCAGCTTCGTAGACAACATCTTCGCGAACCCGGTGGTTCTCCTGTTCACCCGAGTCGCTCTCATGGCCGCAGCTGTCTATGTACTCGTCTCGGTGATTGCTCTCATGGGGGGCCGCCGGTGGCTCGCGGAGCTAGGCCCGTTCAAAGCGTCAGACCCAATCGCCCGACTCGACAGCAACGCCGAACTGCTTGAAAACGAACTCCAAGATGCAGTCAATACGATCGAGGATCTAGAAGCTCGTTTGGTTGAGAGCGACGAATCTCTTGCAAAAGCACAGGCAGATATTGGGGTCTTGCTTGACCATATCGATACGATAGAACTCAACAAGGAGGGGAACTGATGCCGCCCGAGGCCCGAAAAAGACTGCAAAAAGACCAGCAGAAAATCGAGCGAACGCTTGAGCGCAATCAGGCTGCCCTCCATACGTCTCGCCAAAAATCCGCCAAATATGCCCGCACTCTGACGAGTTCCGGCGCAGAAGTCCGCAGCGCGAGAAGCGATCTCCGCAGGGCTGGCTACCTCAGGAAATAGCGCCGGCGCGGGCCGCTACGATCCCCCCATGGCCGATCTCAACCGGATGGCCCATCGGCTCGTCAAAGAAGCAACGGAGCCTCAGAAGCGCGAGAGACCCACGCCAGCGCAGGTCAACGGGCGCAACGGCGGCTTAAAGGGCGGCAAGGCTAGGGCCGAGAAGCTCACTGATAAAGAGCGATCTGATATTGCCCGGAAGGCTGCTCTTGCTCGGTGGGGACGCGCTTCCTAGGCGGCCTGTCCCTGGGGAGGCGGCGGCCCTGCTGTCGGCTGTCGCGGTACTCGTTGACGTGGTGCTGGCTCGAATACCAGCCGCCACCAATCTTCGTAGCCTGAAGGCGCCCCCGCTTCGCGGCGCTCAAAAGGGCCTGATGGGACAGCTCGCTTGCGAGCGATCGTAGCGGGACAAGGCGCTGCGGACCGGCCAGCGCCGGCAATAGGAATCGCTCAACGCTGTCTCGTGCACTGCGGGCCAGTAGCTCAGCGAGGGGACCGGGTTCGCCGTTGTCGGCACGCTCCAAGCTCCGCAGGTACTTGGCTCGGACTCGCTTGTCGAGGATCGCGGGAGGAGCGCCATTGCGGACGAGCAAGAGGTTCATCACGAGTCGCCCCACCCTGCCGTTCCCGTCGCGGAAGGGATGGACGCGCTCGAACGAGGCGTGCGCGTCGGCTAGGTATTCGAGGAAATGCGCTCCACGCTGCGGACCCGAACCTACGACTTCCAACCATTGATCCAGTTGGGGTCGAACCGTAATCGACGGCGGTGGGCGGAACCCCTCACGGAGAGACTCCACCTCGCATTCGCGGAAGCCTCCCGGGCCTTCCTTGGCTCCAGCTCCCTCCGGCGGGAAGATCCGCCAGACAGGCCCCATGACCAAGGTGTGGATTTCCCGAAGATCGGTGAGGCTCACGAGTCCAGGCGGCGTTGCGCCCTCCACCTCCCAGTTTCGGCGGATAGCCTGGTCATAGACCCATTTCGCGGCTGCGGCGTAGCCCTCGATCTCTAGGTACTCGCGTAGCTCCTTATTCCCGACGGCGCGTCCCTCGTCGAGAAGGACCTTGACCTGTCGGAGAACGAGCGTGTTGCCCTCCATCGCGGTCGAGTGATGGGTCTCCTCCTGCCAGATGTCGTCCCAGATGCCCTCAGACTCCCAGGGCGAGGGCAGTCCGCCAACGGCCCAAAGATCGTTGAGGGCTCGATCGAAGTCGGCGATTACTTGCTGTCTGCTGGGGCGTCCGCTAGGCACTTTGGTCAGTTTAGCTAAGATTGCGGACAACCGACCAAAGTTAGGGAGGACCCGCTTTGGTCTGGTCTGATTTCTGAAACCCAAACCGACTAAAGTTCCGTCCGATAGCTCAAGCATAATAGCCAGTATGAACCGCTTGAGCACTGAGAAGCGCGCCCAGATCATCGGATGCTTGGTCGAGGGCAACAGCATCCGCGCCACGGTTCGGATGACCGGAGCGGCGAAGGACACGGTCACGAAGCTTCTGGTGGATCTCGGCAAAGCCTGCGCGGAGTACCAGGACCGCACGCTACGGGACCTTCCCTGCACGACGCTTGAGGTAGACGAGATCTGGGCGTACTGCTACTCCAAGCAAAAGAACGTGCCGGACGAGCACAAGGGCGAGTACGGCTATGGCGACGTGTGGACCTGGACGGCGCTCTGCGCGGACACGAAGCTGGTCCCGTCTTGGCTGGTAGGCGAGCGGACGGCTGACGACTGCTGGGTGTTCATGCGGGACCTCAAGGGTAGGCTCGCTAACCGCGTGCAGATGACCACGGATGGCCACCAGGCATACATCGCCCCGGTCGGGCTGACGTTCGGCCGCGACATTGACTGGGCGCAGCTACAGAAGATCTACGCGACGGACCCGGCCGCTGCTCGGGGCCGCTACAGCCCGCCAATCTGTGCCGGGACCAAAGTTCGCGTGCTCAAGGGCAACCCCGACCCCGACAGGATCTCAACGAGCTACGTCGAGCGGCAAAACCTCACGATGCGAATGGGCATGCGCCGCTTCACGCGCCTCACCAACGCCTTCTCCAAGAAGGTCGAGAACCTAGCCCACGCCGTCAGCCTGCACTACATGCACTACAACTTCGCCCGCGTCCACCAGTCGCTGACAGTCACGAACGAGGATGGCTCAACGACCAAGCGGACCCCGGCAATGGCGGCGGGCGTGACCGACCACGTTTGGAGCCTCAAAGAGATCGCGGGGCTGCTTGATTCAAACTAGCCCACTACCCCCCGGCGATCGCGGCAGGCGTCAGCGACGCGCGTCAGTAGCCCGGAATCCGTGCGAGCTGCGGCAGCGCCGCTGCGAGCTTTTTTGATACGCGCGGCTTCCCCTCAAGCCGCCGAGCCGCCTCCCGAACTGCCTTGGCGGTAAAGCCAAGGGTGATTCGGCCGTAAGTCCCCGGCCCGGCTTCAGCGACCTGCAGCTTGATTTGGCCGCGCAGCTCTTCAGGCAGCTCCGCCTGGAACTTCGGATCGATCAGTGCGTCCAGCACCGCCCTCCCAACGAGTGCAGCCATCAGTGCGCAGGCTACCAGTCCGAGGTGGATGGGTTTCTCGGCGCCCACGCCGCCAAGAACCCGTCGAAGGCCTAGCCACGGGGGATTTGGGCTTCCACGCCTTTTTTCGCAAACTCAAGCATTCCCATTGCGACCCATGGAAACTGCCCGGCTCGAACGCGAAGTTCGACATTGCCGTCGGGCCTCGTGACCTCGACGATCGTGATGACGCGCCCGATCTGGTAGCCGTCGCCGAAGTCGGCTTCGATTGCGTCCATCTGCTCGGCGACTTCCTGCATGAGCCGTGCCCTCGGGTCAGGCTCTGCGCTCTCGCCTCCTGCATCTGCCATTAGCGGCCCCTTCCATCGAACGACCGAGGCGTGATCATGGCATCGACCGAATACGGACCTCGTCGAGCTTGGCGATCCTTCAAGCTGCGGGACCACAAACTGACGCACCAGGTTGAACGGGCCCGGGTGATACTTCGGTTATGACCTCGGCGAATCTGGACATCGTGCGCTCGATCTACGCGGACTGGGAGCGTGGAGACTTCAGCTCGGCGGCGTGGGCGGACCCGGAGATCGAGTTCGCGTTCGCCGGCGGACTCGAACCGGGCAGCTGGAGAGGCCTGGCTGGCATGGCGGAGGGCTATCGCGAATGGCTGAGAGCTTGGGAGGGCTTCCGTGCTGAGCCTGAGGAGTACCTCGTCCTCGACGGCGAACGGATACTCGTGCTCGTTCGCAATAGCGGCCGGGGCAGGACGAGCGGACTCGAGCTCGAGCAGCGGTCGGTGGCGAACCTCTTCCACCTCCAGCGCGGCAAGGTGATCAGGGTCGTCGTATACCTCGAACGCGGGCTTGCCTTCGCCGACCTCGGCCTTGACGGGGAGTCAGGCGGCCTCGACGAACCCAAAGCTTGACATCAGTGCACGCTGACGATCCAGCCTTCGGAGCCGCGGATGATCGGCGGGTGGATGTGGGTGAGCGCGACGAACAGATGCGGGGACACGTAGACCTCGATGAAGGCTGCCGTGACGAGCACCGGCACGGCCACCGCAACGGTCACGAAAGTCGCCGCCAGAAGCTGCTCCCACTCTCCCCTTCTGCTTGCGATGATCCACGCTGCGAGCGGAAGGAACAGCGCGACGAGCTCCGGGATCGCATGCGGCAGCACCGCCAGCAGCAGCAGGCCGGGCGAGACCTGCAGGAAATGCGCCACTCCTGCGAGGGTGTGCCCGAGCAGGTATGCCTGCGCGCTCAGGGAGAAGGTCGTCGCACCGACGACGAACGCAATGGCGATGCGACCTCCGTGCTCGTGCACCCAGCGTGAGATCCCCTGGCGGTGGGCGGCCTGTAGGGGGAGCGAGCTTCCCGCGATGAACCCGGCCACGCACGCCATCGCGTGGAGGGCGAGCACGAGCATGTTGCTGCGCAGCACCGACAGTACGTTGCCGACGTCGCCGACTGCGAACGGCGGCCGCAGCGTAATGACCTGCTGGTAGCCGCCCTCGAGCGAGGCGATGACGAGCACCGCCACGAGCAGGCCGGCGGCCGCCAGCGCCGAGCCCGCGAGCCAGCGGCCCATGACCGCTCCCGGGGTCTGCTGCCAGGCGCGCAGCGTCGCGCGGGTATGACGCACTCCGTGAGCGAAGGCGTAGGCGGAGACATCCACCTCATGAACATCGGCCCCCGCCTCCTCTATCTGAAGCGCAGGCGGGGGACCAGCCACATGGCCTCGGCGGCGATCCGCCAGGACATCTTGCTCTGACCGTGCTGGCGGTCGCGGAAGACGATCGGAACCTCGACGACGCGGAAGCCCGCGCGCACGGCGCGATAGGTCAGCTCGACCTGGAAGGCGTAACCCCGTGAGCGGACACTGTCGAAATGAATCGCCTCGAGCACCTCGCGCCGAAAGCACTTGAAGCCCCCGGTCAGGTCTCGCACCTGCAGGCCCAGTACCCAGCGCGCGTAGGTGGAGCCACCCTCGCTGATGAAGCGCCGCAAGAGACCCCAGTCGGTGACGCCCCCGCCCGGCACGTAGCGGGATCCGAGCGCCAGGTCGGCCTCGCCCCGGGCCGCCGCCAACAGGCGGGCGAGGTCGGCGGGATCGTGCGAGAAGTCGGAGTCCATCTCCATCACATAGCCCGCGCCGCCGTCGAGCGCATAGCGGAATCCGGCCAGGTAAGCGGGTCCGATGCCGTTCTTCTCGGTTCGATGCAGCACCTCGAGCCACTCGTGCTCGACGGCCATCCCATCGGCGATCGATCCCGTGCCGTCCGGCGAGCCGTCGTCCACGACCAGCAGGCGGAAGCCCTCCGGCGCCGCTCCGGCGAGGACCTCGGCGGACGCGGAGACGATCGCTCTGATGTTCTCAGCCTCGTTGTAGGTCGGCAGTATCAGCCACGGCTCGCCGGACATGGGTCGGCGTACCCTAGAGCGTGCCGGAGATCTCCGCCGAGCAGGGTCCCGGGCCGCGAATACGCCCGTGGCCCTACCCTGGTGCCGTGCCCAGAACCGAGCTCTCGAACACCACGATCGCCGATGCGCTCGACGAGCTCGGCGATCTCTACGAGCTCGACGGGGCGATCGTCCATCGCGTCCTCGCCTACCGTGGCGCGGCAAAGAGCGTCCGCGACGCCCCTGTCTCAGTCGCGGAGCTGGCGCGCGAGGGCCGCGCCACCGAACTGCCCGGGATCGGAGCGACGCTTCAGGAGAAGATCCTGGCGCTGGTCGAGGACGGCAGCATTCCCGCCGCGGAGAAGCTGCGCGCGAAGTTCCCCCCGGGACTGATCGCCATCACGAGGCTCCCCGGGCTCGGGCCCAAGCGGGCGCGTTTGCTGCACACCGAGCTTGGCATCGACTCGCCACAGGCGCTGCGCGAAGCCGCCGAGCAGGAACGCCTGCGCACCGTGCGGGGACTTGGCGCGAAGCTCGAGGAGCGGGTGCTGGCGGCTCTCGATGAGACGCCCGAAGGGCCCGCGGCACGGGCCGCCTCGCGCATGCTGCTGCCGCGAGCGCTCGAGCTCGGTGAAGCGCTCGTGGAAGGCTTGGAGCGCCGCGGGGGCAAGGGGACGCACGTCCAGCTCGCGGGCTCGGTCCGCAGACAGGCGGACAGCGCCAAGGACCTCGACCTGGTCGCCGCGACGACCCGTCCGGCGGCTCTCGCGAAGATCCTTGCCGAGCTTGACCAGATCGAGAGCGTCAGCTCGGCTGGAACGGCAGGGGCGAGGGCGCGTACCCACTCGGGTGTGGCGGTCGACCTGAGGATCGCCAAGCCGGCGCAGCTCGGAAACCTGCTGCAGCACTTCACCGGCTCGGGCGAACACAATGCCTCGTTGCGCGAGGCTGCCG
>DASZFA010000058.1:0-34437 GCA_035940255.1 Solirubrobacteraceae bacterium
GCTGTAGCTGTAGTTCTCAACCATCGGCGTGCGGAGCCCGTCGATCGACCCGACGTTGATCACGCGGGCAGGATGGTCGGGGTCGGCCGCGGCGCGCAACGCCGGCAGCAGCGCAACCGTGAGGTGAAATACGCCCTCGACGTTCGTGTGCATGACCCTGTCCCAGCCACTCTGGGGGAACTCCTCGAGCGAGGCACCCCACGTGACGCCGGCGTTGTTGACGAGGATGTCGAGCGCGGGGAAGCGTTCCCGCGTCGCTTCGGCGAGCGCCACGGCGCCGTCCGGCGTCGATACGTCGCCGACGATCGCGTCGCAGTCGCCGGCCTCTGCGAGCTCCGTCGCGGCGGCCACGACGTCGCCTGCCTTGCGCGAGGAGACGATCACGCGTGCGCCGGCCTGCACCAGGCCGCCGGCGATCATCAGGCCAATCCCGCGCGATCCCCCCGTGACGAGCGCCGTCTTGCCGGAGACGTCGAAGAGCTCGTCCATTGCTAGTCGCCGAACTCGGCCGGGCGCTTCTCGAGAAACGCTGCGACCGCCTCGGGCGGGGCCTTGCCGAACGTGCTCATGATCTGTTGGCGATCCTCGAAATCGACGGCCGTCTGCTCGGAAGGGATCTCCAGAGCGGCCCACATCCCGCGCTTCGTCAGGCGAACGCCCCACGGCGAGAGCGACGCGATCTGCAGCGCCGCCTCGAGCGCCCGGCTGAGCAGCTGATCGTCGTCGAGGACGTCGGCAACCAGCCCGATCCGGAGCGCCTCCTCGGCGTCAACCCGGCGACCCGTGAGCATCAGCTCGTGCGAGCGCGAGGCGCCGATCAGGCGCGGCAGCAGCCAGCTCGTGGCCATGTCGCAGTTGGACACGCCGACGTTGATGAAGGCCACGCGGAACACCGCCTTGCGGCTCGCGTAGCGGATGTCGGCCCCGAGCGCGAGAGCGAGCCCGAACCCGGCCGCAGGGCCGTTGACCGCCGCGATCACCGGCTGCGGAAGGGCGCGCAGCTGAAGGATCAGGGTGGACATGTGCTCCTGGTTTGCGAGCCGGTCGCGAGCCTCGTCGCTGCCGTCGTTTTCGGGCGCCGCTCCGTACCCGTGGAGGTCGAGTCCAGCGCAGAAACCCCGCCCGGCGCCCGTGAGGATGAGCGCGCGACACGTGCGGTCGACGGCCGTCCTGCGCAGCTCCTCGTGCAGCTCCTCGCAAAGCTCGGCGGTCATTGCATTGAGCTGCTCCGGGCGGTTGAGCGCGATGCGGCGGATGTGGGGGGCCGGCTCGTCGGCTAGCAGCACGGGGGTCATCGTCACGGATCCTATTCATGGCGCTGGCGCTGCGGTCGACCCTGGCGCCGCGACGCGCCCACCCCACGCGACGAGTCAGCTGCGAGGATGGTGAAACGCCTGCGACTGGATCACCTTGGCCGCGAGCGAGCCGTCCTCGCGTGCGATCTCCGTCTCAAGCACGATCATCGTGCGCCCGGCGTGCAGCGGGCGCGTCGTGGCGGTGACTGCACCTCCGCGGACCGCGCGCAGGAAGTTGGTCTTGGACTCGATCGTGGCGGTGCCGGCGGCCCCGTCGGGAAGGTTCAGGAAGGCGCAGGTGGCTCCGCAGCTGTCGGCGAGCGCCATCAGCGCGCCGCCATGCATGAGGCCACCCGCCGTGCACCGCTCGGGGCTCCACTCGAGCCGACCCCGCACGAGCTCCGCGCGCGCCTCGAGCAGCTCGATCCCGATCAGCGCGGCGAAGGGCATCATTTCGCGGATCTGGATGGGGGTGGCGGCGTCCGTCATCGGCCTCACGAGCTACAAGCGATCGCGGTCCGGTGATCATAGGGTCGTGCCCTGGGCGGTGTCGACGCCTCGTTGGGTCTGCTCTGCCGCACGGGCGCCGGCGCGAGTGTGTGACACTGGCGCGCGTGCGAGCGCGGCGGGTGGAGGTGGCGGTGGTCGGGCACATCGAGTGGGTCCAGTTCGCGCGCGTCCCGCACGTCCCGCTCGCCGGTCAGGTGGTCCACGCGCACGACGCCTTCGAGGAGCCGGCCGGAGGAGGAGGCGTCGCAGCAGTGCAGCTGGCGCGGCTCGCCGGGGAGTCCGTGCTCGTGACGGCGCTCGGTGAGGACGAGCAGGGCCGGCGCTCGGTGGCGCGCCTGCGCGAGCTCGGCGTCGAGCTGCGCGCCTCATGGCGGGCAGAGCCGACACGCAGGGCGGTGACCCTCGTCGACGACGCGCGCGAGCGAACGATCACGACCATCGGGCACCGTCTGGAGCCGCTCGGCGCGGACGAGGAGGCGGGCTGGGAGACGCTCGCGGGGATCGACGCGGTCTACTTCACCGCCGGCGACCTCGATGCGCTGCGCGCAGCTCGACGGGCCTCGCGCGTACTCGTCGCCAGCCCGCGCGCCCGGCACGCGCTGGGTCACGGTGTCGAGCTGGACGCGCTCGTGCTGAGCGCGCACGACGAGATCGAGCGCCGCGAGGCCGACCGGGCGCAGGGCGAGGCGGCGCTCGTCGTCCTGACCGACGGCGGCCACGGCGGCAGCTACCGAACCCGGTCGGGCGACGGCGGATCTTGGTCGGCCGCGGTCCCGCCGGGCGATCCGGTGGATTCCTACGGTTGCGGCGACTCGTTCGCCGCGGGCCTGACCTATGGGCTCGGGGCCGGGCTCTCGGTGCCCGACAGCATCGCCCTCGGAGCCCGCTGCGGTGCGACGTGCCTGACGGGCTCCGGCCCCTACGAGCGGCAGCTCAGCGCGCGAGACCTGACAGGATGAGGGCATGAGCGATCCGGCGCCCGCAGCCGCCCGCAGCGCAGGTGATTCCCAGTTCGAGCAGATCACGACCGACGTCGCCGACCGCGTCCTGACGATCACCCTGAACCGGCCCGAGCGCCTCAACGCATGGACCGGCACGATGGCCCGCGAGCTGATCGAGGCCTTCGACCGGGCCGACGCCGACGACGAGGTGCGCGCGATCGTGGTCACGGGCGCCGGTCGCGGATTCTGCGCAGGCGCGGACCTCGCGAGCGGCGGCGAGACCTTCGACTACCGCAAGCGGGGAGGCAGCGAGCCGGTGCCGCGCGACAACGGTGGCCAGTTCACGCTCAGGATCTTCGACTCCACGAAGCCCGTGATCGCCGCGATCAACGGCCCGGCGGTCGGCGTGGGGGCGACGATGACGCTGCCGATGGACATCCGTCTCGCGGCCGAGGACGCGCGCATCGGGTTCGTCTTCGCGCGCCGCGGCATCGTCCCCGAGGCCTCGTCGAGCTGGTTCCTCCCGCGGGTGGTCGGCATAAGCCGCGCCATGGAATGGGTCGCCACCGGCAGGGTCTTCTCAGCCCAGGAGGCGCTCGAGGGCGGCCTCGTGCGGAGCCTGCATCCGGCGGGTGAGCTGCTCGACGCCGCTTACGAGCTCGCTCGCGAGATCGCGGAGAACACCGCTCCGGTCTCGGTGGCGGTGGCGCGGCAGATGATGTGGAGGATGCTGGGGGCCCAGCACCCGATGCTCGCCCACCGGGCGGACTCGCGCGGCATGTTCTCCCGCGGCCAGTCGGCCGACGCGGTCGAGGGTGTCACCGCGTTCCTCGAGAAGCGCCCCGCCCAGTTTCCGGACCTCGTAAGCGACGGCCTGCCCGAGATCATGCCGGGCTGGCAGGCGCCCGAGTTCGAGTAGAGGTCCACCGAACGGCGGGCGAGCGGCCGGCGGATCTGGCGGCGGAGGCCGCGCCGACGCGTCCTCCGCTCGGCCTGCTTGTGTTCGTCGTCGGCGCCGCGAGCCTCGGGGCGGAGATCGCGGCCGCGCGGCTGCTGGCGCCATACTTCGGAGCCTCGACGATCATCTGGGCCAACACGATCGCGATCGTGTTGGTGGCGCTTTCGGCCGGCTATGCCCTCGGCGGCCACCTCGCAGACCGCGCGCCGTACATGTCGCGCCTCTGCCAGCTCGTGCTCGCCGCGGCCGTCCTGCTCGGGGCGGTCCCGTTCCTCAGCGGCCCGCTGCTGCGTGTCGCCAGCACGTCGATCGGCTCGCTCTCGGTGGGCGCGTTCTTCGGGTCGCTGCTTGCGGTGCTCGGGCTGGTGGCGGTGCCGGTGCTGCTGCTCGGTACGGTCGCCCCCTTCGCGATCCGCCTGTCGCTGGAGCGGACCGAGGACTCGGGCAGCGTCTCCGGCCGGCTGTACGCGCTCTCGACCACGGGCTCGCTGGCCGGGACCTTCCTCGCGGCGCTCGTGCTGATCCCCTTCGCTGGGACCCATCGGACGTTCCTCGCCTTCGCGTTCGCGCTCGCGCTCGTGGCGGCGCCGGGGCTTCCCCGCGTCGCCGTCGCCGTCGCCGCCGTGCTCGCCATCCTCCTCGCACTTCCGCCCGGGGGCATCGATGTGCAGGTGGCCGGAGGCGGCCGCGTGATCTACGAGGCCGAGACGCAGTACCAGTACGCGCGCGTCGTCGAACAGCCCGGCGGGGAACGCTGGCTGCAGCTCAACGAGGGGGTCGCGACGCATTCCGTTTACGTGCCGGGCAGCTACCTGACGGGAAACTACTGGGACGGCTTCCTCGTGCTGCCGTTCGCCGTGCGCCCGGTGGCGCCCGGGCGCATCGCGATCCTCGGCGACGCCGCCGGAACCACCGCCCGCGCGTACGGGCACTACTTCCCAAGCACGCAGATCGACGCCGTAGAGCTGGACGGGCAGCTGACCGAAATCGGGCGGCGCTTCTTCGCGCTGGCGCCGCGACCACAGCTGCACACGATCACCGCCGACGCTCGTCCCTGGCTGGCGTCGGTGTCGAGCCGCTACGACGCGATCTTCCTCGACGCCTACCGCCAGCCATACATCCCCTTCTACCTCACCACCCGGGAGTTCTTCGCGCTGATCCGCTCGCATCTGCGGCCGGGCGGCGTGGTGATCGTGAACGTCGGTCATCCGTCCGGCTCGGGCGCGCTCGAGCGGGCGATCTCGGCGACCTTGCGCGCGGTCTTTCCGTTCGTCGCTCGCTATCCATCCGAGTCGACGAACACGCTCGTGGCGGCCGCCGCGGCGCCGATCAGCGCCGCGACGTTGCGCGCGGCAGCGCCGGCACTGCCCGCCGAACTGCGCCCCACGGCGCTCGAGAGCGCCGCGAGGTTGGCACCCGCGCTGCGCGGCGGACCGGTCTACACCGACGACCTCGCGCCCGTCGAATGGCTCGTGGACGAGTCCCTGATCGGCTACCTGTCGCGGGCACCGCGCTGAGCGGCCTCGCTCAGATCGCGGGCAGCTGCTGGACGAGCGAGAGCACCGGCGCGAAGAGGTCCCCGCGCTCGGCCACCCGCTCGAGCACCGCCGGTGCCTCGAACGCGAGCGCCTCGGGGTCGCCCGCATCGAGCGCCGCGCGGACCTCGTCCCAGCCGACCGGGGTGGAGGCCGTGAGGCGCTCCGTCGCGCGCAGCGAGTAGACGCAGACGGTCGTCTTGTTGCGGTCGTTCTGACTCCAGTCGATGAGCACCTTGCCGGTGCGGCGCGCCCTCGTCATGCGCGAGACCACGAGCTCGGGTTCGGTCTGCTCGAACAGCTCCGCGACGGCCTTCGCGAAGGGCTTGGTCTGCTCGAAAGTGACGTCGGGCGAGTTCAGCGGCACGTATAGCTGGAGGCCCTTGGAGCCCGAGGTCTTGGCGAAGGCCTGCAGGCCGAGGTTCTCGAACATGCCGTTGAGCTGCAGCCCGACGCGGCAGCACTCGACGATCGTCGCGGGGCTGCCCGGGTCGAGGTCGAACACGAGCGTGGTCGGGCGGTCGGTCGCCTCGGCGCGGGCGAGCGGCGTGTGCAGCTCGATCGCCGCCAGGTTTGCGAGCCAGACGAGCGTCGCGAGGTCTTCGACGACCGTGTAGTCGATCGGCTTGCGCTCGCTCGGGAGGGTGACGGTGTGGACCCAGTCCGGCGCGTGCGCGGGCGTCTGCTTCTGGAAGAAGGACTTCGCCTCGACGCCGTCGGGCCAGCGCGTGACCGTCAGCGCGCGCCCCTGCAGGTGAGGCAGCATCACCGGCGCGATCGCCGCGTAGTACTCGATCACCTGGCGCTTGCTGAAGCCCGTCTTCGGATACAGCACCTTGTCGAGGTTGGACAGCTTCAGCTCGCTGCCCGCGACCGTGACGATGGCCGATTTTGCCGCAGGCGGGGGCAGCGAAAGCTTCGCTTCCGTCTCCGTTTCGGCGCCCCGGCCGGCCCCGGGTCCGTTCGCGCCCTCGCGGTGCACCTCCTCAGCCCGCTTGTCCCCGCGCAGGCCCTGGTAGGAGGGCGCGCGCAGGCTGCCCGTCCTCGTCCACTCGGCGAACTCTACCTCCGCGACGAGGCGAGGCTCGACGAAGACGGCTCCGCGCGGCGGCTTCGCGCCGGCGGTGAACGGCGAGGTTGTTCGTTGCAGCGGCGTCAGCAGCCCGGAGAGGTACTCGAGCTCGCTCTCGCTGAAGCCCGTGCCGACCCTTCCGACATGCCGCAGCTCCCCGTTCGGCTCGTAGACCCCGAGCAGCAGCGCGCCGATGCTCTCATGGCGCTTGCCCTTGCCGGGCATCCAGCCCCCGATCACGAACTCCTGACTGCCCACCGTCTTGATCTTGATCCAGTCCCGGGAGCGGACCCCGGGTTGGTAGGTCGAGCTCGAGCGCTTCGCCACGACCCCCTCGAGGCCGCGTTCGCGCGTGAGTGCCAGCAGCGCCGATCCCTCTCCGATCACGTGCTCGGGCGTCTGCCAGCTCTCGCCCGTCAGCTTCAGGGCCGCGAGCCGCTCGCGCCGCCCGGTGTAGGCGAGCTCCAACAGCGGATGCCCGTCGAGCCACAACAGGTCGAAGATCACGTACGTCACCGGCGTGGCCGCCGCCAGGCGTTTGGCGTGACTCCTTGAGGTCACGTGCATGCGTGGCTGCAGAGCGCTGAAGCTCGGCCGCCCCTCGCTGTCGAAGGCCACGATCTCCCCGTCGAGGACGGCCCGGTGCGAGCTGAGCGCGCGGTTCAACCTCGCAAGCTCCGGATAGCTGTCGGTGATCTCTTTGAGGTTGCGGCTCTGCAGGCGCAGCTCGCCCGGCTGTGAGTAGGCGGTCGCCCGCACGCCATCCCACTTGATCTCGAACGCCCAGTCGCCCTCGTCGGATGGCATCGTCCCGGCGCGGGCGAGCATCGGCGCGAGGCGTGCCGGCATCGGCTGCGCCTCGGGATCGGCGGGCGGGTCCATGCGGTGGATCAACCAGTTCTTCGGATCCTCGCCCTTGTCGATCGGGAACAGTGCGTAGCGGGCGTCGACGCGCTCCCCGTGCAGCCAAACCTCGATCTTGCGCGGCTCCCACTTCAGGCACTCGTAGGTCCCCTGATCCCAGATCCTCATGGTTCCCGCGCCGTACTCACCCCTCGGGATCTCACCCTTGAAGTCGAGATATTCGAGCGGGTGGTCCTCGGTGTGCACGGCCAGCCGGTTTTCCTTCGGCGCCTCCGGAAGCCCCTTCGGGATCGCGAACGAGGCGAGCACCCCGTCGTGCTCCAGGCGCAGATCCCAGTGCAGGCTCGTCGCGCTGTGCTCCTGGATCACGAACCGCGGCTTGCCGTCGGGCGCACCGTCGTCAGCCGCCGGCTCGGGGGTTACGGCGAAGTCTCGTTTGGAGCGGTAGCGCTTCAGGCGGGCGGCGGGCTCGCCGGCGCCGTCCTGGGAGCCTGCGCGGCGCTGTGGCACCTAGCGCTTCGCGGGGGTCCGCGGTGCTCCGGGTTTTTTCGCCGCCGGTTTTTTCGCCGCGGCTTTCTTCGCGGCGGGTTTCTTTCGTTTCGCGCCGCCGTCGCCGGCCGCACGGACCGCGTCGAGGCTGGCCTTGAGCGCGCTCATCAGGTCGGGAGCCGGCGCGCGCACCTCCTCGGCGGGCGGCTGCACCGCGATCTCCTTGCCTTCTGCCTTTCGCTCGATCAGCGACAGGACCTCCTCGCGGTAGCTGTCGCGGAACTTGTTCGGCTCGAAGTCGCCGGCCAGCGATTCGATCAGCTGCTCGGCGATGTCCACCTCGCGCTTGGTGGTCTTCGCGTTCGCCGCGTCGACGACCTCGTCGAGTCGCTCGGGAGGAAGCACTTCGTCGGGGAACAGCATCGTCGCCATGCCGAGGACGATGCCCATCGGGCGCACTGCCACCAGCTGTTCCTTGGAGCGGATCACGACCCGCGCGATCGCGACCTTGCCCGTCTGCTCCATCGCCTCGAGCAGCAGCCGGTATGGCTTCGCGCCACCCGTGCCCGGCGCCAGGTAGTAGGGATGGTCGTAGTAGATGGGATCGATCTGTGAGAGCTCGACGAACTCCTCGATCTCGATCGTCTTCGTTTTCTTCGGCTCGAGCGAGTCGAGCTCGGCGGGCTCGATCCTCACGTAGCGGTCCGGGGCGATCTCATAACCTTTGACGATGTCCTCGTAGGGGACCTCCTCGTCGGTCTGCGGATCGACCCGCCTCTGCGCCACCCGCACCCCGGTCTTGCCGGAGAGCTGGTGGAAGCGCACGGTCTTGCGGTCGACGGCGCTGTAGAGCTTCACCGGCACATTGACCAGCCCGAAGCTGATCGCGCCGGTCCAAATCGCGCGGGGCATCCCATCACTACTACCACCTGCCGGCCTTCCTAGCCAGCCCTGCAAACTGGTTGTCGCCTCGTGACGGCAAAATTGCCGCGTGACAGCCCGCCACGTATGCGCCTTCGCCGCGGTGATCCTCGGGGGATTCCTGTCGCTCACCGGCGGCGCAGCGCACGGCACGAGCGGTGCGCAAAGCGGCTGGTCGGCCGCGAGGCCGCTGGGCAGCTGCGTCGTGGCCGTCGGTCCTCGCGTCGCCTTCCCCAGCGAAAGCCCTTCGCTCGCCACTGGGCCCGGGGCGATCGTGTGGGTCGAGGACCCCGTCTGTGCCAGCGCCTCCGCGCGCCCGCCGCGGTTCCCGTTCGGCCTCTCGGTCGCGGCGCTCAGCCCCGGCGGGCGCACCGCGTTCACCCACACCCAGGCGCTGCATGGTGCCCCGGCGGGAGAGCTGGGCGCCGTGGGGGCCAGCCGCGGCAGGCTGGCAGTCGGGGCGAGCCTCGGCGCGAGGGGCACCTCGCCGGCCGTGGCGCTGTGGCAGGGCCGGGCTACAGGGCCGCTCGAGTCCGGGCCGCTGCTCTCGGGAACGGGCCGGCTGTTCTCCCTGGCGCACGCCTACCTCGGGGACGCGGCCGTCGCGACCGTGCAGCCGGGCGTCGCGATCGAGGTGCGCGTCGAGCGCTACTTCCGCTCCCGCTTCGAACAGCCGCGGCGGATCGCGATCGGCGCCGAACCGGTGAGCGCGCTGGCCGCGACGATGGACTACCGCTCCGACGTGCTCGTCGCCTGGCAGCAGAACGGTGCGATCTACGCGCACATGCTGCGCGCGTCGGGGCGAGCCGAGCCGACGCAGCGCGTCGGCACGAGCGCGCCCAACCCGCAGCTGAAGGCCCTCGTCAGCGACAACGATCACGGGATGATCGCCTGGTCGAGCGCTGGCGGAGGGGCGCGCGCCGCGAGCACCAGCGTTCGGATCGCCTTCTCGGAGGCCGGCGTGCGCTTCGCCGGCAGCAGGCTGGTGGCCTCCTTCGTGGATCCAGAAGGGGCCGGCCACGCCCCCGGCTCGCTCGCGCTCGCGCGCCTCTCGACCGAGAACGTGATGCTCGCGTGGACGGATGCCGAGGCCGGCCACTACGTCGTCCGCGCGGCGCCGGCGGTGTTCGCGGGTACGCGTCCTGCCGCCCGACTGAGCGACCCAGCCGGGCAGTCAAGGCTCGCCGACCTCGCGCCCGGCCCGGCCGGCGAGGCGGTCGCCCTGTGGAGCAGCACCCACGGCGGCTCGGGCATCGACCCGACGCGCAACGAGCTATGGGCGGCCCGCGCCTTCGTCGAGCGTCATGGCCGCGTCGGCGCCGGCCCCGCCGAAATCGTCGCGTCCGCGGGGCCGAACGCGGACCCGAGTCTCGCCGTCGATCCCGCGAGCGATCACGCCGTCGCCGCGTGGCTCACGCTGGCAGCCCATCCGAGCATCGAGTGGGCGGCGGGGCCAGGCGCGTCGGGCTACCGTCCGGGGACCCCGGCTGCCGCCGCGCATCCAGGCAGCGGGACGCATTCGCTCAGGATCGCGCTCGCCGCGGGCGCGGTCGCGATCGTGGCGCTCATGATCCTGGCGCTGCGCCGGCGCGCGGGCGCCCGGGCCGCCGGCGGCGCGAATAGAGGTATGCGGCGACGCCGATGAGCGCCAGCGCGCCGATCACGGCTGCGGCGATGTAGCGCAGGTGATGGTGGACGGCGGCGGGTCTCGCCTGCGCGTGCGGGCGTGAGGCGAACAGCACGCGGATGTGGCGCTGATGCAGGAGCCGCTGGAGCATCGGCTGAGCTCCGCGGGGGTAGAACGCCTCCCACTCCGACAGGTCGCGGAACTTGATCTCGATGTCGCCCCGAGTTCGGTTGATGATCGCTCGGATCACCGGGCCCGAGGAGATCTGGCTCAGGAGCTCCGGGTAGCCGACCGGCGTGGCGGCGCGGGCACTCACGGGCGCGAGAGCGAGCGAGGCGAGCAGCGCGATCGCGAAGGCGGGAAGGCGGATCCGAAAGTCGAGCTTGGCCGGCACGGCTGACGAGTATGGCGGCGACGGTTTTTTTCTTTCCTGACGTCCCAAAGCTGGCCAGTCAGCCAGTACGATCAGCGGAGCATCTCAAAGGCGGCGACATCGGAGGTTCGGAATGGCAACGGTTGGGCGCGACATCGAGAACGTCGAACTTACCGAGCGCCAGTACTGGGAAAGCGGCCCGCCGCTCGACGTCTTCAAGGCGATGCGCCGCGGCTGCCCGATCCATTGGACCGACACCTTTGAAGAGTTCCCCGACGAGGCCGGCTTCTGGTCGGTCACGACCGCGGACGACGTGCACGCCGTCAGCCGCGACTGGAAGTCCTACTCCTCGGAGCTCGGCGGCGTCGTTGTCGCGGCGGCCGGCTTCCCGATCGAGCTCGCGCGCGCGATGTTCATCGGCATGGATCCCCCTAAGCACGATCGTCTCAAGGCGCTATTCCAAGCCGGCTTCACACCGAGGCGGATCGCCGACCACGAGGACGCGATCAGGGGCATCGTCATGAGGACGCTCGACCGGCTCGACGGCCGCGAGGGCTGCGACCTGGTAACCGACGTCGCCCAGCCGATCGTCTCGCGTGTGATCGGCAGCTTCATGGGCATTCCAGAGGAGGACGACGCGATCTGGGCGAGGCTCATGAACTCGACGCTCGGCGCGGCTGACCCGGACCTCAACCCGGACGGCTTCGAGGGTGCCGTCGAGAAAGATGTTCCCGAGATCTTCGAGCGCTGCCGCAAGCTGATCGCGGCGCGCCAGGAGAACCCGACAGACGATTTGACGAGCGTGCTCGTGCATGCCGAAGTCGACGGGCAGAAGCTAGAGGAACACGAGATCGTGATGGGCTTCTTCCTGCTCGTCGCGGCGGGCAACGACAGCACCAAGGCGACCTACTGCAGCGGCATGCGCGCGCTGATGGAAGATCGCGAGCAGCTCCAGCTGCTGCTCGGCGATCCCTCGCTGATTCCCGACGCGGTCGAGGAGGCTCTGCGCATGTTTCCCGCGTTCGCCCACTTCCGCCGCACCGCCACCTGCGACACGGAGCTGCACGGCCAGAAGATCAAGCAGGGCGAGAAGGTCGTCATGTGGTACGTATCCTCCAACCGCGACGAGACCCGCTACGAGGATCCGGACCGCTTCGACCTCCGCCGCAAGGCCGAGCACCAGGCCTTCGGCGCCGGCGGCCGGCACTTCTGCCTCGGCACCGCGCTCGCCCGCCTGGAGCTGAAGGTGATGCTCGAGGAGACGCTCAGGCGCTTCCCGAAGATCGAGCTCGCGGGCACCCCGCTGCACGCGGAATCGCTGTTCCTAAACCAGCTGAAGACGCTCCCCGTCACGCTCGCGCCGTAGCTGCGCGGGATCCCCGTCGTCGCTCGAGCGAACCGGCTGATCAGTCCGGAGGCGGTGCTCGCCGAGCTACAACGGCCTCATACCTGCACGATCACCTTGCCGGTGTTGCCGCCCGTGAACAGGAGGTTGAGCGCCTCCGGTGCGCGCTCGAGGCCCTCGACGATGTGCTCGGCCCCTTTGATCTGACCCGAGGACAGCCAGCCCGCCATCTCGGCCTGCGCTTCTGGGAAGCGCTCGAGGTAGTCGAGGATGAGGAAGCCCTCCATGCGCCCGCGCTTGACGATCAGGTTGCGGTAGTTCGCGGGTCCCTTGATCGCGCCGCGGTCGTTGTAGCTCGAGATCGCCCCGCACAGCACGACGCGACCGCGCAGCGCGAGCTGCGCGAGGCAGGCGTCGAGGATCTCCCCTCCGACGTTGTCGAAGAAGAGGTCGATCCCCTCCGGTGCCAGCTCGCGCAGGCGCGCACCGACATCTTCGCCCTTGTAGTCGATCGTCGCGTCGAAGCCGAGCTCCTCGGCGATCCATCCGCACTTCTCCGCGCCTCCTGCGATCCCGATGACCTTGCCGGCGCCCTTGATCTTCGCGATCTGCCCCGCCGCGGAGCCGGTGGCACCCGCCGCCCCCGAGATCACGACCACGTCGCCCTCCTTCACGCGCCCCACGTCGAGCATGCCGAAGTAGGCCGTCATCCCGGTGATGCCGAAGAGCCCCAATGCGACGGTCGGCGGGACGCCGGCCGGGAGGCTCTGCATCACGCGCTCCCCCTCGTCAGCGATCACGTAGTCCTGCCAGCCGGTCATCCCAAACAGAAGGTCACCGGGTGCGTAGCGGTCGGTGTTGCTGCGCACGACCTCGGCGATACCGCCGCCGCGGACGACTTCGTCGATTTGGATCGGTGGCAGGTAGCCGGGCGCGTCATCCATCCACGTTCGGATCGTCGGGTCGATCGACAGGAAGCGGACGCGAGCGAGCGCCTCGCCGTCGCCCGGCTCGGGTATCTCTTGTTGCTCGACACGAACCGTTGACTCATCGACCATTCCGGATGGACGCTCGGCCAGCACCAGGCGGCGGTTGTGATCGGTCACGCTACTCATCCCCTCTCGGCCGGCCCCTCTGCCGGCCCGTCGCATTGAGGCGTCGGACGACGCGCACCTCATCTTAGGCGTGCGCTGTTGGTTATGGTCCGCAGCGATGCCTGTGAATGCAAAGGGCGGGGGCCACGCGATCGACGTGCCGACGCCGGACGGCGCGAGCCTGCACGCCGAGCTGTTCACGCCTGCCGGCGAGGGTCCGCACCCCGGCGTCGTCGTGCTGCACGAGTCCTTCGGCCTCAATGACGACATCCGGCGCATCGCCGCCCGCTTCGCGAAGGAGGGCTACGCCGCGCTTGCTCCCGACCTGTACTCGCACGGGACGCGGATCGTCTGCCTGAGCCGCGTGATGGTCGACATGCTCAGCGGCGCGGCGGCGCGCGAGATCGCCGACGTCCATGCGGCGCGTGAGGCCCTCGCGGCGCGCCCCGAGGTCGACGCGGCGCGGATCGCCGTCGCCGGCTTCTGCCAGGGCGGGGGCTTCGCTCTCGTCGCGGGCACGAGGCCCGGGTTCTCGGCGGCCGCCGTCAACTACGGCGTCGTGCCGTCAGAGCGCTCCAAGCTCGACGGGCTCTGTCCGGTCGTCGCCAGCTACGGCGCCAAGGATCGGATCGTCGGTCCCAAGATGGCAGAGCGCCTGGAGCGCCACCTGAGCGCCCTCGGCGTCCCGCGAGACGTGAAGACCTACGACGGCGCGGGGCATTCCTTCTTCTCGCAGGTCGATGGCTGGCAGGGCTGGCTCGCCCGCGTGCCCACGCCGATGGCCGTCGGCTATGACGAGCAGGCGGCCGAGGACGGCTGGCGGCGGATGCTCGGCTTCTTCGATCAGCACGTGCGCTGAGCTCGCCCTAGGCGACGCTCTTGTTTCCCAGCGCCTTGATCGCGTCGAGCACTTCCGTGAGGCCGCCCTGGGTCTTCGTGTTCAGCCGGTCGAGGATCACTTCCGTGTCTTCGAACTCCTTCAGCGCGCGGGCGTCGGAGGCTGCGGATTGCACGCGCTGGCCCACGAGGATGATGCTCAGCAGCACGAGCTGCAGGAACGTCTGCGCGATCCACGCGACGATCAGGATCAGCCCCGGCTTCGTGAAGAACTTCGGCACGTCGCTGTTCTTGAGAACGTTTGCCTGAATGAGGATCGCGGGGAGGCTCACGAGGGCGATCAGCGCGAACAGGTAGGCACAGGCCATCGTTCCGACGCCGGAGGTGATGATCACCGCGAATTTCGCGTTGAACCCCTCGACCTCGCCGACCGCTTTTTTGATCTGTCTCGGGTTGAAGCGCACGACGTCGGCGACGTGACCGCGCGCCTTCATCGATTGGTTGCTCGTCGATTGGTCGCTCATCGCAACCCGCCTTTCATGTGGGGCGCTCAACGCCCTATTGACCTGACGTCAGCTCGGTGTGGGGGCGCGTGAGCTCCTCGAGCAGCAGGACGAACGAGCCGTATGGGCGGCCGGTGACCTGCTGCAGCCCGATCTCGCACGTGCGGTTGCTGCACAGGCACGCGTCGAAGGCGCGGCCCTCGAGCTCCGCGGCGACTGCGCTCAGGGCGGAGGCGGGCAGCTCGGGGTGAAGCAGCCCGCGGTCGCCGGCCATCCCGCAGCACGTCGTGGCGGCGGGGAGCGTGACATCCTCGGCGAGCGCGTCCGCGATCGCGCGCAGCTTCTCCTGCAGGCCGAGATGGACCGCCGAGCAGGCGGGATGCAGGGCGACCGACGCCGCCCGCCGCCGCACCGGCAGGGCGGGCAGCAGCGAGTCGTGCACCCACTCGATCGAGTCGAGGATCCGCACCCGCTCAAAGCGCTCGCGCCTCGCCTCATCGAGCTGCGTCGCGACGTCGCCGAGCAGCCCGTGGCTGCACGAGCTGGCATCGACGATCAGCGGCAGCTGACCATCGTGCGTCCAGCGCAGGATCGACTCGGCGACCGTGCTCGCCATGCGCTCGTGGCCACGGCGGTAGCCCTTCGAGCTCCACGGCGTCGCGCAGCAGTTGCCGGCGACGTCCTGCGGTATCCAGACGGGCAGGCCGGCGCGCGCGGAGACCGCGACTAGAGCCTCGGGCAGGGACGGCTTCGCGGAGCGCTCGCGCGGGTTGCCGAAGATGCGGTTGACGCACGCGGGAAAGTAGACGGCGGCGGCGCCCTCGCGCGCGGTCGGCGGCAGCCGCGCCTTAGCCGGCCCGGGCAAGGCGTCGGACCAGGCCGGGATCAGCTCGTGCGTAACCGCCTTCCGCGCCAGTCCGGTCGCGGCGGCCATCGCGCCGTCGCCGATCGCTTGCCCGGCGCGCAGGGCCGCGCGTGCCCCGCGCTCGACCGTCCCCCAGCGCTCGGCGAGCAGCAGCGCCGCGCGTTCGTCGGCCGCGGTGTGCTCGCGCTCGCGCAGGTCCTTGATCAGCCTCCCGGTGTCGATGCCGACCGGGCACGCGAGGCTGCAGGTGCCGTCGGCCGCGCACGTCTGGATCGCGTCGTACTCGTACTGCTCGAGCAGCGCGCGCAGCACCGGTGAGCCGGCGGGTTGGCGCGCCATCTCGCGGCGGAGCACGATCCGCTGGCGCGGCGTCGTCGTGAGCTCGCGGCTTGGGCACACCGGCTCGCAGAAGCCGCACTCGATGCACTGCGTGGCGACGGGCTCGATCTCGGGTGTCGACTTGAGGTTGCGCAGGTGTGCCTCGGGATCGCGGCTGAGGACGACCCCCGGGCCGAGGATCCCGGCGGGATCCGCGAGGCGCTTGACGCGCCACATCAGCTCCGTTGCCTTCGCGCCCCACTCGCGCTCGACGTAGGGCGCCATGTTGACGCCGGTGCCGTGCTCCGCCTTGAGCGAGCCGTCGTACTTGTCGACGATCAGATCGACGAGCTCGTGCATGAACGCCTCGTAGCGCTCGAGGTCGCCGTCCTCGCCGAAGTTTGGAGTAAGCAGGAAATGGAGGTTGCCGGCTGATGCGTGGCCGGCGACGCCCGGCAGGAAGCCGTGCTCGCCCAACAGCCGCTGCAGGTCCTTCGCGGCCTCGCCGACGCGCGCCGGTGGCACGCACACGTCCTCGATGATCATCGAGACGCCGGGGGCGCGGATCGCGGCGAGCAGCCCCTGCATCCCCTCGCGCACGTGCCACAGCATCTCGACCTCCTCCCGCTCGCGGCTGAAGCGCGGTTCCTCCAGCAGCTCGCGCGCGGAGAGGATCTCCAGCGCAGCCGCCTCGGGCGCATCGAGGTCGGCCTCGCTTTCGGCCCTGAACTCGACGAGGAGCGCCGCGGACTGCGGCGGAAGCTCCTTCCAGCGCTCAGGGGTGCCCGGCATGTTCCACGCCGCCGCGATCAGCGTTGGGGCGACCATCAGCTCGGTCGCGCTCGCGCCCGCGGCGACGAGCGGCTGAACGGCGCCCGCGGCGGCGTCGATGTCTGGAAAGAACGACAGCGACAGCGTCGTGTGCCGCCCGAGCTCGACCGTGTCGAAGACCGCCTCGGCGACGAACGCGAGCGTTCCCTCCGAGCCGACGACGAGGCGCCGGAAGATCTCGAGCGGGGTGTCGGCGTCGAGGAACGCGCACAGCCGGTAGCCGGTCGTGTTCTTGATCAGGAACTTGCGCGTCACGCGCTCGGACAGCTCTGCGTCGGCGCGCAGCTCGTCGCGCATCTGCTCCAGCCCGCGCGCCAGCTCCGGCGCGGCGGCGGCGAACGTCGCCTCGGCGTCCGGAGCGGCCGTGTCGATGACCGCCCCGCCGGGCAGCACGAGCGTCATCGAGCGCACGGTCCGGTAGGAGTCGGCATGCACACCGCAGCGCATGCCGCCGGAGTTGTTGGCGATCACGCCTCCGACGCACGCGATGTCCGTGCTGGCGGGGTCGGGGCCGAGCCTTCGCCCGTGCCTCGCGAGCCGCCGGTTGACGTGGCCGAGGACGGCGCCCGGCTGCACCCGGGCCGTCGATCCGCGGTCCTCGAGCTCGATCCGCTGCCAGTGCCGGCGGACGTCCACGAGGATGCCGTCGGTCTGCGACTGGCCGTTCAGGCTGGTTCCCCCGGCACGGAACACGAGCGGCGTGCGCGTGCGCTGGCCGAGAGCGAGCAGCTTCACAACGTCCTCGACGTCGCGGGGAATCGCGACGGCCCTGGGGATCGAGCGGTAGGGGCTGGCGTCGGACGCGTAGCGCACGAGGTCAAGCGCGCGGGTTGCCACCCTCTCGGCACCCAGCGCCTGCTCGAGCTCGCGGCGCAGGTCCGGCGGCGTGCCGGCGGCGACCCAGTCGGGCGCGCGGTCGGGCGCCGGCGACGGCGTCTCGGGCGCGATGCGCGTGACGTCGGCCTCGAGCAGCGCCACTGTCAGTCGAGCCACATGCCGCTTGCCACCGGCACCTGAACGAGCCGAGGCCCCTCTTCCACCGCGATCGCCGAGCGCAGGGCCTCGGCCAGCTCCTCGCGCGTGTCGACCTCCTGCGAGGGAACCCCGTAGGCCTCGGCCACGGAGGCGACGTCGAGGCCCGGGAGGTCGAGCCCCGGTAGCCCCTTGGCCTGCTCGAACTCGGCGAACCACTTGAGGATCATGTACTCCTCGTTGCGCAGCACCAGGAACGTGACGGGCACCCTGTAGGCGGCGGCCGTCCACAGCGCCGTGATCCCGTACTGCGCCGAGCCCTCGCCGAGCACGCATATGACCGGGCGTGCGGGCTCGGCAAGCTGCACCCCGACGGAGGCGGCGATCCCGAACCCGAGCCCGCCGCTGGAGGAGAAGTAGTAGCTGCCCGGCTGCGACAGCCGCAGCCGGTTGCGCAGCGCGACGGTGCTCGACGGCGTCTCAACGACCGCGATCCCGTCCTCGGGCCAGACGTCGGCGAGCGCCGCCATCGCCATCGAGCCGCTCATCGGTTCAGTCTCGGCCGGCTCGCCCGGCAGCGGCCGCGGCGCCGGCGCCGGCCGCTCGGAGGGGCCCAGCAGATCGAGCAGGCGCTCGAGCGCGAGCGCCACGTCGCCGACGATCGCGTCGCCCATCGGCGCGCGCGCCGCCTCGCCGGGGTCGCTTGTGATCTGCACGAGCGAGGCGCCCTCGGGCAGCAGCGGGCCGGGGATGTACGGGTAGTAGGGGAACACCGAGGAGCCGACAACGAGCACCAGGTCGTGACCCTTCAAGGTCTCCGACAGCGGGCCGATCGCAGGCGGCAGGACGCCCATGAAGCTCGGGTGATCCTCGGGGAAGCCCAGGCGCCCGCCTCCCGTGGCGGGTGTCGCCCAGACCGGCAGCCGCTGCTTCTCCACCAGCGCGATCGCGGCGGCCCAGCCGTCGCCTGCGTCGATCTCGGGGCCCGCGATGAGTACGGGATTTCGGGCGTCGACGAGCCGCTCTGCGAGGTTCTCGAGCGCGACCGGGTTCGGCATCGCGCGACCCGTCACCGCGCGCGCAAGCGCGCTCCTCTCCAAATCCTCATCCGCATCGGCCCCCCAGTCGTCCATTGGGATCGACACGAACGCGGGGCCGCGGGGCGGCAGCGAGGCATGGTGGATCGCGCGAGCGATCGCCTGGGGCACGTCCTGCGCGCGCGGAGGCTCATGGCTCCACTTCACGTAGGGCTGCGGGCCCAGCACCGCATCGCGGTTCGTGAGGTTCGCCTCCATCGTGATCTGGGGGCGCACCTGCTGGCCGGCGGTGATCAGGAGCGGCGACTTGTTGGCCTGGGCGTTGAAGATGCCGCCGACCGCGTTGCCCACCCCGGGGGCCGTGTGCAGGTTCACGTGCGTCGTGCGGCCGCTCGCCTGCGCGAACCCGTCGGCCATCCCCACGACGACGAGCTCCTGCAGCCCGAGGACGTAGGAGAAGTCCTCCGGGAAGTCCCTGAGCATCGGCAGCTCCGTCGAGCCGGGGTTGCCGAAGATCGTCGTCATCCCGTGAGCGCGGAGGAGGTCGAACGTCGCTTCACGAACCGTCGCCATCAAGGCGGGACGCTAACCGAATTGGCGCGCGGCCGCCTCGGGCGTCCTCAGCGGATCGGGGGCGGCGTCCCCTGGGCGCTATCGGCGAGCGCCGGATCCCATTCGCATAGCGTGCACGCGTGCCGGAACGCCGAGCGTGCGAATTCGAGCGCCGCCGCGCGTGGGTCGGCGCACGAGCGCACGTCGTCCCAGTCCAATATGTACTCGCCGAGCTCATCCTCCCATCGCGCAAGGGGTGGGGCCAGCGCCGCGCCCGCGAAGCCCTCCGGCGCCGGATGTGCGAAGGCGTAGAACGCCGCGCGGCCGTAGCGCGCGTCGCCCGGCCACCAGCCGACAGCGACCTCCTGTGCGTCCATCGCGTTGCGCATGATGAAATCGTCAGAGGGAGGGTCGGCCGCCTCACCGGAGAAGAGGCTGACGGCGAGGTCGAACGAGCCCCACCAGGCGTTGACCGGCGTCGAACGTCCGCGATATGGCGCCCGAAACGCGGCGAGTACCAGCGCAGCCTCGGTCGCGATCGAGAGATACGTGCTCACCTCGCCGGTGTCGTAGCGCGTGTGGTCCTGGTCCTCGTCCAGCGGCACGCTCCACGGGACCTCCTGCGGAGTGGGGTTGATCTCCACCGAGCCCCCGAGCACGCGGACCGCCTCCAGCAGCTCGCGCGCGACCTCCCCGACTCCTCGATCCGGAGTCAGCGCGATGCGCCGCACGCCTCCCCCGCTGTGTTCGACCACCGCTTCATGCGTTCGAAGATCGAGCGCCGCCACGAGCGCCCCGAATCCGTCCGGCGCCGGCAGCGGCAGCGTTTCCCATCCTCGCGCGCTCAGGTGCAGCGCTGCATGCTGCAGCTCAGGCTCCGGCGGAGCGAGCGCGACCGCGAGCTTGCCGAGGACCTGCGTGTGCGCGTGCAGCGTGTCGCAGGTCTCACGCCACCGCTCGTAGGAGAGGCTCGGCCACAGCCGCGATGGAGCGCTGCTCACGCCGCTCGCCTCTGGACCGGTGGCCCGAGGCGCCTGCCCTGCGCGAGACCCGCCTCGATCACTGCGCCGCGAGGACGCGGGTCCATCAGATTCGCCCCCATCGCCGCGGCGCTCGCGTCATCGGGATTGACCGCGGTGACGACCGCGCCACGGTCCCTCAGGACGAGCGCCTCGGTGGCCGCGATCCCACGCGAAACCGGCCCAAGGGCGCCAGCAAGCGTCCCCACCGCGGGGCGCAGCGACCCGGTCGGGTTGAGCACCAGCACCCGGTCCTCGCGCGACACCTCGGCTGCGTCGACGTTCGTCGGACTCCATGCCCCGCCGTCGACATACGTGTGGCCGTCGGCGAGCACCGGGCGGAACACGCCGGGAATCGCACAGGACGCCTGGACCGCGGCGGCGACGGACAGCTGCGGCGCGCCCGCAGCGCCTAAGACCACACGACGGCCCGTCTCGAGCTCGACCGCGATGATCCGCAGGCGACCGTCCCAGCGCGCACCGGTCTGCGTAACCATCCGCCCGAGCTCGTCGAGCGAGCGCGTGCCCGGGCTGACGCGGCGCAGCAGCGCCCGGCGGACGATCGCCCCTCCCTGAGCCGTCGACGCGAACGCCAGCGAGGCCAGCGGCGCGGCCGCCGCGCCGGCGAACTCGGCAGCGGCGCCCAACGCCTGCCTGAGCGCCGTGACGTGCTCGCTGGACTCATCCAGCGTGACCTCCGGCGAACCGGACGAGGGCCCGAGCCGAGCCCCGGGCGGAAGCCCGGCGACGAGCGACGCGGCGACGATCGACCCGGCAGAGGTCCCGACGTAGCTGGCGCACCTGCGCGCGTCGAAGCCCTCGGCCTCATCCAGGCCCGCGAGGAGGGCGCTCATCCACGCCTCGCCGAGGATTCCTCCGCCGCCGAGAACGAGTACCTCGGGTGTCCGCATCGTTCTGCCAGGGTAGTTCACGACGGCGCTCTGCCGAGGGGGAGCTGGGCCAAACGTCTCGGGTGCTTGCGTGCCGCGATCGGTGGGTAAGTGCCTCGCGCGGCCGCTCACCGGCCGGCAAACCCGAGAACACGAAAGGGAGGCACCTGTTCGCATGGCTGAGATATCTGCCGGCAGCGCAAAGCTGCTCCACTACCTGAGCGAGGCCTACGGCCTGGAGAAGCGTCTCGAGACCGCTCTGGAGGCGCACATCGCGATGACGACGCATCCCGCATACAAGAGGCGCCTGCGCCAGCATCTGACGGAAACGAAGCGCCATGGCCGCGAGGTGGGCAAGCGCATCAAAGAGCTCGGCGGGAAGCCGGCCGGCTTCGATACGCCCGGGCCCCCGCAGGTCGCCGAAGCCGCGCAGGCGGTGCTCAGCGGCGCCCAGCGGGCGGCGGCGCTCGCACAGGGCCCGTGGCACGCGCTCAGAGGCACGGGCGAGGAGGAGAAGCAGCTCAAGAACGCCAAGACCGAGTACGCCAGCGAGTCCGAGGAGATCGCGACCTACACGGCTATCGAGACGCTCGCTGAAGTCGTCGGCGACAAAGACACGCGCCAGCTAGCGTGGGCCATCCGCCGTGATGAGGAGCGCATGCGCGCCTATCTGGAGAAGGAGATCGCCCGCCTCACCAAGGCCGTCGCCAAAGCCGAGATCCCGGCCTCGCAGCGAAGGCGAGCCACCCGTGCGCCCAGGCCGTCCGCTCGCACGACGAAAGCATCGGCGCCGAGGAGACGAGCGCGCGTGGCGTGAGCGGCGATCGCGTGGAGGTCGGCGCTGGGTGCCCGCTCTACCGACGGCGGGCCTCGGGGGCCAGCGCCGGGTTGGTCCACCCGGCGTCCGTCGGGTTGATGGTCGTCCCGGGCGCCACGATCTCGTCGATGCGATCGAGCACCGCGGCATCGAGCTCCACGTCCGCGGCGCCTAGCTGGGACTCGAGCTGCTCCATCGTCCGCGGGCCGATGATCGCCGCCGTGATCGCCGGGTGGCGGATCACGAAGGCGATCGCCATCTGGATCAGCGAGATGCCGGACTCCTCGGCGAGCCGCGCGAGCGCGTCGGCGGCCTCGAGCTTGGCCTGATTGGCAGGGATTGTGAGGTCATATCGCTGCGGGATCATCGCCGAGCGCCGCGACGTGAGGGAGTCCCCCCCCTTGCGCCAGCGTCCCGACAGCCAGCCGCCGGCCAGCGGGCTCCAGGCGATCGCACCCATGCCGAGCTCCCTGCAGGTCGGCAGCACATCGACCTCGATCCCGCGTGCCAGAATCGAGTAGGGCGGCTGCTCGCAGACGAAGCGCTGAAGGCGGCGCTCACGGGCGATCCACTGGGCCTTGACGATCTGCGCCGCCGGGTAGGTCGAGGAGCCGATGTATCGCACCTTGCCCTGGGCGACCAGGTCCGAGAGGGCGCCCAGCGTCTCGTCGTGATCGGTCCACGGGTCCCAGCGATGCACCTGGTAGAGGTCGATCCAGTCGGTCTGCAGCCGCTTCAGCGAGGCCTCGACCTCCCGCATGATCCAGCGCCGCGAGTTGCCCGCCTCGTTCGGATCGTCGCCCATCGTGCCGTGGAACTTCGTCGCGAGCACGACGTTCTCGCGACGCCCGCCCGCTGAGCGCCTTGCCGACGATCTCCTCCGACTCACCGCGCGAGTAGACGTCGGCTGTGTCGACGAAGTTGATCCCGGCGTCGAGCGCCCGATGGATCATGCGGATGCACGCCTCGTGGTCGGGCTCGCCCCAGGCGCCGAACATCATCGCGCCGAGGCAGAGCGGGGTCACATGGACGCCCGTGCGCCCGAGCGTTCGCTGCTCCATCGCGCACACGCTACCGGCTGCGCCGCGGGCGCTCATACTTCGCTGCATGCTTCGCGCTCCCGATCTCGTCGGTCGCGCTCTGGACGAGCGTTACGAGCTCCACGCCGTCATCGGCGACGGCGCCTTCGGCCGCGTCTATAGGGGCCTCGACAGGCGTCTCGCGCGGGTCGTCGCCGTCAAGGTCATCAAGCCGTGGTGGGCGGAGGACAGCGCGTGGGTCGATCGCTTCCAGCGCGAGGCCCAGCTCCTGGCGCGGGTGAGCGACCCCGGGGTCGTCCAGGTCTTTGACTTCGGCGACGCAGATGAGGGGCCCTATTACGTCGCCGAGCTCGTCGAAGGAGAGAGCCTCGCGGAGCGCCTGCGGCGCGGTCCGCTTCGGATCGCCGAGGCGCAGGCCGTCGCCGAGCAGCTCTGCCGCGCGCTGGGGAGCGCGCATGCCCAGGGCGTCGTGCACTGCGATGTCAAGCCGGCAAACATACTGCTCACGCACGGCGGCCAGGTGAAGGTCGGCGATTTTGGTGTGGCCCGACTCGCTGAGGGCACCTCGCAGGGCCACGCCGCGACCGTCGCCGGCACCCCGCGCTACATGTCCCCCGAGCAGGCCCTCGGACATCGAGCGACGCCCGCGACGGACGTCTACAGCGCCGGCGTCGTCCTCTATGAGATGCTCGCGGGGGAGCCGCCCTTCGGTGACGGTTCCGTCGTCGAGCTCGGCCTGCGCCACCTTCAGGACCCTCCGCCACCGCTGCCGGCTCGCGTGCCCTCGCCTCTGCGCGAGCTCGTCTATCGGGCGCTCTCGAAGGCTCCGTCCGATCGCTATGGCGACGGCGCGGCGATGGCGACGGCGCTGCGCGCCGTCCGCTCCCCCTCCGGCGACACGGCCGCCGCAGACCACGCGTCGCGGCGCGCGCTCGACGAAGGGCAGGCACGCGAGGCGACGTCTGCCACGCTCGTGGCGAGCGAGCCAACGGCGGTCGACCTCGAGGCGGGCAGGGCGCGTTCCGCCGCCGCGACACACGCGTTGAACGGAGCGCAGCCGCCACCCCCGCCGCACGCTTCCGAGCGACGCATCCACGGACGCCTACCCCGGCGCGCGGCCGTCGCGCTTCTGGCGGCCCTCGTCCTCGCGCTGCTCGCCGCCTACCTGCTCGTCGCCGCCACCGCTCACACGAACGTGCCCGAGCTGCGTGGCCTTCCACGCGGAGGCGTGCTGGCACGTGCCCGACGCACCCACGTGCAACCCGCGTTCTCGACGCGCTACTCGCAGAGCGCCGCGGGAATCGCGATCGCGCAGGCCCCGGCGGCCGGGACGCGCATCTCCGACGGCTCAATCGTCCGCGTGGTCCTCAGTGCAGGTCCTCCCCCGGTGCTGGTCCCCAACGTCCTCGGCCAGCCCTCCGCGTCGGCGGAGAGCCTGATCGCCGGCGCGGGCCTGCGTTATGCGGTGACGCTCGTCGCCGCGCCCGGCTCGACGCCCGGCGCCGTCACGCTGCAGTCCCCCCGCTCGGCCCTCACCGTCGCGCATGGCTCGACCGTCGCCCTCAGCGTCGCCGAGGCGCCACGCTGGCGGCCACTGACCTCCTTCTCCGGGGTCGACGACGGGCGCTCGGTCCCCTTCCGCATCCGCGGAAACCGATGGAGGGTGGCCTACAGCATGTCCTACCAGGGCACCTGCCTGCTCTTGTTCGTCTGCTCCGGGCCGAGCGCTCAGGCGCTCAACATTCAGGGCGAATCGAGCTTCGGCGGATTCGAACTCGGCGAAGGCGGCCATGAGACGCACACCTTCGGCGGCGGTCCCGGCCTCTATGAGCTGCAGGTCTCCGGGGGGCGGGACTCTGCGCGGTGGTCGATAACGGTCGAGGACTACTACTAAGCGCTCCGGGCGGGGGAGGCCGCTCAGCCGGCAGGCGAGGACGCGGTCGCCAGCTCGCCCTCCCGTGCGCTCTCAGCGTGCTCGCGGCTGTCGCGCGAGGAGATCATCACGATCGTCAGCAGCGCGCCGATGAGCGCGAAGCCGCAGCCGACTAGGAACGCGCGCTCGAAGCCCTTCGTCAGGGCAAAGGCGAGGTCGTGCCCGCCCGCGTGCAGCAGGTCCTTCGTGCGGGTGTTGGCGACGGTCGCGAGGATCGCCAGGCCGAGCGCGCCCCCAACCTGCTGCGCGGTATTCACGAGACCGGACGCGAGGCCCGCCTCGTGTGGGCGAGTGCCGGTGACCGCCGCGATCGTCACGGGAACGAACGAGAGCCCGAGGCCTACCGCAGCCAGGAGCGACGGCCCGAGGATGTCGCCGGCGAACGTCCCGCCGCGGGGAGGCACCTGAGCGAACCAGAACAGGCCGCCGGCGACGAACAGCAGGCCCGTGACCAGCACGGGCTTGAAGCCGAAGCGTGTAACGGCCACCGAAGCAGCACCGGCGGAGAGGATGATGCCGAATGCGAGCGGCAGGTATGAGAGGCCCGCCTTGAGCGCGGAGTAGTGGAGCACCTGCTGCATGTAGAGGGAGACGAAGAAGAACATCGAGAACAGCGACATGCCGATCAGCAGCGCAACGGTGTCCGCGCCGCGAAGCGTGCGCAGGCGGAAGATCGTGAACGGCATGAGCGGCGCGCGCTGACGCCGCTCGATCACGATGAAGATCGCGAGCAGCAGCACAGCACCGGCGATCTCCGCAAGCGTGGACGTCGACCCCCAGCCCGCGTTGACGGCGTCTACGAGCGCGTACACGAGCAGCGAGAGGCCGGCGGTGACCGCGACCGCACCGGGCAAGTCGAAGCTCCTCGTCTGCACCTCGGCCCGGCTCTCGAGCAGCGTGCGTGGTGCGAGGAACGCGCAGAACAGGCCGATCGGCACGTTCACGAACAGGACCCAGCGCCAGGACAGGCCGCTCGTCAGGACGCCCCCGAGCAGCACTCCGGCCGCCCCGCCCGCACCCGCCACCGCACCCCACACGCCGAGCGCTCGGTTTCGCTCGGCGCCTTCGGCGAAGGTCGTCGTGATGATCGAAAGCGCGGCGGGCGAGACGATCGCCGCGCCGAGCCCCTGGACAGCACGCGCGGCAATCAGCCATGGCTCGGACTGCGCGAATCCGCCGGCGAGCGAGGCGAGCGAAAAGACGATCAGGCCGACGATGAACATCCGCCGCCGGCCCATCAGGTCGGCCAGCCTGCCGCCGAGCAGCAAAAAGCCGCCGAACGTGAGCGTGTAGGCGTTGACGACCCACGAGAGATCGGTCTGCGAGAAGCTCAGCGCGTGCCCGATCGACGGCAGCGCGATGTTGACGATCGATGCGTCGATGACGATCACGAACTGCGTCATCGCGAGCAGCAGGAGGGCCAGGTTCTTCGCGCGGGGGGTCATCTCGATCATGGAAGCTGAACTCCGTTTCCGGTTGCGCGCCACATGATACGGAGCTGGGTCCGCGGGCGCTTCGGGCTCTTCAACCAGCAACTGGCCGACGCGATAGCTGATGATGAATCCGATCCGTTCGAGGCCCTGGCCGGCGCGCTCCGCGCAAACGCCACGTCCCTCGCCGAGGGTGCGGCCACCCGGTTCGCGTTCTCGAGGCCTTGCCCGCGGACCCCGCCAGCGTTATCGTCGGGGGCATCGTCTTCGAGCCAGGGAGGAGACCATGGCAGAGCTTGCTGGAAAGCGTTTCGAGAGCCCGGACGAGGTCCGGGAGTTCACCGATGGCAAGGGCCGGGTGGACGTCGTTGACCTCAACGGCCACGCGATAGGCCGCGGCACGTTCGAGCCCGGCTGGCGCTGGTCGGAGAACGTCAAGCCGATCGCGGGCACCGATTCGTGCCAGGTCGAGCACATCGGCTACGTGATGCAGGGACGCATGGCGCTGATGATGGATGACGGCACCGAGCGCGAGTTCGGCCCCGGTGACACCTTCCACATGCCGCCCGGGCACGACGCCTGGATCGTCGGCGAGGAGGCCTGCGTGATCCTGGACTTCGGGGGCCTGAAGGGCTACGCACAGGCGAGCTGACGGGTCGCGCCCGTGAGGTCGCGCCCGTTAACATCAGTCGCCACCCACGCGATCGGAGAGAAGTGTCAGAGGATCAGGATTGGCGGCTGACGGCTGAACTGGACGCCGCCGACAAGCACGGCGCGCTCGACCGACTGCTCGGGCGCGTACGCGGACCGGACGTCGTCGAGGAGATCGAGGAGGCGCTTCCGCACGACGTGGTCATCACGCACGACGGGAAGATGCTGTTCGCGTACGCGGCGAGCGAGGATGCGATCCGGGCCGCACGCCGCGTGATCGAAGAGGTCCTGCAGCGAGACGGGATCGACGCGAAGATCGTCGTCAGCCATTGGGACGAGGAGCTTGACGAGTGGAGGCAGGTCGATCCGCCGCTCACTGCCGAGCAGGCGCGCAGCGAGGCGGCGGCGCAGCTCGACGGCGAGGCGGCCGAAACACGGACGCTCGTGGCGAGCGCGGGCAACCTGATCCGCTCCTCCTTCGAGCAGTCGCTCATGGACTGGGCCGAGAAACAGGGACTGAAGGTTACGGTCGCAGAGCATCCGCACCTTCTCAGCACGCAGGTCCTGTTCACCGTCACCGGTCCGAAGCGGAAGATCGAAGAGTTCGAAAGGGCGCTGGGCGCCGAGGGAACCGCGTTCCTGCGCGGCGACGCGATCCTGATGGTAAGCCCGCTCTAAGCGGTCGCCGCGCGGGAGATCGCCGCGCTAGGGCCGAGTCGAGCGGGCAGGCGCCGGTTCTGATCAGGCGGCCGCCTTCCGGGGGCGGTTGCCGTGGCCTCGCCAGCGCAGGTAGGAGGGGCCGAACGCGCGCAGCCGCTCCGGCACGACGAGCGCTGCCGTGCGCGTCGCCGCGCCTAGTGCGCGCAGCTCGAGCTCCTGCGCCAGCGTCCAGCCCAGGCCGAAGCGCTCGCGCAGGACGTGCGGTAGGAGGCCCGCCGTCGCGAGGCGAAGCGCATGGGCCCCGGGCATCGTGCCGAGCTTCCATGCCGGCCCGAGCCGGCGCAGCGCCGGCGGGCAGGCCGGCTGGCCGAGCGTCGCGAGGACGCCCTGCACGCTCTCGTTGTCCTCGAGCACGTCGTAGACGATCCGGTCGAAGTAGTCGCCGTAGCCCTCCAGCGTCGCCGGCAGGTCGCGCTCGCGCACTCCGAGCAGGCGGCCGAGGCGCCGCCACTCGATCCAGAACCGCTCCTCCGCGTCGCGGGGCATTGGGCTGCCGAAGTGGCGGTGGGCGGCGGCGATCGCCTCATAGAGCGAGGCCCACACCCAGGCGAAGGCGGCGGGCTCCAGCGCGTGATAGCGGCTGCCGTCCGGCCTGGTCCCCCTGATCCGCGCGTGCCTCGCGCGGAGCTCGCGCGCTGCCGCCGCCGCGACGGCGGGCTCGGCGTAGAGCAGCGCGGTCGTGAAGTCGAGCGTGCGGGCGAGCCGCTCCCACGGGTCCTCGCGGTAGCGAGAGTGCTCGGCGACGCCGATCCCCACGGTGGGGTGGGCGACTTGGAGGACCAGCGCGTAGCCCGCGGCGATCAGCGTGCACGCGTCTGCAGCCCGCAGCCAGGTGACCGAGCCAGGGCCTGGCACGAGAGCAAGGACCTCCTTGTCCGTCGGCAGCATCCTCCTGCCCATGATCGCCCTCCTAGCGGTAGTCCCGGCCGATTCTACTCCAGCGCCATGCGCTGCGGCGAGGTCCTACCGTAGATTCATGGCGGTGGGAAAGCTGCTCGACTACTCGCGCGAGGGGCCGCCGAGGGCCCTTGTTGAGAGCGTCGACGTCGAGACGGCGTCGCCGGCGGGCCATCATTCCTTCGAGGTGCGCTAGGCCGTCGGCCACCGGCATGAACGGCTCGAGCGCGAATCTCGCCTTCTCGGTGTTCGCTGCGCTGGCATCGCTCGCCGTAGCGATCCTGTCAGCGGCGAAAGGCGCCTACGCCGTGACCGCCGTGTTCGCGCTGCTCGGGTTCGGATTCGTGCTGAGGGCGAGCGAGAGGAGGTGGTGGCGACGGTGAGCGCTGCCCAAGCTTGACATCGACGTCCATGCGCGTACCTTTGCTGGGCGGGGTTATCTGAGGGGATGCCCGGCAAATGTAAGAGGGCAGTTCAATTGAGGAGGGCGTGCCCTTGAACCGCGACGCGCGGCAGGGGCGCATGCGAGATGGGGTGGCCGCTGGAGACCTCGACTGGGCCCAGGCTCGGCATTCGCCTGCAAGGCCAGGGGGATAGGCGCACGCTCGCGTTGACGGGCGAAATGGACCTTGCGACCGCTCCCGCGCTCGAGGGAGCCGTCATCCGCCTGTGCAAGGACGCGATCAAGCAGCTGGTGCTCGACCTGAGCCAGCTCGAGTTCATCGACGGGAGCGGCCTGCATGCCGTCTCCGCAGTACGTCTGATCTGCCAGGACAGCGGGTGCGAGCTCCGTATCATTCCCGGCCGAAAGGAGCTCCACCGCTTGTTCACGATCAGTGGCCTCGATGGCCGCCTTCCATTTCGCCCACCGGGCCCCGAGCCGCACGGCGAACACGAGTCGCCGTGGCGGGAGGATCAACGGGCCGGTTGGTAGCTGCGGCTTGCCCGGCGACGAGCGTCACCGCCGGTCAGGTCCCGATCGGCTCCGCGAGCTGCGGGCGGCCTCTCTCGAGCGCGGCGAGAAGCCGGTCGAAGGTGTGCTCGTCGTCGTAGCGAACGCCGTTGACGAAGAAGGTCGGGGTGCCGTTGACTCCGCTCTGTAATCCGGTCTCGAAATCCTCACGGACCCGGGGGGCGTAGACATGGCCTTGCAGGTCGCTGTCGAACCGCGTCAGGTCGAGGTTGATCCGTTCGGCGTGTCTCCGAAGGCTCTCGCGCGTCGGCGGGCGGCGAGCTGCGTAGATGCGCCGATACATCTCCCAGAACCGCGCTTGCGCGCCCGCGGCCTCGGCCGCTTCGGCTGCGAACTGCGCGATCGGGTGCGCGTCGGCGATCGGGAAGTGACGCACGACCACGAGCAGGTCGTCGTCGAGCCGCTTGCGCAGCCTGCTGACGACCTGCGCCGCCGCCTGGCAGGAGGGGCATTCGAAGTCAACGTAGCCGACAAGCTGCAGCGGCGCTCCCGGCGGACCGAGGGTGTGGTCGCGCGAGGGATCGGGAGGAGCGGACAGGCCGGTGCTGTCCGATCGCAGGCGCCTTCGCCACGCCGCGAGCTCGGCGAGCAGCTCGGGGTCGGCGCTGGCCACGGTCTGCTCCGTCTGCGGCGCGGGCAGGTTGCGATGACGGCGCGCGGAGGTCCCGTGCGTCCAGTTGCGCACGTCCACGGTCGGGTCCTTGCCGACGTTTCCGATTCCGAATGAGCCGGGGGCGTCGCCGCGATGATCGCCCCAGGCATGGAAGCGGATGTCTGTGCCGGTCTCGGTGAAGTAGGAGAAGATGACCGCCCCGAGTGTGAACAACACGAACGCGACGATGATCCACACGCCGCCTGAGAGCTCGAGCGCCTCCGGCGGCCCCGACAGCGAACCGATCATGCCGGCTCCCGCGGCGCTCGAGGGTAGGTCACGAGCACCAAGTCCTCGCGACCCTGCACCGCTCGACTTCCCAGCTGGGGCGGATCCACTGTGCCGGAGGATCGCACAGACGGCGTCGTGGGCAAGCTCTCCTAGCTGCCGGACTGCGTGGCGACGTTCGGTTGGGCGCTTCGGTGCTGGACGGGCGGCCTGCTCATCATCCGCAGCATCGCGAGACCGCCGCCGCTGCGGAAGTAACGCACGAGGAGCACCGCCGCGAGAGCGAGAAAGACGATGTTGAGGACCGTCGTGTAGTTCCAGCTCACGCCGGCGTCCGTCACCTTGGCGTGCCTCGGACCGGTCGGCTCGAGACCACTGAGCTTGAAGAGCAGATCCACGATCAGGCCGGCGCTCGCCATCGAGGCGTAAAAGGTGACGAACAGGAATGCGGCGACGCGCCGGCCGTAGTACTTGCGGTAGATGTTGAGGATTGGGAGGATGATCAGGTCGGCGAAGATGAACGCCACCACGCCGCCGAAGCTGATGCCGCCGTTCCACAACACGGCGGCGAGCGGCACGTTGCCGATCGAGCACACGAAGGAGAGCATCGCCACCAGCGGCCCAATCAACGGGCCCCATATCGTGGCCAGCGCGCCATGGTGCTGGAGGAAGAGGCCCTGCCAGAAGGAGTTGGGCACCCACGCCGCCAGGGCCCCAGCGATCAGCAGGCCGCCGACGATATCCATCCACACGGCGGCCCAGTCCATGACGAAGTAGTCGCTGATCGCGGTGACGCCCCGCGGTGAGCGAAGGCGCCTCCAGATCGAGGTTCCCTCGGTGACGCTCATGTCCATCTCGGCGTGTGCCTCCATGCGGCCGAGCACGCCGCGGTCGGCCTCACGCCGGGCTTCCGCGACCATCTCAGGTTTGAGGAAGCGCCGAAACAGCAGTGCCATCAACGCGATCATGATCGGGCCGCCGATGAACTCGGCGGCGGTGAACTGCCAGCCGATCAGCACGGCGAGGACGATCCCCAGCTCGAGCACGAGGTTGGTCGAGGCGAACTGGAACGCCATGGCGCTGGTGAAGTTCGCGCTCTTGCGAAACAAGGACCGCGCAAGGGCGACAGCCGCGTAGGAGCAGGACGACGAGGCCGCGCCGAGCCCAGCGGCCACCGTCAACGTGCGTGGCGAGTCGTCGGGAAGCAGGCGGCGCAGCTGCTGCTTGCTGACGACTGCCTGCACGGCGGCCGAGAGGGCGAACCCGAGGATCAGCGCCCACAGGACCTCCCAGGTCATTCCGAACGTGAATCTCAGCGCTTCTGCGATCGCATCGAGGGCCGCGTCCACGCCTCACACGCTAGCATACCCCCGGGGGGTTTATTTGATAGGATACTCGCATGAGCGCCGAGAACGCAGTGACACCCGCGCCCAGCGGAGCTGCACCCCTGAGGGGCTACACGGCCAGCAAGGACCAGCTGCAGACACGACTGCGGCGCATCGAGGGACAGGTGCGCGGCGTCCAGGGCATGGTCGCCGAGGACCGCTACTGCATCGACGTCCTCACACAGATCGCAGCGATTCAGGCCGCCCTGGACAAGGTCGCTCTCGGGCTGCTCGACGGACACGCGCGCACCTGCGTGGTCGGAGCCGAGCCCGAGGAGCAGGACGCGCGAACTGCCGAGATGATGGCCTCCGTCGGGCGGCTGCTGCGCCGCGGCTGACGTCCTAGTCGTCCCGCGGTATTACGCGATCCACATCTACGGCTTCACCTGAGTGCACGTCGGGATAGACGACGAGGACCTTCGGCGCTCCGCCGAACCACGCGCTGGTCTCGGCCTCGCCGACGTACTCGGCGGGGCGCTGCGAGCCGTCGCTCTGCACAACCCACACGGGCTGCCCTTTGTGGAACGGACCGTCTCCAATGTCGCTCATCGGCGCTCGCCTCCGCGGCGGGCTTGAGGGCCCGGGGGGAGAAACGCCTCAATCTGCCGGGCGCCTGCGTGCGCGCTGGTCATGCACACAGGTTATGACCTCACGTCGCCCTTGACGGTAAGACTGCCCGAATGCTCATCCCAATCGGCCTCGTCGAGGTGATCTCGGCCGCCGTCCTCGTCCAGCGCTACCGGCGGATTAGGGAGTGACCGTCGCCGAGACCGTCAAGGTGGCGGCGCTGCTCGTCCCACTCGGGCTGGACACGTTTGGTGTCTCGCTGGCCCTCGGGATCGCCGGTCTACCGCGCGAGCACCGGCTCCGCGTATCGTTGTTGTTCGCCGCGTTCGAGGCGGCGATGCCTTTGATTGGCGTGGCGCTCGGTGCGCCCGTGGGTCGGACGATTGGCGGCGTGGCCGACTACGCCGCCGCTGTCCTCATCGTTTCGCTGGGCATTTACATGCTCCTGGTGGAGAACGACCAGGAGGACCGTCTGCTCTCGCTCACCCAGCGTGGGGCTTTGGGGGCCGCGGCGCTCGGCGTGAGCATCAGCCTCGACGAGTTGGCGATCGGGTTCAGCGCCGGCTTGCTGCGCCTTCCGATACCGGCGATGGTCATCGCGATCGCGGCCCAGGCATTCATCGTCACCCAGATCGGTCTTCGCCTGGGAGACCGCGTCGGGGAGGCGATGCGGGAGGCCACGGAGAAGCTCGCCGGCACAGCCCTGATCGCACTCGGGGCGATCCTTCTGGTTACACGGCTCACCGCCTAGTTCGATCGCGGCCGGTCACACCTCCCACGAAGCGACTGTCGACCCACCGTGCGGGGAGGTGGCTGGGGCTACTATTCCTCACAACAACCTTCATGAGAGGCAATATGGGCATCGCAGACAGACTCAAAGGTCTCACGAGCAAGGCGGAGGATGCGGCCGCCGAGCACAAGGACCAGATCCACGAAGCCGTTGAAAAGGCCCAGGTCGCCGCCGACGAGCGGACAGGCGGCAAGTATCACGATCAGATACAGAAGGCCGCTGCCAAGGCCGACACGCTCGTTGACGGTCTCAAGGACCCTCAGAAACCGGCAGCGCCCGAAGGCAGCAGCGGCGAGGAGAACCCATCTCGGGCGAGTTAGGCCCCGCATTCTCGGGGTTTGCGCTCGCTCACGGCGTCGTCAGCGCTACAGGGCTAATGCGAGATGCACGGTCGTGAAGGTCGCGACGACCAGGCCGAGCAAGCGCCGGAACCAGTTGATGCCTTCGACCAGCTCTAGATACGCCCAGATGCCAAACGCCAGGTAGGAGACCGACGAGGCGTAGTCCGAGCTTGTTCCATGTGTCTGTTTGGCCGTCTCGCCAGCGATGAGCGCGATGATCAGTGGCGCGTTTGGGAACTGCACGATCGGAAAGCGCCTCGGCCACCCGAACTGGGTGAGGCGCTTGAGCCGACGCCAAAGTACGAGTGGGCTCAACGAGGGCCGTCGGTTCTCTGGCTCTCGTACGCGCCGCGATGAGACGGGCGGCGCAGGCCGTTTTTCGCAGGAACCGTCAGGCCCGTCATTCGGCCTCTGGTGACTCCAGCTCGACCGCGGGATCGAGATACTCCGTTGGGACGTTACGGTCGCCCGAGTTCCAACGCTCAAAGATCGCGCGGACCACTTCCACGTTCTCGTGTGACATCGCTCAACCCACCTCCTCGGCCAGGCGGTAAGCCGCTGCGCGGCCCTCGTCGATGTCGAGGTAGGCTGCCGCGCGCGAGATCGAGTTCTTGATCCAGAGAAGGACCGACCAGGTCCGAGGTCGTGGACTTGTCAGGCATCGCCTCGCAATTATCCCGCTCACAATCAACGCCGTGTCCAGGGGTCGGGGTGCGCCCACAGTCCTCGGTGCTTGGCGTGGCGGTCTAAACGAGTAGGAGCTCTGCCTCGTTCTCGAGGAGCATCACAGTCGTGTTCACGTGGGTCAAGGGGCTTCCTTGAGCGTTGCTTGCGCGTACGGTGGCACGGTGCACGGGCCCGGCGGCGCTTCGGCAGGGGGCGCGGATGCCCCGGGTACGCGCGTGCGGTCACTACCCCCGAACAGGACGCCTCCAGCGGCGGCTGCGGCGAGCAGGGCGATCACGACGGAATACACCAGCGCGGTGTCGTGCAGGCCAAAATGCGAGGTTGCCACGCCAGCGATCAGGGCTGGGAGGCCGAGCGCGACGTAGTCGACGGTGTAGGTAGCTGCGATCAGCCCGGCCCGGTTGCCGGCGGTGGCCCGGGCCATGATCACGCGATAGCCGCCTAGGTTCGCAGGCCCAAAGCCCAGGCCGGCAACCGC
>DASZFA010000059.1:0-15272 GCA_035940255.1 Solirubrobacteraceae bacterium
CAATCCTTCGCGGTTCAGTTGCCGCGTGCGCGACAGCCCCAAATGAGATGACCGTCGCCCTGATCGTTGCCGCCGGGCGGGGCGAGCGCCTCGGCGCCACGCACCCGAAGGCGTTCGTCGAGCTCGCCGGTCAACCGCTCATCCAGTGGAGCATCAACGCCCTCAGGAGCGTGAAGGGGATCGAAACGATCGTCCTCGCGCTGCCCGCCGGTGCGGCCCCGCCGCAAGGCGTCACCGCTGTCGAGGGTGGCGCCGTGCGCTCGGAGTCCGTTCTCAGGGCGCTCGCCGCTGCGCCCGCGGGCGATCCCGTCCTCGTGCACGATGCGGCCCGGCCGCTGCTGAGCGCCGAGCTCGCCGAGTCGGTGATCGCCGCCCTTCAGCGCGACGCCTCGGCCGACGCAGCGATCGCGGCGGCTCCGGTGACGGACACGATCAAGCGTGTCGACGCCGGCGGAGTCGTCAACGACACCCTCGAGCGAGGCGAGCTGTGGGCGGTTCAGACGCCGCAGGTGTTTCGCCGCGCGGCGCTGGAACGCGCGCTCGACGTCGCGCCGGAGATCCTCGCCCGCGCGACCGACGACGCGTCGCTGCTCGAGCGCACGGGTGGACGGGTGATCGTCGTGCAGGCGAGCCCGGAGAACCTCAAGGTAACGACGCCGCTGGACCTCGAGATCGCCGAGATGCTGTTGGCCAGGCGCCCGTCCCGTGGCGCCTGAATCCTGCTTGAATCGGCACCCGCCGGATGCTGACCGACTACCACATCCACTTGCGCACCGATGACCCCGAGGCGAGCGCCGCCGAGTACTTCTCGAGCGCGAACGTCGAGCGCTACAGAGAGGTGGCGAGCGAGCGGGGCATCGCCGAGCTCGGCGTGTCCGAGCACGTGTATCGCTTCCGCCAGGCACTCGAGGTGTGGCAGCACCCCTTTTGGAAGCAGTACGCGAAGGACGACCTCGACGAGTACTGCGCGTTCGTGCGGGAGGAGACCGACCTGAGGCTCGGAATCGAGGCGGACTTCGTCCCGGGGGGAGAGGACCGAATGGCCAACCTGCTCGAGGCCCGCGACTTCGACTACGTGATCGGGTCGGTCCACTTCCTGCGCGAGGGAGCGGTGGACATGGACGACTACAGCGTCTGGGATTCGGGTCCCACACGCCCGCGCAGCGCCGAGGAAGTGTGGCGTCGCTACTTCCAGACGATCGGCGAGAGCGCGCGCAGCGGCCTGTTCGACGTGGTCGCGCATCCCGACCTGGTCAAGTACTGGGGCGACGGAGCGCGCAGGCCCGAGGGTGACCTGCGCCGCTACTACGAGCTCGCGATCGACGGGATCGCCGAGTCGGGGGTCGCCGTGGAGGTCTCGACTGCGGGCTTGAGAAAGCCCGCGAGCGAGCTTTACCCGGCGCCGGCCTTCCTGCAGATGGCGCTCGACGCCGGCGCCCGCGTGGCCCTCTCGAGCGACGCGCACCGGCCACAGGACGTGGGCGCGGACTACGAGCAGGCACTCGCCGTGCTCGGGCAGCTCGGCGTGGGCGAGCTGTGCGTCTTCGACCGGCGCTCCTGCCGCGTCGAGCCGATCGGGGCAGATGCGCGATGACGCTCACGGGCATCGGCTATGACTCGCACAGGCTGCTCGCGGGACGCCGCCTGACGATCGGCGGGGTTGAGATACCGAGCGAGCTCGGCCTGGACGGGCACTCCGACGCGGACGTGCTCGCGCACGCGGTGATCGACGCGCTGCTCGGCGCCGCCGGGCTGGGGGACATAGGCGAGCATTTTCCCGACACCGAGGAGCGCTGGCGCGACGCCGACTCGATCGGCCTGCTGCGGACCGCGGTCGAGATGGTGGGCGCCGAGGGGCTTCAGATCGTCAACGTCGACTGCACGGTCGTGATCGAGGCTCCGAAGCTTCAGCCGCACCGGCAGGCGATCCGCGAGCGCCTGGCGGGAGCGCTCGGACTGCCCGCCGCCAGGGTGAACGTCAAGGCGAGCACCGGCGAGCGAATCGGCTTCGTCGGCCGCGGCGAGGGAGTCGCGGCGCTGGCCGTGGCTTCCCTCGCACCCGAGGCCTGAGGATGCGGGAGATCGTCCTGCACGATACGCGCAGCGGGGAGTTGCTGGCGCTGCAGGCGAGAGAGGACCGGCCCGTGGGGATATACGCCTGCGGACCTACCGTCTACAGCCGCATCCACGTCGGCAACGCCCGCCCGTTCGTCGTCTATAGCCTGCTGAAGCGCTTCCTTGAACACGAGGGCTACCGCGCGACGCTGGTCGTCAACGTCACCGACGTCAACGACAAGATCTACGACGCGGCGAGCGCTCAGGGGCGTCCGAGCGCCGAGCTGGCCGAGGAGATGACCGCGCATTACCGCGCCGATACCGACGCGCTCGGGCTGAGCCGTCCCGACCATGAGCCGCGCGCCTCCGAGACGATCGGGCCGATCATCGACCACATCGACGCCCTCGTCTCGGGCGGACACGCCTATGCGGCCGGAGGAGACGTGTACTTCCGCGTTCGCTCCGACGCGGCCTACGGCAGCCTCTCCCACCGGCAGCTCGAGCAGATGGACCAGGGCGAGGACGAATCGGGTCTCCTGCAGGCCGCCGAGCGCAAGGAGGACCCGCTCGACTTCGCCCTCTGGAAGGCGCACAAGCCGGGCGAGGACACCGTTTGGGAGTCGCCCTGGGGGCCAGGCCGGCCCGGGTGGCACATCGAGTGCTCGGCGATGGCGGAGCAGGTCCTCGGTGTCGGCTTCGACATCCACGGCGGCGGCTCTGACCTGATCTTCCCGCATCACGAGAACGAGGCTGCGCAGACACGCGCCGCGCGCGGGCATGAGCTCGCTCGGCTGTGGGTACACAACGGCATGATCCAGTTGACCGGCGAGAAGATGGCGAAGTCGGCCGGCAACATCGCGCCGCTGCACGAGGTGCTCGCGAGCTTCGGATCCGAGGCCGTCGTGATGTTCCTCATCTCCGGCCACTACCGCCAGCCGCTGGCCTTCTCCGATGCGACCCTTGAGCAGGCCCGGGCGAACGTGACGCGCATTCGCGAGGCCGCCCGCCGGCTGTCGCCCGGCGACTCCCCGGCGGACCTGGCGCCGCTGCGCGACGTCTTCTTCGACGCGCTTGCGCGCGACTTCAACACGCCGGAGGCGCTTTCCGCGCTGAACGAATGGATCCGCGAGGCGACGAGCCCGAGGTGGGACTCGCCGGGCGATTCCCACCTGCGCGAGATGCTCTGGGCGCTCGGCCTCGAGAGCCTGCTGGCGCCGTCGGCCCAGCCCCCCGCGCAGGTGCGGAGCCTGGCGGAGCAGCGCGAGCGGGCCCGCGGCGAGCGGGACTTCGCGGCCGCGGACCGTCTCCGCGAGGAGATCTCGGCGCACGGCTGGGAGGTGCGCGACGTACCCGGGGGCTTCGAGCTGCTGCCGCTGTGATCCTCTACGGCCGCAACCCCGTCAGGGAGGCGCTGCGCGGGCCCAGGGCCGCAGCCGTTCGCGACGTATGGGCTACGCCGGGCGCAGCCAGGGAGCGGTTCCTCGAGGGTGTGCCAGTCACGACGGTCGAGGCCGAGGAGATCGAGCGCCGCTGCGGCTCGGCCGCCCACCAAGGCCTCTGCGCCGAGGCGGGCCCCTACCGCTACGCGAGCGCCGACGAGCTGCTCGAACGCGAGAATCCGGTGATCGTCGCCCTCGACCAGGTGCAGGACCCTCAGAACCTCGGCTCCATATGCCGCACCGCGGAGTGCGTCGGGGCCGCCGGCGTGGTGATCCCCGAGCGGCGCGCCGCCGAGGTCACCCCGGCCGTCTGCAAGGCCTCGGCGGGCGCCGTCGAGCACCTTCCGGTGGCAAGGGTACGAAACCTCGCCGACTTTCTCGGCGAGGCGCGCCGCGCCGGGTGCTGGTGCTACGGCGCGAGCGTTGCCGATGCCTCCGCACAGCGCACCGTCGTGTCCTACGACACGCCAGACTACGCGGGCTCAGGCGTCGTGCTCGTCCTCGGCAGCGAGGGCAGCGGCCTAAGGCCACGAGTGGCGGGCGCCTGCGACGAGCTGATCGCACTGCCGCTCGCGGGACGCGTCGAATCGCTGGGCGTGAGCGCGGCGGCCGCCGCGCTTCTGTACGAGATCTTGCAGCGGCGCGGCGGCGGGGTTGACAATGCTTCATAACTGTGCGAGGCTCGCGCCAGCATAACGCTGAACCTAAGGTTGAAGAAGCCTTGGGACACATAGCTTTGGCGCCGGGGGAGGAGTGCGCCACTGAGCAATTTCGGGGCCTGCCCGCATTAGGCGGGCTCTCGGGAAAGGACCTGCTCGTGGCACGAATCTCCCACACAGCTAACTCTGAACCTAAGGTCGAGGATGGCTTTCTCATCGCCCTCGCAAAGCAGGGCGACCGCAACGCATACGACCGCTTGGTGAGGCGCTATCACGGCTTCGTCCGCTTGAAGGCCTCCTCTTACTTCCTGGCCGGAGGCGACTCCGAAGATCTCATCCAGGAGGGGCTCGTCGGGCTCTACAAGGCGATCCGCGACTTCCGTACCGACCGTGAGTCGAGCTTCCGCAACTTCGCCGAGCTCTGCATCACGCGGCAGATCATCACGGCGGTCAAGACCGCCACGCGGAACAAGCACACGCCGCTCAACCAATACGTCTCGTTCTCCTCGTCTCCCGCAGGCGCGGGCGACGACGTGCCGACGCTGGACCAGATGCTGCCCGGACCGACTGTGCATGACCCCGTGAACCAGGTCATCTCATCAGAGGAGCTGCGCTCGCTCGTCGGCTGCCTTTCGAGCGCGCTCTCGGAGCTCGAGAGCCGGGTGCTGTCGCTGTATCTCGACGGCTACTCCTACGAGCAGGTAGGCGAACGGCTCTCCTGCGACACGAAGACCGTCGACAACGCGCTGCAGCGCGTCAAGCGCAAGGTCGGCGCGCACCTTCAGTCGCGGGCCGTCGCTGCCTGAGCCGCCGGGGGCCCGCAGCTTGCGGCTCGTGCCGCTGGGCGTGAGCCCCATCAATCGCCCGTGGCCGCCCCCCGCGGAGGGAGGCGGCCACAGGACGTTCATGGAGCTGGCTCTGGCTAGCGGCTCAGTCGGGCAGCTTCGGCTGCAACGGCGGTTTGAGCGTGCTCAGCGCGGGGGTGACTTCCAGTATCAGGGGCGTGCTGGAGGTCGCCTGGTTGATCGGGTCGCCCGGAACGTGGATGCGGTATTGCTGCATGCCGCTTCCGATCACCGGATATTTGATCGTGAACGTCCCGGTCGTCGCGTTGCTGAAGCTCACCGTACCCAGATCGACCACGTGGTAGCCGCTTCCGGCGGCGTTCTTGCGCTCGAGGTACACGAAGTGGCCTACGCGGTCGGGTGAGACGACGCCCGAGAATGTCACTTCCTGGCCGGAGGTGACTTTTGTTGCGGACACGGTCGCCGAGTCGACGACCCATTTGACTCCCTCGAACAGGATCGCCGAGCCGATGGTGCCGCTGAGCACCCGGTAGGACGTGTTCTTTTCCTCGTTCGCGATCTTGAATTCAAACGCGCCACCGGCGCCGCTCGTCGTTTCACCGATTTTGGTGGACGGTGACCCGAACGAGCGTGCCATCAGGATCACCTTCTGGCCTGGGCCGGCTTTGACCACGCCGTGGAGCGTGAGCGGCGATCCGAAGTTAACCGGGTCCACCGACGGTTCGAGTGTCAGGTTCGGGTTCTGGGTCTGTGAGATCTCGTACGTGAGCATGTTCGAGACCCCTCGCGCGTCGAACATCCCATGCGGTCGCACAACCGCGCGAAGGTTCGCGTCGCCGGGCACCACGAAGGTGTGGATGATTTCGAAGCTACCGTCCGCCTTGACGAAGTCGTGGCGCTGGATCGTGCCCCATTCTTCGGTGCTGCCTCCGGTCTCGCGCTGGAGCACCACTTCAGCTCCTCTGTCGATCGGGTTGACAGAGCCCTTGAACGTCACCTTGTGAGCGGGGCCCGTGAACAGCTGCGAGCCTTCGGGAAGGGGCGGGCTCGTGGCCACGGTCACCTGGGGCGCCACTCTCACCGTGTGGTTCGCGCTGCGGGCTCGGACGGCTCTGGTGTAGAAGGTGCTGTCGGTGATCACCGGGGCCGGCGTGAACGAGTAGCTGCCGTCGGCCGCCGTCGGGGTCGTGCCGATGTTTTTGAAGCCACCGGGGACGCCGGCGATGCGCTCGAATACCGTCACGGTCTGCCCGCCGCCGCCGCCAAGGCAGTTCAGCGTGCCTGTGAGCACTACCGAGTCACCGCTGTTGACGATATGCGGGTCCACCGACTCACTGAGACGGCATCCCGCTGGGCCCCCATGCCCTTGGTGTTTGGGTAACTTGGGCGCCGCGAGCGCTCCTGCGGGGGCAGTCACCAGCAAGGCGGTCACTGCCACCATTACCGAGCTCAGCTTGGTGAGTCGCATGTTCTTACCTTCTCCTAGTGAGGTGGGGAGGACGTTTGGGATAATTGCTTCCTCGACGTCCCATAAACCCGTCGCTCGCGCCATCGATGCGGTCGTTGCGGTGCTGCAAGCAGCTGCTTCAAACGCTTGGCCGTGTCACCCGCGGAGGCTCCTCCGGATTAATCAGCCGCCGCTTCGCTGAGCGGCGGGCCTGCGCACGGCCGCGGGGACGCTCAGCGCCGCTCGCTGCCCAGCGAGACCGTGTTCAGCGAGGCCCCGCCGTCGACGGCGATCGCCTGACCGCTGATCTGCGCGGCTTCCGGACCGGCGAGGAACGACACCGCGGCGGCGATCTCCTGGGGCTGAACCATCCGCCCGCTCGGTGTCAGGCGCAGCGCACGCTCGCGGATCTCGGCGGGCATCGCGAGCACCCGCTCGGTCGCGACGAGGCCGGGAAGGATGGCGTTGACCGTGATTCCGCGCGCGGCGTTCTCGCTCGCCAGCGTGCGCATCATGCCGAGCTGGCCGGCCTTCGACGCGGCGTAGGCGACCTGTCCTGGAAGGCCTCCGATCGCCGCGAGGCTCGAGATCACGATGATCCGCCCGTGGCCTCGCTCGCGCATCCCGCCGATGCACGCCTGCACGGTGCGAAAGGCTCCGGTGAGGTTCACGTCGATGTCGAGCTGCCACTGCTTGGCGGTCATCCTGTGCGCCGGGGCGATCGTGGTCGTGACGCCCGCGTTCGCTACGCACACCTCGACGTCCTCGAGCTGTGGGAACGGGTCGTGTCCGACGTCAAGGGCGATGTCGCATCCCTCGTGCAGGTCGAGCGTGAGGACATCGAGGCCATCGGCCGCCAGCCGCTGCGCGATCGCCGCCCCGATGCCGCGTGCCGCGCCCGTCACCAGCGCCCTTGCCCGCTCGGTCACAATTCAGTCCCGATCACCATCGAAGGAGGGAACGATGACAGACCGCTGGTTTTCCGAGGACGAGCTCGAGCGGCTCTCACGGCCGACGATGGACCGCGCGATCGAGGCGATCGACGCCGGCGAGCTCGAGCAGGCAAGGCGCCTTTGCGACGAGATGAAGCACGAGTGGCAGATGCTGCACGACCTGATGGCCTCAGGGGTGCTCGATCTCGTCTCGTTCATCCAGCAGCGCCTCGGCGACGACGCCGTCGCGGAGGCCTGGACCGAGAGCATGAGCCGTGGCTGGCACCGTCACCACGATGCGATCGTGGCCCTCGAGCGGCGAGAGCTCGTGGAGCTGCTAGCAGCTACGTGGCGCGCGCATTCCTGCTCCGGCGTCGGGCCGAACCCGGGCAGCTTCACGATCACCGAGGACGAGGAGAAGGTGACCTTCACCATGAACCCCTGCGGCTCGGGTCAGCGGCTCGTCCGCAACGGCGCCTACGAGGGTCTTCCCGACGGCGGCGGCACGCGCGAGGCGCACGACTGGTCCTATGGGCGCAAGGGCTTCCCCCTCTACTGCACCCACTGCAGCTTCATGAACGAGTCCCTGCCGATCCAGTGGTCGGGCTATCCGCTCTATCCGTCCGACCCCCCCGAGGACTACTCGAAGGACCCGTGCACGTGGTACTGGTACAAGGACCCCGACGCGATCCCCGAGCGCCACTGGAGCCGCTACGGAGCGGTCAAGCCCGGCGCGGCTCGGGATCGATGACATTCTGCGGGTTCGGCTGCTCCTCCGCCGGCGCCTGGCTGTAGTCGCCGAAGGGGGCGTCGCGGCGAGCGATCGCCGCACCGACGCCCTCGCTCGAGGCCAGCTCGATGAAGCTCTTGGCATCGGGCGTGTTGCGCATCAGCCCATCGAGGATCGGGCCCAGGAGCTGGGTCGAGGCCAGGCCCATGTTCTCGTACGCCTGATTTACGATCAGCTTCATCGCCGTGAGCTGGGAGAGCGGGATCGTTGCCAGCTGTGCGGCACGCTCGCGCACCTCCGACTCCAAGCGCTCGAACGGGACGGCCGCGTTGATCAACCCCGCCTCCACCGCCTCGACGCCCGACATCGGTTTGCCCGTCAGCGCGTGTTCCTTGGCCCTCGTAAGGCCGAGACGGTAGAGCCACATGCCGGTGAGGTAGCAGCCCCACATGCGGGAGTAGGAGGTGCCGATGCGCGCGTCCTCGCTGGCGATCACGAGGTCGGCGCAGAGCGCCATGTCGCTGCCGCCCCCCACGCACCAGCCGTGGACCTGGGCGATCACCGGCTTCGGCGAGCGCCACAGGCTCATGAACCGCGGTACCGCTCCCTGGCTCTGTGAGGTCGCGAGCGCAAAGTCCTTGCCCGGATCCCATGCGCCGTCGGTCGTCAGCGCCTCATCCCAGTGGTGAAAGCCGCCACCGAAGTCGAAGCCCGCGCAGAACGCCCGTCCGGCGCCGCGCAGCACGATGACCTTGATCGACGGTTCGGCGACCGCGCGGTTGACGGCGCCCTCGAGCTCTTCAGGCATTGGCGGCACGATCGTGTTGAGACGCTCGGGCCGGTTGAGGGTGATCGTGGCCACCGCGTCCGCGGTGTCGTAGAGCAGCGTCTCGTAGGGCATCAACGACTCCTGGGATCGTCTGGCGATGTCGTGGAAGAGTGTCTCGGAATCTCGCACACGACGACTTGAGCGAAGGCCCGCGGCCTATGCCGCCGTCGGCAGCCGCGAGGAGTTCCATGCAGCCAGGCCGCCGACGAGGTCGGCTACCTGTGTGAAGCCCCGCCCGCCCAGCAGGCTCGCGGCTATTGCCGAGCGGTAACCGCTCGTGCAGTAGACGACGATCGCCGGGCTCCCGGCAAGCTCCTCTGAGCGGTCCGCGAGCTGTGACAGCGGGACGTTGACCGCCGGGCCGATGCGTTGCTCTTGCCACTCCGCGGGCGAGCGGACATCGACCACCACAGGCGGCTCGGTCCCGCTCAGCTGCTCCGCGAGGGAGGCGGCGGTCACGCGCTCGGTTCGCTCGACGAGCTCGGGACGGGCCGCGAGCGCCTGCATGCCGCCAGCGAGGTGGCCGGCGATGGTGTCGAATCCAATCCGTCCGAGCCGCGTCGCCGCCTCGAGCTCCCTGCCGGGCTCGGCGACGATGACGATCGGCTGCTCGCCGTCGAGGATCGTTCCGCACCAGGTCGCGTAGGCGCCTCCCAGCCCAACGTTCACGCTGCCGCGCAGGTGCCCGCCCTCGAAATCCGCTGCATCACGTGTGTCGAGCACCTGTGCGCCGGCCTGCAGAAGCGCAAGGGCCTCCGTCAGCGACAGCGCTCGCAGCTCTCGCGCCAGGGTCTCGTCAAGCGTGGGCCGCTCCTTCGTGTTGAGCACCGCGTCGTAGCTGAAGTAGGCGGGCGTGTCCGGCTGGTCCGCCGTCACTATCGCGATGAACTCCTGCTTCGACATCGGCCTCAGCGCGTAGTTGTAGTGCCGCTGCACGCCGATCGTCGAAACGCTGTCGGTGCTGAGGGTCTTGCCGCACAGCGATCCCGCGCCGTGAGCCGGGTACACGAGCGTCTCGTCTCCCAGCTTCAGCAGCTTCTCGCGCAGAGAGTCGTATAGGAGGGCTCCCAGATCCTCGGCGCTCCAGCCGAGCGAGGCTCGCAGGTCCGGGCGCCCAACGTCGCCGATGAACAAGGTGTCGCCGGTGAGCACCGCATACGGATCGTGCTCGTCGTGGCTCGGGTCGTAGACGACGATCGAGATCGACTCGGGTGAGTGCCCCGGCGTTTCGAGAACTTCCAGACGGACCCGGCCCAGCATGAGCGTGTCGCCATCGCGCATAGCGGTGAACGCGTACTCGGCGCTCGCCCGCGCGCCGAGATAGATGCTCGCGCTCTCACGATCGCGCAGCTCGAGATGCCCCGCGATGAAATCCGCATGGAAGTGGGTGAGGAAGACATGTCGGATGCGGCAGCCAAGCTTCGCCGCGCTCTCCAGATAGCAGTCGACGTCGCGCTGCGGATCAACGACCGCCGCCTCGCCGCTCTCCTCGTCGGCGATCAGGTAGGAGGCGTGTGCCAAGCAGGACAGATAGTGGCGCTCCAAGATCATGCGCAGGCCCCCTCGGTACCAACGTGAAGCACCGAGCCTACACCCGGGGGTGCGTGGGCAGTCGGGATCGGGGACTCAGCGGCGAGCGGAAACGGCGTCCACGAGCCGGCCGAGACGCGATTGGCGCCCGCCGCGGCGCTCACTGCGGTCGGCGCGGCGGTAGAGCGAGTAGACGCCGTGGATCGCGCCCCAGCGCACGGGCTCGGGCTCCCATCGTCGCGGCCTGTGCCCTACCCACGGCAGCGCCGTGAGCTCGCTGGGCTCGCCGAGGATCAGGTCGCGCAGCGTCCGGCCGGCGAGGTTTGCCGCCGCCACGCCCTCGCCGACGTATCCGCCGGCCCACGCCAGTCCCGTCGCCGGGTCGGCGTCAACCGACATGCACCAGTCGCGCGGCACGCCGAGAACCCCCGACCACGCGTGATCGAGCGCCACGGCTCGCGTCGCCGGGAACATCTCGATCAGCTTCGCCCTCAGGCTGGCGACTGTCGACGGGGGGGTGTCACCCAACCCGCCGGTCCGTGAACCGAACCGGTAGGGGATTCCCCTGCCGCCGATCGCGATCCGCCCGTCCTCTGTGCGTTGCAGGTACACGTAGACATGCGCCGCGTCGCCGAGGACCTCGCGGCCGCTCCATCCGATCTCCTCCCACGCCCTCTCGGGCAGCGGCTCGGTGATGATCATCGAGCTGTTCATCGGCACGAGCGCGCGCCCGAGGCCGCGCATGTCGGCCGTGTAGCCCTCGGTCGCCCTGATCACCCACCGGGCGCTCACGTCACCGGCAGGCGTCAGCGCGCGGTACGGCCGGATCTCGGTCACGGCGGTGCGCTCGTAGATCGTGACCCCCAGCCGCTCAACCGCGGCGGCCAGGCCGCGCACGAGCTTTGCCGGGTGCACCCGCGCCACGTGCGGCGAGTACGTCGCCGTGCGCGCCCCCGCGACCCTGATGCGCTGCTCGAGCTCCGTGACCCCGAGCTCGTAGAGGTCGCGTTCGCCGAGCCCATGCTCGCGGTCGCTGCTGAGCTCCTCGCGCAGACGACGCGATTGCGCCTCGCCCAGCGCGGCCCGGATGTATCCATCCTTGACGAAATCCGCCTCGATGGCCTGCTCGGCGAGCACGAGACCGACCTCGTCGACGGTCTCGAACATCGCGCGTTGCAGCGCCTGGAAACCGTGCCGGCCACCGCTGCGTTCATAGATCCGGGCCGGCCCCGAGAAGAAGCCCGAAACCCAGCCGCCATTGCGTCCCGAGGCGCCATAACCCGCGAGCTCGCGCTCGAGCACGATGATCTCGAGCGCCGGGTCGGCGCGCTTGAGGTAGTACGCAGTCCACAGACCCGTGTAGCCGGCGCCGACAATCGCCACGTCCGCCTGCGCGGGCGCTTCCAGCGGCGCGCGCGTCGGCGCGGCGCCGCCCAACGATCGCCACCAGAAGCCGAGCTCGCCCGTTCGCATGCAGGCGAGACTAGAGCTGGCGCGCACCCGTCCGTCAAGCGGCGCCCAGCGGAAGCCGAACGCGCCGGTGCGGGAAGCACGTTGCGCTTGCTGCTCGTGGATGGCGCAGGACGCCCCTGAGGGTTATCATCGCGCGAGGGTTGCTGGGCGGGCGCCTGCCAAGGCGATTGGCCTGACCCGGCGTGTAGGCGAGAGGGAGGAGAAGGCAATGGAGGCCGCAGTCACCGAATCCACGAGCGGCCAACGCGCCGCGGCAGGCGCGGCGACGCTCGCCGAGGCCTTCCGGATAACCGCTGCCGAACGTGCGGATCAGATCGCCATTCGCACCAAGGGCGACGCCTTCACGATCACCTGGGGCGAGCTGCGCGTTCGTGTCGACGCACTCGCGGGCGGACTCGCGAAGCTTGGGCTGCTGCGCGGCGAGACGATCGCCCTTCTGATCGGCAACCGTCCCGAGTTTCACCTCTGCGATCTCGCGGCGATGATGCTCGGCGCGACGCCGTTCTCGATCTACAGCACCTACACGGCCGAGCAGATCCAGTACCTCGTCTCGGATGCAGACGCGCAGATCCTGATCTGCGAGCAGAAGTTCCTGCCGCAAGTGCTCGAGGCGCGCAAGGATCTCCCCGGTCTCAAGCACGTGATCGTCGTCGACGGCGACCGATCGGAGACCGGCGAACCCGACGGGACCCTGGCGCTGGCCGACATCGAGGGCTCTAATCCCGGCTTCGACGTCGACGCGTCGGTCGCGCAGATCAAGCCGATGGACGTCCTCACGCTGATCTACACGTCGGGAACGACAGGACCGCCGAAGGGAGTGCAGCTCGTGCACCGGAACCTGCTCGCGGCCGTCGAGGGCCTCGACGAGCTGATCGAGTTTCCTCAGGACGGGCGCGTCATCTCTTGGCTGCCGAGCGCCCACGTGGCCGAGCGCAACGCGCATCACTACCTGCCGATCGTCTTCGGCCTGCAGATCACCTGCTGCGATGAGCCGCGCGAAGTGCTCTCCTACCTGCCCGAAGTCCGCCCGAGCTGGTTCTTCGCCGTGCCGCGGATATGGGAGAAGCTCAAGGCCGGGCTCGAGACGATGGTGGCCTCGCAGCCGCAGGAGCAGCGCGAGAACCTCGAGCAGGCGCTGGAGGCGTCCTTGCAGAAGGTTCGTCTGGAGCAGCGCGGCAAGGCGGTGCCGCCGGATCTGGCCGAGCGGGTCGCCAAGGCGGACGAGGAGATCTTCTCGGGGCTGCGCACGATGCTCGGGCTCGATCAGGTGGAGGCGATCAACGTCGGCGCGGCGCCGACGCCGGTGGAGGTCCTCGAGTTCTTCCACGCCATCGGCCTGCCGCTGGCGGAGCTCTGGGGGATGAGCGAGACATGCGGAGCGGGCACCGTCAACCCTCCCGGGAAGGTCAAAATCGGGACGGTGGGGCCGCCGGCGCCGGGCGTCCAGATCAAGCTCGACAGCGACGGCGAGGTGCTGGTCAAGTCCGACGTCGTCATGCTCGGCTACCGCAACCTGCCGGAGAAGACGAGTGAGACCTTCACTCAGGACGGCTGGCTTCGAACCGGGGACATCGGCGCCTTCGACGACGACGGCTATCTGATGATCGTCGACCGCAAGAAGGAGCTGATCATCAGCGCCGGCGGGAAGAACATGTCGCCCGCGAACATCGAGGCGACGCTGAAGACGGCCTCGCCGTTGATCGGCCAGGCCTGCTGCATCGGCGACCGACGCCCCTACAACACCGCGCTGATCGTGCTCGACGCCGACTTCGCACCCGCGTGGGCGGCGAAAGGGGGCATCGAGCAGACGGCGCTCGAGGCCCTGGCCCGCGAGCCACGCGTGCGCGCCGCGGTGCAGGAGGGAGTGGACGCCGCCAACGAGAAGCTGGCTCGCGTCGAACAGATCAAGAGGTTCACGCTCGTCGAGGGTGACTGGCTGGCGGGCGGCGACGAGCTCACGCCGACGATGAAGCTCAAGCGCAAGCCGATCGCGGAGAAGTACGCCGCCGAGATCGAGGAGATGTACGCCGGCTGACAGGCGCACCGCCGCCGTCGAAGGACTCCGGCGCGCGTCGTCGCCTAATCGTTCCTGAGGCCCAGCCGCGCACGAAAGTCGGCCGTCGTGTTCTCGCGTGGGAAGGACGACCGGGGCACAGGGGCTTCCAGCGCTGCGCAGATGGGCTCCCATCCGTCGCTCGGGCGCCAGTCGATCAGGCGCTCGGCCGGAACGGCATCGCGGACATCCGCGTTGTGGCGCTCGTAGGCTGCGATCGCGGCGTCGCGATCACTCCAATCGGGGGTGAAGCGCTCGCCCATCATCTCCACGACCATGGCCCTGCGGCGCGCCGTCGCGGGTTCGTCCGGCGCCACCTCCCCGCTTATCGCAGGGATGATCGTCCGCTCCATGCTCTCCCACCACCTCTGCGCGGAGTCGCGGGTCGAGAGCAGCACGATCGCCTCGGGGTTCGCTTGCCACAGCTCGCTCCAGAACGCGCAAGCGGGCCAGTCCACGGTGGCCACGTACCCGCCCAGCAGCGCGTCCCAGTCGACTGTCTCGCCGCGGACGGCCGCGCGCCATCCCGGGGTGTCGCCGTCTCGGCGGGCGAGCTCGAACATGTGGTAGCAGGGGCCGCCGAGCAGCTCTTCGAGCGCCACCTTCAGCGAGTTCGTGCCAGTTCGCCCCAGCCCCGCCCCGACCACCCGTAAGGCCATTCGCCCCTCCCCTGCATCAACCGACCTGAGACGCAGCAGCCTAGTAGCTTGAGGTTCCTTCCGGCCCCGCGCCACGACGGCGCGGAAGCCAATGCGGGGGCCGCCTCGCCCACCGCCCCCCAGGAGGCGAGGGCTGGGCAGAGCGAGGCGCCCCACTCATCACAAGGCCCACGAGACGGGGGGCACGGGGGCCCTGCTTCGCTGCTTCTCTACCCGTGAGTCTGTGCCGCAAACACGTCTAAGCACGACGTCGGAGGGCAGTCGGACGGATTCCGGCATAGAAACAGCTATTTACGGGTATTCCTGGGAGAACCCCGCGGGAGCGACATTGGCGGCTCCGGCGGGTGGCGGTGAGACAGGGGAAGGGCCCGTGAACGCGGGCCCCGACCCTGGGTTTCGAGGTGCGGAGGAGGACGGCGAGCGCTGAGGAGCAGGAGCACCGTGCCCAACCCGAGCATCGCCAGCCCGGCGATAATCTCGCCGCGGACGCTGAAGCCCGTGTTGGGCAGCGTGGGTCCCTGAGCCGTGGACGCGGCGCTACCCCTGCCGGGCGCCTGCGCCGGAGCGGCACCCGCTCCGCCACTGCCCGCCTGCGCCCCCGAGGGGGTGGCGTTTGAGCTGGACGCCGCGACCACGGCCACCGTTGCGCGCATGAACGGA
>DASZFA010000060.1:0-17363 GCA_035940255.1 Solirubrobacteraceae bacterium
ACGTCCTGGGCTTCTCGGCGATCAAGACGGGGCTCTCCTATCTGCCGCTGGCAGTGGGGATCATCATCTCGGCCGGGGTCGGCTCGCAGCTCGTCACGCGCATCGGCTTCAAGCCGGTCCTGATCGCGGGTCTGTTGGTGATTGCGGGCGCTCTGCTCTGGTTCTCGCAGGTACCCGCGGCGGGTGGGTCCTTCGGTGCCGACGTGCTCGGGCCGTCGCTGCTCGCCGCGTTCGGCCTCGGGTTCTCGTTCGTCTCGGTGACGATCGGCGCTGTGACGGGGACCAAGCCGCATCAGGCCGGTCTTGCCTCGGGGCTGATCAACACCTCACAGCAGGTCGGCGGTGCGCTCGGCCTGGCGATTCTCGCGACGGTCGCCAACAGCCGCACGCAAAGCCTGCTGAGCGGCGGCGCGCACCCCTCCGTCGCGCTCACGAAAGGGTTCGACCGCGCCTTTCTCGTCGGAGCGGGATTCGCGATCGTCGGCGCAATCCTCGCGGCTGTCCTGATCTCCTCGCGCGACAGCCGCGAGCAGGCCGAGACCGCGCGTCGCGGCGAGCTCGAGGCGGTACCTGCCTGAGGCCGGGAGCACGCTTGCCGCCGCCACTCTCGTATCCGGCGCAAAGCGGTTGCACATGCGGACTTCGACTGTCGCGTCGGACAGTCGCGTTCCGGGAGAGGCTCTCGCCAGCCCCTGCCTCGACGCGAGATCTGTCAGAACCCGATGTGCCGCTGGATCAGGACGGTGTGAGCCCGCCCCGGTAGATCTCGGTGGATCTCGAGGATCTTACGACGGAGCTGTTCTACCAGTACGTCGCCAGCGCACGTGCGTCCGAGGCATCTCCACGGGGTTCGCTCGAAATACTACGCAGTATCGTAGCAACGAGGGAACGTCGGGGACACGACCCTAACTCCTACGTAGTGTAGTAGAGTTCGGTCGAGCAGAGAAACCGCGACACGAGGTAGCAAGCATGCAGCGGCTCGGCAGAACAGTGTCCCCCGACCTCCCCGCGGCCGAGCCGGAGCAACCACTGCCCCCGGGGTCGGCGGTGCTGGTGCACGGAGCGCGGCGTCGGCTTGTAGTTCTGGCGATTCTGGCCGTCGTTGCGGGAGCCGCGGCGGTCAGCCTGTCGGGTACGGCAGCGATCGGCGAGCGCCTGGCGAGCGGTCGACCAGGGTGGCTCATCGTGGCGGTCGGGTTCGAGCTGATGTCCGTCCTGGGCTTTGTCGCGATCTTCCAGCTCGCGTTCGGCGAGTGGCTTCCGAGGCGTCTGAGCTTGCGGATGGGCCTCGCAGTGTGTGCCGCTACGATCCTGGTCCCGGCGGGCGGCCTCATCGCAATCGGCGTGGGAGCCAGGGCTCTTCGCAGGAGGGGAATGTCGAGTGCGAAGATGCGGTCGCGCGCGATCGCCTTCCTGCTGGTTACAAACGCTCCCAACGTGATCGTGCTGGGCATGCTCGGTATTGCGCTGGGCGCCGGCCTGCTCGCCGGACCTCACGCAGCGACCCTGACGCTCGTTCCCGCCGCGATCGCATTGAGCGCGGTCGCGTTCATGTTGGTGCTTCCGACCGTCTCCCACCACCGTGCGGCGCCTGTCCGCGACGGTATCGCGCACCGCGTCGTGTCCGTCGTGGCCACAGAACTCGAGCTCGGTGTCATCGAGGCGATCACGCTGCTGAGAGCGCACAGCTGGAAGCTGCTCGGCGCCGTCGCCTATTACGCGTTCGACAACGCCGTGCTGTGGGCCACCTTCAGGTCCTTCGGTCACGTTCGTCAGCCGTTCGCCGTTCTCGTCATGGCCTACGTGATCGGCTCGGCCGCCGGATCACTCCCGGTTCCGGCGGGAATCGGCGTGGTCGAGGGAGGCATGATCGGACTACTCGTGCTCTTCGGCGCCCCGGCAATATGCGCCGGGATTGCGGTGCTCGCCTATCGTGCGGTCTCGACCGGCGTGCCCCTGGCGGCCGGGGGCGTCTCATTTCTCACGCTCGGTAAGCGAGGACCTGGCACGCCGTCGCCCTCAGCCCGTCGCCGCCGGCCTCGAAGGCGACCGCTTACGGGTGGAACCGGCGGCGCGTCGGCCCACGTGAACTCAGTAGCGGGCTGAGCTGGTGAGCAGCTGCGGCCACACCGGGAGCTCGACGCCGTCCACGGTCGCCCCGCCGAAGCCAAAGATTGGGGTGATCTCGGCGGTGATGGCGGCGGGGAAGTCGAGGGACGGCGTCGACGGCTCGTTGAGAGCGGCGAGCTGCTCGGACGTGAGGGTGATCTCCAGCGAGGCGAGGTTGGACCGCAGCTGTTCGATCGTGCGGGCCCCGATGAGGGTGGAGCTGACCGCGGGGCGGCTACGTACCCAGGCGAGCGCGACCTCCGCCGAGCTGACATCGAGCTCGGCCGCGACGCGGGCGACCACCTCGATCACATCCCAATCCCGCTCGGCCGGCTCGGCGTAGCGGCTCCTTTGGCTGTCCGCGGGCGCCCCGTTGTTTCGGGTGTACTTGCCCGACAGCTGACCGCCGCGAAGTGGACTCCACGGTAGGACACCTATGCCGAGCGCTTCGGCCATCGGCAGCAGCTCGCCCTCGGGTGTGCGCTCCAGCAGCGAGTACTCGAGCTGCAGCGCAGTGACGGGCGCCCAACCGCGGAACTGGGCGATCGTCTGGGCCTGCGCGGCGAGCCAAGCCGGGACATCTGACAGGCCGACGTAGCGGACCTTGCCCGCGGTCACGAGGTCATCGAGCGCGCGCAGCGTCTCCTCGATCGGCGCGCGGCGGTCCCAATTGTGCAGCCAGTAGAGATCGACGTAGTCGGTCTGCAAGCGGCGCAGCGACTCCTCCAGCTGGGCGATGAGCGCCTTACGCCCAGCGCCGCCACCGTTGGGGTCGCCGGGATGGAGGTTGCCGAAGAACTTGGTGGCGAGCACGACGTGCTCGCGCAGGCCGGGCCGCGCGGCGAAGAACTCGCCGACGATCTTCTCCGAATGACCGTTCGTGTAGACGTTGGCGGTGTCGACGACGTTGCCGCCGCGGTCGAGATACTCGGACAGGATCGCCTCGGAGGTCTCGGGGCTAGCGCCCCAGCCCCAGTCCTCGCCGAAGGTCATCGTGCCGAGGGTGAGCGGGCTGACGCGCAGACCCGAGCGGCCGAGCGTGATGTAAGAGTCGAGAGAGGTCATAGCTCCATGACACCACTGAAGCTCACTATGCGTTAGATCGATGCTGCCCGACTCTTGCACGATCCTGCCAATCACCGAGTGATGGTGGCGCCCGCGTGATTCACTTGGTGTGTGGCCGCGCTGACTGGACTGCGGGAGTCGATCGCCCGGCACGCGGGCGAAGGCCGGACGCCCACCGCGCTGCCCGGCGTCTCGGTCATCTGCTCGCCGACGATCACTGAGCCGTTGCCGAACGTGACCGAGCCGACGCTCTCGGTCATCGCGCAAGGCGTCAAGGAGACTGAGCTGAACGGACGCACCTTCACCTACGGGCCGGGGCAGTTCCTCGTCGTGTCGGTCGAGCTGCCGGTGATCGGGCACATAACCCACGCCACTGTTGAAGAGCCGTTCCTCGCCGCCGTGCTCGAGCTGCGCCCAGACAGGATCGCCGAACTGCTGCTCGAGACGGCCCCGCCGTCCACCGCCCGCCGGGGCGCCGTCGAGGCCACACCCGCCGGGATCGCCGTCAGCGACGCGTCAGGAGCGCTGATCGACGCGATCGGGCGGCTGCTCGCGCTCCTCGATGCGCCCGAAGACGCGGCCGCGCTGGCGGCCGGCGTCGAGCGCGAGGTCCTGTGGCGGCTGCTCAGCGGCCCGCAGGGGACGACCGTGCGCCAGATCGGGCTGGCCGACAGCCAGCTCGCGCACCTGGCCCGCGCGATCCGCTGGATCCGCGGCCACTACAACGAGACGCTGCGAGTCGAGGAGCTCGCCGCGCTCGCGACCATGAGCGTCTCCTCGTTCCATCGCCACTTCCGCGCGGTCACCTCGATGACGCCGATCCAGTACCAGAAGCAGATCCGCCTGCGCGAGGCACGCGCGCGACTCCTCGCCGAACCGGGGGACGTCACGGGCGTCGGCTTCGCGGTCGGCTACGACAGTCCCTCGCAGTTCAGCCGCGAGTACCGGCGCACGTTCGGGATGCCACCGAGCCGCGACGCGCTCGCACTACGCGAGGCCGCCGTAGAGCCGTCGGTCTAGGCGCCCGCGGGGCCATACGAGGCCTCGCGGGAGGCGAGCCCAGGCGATGCAGAAGTCTGGGCGCCGTCGGCGCCGGCAGCTCCCGCCTCGTCCAGACCACGCGTATGCGGTGAAGCTTGGTGGACGCTCGCCCATCGCGCGTTACAACACCGGCGCTGTGCCATGTCACCTGACCGGCTCGGCGGCTAGCGAGCCGTTCGAGACGCCGAGGAATCACCGGCGACGGCTGCGATCAGCCGATCGATGAACGGGATTTGAGTCGGCTTCACCCGGCGGCGAGCCTCAGGAGGTGCGAACCATGCGACGCGGTCGAGCTCAGGGAAGCACTCGCGCCGGCCGCTGCGTGGCGGCCATTCCAGCTCGAACACGTTCGACCGCGTCGTCGCGGGATCGAGGTCCCCCTCGATCGCCCAGGCATAGACGAGCTTGCCCCCCTTCTGGACGATGCTGCCGAGAGGGATCGGCGGCGATCCGTCCGGTTGACAGGAAGGCCCCGGATGGCCGACCTCCTCGGCAAACTCACGCCGGGCGACCGCCAGTAGATTCTCATCCGCCGGATCCGGCTCCCCCTTCGGAATCGACCAGTAGCCCTCGTCCCTGCGCGCGAAGAACGGGCCGCCTGGGTGACCGAGTAGGACCTGCAGGTCGCTGGCGGCCATCGCACGGCGAAAGAGGAGGATCCCAGCGCTCTGCCTCACCGCCATCGACGCATCGTAGGGCAGCACCGATACCATCGGACTCCAGCGTGTTGCTGCTCGCGCAGAGAAGGAGCCGCGCGAAATCGACCTCTGGTTTCGGAAGGTTACTTCCGGCCGTGCGCCAGTAGCTCAGCACCTCTGCGGGCGCGAGACTACTGCTCAGCCTCTGCCGAAGCGAGCGTGTGCGGAGCCTACGCTCGGACGACACCGCCTCGTCCGATCCGATCGTCTGCGCGTGGGGTCCTGGGGCGCTCGCTTCGTTTTCAATGCGGTCGTCGCCGATACACCGGCGACTGACCCCTACAGGCTCGCCGCTTTGAGCGGCCTGTTGCGAGCCACCACGGCGAGCACCGCGAGGCGCCGGGTGTGCCCGTCACCGTCAGCTTTGGAAGCCGCAGCTTAGCCTACGGCTTCTTCTTGGATTGTCCCTTCGCTTTCTTCTTGGCGGGTCGCTTCGCCACGGTGTAGCTGGTCGGAATCTCACTCACCGTATCGCCCCAGTTCGGGACCCAGACGTGAGTTCCATCGGAGGACACCTCAAGGGGATTCTCGCCGGTCGAGATCGTGTTGATGACGGCGCCGCTCGAAGCCCTGATCTCACTAACCGTACCTTTGTGTACGACCTTTGCGTACGCGACACTCTCGTTCGCGACCCAGACGTGGGTTCCATCCGACGATATGGACCAGGAGGAGCCGTGGACGTGGATCGTGCGGATGACAGTACCGCTCGACGCGGCGATCTCGGTGACCGCACCCCCTTGTTCCGTGCCGTTGTTGCACACGACCCAGACGTGAGTTCTGTCGGAGGACACGCCCAGGGGTTCGCCGCAGACGGGGATCGTGCGGATGACGGCGCCGCTCGACGCTTCGATCTCCCCGACCGCGCGTTCGCGCCCGTTTCCGCCATTGGTCGCGACCCAGACGTGGGTCCCGTCCGAAGATACGGCCCCGGGGTTGACGCCGACGTGGATCGTGCGGATGACAGTACCGCTCGACGCTTCGATCTCGGTGACCGCGCGTTCGTAGTTGCTGTCCCCGTTCGTCACCCAGACGTGGGTTCCATCCGAAGACACACCAAAGGGGAAGCCCCCGTCGGGCCCCGCCGTGCTGACGACGATCGTGCGAATGACAGTTCCACTCGACGCGTTGATCTCACTGACGGTATCTTCTCCGCTCGCGCTTGCGCGGCCGTTCGCCACCCAGACGTGGGTTCCATCCGACGACACACCCAGGGGGTCGCGGCCTGCGGGAATCGTACGGATTACGGTGCCGCTCAACGCGTCGATCTCACTCACCGAATTGTATGGTCCATTCGCGACCCAGACGTGGGTTCCATCCGAAGAGACGGCCTCGTGAGAGCCCCCGACATGGATTGTGCGGATGACTCCCGGAGCAGCCGCCGAAGACACGCCGACGCAGCATGCCACCACGGCTACCATTACGACCAGAACCCCGGTCAGTCGAACTGCACCCGCACGCGAGAGGTCATCTAGCAGTCCCACTAACACCGTCTCCCCCTCTACCTATTCCAAACGTCCCGAGACCGGCTTCGAGCCGGTCAGCGCGGAGCGCTCGTCCCGGGAATATATCGGATGCCACGTTGCGACCCGCTGAGTCGCTCCGAAAGACGTGAACCGCCACGCTGGAGTGCTCGCACTGCGCCGAAAGCGGTGCGTCAGCGGCCTAGCCGGGCGTGCCTGCTCGGGACGAACACCACTCGTCAGACGGGTCGGTCGACCGCGCTTCCCCAATCGCCGAGAAAGGCGAGCGTAAACCAGGCTACGCCGGCCCGACGCCCGCCGATCGCGCACCGCCACGCGAGGCCAGCCGCGGGCCACGTCGTTAGGCTTTCTCCGATACCGGTCGACGACGGGACGAAGACGTGGCGAACAGCCCAGTGCGGTGGGGAATCCTCGGAACGGGCGGGATCGCGAGCACGTTCGTGACCGATCTCCGGCTGACCGACTCCGGCGTTGCCGTCGCAGTCGGGTCGCGCAACCAGGGATCCGCGGACCGTTTCGCGGACGAGTTCGGCATCGCGAACCGGCATGCCAGCTACGAGTCGCTTGTGGCCGATCCGGACGTCGACGTGATCTACGTTGCGACGCCGCACCCGATGCACCACGACAACGCGATCCTCGCGCTGCGAGCCGGCAAGCACGTGCTGGTCGAGAAGCCGTTCACGATGAACGCCACCGAGGCCCGCGAGATCGTTCGGGTGGCGAGGGAGAACGGACTGTTCGCCATGGAGGCGATGTGGACCCGGTTCTTGCCACACATGACCATGATCCGGAACTGGCTCGAGCGGGGCGTGCTCGGCGACGTCGTCACCGTGACCGCGGACCACGGCCAGTGGTTCGCCGAGGATGCCGAGTTCCGGCTGTTCGCACCGGAACTGGGCGGTGGCGCGCTGTTGGACCTCGGCGTATACCCGGTGTCGTTCGCGTCGATGGTCCTCGGCACTCCGAGCCGGATCGTGTCCATGATCGACGCGGCGTTCACCGGCGTGGACGCGCAAACGTCGATGTTGTTCGGCTACGACAGCGACGCCCAGGCCGTGCTGACGTGCACCCTGCGGGCGAAGAGTCCGACGAGGGCGGCGATCGTCGGCAGCGACGCGAGGATCGAGGTCGAGGGCGACTTCTACGCTCCCGCGACCGTGACGCTAGTACCGAGGAAGGGCGACCCGACCCGCGTCGAGTCGGTGCACGAGGGCCGGGGCCTGCGCCACCAGGCCGACGAGGTCGCGCGTCGGCTGGCCGCCGGTGACGTGGAGAGCCGGTTGATGCCACTGGACGAGACCATCTCGATCATGGAGACGATGGACAGCGTGCGGGCGCAGGCCCGACAGCAAGCGTGAGCGACAACCCGAAGGGCACCGAGCGAGAGGCGATGAACTGATCTATCGAGCGTCGGAGTAGCGTCGGGGAAACGGGCTCACTTTCCCGCACATCAAGGGCGGCAGCGGACCCTCACCGACACGCCTGCTCACCGAGCCTTGCTGCCCAAACGATCCGAGCTTGCCGAAGCGCCACTGCCATCCTCATCCGTGTCCCTCGAGGACGACCGCCTTCACGCGAAAGCGTAAGCGACGCCGCCGAACCGGGGTAGGCGTCTCCGTCTGACTGCCGCAGTCTCGCGCCAACGCACGAGCCGCAGGACGCCCTGGCCACACGCCCCGCTGCTACCGTCCGCCGAGGACTCTCAAGGCCCCTAGCCAAAGGGGCGCCTTTTACAGCCGGGGGAAGTAACTAGATGGCCCAGACGGAGACCGTGACGGTGATGATCACCGACCTGGTCGGCTCCACGGGCCTCGAGTCGCGCATCGGCCCTGGGGCGGCGGATGAGCTGCGCGCGGAGCATTTCGGGCTGATCCGCGCAGCGCTCGGCGAGAAGGGCGGACGCGAGGTCAAGAACACCGGCGATGGCCTGATGGTCGCTTTCGACAGCGCCGCCGACGCCGTCGCCTGCGCGGTGGCGGTGCAGCAGCGCCTGGAGCGGCGCAACCGTAGTGCCGCGGAGCAGCTGCTGGTCAAGGTCGGCCTCTCCACCGGCGATGCCAGCGTGCAGGGCGATGACTACTTCGGCATGCCGGTGATCGAGGCCGCGCGGCTGTGCGAAGCCGCCCGCGGGGGCCAGATCCTCGCCAAGGAGCTCGTCGCCCATCTGGCCGCCGGGCGCGGCGGCGAGTTCAGCGCCATTGGTGCGCTGGAGCTCAAGGGGCTGCCCGAGCCGCTTGCCACCGTCGAGGTCCCGTGGCGATCGAGCGAGGAGCGAAGCCCGCTGCCACTGCGCCTGCAGGAGCTGCCCCCCGGCGGCTTTGTGGGCCGCGCGCAGGAGAAGGCAAAGCTGTCAGAGCTGTTCGGCGAGGCCTGCGCCGGAGAGCGGCGCCTCGCGCTGCTGTCCGGCGAGCCCGGGATCGGCAAGACCCGCCTGGCCACGCACACGGCCCTTGAAGAGCGCTCCTCCGCTGATGCGCTCGTGCTCTACGGGCGCTGCGACGAGGAGCTCGCGATCCCCTACGGCGCCTGGGTGGAGGCGCTCTCGCATCTCATCGAGCACGCCCCCGAGGCGCTGCTCAGGGTCCACACAGAGCGCCATGGGGGCGAGCTGCAGCGCATCGTCCCCCAGCTCAAGGACCGCCTCCCAGACCTGCTAGATCCGCGCCAGACCGACCCCGACACGGAGCGCTACCTCTTATGGGGGGCGGTCGTGGGCCTGCTGGTGGAGGCCTCTTCGCGCGAGCCCGTGATCGCGATCCTCGACGACCTGCACTGGGCCGACAAGCCGACGCTCTTGCTGCTCAAGCACTTCCTCAAGGAGGGCCAGGGCGCCCATTTGTTGATCATCGCCACCTACCGCGAGTCAGATTTGCACCGCTCCCACCCGCTGGCGGAGCTGCTGGCTGACCTACCCCGCATCGGCGGGGTGGAGCGCCTGGCGCTGTCCGGGCTCTCCCAGTCAGAGATCGTGCAGGTCATGGAGCGCGCTGGCGGGCACGAGCTCGATGCCGCGCTCACGACGCTCTCGCGCGAGCTACATCGCGAGACCGACGGCAACCCTTTCTACACCGGCGAGCTGCTGCGCCATCTGCTGGAGACGGGCACGATCTACCAACAAGAGGGCGGGCGCTTCACCGTCAAGGGCGAGCTGTCAGAGCTCGGCATGCCCCAGAGCGTGCGCGAGGTGCTAGGCCGGCGCGTGGAGCGCCTGGGCGAGCAGACCTGCACGCTGCTCTCGCTGGCGGCGGTCATCGGACGCGAATTCGACCTCGAGCTTTTGGCGGCGGTCAGCGGCGCCGACGAGGATCAGGTGCTCGAGCGCCTGGAGGAGGCCGTGTACGCCTCGGTGCTGAGCGAATCAGCCACTTCGGGGCGCTTCTACTTCGCCCACGCGCTGATCAACCACACCCTGTATGAGGACCTCGGCCAGACCAGGCGCGCGCGCACCCACCGGCGCATTGCCGAGGCCCTGGAGGCACAGCTCGGTGAAGACCCTGGGGGGCGCGTGGGCGAGCTGGCCCATCATTGGGCTCAGGCCACGAGCGCCGTCGATCTGGCCAAGGCCGTCACCTACGTGCGCATGGCGGGCGAGCGGGCGCTCTCGGAGCTCGCCCCGGACGAGGCGGTGCGCTGGTTCTCGCAGGCTGTCGAGCTGGCAGGCGATCGCGTCGAGCCCAAGGAGCGCTGTGAACTACTGATCGGCCTCGGCGAGGCCCAGCGCCAGAGCGGCGACGCGGCCTTCCGCGAGACGCTGCTAGAGGCCTCCCGGATCGCGTCCGAGCTCGAAGACGCTGCGCTCGCCGCGCGCGCGGCGCTGGCCAACAGCCGCGGCGAGCCGAGCGCATACGGGCAGGTGGACGAGGAGCGTGTCGGCGCGATCCAGCGCGCGCTGGAGCTGCAGCGACCCGATGGCAACCTGGCTATACGCGCGCTGCTGCTCTCGTTGCAGTCGCTCGAGCTCGCATTCGAATTCGACCACAGGCTCCGGCGCGAGCTGGCCGAGCAAGCGCTCGCGCTCGCGCGCGAGGCTGGCGACGCACGCACACTCGACCGCGTGCTTATCAACTACTGCTACGCCGTGTGGGCGCCGGACACGCTCGCGCGTCGGCTCAAGCTGCTGCCCGAGCTGCTCGACAGCGCGGGGCACTCCGGCGACCCCGCTCTCGAATACTGGGCCGCCAACCGAGAGTACAACGTAGCCATCGAGGGAGGTGAGGTGCAGCGCGGCGAGACTGCGGTCCAGCGAGCGACGGCCATAGCCGAGAAGCAGGGCGAGCCGGTCGTGCGCTGGCTTGAGACGTACGGCGCCGCCTGCCGGGCGCTGCTCCGCGGTGATCTCGCTAGCGCCGAGAGGCTGGCTGAGGAGGCCATGAAGATCGGAGCCGACGCCGGCCAGCCCGACGCCTACATGGTCTACGGCGGTCAGCTCCAGGAGATCCGCCTCTACCAGGGTCGCGGCGAGGAGTTGATCGAGCTGCTCGAGCAGAGCGCGGCGGCGAACCCCGGCATCCCGGCCTGGCGTGCGGCGCTCGCACAAACCCTCGGCTGGGTCGGAAGAACCGAGCGGTCCGCCGCGGTCGTCGCCGACGCGGCCACCGACGGCTTCGAGCACGTCCGCTGGGACCAGATCCGCCTCTCCACACTCGCGATGTATGCGGAGGCCGCCACGCTCGCCGAGGTCAGCGACGCGGCCGGCGTGCTGTATCAGCTGATCGAGCCGTGGGCCGACCATATCGCTTGGGTAGGGGCGATCACGTATGGGCAGGCGAGTACCTATCTGGGCCTGCTCGCCACGACGCTCGGCAGGGACGAGCGCGCCGATGAGCACTTCAAGCGCTCGTGCGAGTTCCACGAGGACAACGAGCTGTGGCTGTGGGCCGCGCGCGCCCACCTGGGCTGGGCCGAGGCGCTCGCCGGGCGCGGCGAGACCGAGCAAGCACGTAGCGAGGCAGCCCGGGCTCTCGAGCTCTCCCGCGAGCACGGCTACGGGCTTTTCGAGCCGCGCGCGGCTGCGCTGGTCGAGACCGCGTCGGCGGCCGGCGCCTGACGCGCGCAGGCCGGCGCCTGCGCACGAATTCTCCCGCGAGCAGGGCTTTCCCGAGATGCCCCCGCCAGGAGTCGAACCTGAATCTACCGCTTAGGAGGCGGTCGTCTTATCCATTGGACTACGAGGGCGAGATCTCCGACGGCGGAGGCCACCCGCCCAAGGCTACCGGCGCTCTCAGGCGCTGCGCTCGGCCGACTCGGCGGCGAGGCTGTTCAGCGCGTCGCCGACGAGCCGGTGCGTGACCCACTCGTCCATGCGCTGAGCGCCAAGACCGCGATAGAACCCCAGCGCGAGGTCGTTCCAGTCGAGCGCGGACCATTCGAGGCGCTCCGCGCCCCGTTCCCGCGCGCGTGCGGCGACGGCCGCCAGCAGCGCCCGGCCGGCGCCGGACTTGCGGTGAGCGGGACGAACGAAGAGATCCTCGAGCCACACGCCCTGGATCGCGAGGAAGGTTGAAAACGTGGGGTAGAAAAGCGCGTAGCCGACAGGATCGCCGGCGCGTTCGGCGAGGAGCGCCTCGGCGGCCGGGCGCTCGCAGAAAAGCGCACGCTCGAGGAGCTCCTCGGTCGCATGTAGCTGGTCCTGCAAGCGCTCGTATTCTGCGAGCTCACGGAAGAGGCCGAGCAGCAGCGGCACGTCATCCGGGCGCGCCTCCCTGATCACCACTGAAACGGTGCGCCCGGCGGGCAAGGTTATGCAGGCTTGCGGTCTGGCCGGGCGGGGTAGACGTCTTCGATCGTTGTCAGAGCGACAAAGGGTGCTCCTGCAGCATCCTCGATGTCCTCGGCGCCACCTGCGAGGCGATCAAGTATGGCCAGAACACCGCAAATCTCGATTTCGTGCTCATGGAGCCCCTGAATAGCCTTAATGGCCTTGATCGTCGATGCTCCGCTTGTCACAACGTCATCGACGATGAGGCACCTGTCACCGGGTTCAAGGGGTGGACCCTCAATCAGCTTCTGAAGACCATGAGGCTTGGGCTCCTTTCGAACAAAGAAGCCCTTTACGTTGGCCGTCCGGTTGACGAGGGCCGCACACGCGATTGCGTCGGCTCCGAGCGTCAGCCCGCCGACGGCGGTCGCGCCCAACTCTTGCACGTAGTGATCGATCTGCTCCGCGAGCAACCAGAAGCCCGAGGGCTGCAGGATCACACGCTTTGCATCAATGAAGTACTCCGCTTTGGCGCCACTGCTGAGCGTGACCTCTTCCACGACCAAAGCATGCTTCTTGAGTTCGTCAATCAGAGCTTTGCGCGACGCCTGCGGTGCTGCGGCAGGTCGAGAAACGGTAGTCATGGCTCACGGATCCTAGGGGCTCTTGAAGACAGAGCGCGGCGCCACCCAGCGCGTTGGCCCTGTATGGCGCTTTCGCGGGGTTTTGCAACCTGCCCGCGCCTGGGGTCGGCACAGCGACCTGAGAGCGCTCGTATTCTCGTCCAGGTCGTCCACCGGAGGATCTAATCTACCTATGTGTACGCTGCGATCGTGAGATTGGTAGGACTCGGCTCGATCGTGGCCTGCACGATCGTGATCGTTGCTTTCACGCTGTTCGCCATCAACCAGACCGGCACTGCGTCGACGAAGCAGCAGCAGTCACTGGCGAGCGGAACCGCCCTCGCGACCCCAATCGAACCGGCGAACGCGGGCTCCTCGCATAAGAGCCCGGTGCGCAAAGCAATCGAAGAAGCCTCGGAATGGCTCACCTCGCCATTTTCCGGCGTGACGTCTGGATCACACAGCGAATGGGCGATCCACGCCATCGACCTGCTGCTGGCACTGGTGGTCTACGGCTTCTGCGTCGGTTTCCTGGCGCGCACGCTCCGCGTCAGGATGTGAGGGGCAGGGGCAGCTCGGGCCGGCTTACGGACCGGCCTGCCCGCTGACCCGATGGCTGCCGCCGCCGCTCTCGTTGTAGACGTCGACGGGCGTCCCCGTCTGCACCCACCCGAAGACGGCGGCCGCATCGGGGATCGGGATCCGCAGGCATCCATGGCTGGCTGCATACGTCGGCACTTCGTGATAGCCATGGATCGCGTAGCCGCGGATGAAGTAATTGGAGTCGACCATGCCGTGTGAGTTTTCGCCGGGCGTCTTCGAGTACACCTGGAAACGGCCGATCACGGTGGGCGTGGAGGGCTTTCCCGAGCTCATTGTGTAGAGCGCGCGCACGCGCCCCCCGCGTTCGATCTCGGCGAGCACTTGTCTCGTGAGGTCCGCCTCGACGTGACGCCCGTCGCCGGGATAGTGGACGTGGAAGCTCCCGCCGCCGTGCGCGATCCGCTCGAACACGTCCGTACCCGCGTATTCCACGCGTCCGAGGCCGGTCATCTTGCGGAAGGCGACCAGCGCGCGGCCCGTTCCTTCGTCGAAGGTCCCGCTCAGCGGCACCACATAGTGAAGGGCGTTGAGCTCCGACTGCAGCAGCCGCACGGACTGCCCCTGTGAGCCGGGGCCCAGATTCGGCCACACGAAGCGAAAGCGCGGAGAGCGGGCTGTGAACTCGGCCTGCTGCGATGTCGCGTAGTGGGCGGCTCGCGCCTGCACCAGCCCGGCGTCCCGGCTGGCGAAGCTGATGCGGAACTGACCCGAGCCATTGCGCATCGGCAGCACGGTCACGATCCTCGCGTCGATCTTGCGCGCTTCGCGGTAGAAGCTGACCTTCACCGTCTGGCCGGACACATACGGCGTCACGACCCCACGGAGGACGATTCGCTTCCCCATCAGCGCGAACAGGGGCAGCCCGCCGACCTTCTGCAGTTCGAGCTTCATGTGTCCGGCAACCGGCGTCCCGGCGGGCGGCGTGGGAGCCGCCGGCGGCGTCGGGGTGAGAGGCGTCGGCGCCGCGGCAGCGCTCGTCGCGACGCAGGACGTCGCGAGCGCGCCGGCGGCAAGCGCCACCGCTGGAGCCGCGAGCAGGCGATTGGCGCGCTTCACGAGCTCATCCTAGGGTGCGTGGGCGACGGGAACGGCCTCGGGCGTGATCACACCAAGGGCCTTGAAGAGCGACACGAGCGCGGCAATCGCGGCGAGCGCGGCAACGACGAGCACCGGCGCCTGCCAGCCCCATCCCTCGAGGCTGGCGAAGGCGATTGAGTTGTTCAGCGAGTGCGCGACGATGCACGGATAGAGCGAGCCGCTGTATCGGTACAGCAGGCACAGGCCGAAGCCGAGCGCCGCGAGCGGCACGAGATCGAGGACGGGCGCCGAGCCCGCGTGCACCGCGCCGAACAGCACGCCCGTGATCGCGGCCGCCGGGATCGTGCCCCGCCAGCTGCGCAAAGCAGTGAAGATGAAGCCGCGGAACAGGATCTCCTCGCTGATCGGCGCCACGACGCACGTCAGCGCCGCACTCAGCAGCAGGAGCGCCGCGTTTTCGTTCGACCCCAGCTGTTCGAGGATCTTCTCTTTCCCTGGGTTGAACAGCGCCGCCCAGATCACGTTGAGGACGATGAACAGCACGATCAGGCCGGCGATCATCAGCGCGGCGCGGCGCCAGCCCACGCGCGGAGGCCTCAGGCCGAGCTGCCAGGCGCGCACGCCGCGCCCGCCGAGCTGCGCGCAGAAGACGGCCGCGAGCACGAACGCGACGTCCTGCACGAACGTATCGGCGACCGCGAGGCCCGGCGGCGTGTGCGAGGTCGTGAGCTTCGCACCCAGCGCGATCGCGGGCAGGTCCACTACGAGGCCACCCACCGCCGCGAGCACGAGCGCCCCGATCAACGCCACCGGAGCCATCCACGCCGGCCAGTCGACGCCCTGCGCCCGGGGGTCGGCGTCGGGGGGCCCGGAGGCCCACGAGCCGCCCGGCGGTGCGCCGTCGGGTGGCAGGGGGCGGCCGTCGACGGCCGCGTGCCCCGGCGGGGTCACGCCCTCCATCGACTACGCCACCCAGTGCCAGGTGGCGAACTGAGCGGCGAAGAGCGCCATCAGCGCAGCCGAGAGCACTAGCACAGGCCTCTGCGCTCGAGGGCGGACGGCCAGCCATGCCGCGAGCCACATCGCGAGCGGGAACAGAACGACGAGGAAGCGCGGCAGCGACATCAGCGGCTGGGCGCGTACCGGGTAGGAGAGCGGCAGCGCGAGCGCCGCGATCACGTAGGCGCCGTATGCCAGCGGAAGCAGCCGCAGGACGCCGACGATGGCCACGACGGCCGCCGCCAGGAAGGCGAGCAGCAGCAGGTTGTGCCCCGCGATCACGAACGGGTCGCCGGCAGCGATCGCGAAGTAGACGGGATGGCGCTGCAGCGACGCTAGCTGGCGCAGACTGTCGAAGCCCGCCTTGATCCCGTCCCAGGCTCCCAGGTAGGGCCCCGCGAAATGCCTCCCCCACACCTGCTGTACGTGAAACGGCGAAAGCGCGTCGCCGCCGGCGAGCGCCAGGTAGCCGAGGTAGACGGCGAGTCCCGCCGGGAGCAGGAGCAGCCAGAGGAGGTCCCGGCGGATGCGGTATCGCGGCCGCAGCGAGCGAGCGCGAGCGGCGAAATCCGCGGCACGATCCTGACGTGGCCCGTACAGGTAGAGGATCAGCGCGGGGAGCGCCAGCACGAGGCCGGTGCTCCGGGTCGCCGCCGCGAGTGCACCCAGCGCTCCCACCCACATCCATCGCCCCTGGCGCGCGCACCAGAACACGCCGACCGAGAGGGCGAGGTAGAGGGACTCCGAGTAGACCGCCGAGAAGAAGAACGCCATCGGCGCGAACGCCGTCACGAAGACCGCGAGGCGCGCCACGTCACCCGAGGAGCCGCGGCCGATCGGCAGCCTCTGCCCGAGCTCGAGTGCCGTCAGGCGGTGGATGCCGTAGAGGGCGAGGGCGAGCGCGAGCATCGACAGCAGCACGCCGGCGAGCACCGGCGGGGCACCGAGCCAGGCGATCGCCCTCAGTCCGATTGGATAGACGGGAAAGAAGGCCGTGCGCGAGGACGTGAAGGGAAACAGCTCGGGCCGGTAGCCGTAGTGGGCGATCACCAGGTACCAGGAGGCGTCCCAGCGCGCGGCGGGCGCAGCCAGCAGATCGCCCAGCCAGCCGAACCCCCTGGTCACGCCGGGTGGGTTGAACGCGTGTCGTATGGGCCCGAAGCCGAATGCGACGAGCGTCCCCACGGCGGCGGCCCATACCAGCAGCCGGGAGCCCAGTAGCGCGCGCCAGCTGTCCGAAACCGCGGCCACGTGGGCCGGGTCTTCACGCAATCGCGTCCAGCGCCGATATGCCGCGAGGGAACGTCTCCCGCTCGCGGCGGAAGCGTCGAAGGGGACGACCAGCTCGCTCGCGGTGTCCACGATGGCCAGCTCGGCGGTGTCGGGGTTCATGGCGTTTGCAGCCGAGCGTAGAGGCCACGGCAGCGCAAATGGCAGGAAATCACACTTCGATCGGTAATCTCGCATTGCTGAGAACATGTCTCGACAAGCACGAAATCGGCGGCGCAGGCATAACCACGCCGGAGCGACACGGATTCTGCTCGTCGGCGGCGGGGTGCTCGTCGTCGCGCTCGTGATCGGCGCGATCGCCGCCGTAGCGTATGTCATGAACGTCGTTCAGTCGGCGCCGGCGCTGGACAAGCTGCATGCGCGTCTCGTCGGAGGCACCTCGGCGGTGTTCGCCTCCGACGGCACGCGCCTCGGCTTCATCCAGACCGACCAGCTGCGCACGCCCGTCGGCTGGAGCGAAATCCCCACCGACCTGAAGAACGCGACGGTGGCGATCGAGGACCAGCGCTTCTACAAACACGATGGCGTCGATGTGACGGGTATCTTCCGCGCCGCGATCAAGGACATCACCCACGGAGCGGCGCTGCAGGGCGGATCGACGATCACGATGCAGCTCGTGCGCAACCTCTATCTCGGGGGCTATCAGCGCTCGCTCAGGCAGAAGATCGTCGAGGCCAAGCTCGCGATCGACTACGAGAAGCACCACGGCAAGCGCTCG
>DASZFA010000061.1:0-18916 GCA_035940255.1 Solirubrobacteraceae bacterium
GTTAACCAGTCATTTCAGCTGAGCAACGAGGTCATCGGCACGCTCGCGCTGACCGCGATCCACCTCGACATCCCCGCAGGTGCGGCGTTCGTCGCGGCGGTGCGAGGGCTGAGCTGGCGCAGCGCGTCGCTCACGCGGGCAGTGCGTGGCTACGCCGCGAAGGTGAGCCGCATGATCTCGCTGCCCATCCCGAAACTCTGCGGCGATGTGCAGAGCTGGGCGCGCAGCGGCTTCACGGCGCTGCCGAGCTTCACCGAACCGTTCGTCACCGCGTTCCTGGGATCGTGGGTCTCGCCCGGGTTCTTGCCTGCGGGGCTCCGCCGCTACGAGTCCGCGAACGTGCACCGGCTCGTTCGCAGCACCGAACGCGAGGAAAGCGAGATCGTCGAACTGGAAGCCCGCGAAGTCGTGACGTGGGGCAAGATCATTGACACGATCGGCCTCTTGCAGAACCAGGCATCGCCTCCGCGTTGATCGCCGCGATCGCGGGCTCAGCCAATCTCACGTTCTGCTGCGATATCGCCTGCCAAGTATCCCGCTCAGACGACACCCGGCGGGAACGTCCTCGCCGACGGTAGGCTGGCTGGCTCTCCGTCGCGAAGTTACGCGAGGGATCGGCCAGATACGCGCATCTATACCATTAGTTTGCCGCGGCACCGGATCCCAACGGCTAGCATCAGCAGGGAATCCGGCTTGCCGGGCGAAGACGCACTATACGTATGGCCTTCCGCGACTCCTGGCACCGCGCGCTCGTCTACTTCGGCTTAGCCGAGGAGTACCACGACGGCTACGACGACGAGCCTGCGCCCGAGGCCGAGATCGAGGATCGCTACCGCGAGCGGCCGAACGTGCGCCGGCTGCGCCGCAGGCGTGACGAGTTCGACGACATCTTCGCCGAGGACGATGAAGCGGAGGGCGGGCGCGGAGGGCGCGGGCGCACAGCGGTGCTCAAACCGGTGGGCGGCCGCGGCAACGGTGACGTGCGCGTGCACCTCGTCGTCCCCAAGTCCTTCAACGACGCGCAGCAGATCGCCGACAAGTTCAAGGACTCGATCCCGGTGATCCTCAACCTCCAGAGCTCCGACACGGAGCTGTCCAAGCGCCTGATCGACTTCGCCTCCGGCCTCACATACGCGCTCGACGGCGGCATGCAGCGGATCGCGGACAAGGTCTTCATGCTCACGCCCCGCAACGTCGAGATCTCCGCCGAGGAGCGCGCGCGGCTGATCGAGAAGGGCTTCTTCAACCAGTCCTGACGCCTCACGGCGACAGGGGAGTTGCCGGTCACTCGACCGATAGCCTGAGCTATAGATGCAGATAGGTCTGATCGGTTGCGGGAACATGGCCCGCGCGCTCGCCCGTGGATGGGGGCGGCCGCTGCTCTGCGCCGACCCGATCGCCGAGCGTGCCCAGAGCCTGGCCGCGGAGGTCGGAGGGGAGGCGCTCGCAACGAACACCGAGGTGGCCCGCCGCGCGGAGCTCGTCGTCCTCTGCCACAAGCCCTCGCAGTTGGAGGCCGTCTCCGAGGAAATCGGGGCCGACGCGCAGGCGATCGCGTCGATCCTGGCGGTCACCCCGCTGGCGTCCCTCGAGGCGGCCTATCCCGGACGCCCCGTCTACCGCTTCATGCCCTCGCTGCCCGTAGAGGTCCGCCAGGGGGCAGTCGTGCAGGCCGCGGGTCCAGAGGGCCATGAGGCGCTCGACGCTGCCGTGCGGGAGCTATTCGGCGAGCTCGGGACGCTCGTGGTGCTCGAGGACCGGCTGCTCGACGTCGCGATGGGTCTGATGTCATGTGGGCCGGCATACGTCGCGCTCGTCGCCGAGGCGCAGGTCGATGCCGGCGTGCGTTACGGGATCCCGGCGCCGCAGGGAGCCGAACTCGTGGTGCAGACGCTCGCGGGCACGGCCGAGCTGCTGCGACGACGCGGCTACGACACGCTCGCGGTGCGCCGCCAGGTAGCCTCGCCGGGCGGACTCACGGCGCGCGGCCTCGCCGCGCTCGAGGAGGGAGGCCTGCGGACTGCGTTCAGTGACGCGCTGGACGCGGTGCTCGAGGGCGGCGCGCGATGACGCTCATGCTTGCCAGCGCACGTACCCAGATCGCCGACTTCCTCTCGACGCTGATCTACGTGTACACGCTGCTGATAATCCTCTTCATCGTCATCCAGCTGCTGTTCTCCCTCGGCCTGCGACCGCCGTACTCGCGAACCGTAGACCTGATCCTCGGGTTCCTGCGCGACATCTGTGAACCATTCCTGCGCATCTTCCGGCGCGTCATCCCCTCGTTCGGCGGCCTGGACTTCAGCCCGATACTTGCGATCATCACCCTTCAGATCATCAACTCGGTCCTGGTCAAAGGCGTCATCCACGGCTGAGCATTCGATGCAGCCGATCGTGGATCGGGGGCACGGCGAGGGGGGGACGTGGGCCGCCTGGGCGCGTGTCCTGGTCGTCGGCGTCGTCGTCGTCGCAGTCGACCAGGTGAGCAAGAGCGCGGTCGATGGCTCGATCGTGCCAGGCGAAGCACAGGCGGTGCTGCCGGGCATCCAGCTGGTGAACACACGCAACCGCGGGGTCGCTTTCGGTTTCCTGCCCGGAAGCCACGTCGGCGTGACGATCCTCATCGCTCTCGCGCTCGTGGCGTTGCTGATCTACTTTGCGCGTCACGCGACCGTGCCGCTGATCTGGCTGCCCACGGGCCTGCTCTTGGGCGGGGCGCTCGGCAACATCGTTGACCGCGTCCGCCACGGTTCGGTCACCGACTTCATCAAGCTGCCACTCGGCTGGCCGCCGTTCAATCTCGCCGACACGTCGATCACGCTCGGCATCCTGATCCTGTTCGTGTTCATCGACCGTTCGCGGCGCTCCGGCGCGTGACCGAAGGCGCTCCCCTCACGATCGCCTTCCAGGACGAGCACCTGATCGTGGTCGACAAGGGCCCGGGCCTCGTCGTGCACCCTGCGCGAGGCCATCGCGAGGACACGCTCTCCCAGCTGCTGGCACCTCTGATCGCCGGCGGCGAGCCCGAGCGGGCGGGAATCGTCCACCGGCTCGACCGCGACACCTCCGGCCTGCTCGTCGTCTCGCGCTCGCAGGAGGTCCACCGTCGTCTGCAGACGGCGCTTGCCAAGAGGCGGATCGAACGCGAGTACCTGGCGCTGGTCGAGGGCAGGCCGCCGGCCCGCACCGGCACGATCGAGGCACCGATCGGCCGCGACCCACGGGTCCGCACGCGGATGGCCGTCGGCGGCCGCAGCCCCCGCGAGGCGCGCACGAGCTTCGCGCTCGAGCGTGCGCTCCCGACGACGTCGCTGCTGCGAGTGCGGCTCGAGACGGGTCGTACGCACCAGATCCGCGTGCACCTGCAGGCGATCGGGCACCCCGTGGCCGGAGATCCGGAGTACGGCACCCCGGGCCTGCTCGGGCTCGAGCGCCAGTTCCTGCACGCCACCCGCTTAGCCTTTGAGCATCCCGTCACGGGAGCGCGCGTTGAGGTCCATTCGCCCCTCCCGCTCGACCTGCAGAGCGCACTGGAGCGTGCTGAGCAGCTATCCTGAGCCGTTCCAATCCGATCTTCGACCCGTGCGGCAGAGGATTGCGGCCCTGCCCGGACGCCGAAGTACATGTGGTCTCCGGGTCCGCTCCTTCCGCACGGAAGGCAAACGAACACACATAAAGGGAGTGGCCCGTGGCTGATGTGAGCATTGCGGAGCTGCTGGAGGCCGGCGTCCATTTCGGCCACCAGACGCGTCGTTGGAACCCAAAGATGCGCCGCTTTATCTATGGCGAGCGCGGCGGCATCTACATAATCGATCTGCTCAAGACCTCGGTCTTGCTGGCGCAGGCACAGGAGTTCGCCTCAACGCTCGCCCACCGCGGCGGCACAGTGCTGTTCGTGGGCACCAAGAAGCAGGCGCGCGACACGATTCGAGATGTCGCAGAGGCAGCCGGCATGCCGTATGTCAACCACCGCTGGCTCGGTGGCCTGCTGACGAACTTCGAGACGATCAACCAGCGCATTCGCCGCCTGCATGACCTCGAACGCTTCGAGGCCGACGGCCAGCTCGAGCTACTCCCGACGCGCGAGCGCATGGCCGCCCAGGCCGACCTCGTAAAGCTGCGCGCGAACCTCGGTGGCGTCAAGAACATGCAGCGCGTGCCCGACGCGATGTTCGTGATCGATCTCAAAACCGAGGTGATCGCGGTGAAAGAGGCGCAGCGCTTGCGCATCCCGATCATGGGGCTCGTCGACACCAACTGCGACCCCGACGGGATCGACTTCGTGATCCCGGGAAACGACGACGCGATCCGCTCCTGCGCGCTCATCACGCAGGCGATCGGCCAGGTCGTCGCGGAGGGCCACTCGGTGTTCCGTGCCGAGGAGGAACGTGCTCGCCAGGAAGCCGAAGAGCGGGCGCGCATCGAGGCAGAGGCCCGCGCCAAGCGCGAAGCCGAGGAGCAGGCGAAACGTGAGGCCGAGGAGCAGGCGAAACGTGAGGCGGAGGAACAGGCCGCCAAAGAGGCGGCGGCACGCGCTCTGGCCGCTTCGCCCCTAGAGCAGCCGGCGCCCCAGCCGACCGCGCCGACCGCCACTCCCGAGCCCGCGGTCGCGCTCGCCGCTAGCGAGGCCCGCGCACAGCCGGAGGCTCCGGTCGCACAGGGAGCAGCCGCGGTCGCCGGGGCGCCGACGGACCCCGTTGAGGCCAATGCGGCGGCGGAGAGTGAGACGGCACCGGAGGCCGAGCAGGCGCCGCCCGCCGAGCAGCCCGCCGAGCAGGCTCAGGAGCAGCCCATTCAGCAGGTGCAGGAGCAGCCCGCTGAGGAGGCCCAGGAGACACCGAGCGCGGCGGAGCAGGCCGCCGGGGAGGCCCCGGAGCCGTCCAGCGCGGATGGTGACGGGCAGGCGGGCGAGAGCGAGACAGCGGAGCAGACAACGGAGACGAGCGCGAAATGAGCACAACCGAGATCTCCGCAAAAGACGTCAAGGCCCTGCGCGAGCGCACCGGTGCGGGCATGATGGACTGCAAGAAGGCCCTCACCGAGGCCGAGGGCGATATCGAGAAGGCGATCGAGATCCTGCGGGTCAGGCAGGGCAAGAAGATCCAGGATCTCGGCGAGCGTGCCGCGACCGAGGGCACCGTTCAGGCCTACATCCATGCGGGCGCGAAGGTGGGAGTGCTGATCGAGGTCGACTGCAACACCGACTTTGTCGCCAGCAACGAAGACTTCGTCAACTTCGCGCGCGATGTGGCGCTGCAGATCGCGGCGACTCCCACCGTGAGCTTTGTAACGCGGGAGGACGTCCCGCAGGAGCTCCGCGACGCCGAGGCTCGGATCTATGAGCAGGAGGCAGCTGACAAGCCGGAGAACGTCCGTGAGCGGATCGTCACGGGCAAGCTGGACGCGTGGCTGAAGACGATCGTTCTGCTCGAGCAGGAGATGCACAACCCCAAGTTCGAGGGCAAGACGGTGCAGCAGTTGCGCGACGAACTGACCGCCACGACCGGTGAGAACGTCGTGATTCGCCGCTTCGCCCGCTTCGCCGTAGGCCAGTAGGCGCGGCGCCGTATAGGCTCTCGGCGGCGATGGCCCCTGCCTTCAAACGCATCCTGCTCAAGCTCTCCGGGGAGGCGCTGATGGGCGATCTCGAGTACGGCACGGACCCCAAGCGGGTGGTTGCCGTGGCGCGGCAGGTGGCGGCCGTGCGCGACCAGGGTGTGGAGGTGGCGATTGTGGTCGGCGCGGGAAACATCTATCGGGGCATGATGGGAGCCGCCGCGGGAATGGACCGCTCCACGGCCGACTACATGGGCATGCTCGCGACGGTGCTCAACGCGCTGCCGCTGCAGGACGCGCTGGAGAAGATGGGCACGGACACGCGCGTTCAGTCCGCGCTCGGGATCTCTGAGGTGGCTGAGCCCTACATCCGCCGGCGTGCGATGCGCCACCTCGAGAAGGGCCGTGTTGTGATCTTCGCCGCCGGCACGGGAAACCCGTTCTTCACGACCGACACGGCGGCGGCACTGCGCGCTGCGGAGATCCACGCCGAGATCATCCTGATGGCGAAGAACGGCGTCGAGGGCGTATACAGCGCTGACCCGGCGCTCGACCCCGACGCGGAGTTCATCCCCGAAATCACCCACATGGAGGCGCTCGAGCGGCGCCTGCGCGTGATGGACTCGACGGCGCTCGCACTGTGCATGGAGAACGCGATGCCGCTGAACGTCTTCAACATGGACGACGAAACGAGCCTGGCGCGGATAATCTCAGGCGTTCGGGTGGGAACGCTCGTAACCACGTCACGAGGAGATCGCGATGGCGACTGAAAATCTGATCGATGAGCTGCTCGAGGACGCGCGCGAGCGCATGGTCAAGTCGGTCGAGGCTGCCCAGCACGAGTTCTCCAGCGTGCGGACGGGCCGCGCCAGCCCGGCGTTGCTGGACCGGGTGGTCGTCGACTACTACGGAGCGATGACACCCCTGAACCAGCTCTCCACGATCTCAGCGCCTGAAGCTCGGCTGATCACCGTCCAGCCGTACGACAAGTCGTCGATCAAGGCGATCGAGAAGGCGATCAACGAGTCAGACGTGGGCCTGAACCCCTCCAATGACGGGAACGTCGTACGCCTCGTCGTGCCCGAGTTGACCGAAGAGCGCCGGCGCGAGCTGGTGAAGGTCGTGCGCAATCTGGCCGAGGAGGGCCGGGTGGCGGTTCGCAACGTGCGCCGCGACACGATGCAGCACCTGCGCGAGCTGAAGGCCGACGGGGAAGCTTCCTCCGACGACGAGCATCGGGCCGAGGTCGAGCTGCAGAAGCTGACCGACGGCCGGATCGCTGATCTCGAGAGCCTGCTCAAGGGCAAGGAAGAGGAGATCCTCGAGGTCTGATGGCGGCCGCCGGGGAACGGGCGTCGGCCGCCGGTCGCACATTGGCCGGCCAGGCGGCGGATCGGCAGGTGGCCCGTTATGTCGCCATCATCACCGACGGCAACGGCCGTTGGGCACGAGCCCGTGGCCTGTCGGTCAACGAGGGACACAGTGCGGGCGCGGACACCGTCAAGGCACGGTTGCGAGATGCGGCGGAGCTCGGGATCGAGGAGCTGACTGTCTACTCCTTCTCCACCGAGAACTGGTCCCGGCCCGCCGAGGAGGTGGCCGGCCTGATGAAGATGTTCTCGCAGCGCATCGCCGGCGAGACGCCCGAGCTTCACGAGGAGGGCGTGCGCATGCGCTTCATCGGGCGCCGCGACGGGGTCAGCGCTGAGCTAGCGCGTCAGATGGACTGGGCGGAAGAGCTCACCGCGGCCAACGTGCGGATCACGCTGTACGTTGCGTTCAACTATGGCGGCCGGGCCGAGATAGTCGACGCGGCGCGGATCTTCACCGGCGGCACCGAAGAGGACTTCCGGGCCTGCCTCTATGCGCCCGAGATGCATGACCCGGACATCATCATCCGCACGAGCGGGGAGCGACGGCTCTCCAACTACCTGTTGTGGCAGTCGGCGTACTCCGAGCTGGTCTTCCGTGAGGAGCTGTGGCCCGACTTCACGCGCGAGGCGCTCGAGGAGTCGCTCGCCGAGTTCTCGGCGCGGCGCCGCCGGTTCGGCGGGCGATGAACGGCTGCTGATGGCGGGCCGCCCGCACACCCCATCGGGCGCAGGCTCCGCCGGCCGCTCGCGCCCACCGGCCCGGCCGGCGTCGCGAGCCCGCGGTCGTGGCGGCGCGCGGCGCCCAGCCGACCGCAGATCCGCCCGCAGGCGCCAGAGTCGCGGTCCGCGCTCGGAACTGCGTGGACGCGTGCTCGCCGCGGTGCCGGCGATCGCGGTCGCGCTGTTCCTAGTGATCGAGGGCGGTCTCATCTTCACCCTTGGGCTGTTCGTGCTGGGCGCCGTATGCATGCACGAGCTCTACCGGATGTATGACCGTGCGCACCCGGTGCGCCTCGCCGGCTTTATCGCTCTGGCGGGGCTGCTGTTCGCCGCGCTCTACGGGACCCAATTCCAGATACTGCTCGCCGCGGTCGCGGCCGTGCCGGTCCTGTTCGGCTTGACGCTCCTGCAGCGCCATCCGAGCGCGGCCGGCATTGCGGTGACCTTGCTGGGCATCTACTGGATCGGCTTTGCCCTCGCGCACGCGGTGCTGCTGCGCGGGCTTCCGCACGGGACCGGGATCGTGCTGGACGTGCTCGTTGGCGTCTTCCTCGGGGACACCGCCGCCTATCTCGCCGGCAGGATGTTCGGCCGCCGTCCACTGGCACCTCGCATATCGCCCAACAAGACCGTCGAGGGTCTCGTGGCCGGCATGGCATTTGCCGTGCTCGGGGTGTGGATCGCCGGGCGCTACCAGGAATGGTTGCCCGGCACCCATGCGCTGGTGCTGGGGCTGGGAGTCGCCCTCGTTGCGCCGCTCGGCGATCTCTTCGAGTCCTTCATCAAGCGCCAAGCCGCCACGAAGGACTCGGGGGGCCTGTTTGGCCCTCACGGCGGCGCCCTCGATCGCCTCGACGGGGTGCTGTTCGCGGCGGTCGTCGGCTACTACATCTGGGCCGCGTACGTGTGAAAGTCGCTCGGCATGGCTCTAGTAAGCCATGAGTGACTCAGCTTGCGGGCTACTCCGCCAATCCTGCGGCTTTGAGGGCCTTCGCGCGATCGCGATAGACGCGAGTGGATGTCATCCGACCCTCGCAAACCCTGACGACCTGGGTGCTTGTCAGCTCGATCGGCACTCCACTCTCTCTGCCCTTGGCGACCACGCGCATGAACACCACCACGCAGTCGCCTGCATCGATGGTGCGCTCGGGCTCAAAGCGCCATTCCGACCAGGCGTCGCGAAGCATCGCGGCAAATCCGACCAGGCCGTCCCTTCCACGGAAGACAGGCTCGCCCTCGGGGTAGTCAGCCGGAAGGCGAACCTCGTACTCCTCGTCGAGATAGTCCCTGAAGGCCTCGTCGAGGACCGCCTGATCGTTGGCATCCGCGTCTCCCATATCAGGGAGAAACGCGTACCAGCGCAGGACCAGCTCCACGTTCTCTTGAGACACCGCCTAATCCTCCAGGCCGAGGTAGGCGAGCTCGACTGCGCGCTCCTTGGTCCCGCACTCCCGGTACTCGACGCACTTTCCGTTCCTGAAGCGCACAAGCCATACCTCTTGCATGGAGACCGGAGCGCGGCTTGCCACGCCGACGGCTGTTATTCGGGCGACGACGGCGACGTACTCACCGAGGTCGACATACTCGAGTGCCTCGACCGTGCGCTCGTCCCACGCCTCGCGAGCGCTCGTTGCGCTCTTCGCGAACGCGTCGCGGCCGCGGAACGGAGCCGCCTCGGGCTCACCCTCGGCGGGGAAGCACTCGACGTCCGGATCGAGAAGGTCGAGGATCGAAGGGAGGTCACCGGCGTTCGAGAACGCGATCCACTGCCGAGCGATGTCCACGGTCTCCTGCGACATCGCCTACTCCGCCAGCCCCACGGCTTTGAAGGCCTCGGTCGTGTCTCGGTACTCGCGGATCTCCGTGACCTTCCCCGCTCGCAGTCGGTAGACGAAGACTTGATCTCCCTCTACCACCGCGCCGCTGGTGCGACCCCGCACGGTCACACGAACGGGAACAACGACCAAGTCTCCCGCGTCGATGAACTCCTTCGGCTCGATCTGAATCTCAGAGTACGACTCGGAAAGCTCGGCGAAAGCGGTTACGACCGCATCGCGTCCCCGGCGCACGGTTGCACCAGGATCATCCGCTCGGTCCCAATGTTCTACGTCGGGATCGTAGCCGTCGAAAACAGCCGCCATGTCCCCACGGGCCAAGGCTTCATACCCGCGCTTGATGATCTCGACGTTCTCCTCCGACATCGTCTAAGCCCGTTCGCCGGCAAGCCGTTCGGCGGCGGCACGAGCCTCGTCGGGGTCGCGGTAGGCCTTGAGCCACTCGACCTTGCCGTTCGCGGATATGGAGACTTGCGCCACCCGCGTCTCGACGCGACCTTTCCCGCCGACCAAGCGAGCACTCTCCCGAACGACGCTAAGCCCGACCCCGTGCCCGAGATCGAGAATCTCCTCCTCCTCGAACCGATAGTCCTCCCAGCTCCGATGCCAGTCCTCGAAGAAGCGCCTGATCGCCTGCTCGCCCTCGAAAGTCTCCAACCCCGCGTCGGAGAGGTCATACACCGCGTCGGGGGCAACGAAGCCCATCACCGCGTCAAGATCACCGCGACTCATGGCCTCAAACGCCTGCCGCGCCAACGCCACGGGGTCAGGGGTCGTGGACTCCTCAGCCATCACCAGGTGAGTATCCCGCACAAACTCCGGACCGCCCCCCGCTGTTCGCTCCAACCCGTCCAAGGGCGAGGCGCGCGTGGGGCGGCCTGGGTGCAGATATGGGCTACGGGAGGGGGACCAACCGCCGTCCCGTTTCGCTCTGCACAGGTGTCATTACCCCGCGACGAGGATGCGAAACCATTCAGCCGGTCTACACCGGAGGCGGTTTGGCTCTAGTAAGCCAGGGATGGCTCTAGTGTGCGGCGGGCGATATAAGGGCCGCGTACGTGTGACAGCGCATTTGTCCCGGTTCGGTCGAGCGAGTTACGGCGGTGGTGGCCCGTGCTGCGCGGCACAGACCACCACGCCGGCTGTTGTTCTTCTCGCTACTACCTGATGTTGATGAGTTCCTGTTCGTCGTAGCCGAGCAGCTTGGTTTCCCCTTCGATCTTGCCCGTGACTGTGCCTCCGGAGCCTTCCTTTTCCAGCGTGCCAGATCCGGAGTCGTATTCGAGGAAGCCTGGGTGCAAGGCGGAGGTGCCTTGATGAGTGCTTGGCTGAATATTTCCGACGAACGTTTCGCTGCCTTCAGATTTTCCTTCTTTGACGCAGTCGACATTGATCTTGATGCCTGTGCTGTGGGCTCTGATACTGGTCCCTTCTTCCTCCAGCACTGACGGCCACGGCAGCGAGTCAGCCTTGACTACGCTCGTGTAGGGACACGTCGAGCTTTCACAGTCGAGTGTGTCGAACAGTTTTGTCGCGCCGACGCTCACTGCACCGCCCGCGGGATTTTCCACGCTCCCCACGCTCGCGGTGTGACACGTCACTTCGCCGCCGCCGGTCTTGAGGGTAACGGCTCCCCACTCCAAGACCGTCGTCGGTTCTGATCCGACCAGCACGGCATTGCTGAAGTAATGCGGGACGGGCACCACCCCGTTGGAGGACAAGAAACGCCCAACAAACGTGTTCGCGGGTTGGTAGGGCCAGTTTGAAAGACTGGTCTGGGACTGTCCGCTGTCGGAGCCCGCTCCGCCGTAAGCGGGGCTGATCGTCGCGTGATATTCAAGGGGTTCGAGATTTGTCAAGAAGATGAGGCCTTCGTAGCTGCAATTGAAACCAGCGCCTCCCCTAGCTGAGGGATAGCCGCCCGGGCCGATCGTCTTCGTGCCGATGATGGTGGCGGGCGGCGAGGTCGATGTGATCGTAAACTGCTCGGACACGGGCCCCCAGACCCATTCATTGACATCGATTGTTCCGCCCGCGGTGAACGTCCCGTTATAGGGCCCCGTGGCAGCGCCGTTTGTGATCGAGAAAGTCACGTGGCCGCCGGTCGCACGGCCCGATGGTTCAAAAAAGCATTTGAACGACACGGTCGGTGCCGCAGTGAGTTCCTCACCCGCGAGGCTCGTCGGCGGCGTGGCGGCCGCCACGCCTGGGACAACGACTGCCCCCAAGCCCGCAAGAAGCGCTCCCGCGCTGAACGCGGCGAGTAGACGTCGCAAGGCAACCGCGAGCAGCGTCCGACGGTGGAGGTTCTTCGGCGAGCCGCCGTCGAGGACACGAGCGTGTTGAGGCGTATGGCGCGACTTCCCAGTGATGGTCATGAGTGACCTCCTCGAAGGACCCCCGAAATAGGACAGGCCCTACTAGTGACGGCGTTTCTGTCGCTCTTGGACGAAACGTGCCCGTGAGGTCAGGTGGTCTTGCCCCCGAAGACCCGCGCGAGATATCGAGCAGCGGCGGCCGATAACGGCCCTGGCTTGTGACCCTACTCCCTTTCCCGGTCGGCGAAGGAAAGCTCCCAGACGTATCTGCCCGCCTGGTATCGGACACGCTTATCGCAGATTGGGGCGCCGCCGGAACCTAACGCCCCTCCCGTCAAACGGGCGTGCGGGATACTGCTAGGCGATGTCCGAGAAGCCCACGACCCCCGACCTGGTGGAGCTTGTGCGGTGGTTCATCGGCGCTCTGAACCGCCGCGACTTTGACGCCGCCGAGCGCTCGCTTTCACCGAACACTGTGATGGAGGTGGTGGCTCTGGGAGCCAGCTTCGAGGGCGTGGCCGCGATCCGTGGTTTCTACGAAGAGTGGACGGGCGCTTACGAGCAGTTTGAGATCGAGATCGATGAGGCACTCGACTACGGCAACGGAATCGTCTTCGCCGTGTTTACGATGCAGGGCCGCCCCGTGGGCGGTACGGGCCACGTCCGATACCGCATCGCTCAGGCTCAGAGGTGGGAAGACTCTGTGGTCGTCCGGATCACCGGCGGCCCCGGCCACGAAATCGACAAAGTCCGTGCTGCCGCCGAACGACTTGCCAAGGAACCGGGGTAGGCAGTGTCGCTGGCGAGCCTCGTTCAAGCAGTACACGGGGGCTGCGATAGCGCCACACGGCGCGATGCTTCGCGGAGCAGCGCGAATGCAATCGACGGCGTCAGCGAACGGCCTATGGTCACCCGTGGGGGCGTCGGGGACGGGCGGCCCGCGGGTACCTCGGACTCGCGCCCTCGGACCTCACGCGGTCACGGCGGTTCGAGGCACCCGGCGCCGACCGGCCCTACTACTCGGCGCCGATGACCTTGAATTCGCTGTTGACGAAGACGTGGTGCGGCCAGTTGACGGCGATTATGTGGACGTTGTACTGGCCGTCGCTCAGCAGCACGACACGGTTGACGGTGCCTCCCGGGTAGGCTGCGAGCGCAGCGGCCTTGGCCTTGCTCGCGGCCGATCCCGTGACGATCGTGCCCGTCCCGGGCTGGAAGCTCGTTGGAACCTGACCGACTACCTTGGCCGGGCTCGGTGCCCCGCGTTGGAACGGGATCACCTTCCCCGCCGCTGCGCTCGCGGAGGCCGACCCGCTGTTGCTCGAGCTCGAGTTGGCGATCGCCAAGCCGCCGAGCGCGAGCGCGATGGCCGCGGCACAGGCAGCGACGAACTTGGTGAGCCTGCGGGAAAACATGGAGATCACTCCTTTTCGTTCGATGGGCATAGACGGAGTCTCGCCCGTCGCGCTTGGGCTCCTGCAGGAGGAGGCTGGGAGATTCCTGGGAGCGCCAGGCGGAGTCAGCTGAGAGCCACGGTCAAATGCGCCAGCGCTCAAAGGTTGCCGTCGGCGCCGGGTGCGATGAGGGGAAACTGCGATCTACCAGTGCGCTCGCGATCGCATTTGGCGCAGGCTGTGCACCTGCTCGGGCGTCAGAACGCGCTTGGCGAGGTTGCGAGCTCTGCTGGCGGCCAGCAGGGGCGCGGTCAACGCGAAGGTTTGTGCCATGCGTGGCCCGGGCGTCATCAACACGCTCCACGCCACTGGGTTGTTGCCGTTCGCGAACCGCGTCTTGTGCGACTGCGCGCCGGGTCCCAGGTCCAGTCGCCGCTCACCCCTTTTGATCGAGTCTTCGATCATGTGCATGGTCGCGAGCAGCGGTGGGCTGAGGCGTCTGAAAGCTTCGTCCCAGCCGCCGTTGACGCCCGTTACGATGCCGCCGCCACCGAGGTAGAGGTCGGTCCCGATCGCTTGTCCGTCGATTTCCGACACCAACAGGCGCAAACGCTCGTCTGCGATCAATTTTGGCCCAGCGTCGTTGAGCATGGCCCTCAGGCGCTCTCCGTATGCCACGAGCGTCGACTCACCACGCCCCCGCCAGCGAGCCGCGTGCAGTCGCAGGAAGGTGTCGACGTCGCCCTGCAGCGTCGCGGCGGTGCTCATCCGCCAGGCGCCGCCCGCCTCGTCGAAGCGGCTTCTCAGGCGACGCATCGAATGGCGAAAGTTGCTGCTGCGTCCGGCGAGCCAGGCCTCGAACGATACGCCTTGCAGCGAGACCGTCGGATGGCCCAGGGTCCGGTACACCCGAGAGATGGGCCTGAGGCGCCCGGGCCAGCCGTCGCTGATGGCCGCATGCCAGCGCGAGGTGAGCGGCGTGGCCTGTAGTTCAATCTGGTCCGGCCGCGGGTCCGCCTCGCTGAGTGCCCGACCGATCCCCCGTGCAACCTCCCGCACATGCCCGGGTAGCGACAGTGGCGCGAGCGGCTCCACCAGCCCGCTGCCTGAGAGCCGGTAGACGACTTGGCCGCCGTGTCTCGACGGCACGACAAAGAATGGTGCGAGACCTACCAACTCGGCGCCGTCGCGGATCTCGACCGCTCGCAGGAGCGCGTCCTTCGGTGCAATATGCCGCCACCACGCCAGCATCCATCCCGGCCCCATGAGTGGCAGCCCGCTCGATACGGCAAGCGCATCCCACTCCGCATGGAGACGCTCAAGCGAGTCCAACTCGGCGATCACGCTGGCCTCGACCACTGCTGAGTGAGCCTACCAACAGCAAGCAGCGGCCGACCCAGCTCGTTGTCCGGCAACTAGAGTTGACCAGCCGGAGGCCGAGCAACCGGACAAGTGCTTCCCGATCGGAGGTTGACCATGACGCTTGAGCGCCCAGTCGCACCGGACCCCTACGAGCTGTTGCCGCAAGTCGCTTCGTTCACGCTCGAGAGCAACGACGTCGAAGACCGGCAGCCGCTCGACCTGGAGTTCGCTCACCCGAGCGCCGGCGGTCAGAACGTGTCGCCCGAGCTTCATTGGTCGGGCTTCCCGGGGGAGACGAAGAGCTTCGCGGTCACCTGCTTCGATCCCGATGCGCCCACGGGAAGCGGCTTCTGGCATTGGGTGCTCGTCGGCCTCCCGTCGAATCTCACCGAGCTGCCGCGCGGCGCTGGGGGCGGGAGCGCTCTGGCCGGTGGAGCGTTCCACGTCCGAAACGACTACGGCGAGCGGTCCTACGGTGGAGCGTCGCCTCCCGCGGGCGACCGCCCGCACCGCTACGCGTTCGCCGTGCACGCGGTCGACGTCGAGAAGCTCGACGTTACCCAGGACGCCTCGCCGGCGTTCGTCGGCTTCAATCTCACGTTCCACGTGATCGCGCGCGGGGTCATCCGGCCCACGTTCCAGGCTTGATCAACCGCGGCCGCCGCTGATGCCGACTCCCAAGCGCGTGCTCATCCTTGGCTCGACGGGATCGATCGGCACCCAGGCGCTCGACGTCTGCGAACGCAGCGACGAACTGGAGCTCGTGGGCCTCTCGGCCGAGCGCTCGTGGGAGGCCCTGGTCGAGCAGGCCCGTTGCCATGACGTGGGCCGGATCGCGCTCGCGGAGGAGCACGCGGCGGCACGCGCCTCAGAGGCATGGACCGGCGGGCAGGTGCTCGGAGGCCCCGAGGGCCTCGTGCGGCTCGTCGTCGAGTCCGAAGCCGACCTCGTGCTAAACGCGCTCGTGGGCTCGGCGGGGCTCGGTCCCACGGTGGCGACGCTCGGCGAGGGCATCGACCTCGCACTCGCAAACAAGGAGTCGCTGGTGGTCGGGGGTGAGCTCGTCACGGCCCTCGCCGAGGCCACCGGCGCCCAGATCATCCCAGTCGACTCGGAGCACACGGCGCTTCACCAGCTGCTCGCGGGGCAGCCACCCGGCTCGGTGGAGCGCCTCACGATCACGGCGAGCGGGGGCCCGTTCAGGGGCCGCGGGCGCGAGGAGCTGCAGGACGTGACGGTGAAGGAGGCGCTCGCGCATCCCACATGGGCGATGGGGGGCAAGATCACGATCGACTCGGCGACGCTGATGAACAAGGGGCTCGAGCTGATGGAGGCCCATCATCTCTTCGGCACCCCGTATGAGCGCCTCGACGTGGTCGTCCATCCGCAGTCCCTGATCCACGGGCTCGTGCAGATGGCCGATGGGGCGATGCTCGCGCATCTCGGCCCTCCCGACATGCGCATCGCGATCTCCTACGCGCTGCACGGTGGCGAGAGCGTGGAGCTGGGGGTCGTGGCACTCGACCTGCCCGCCGTCGGGGCGTTGACCTTCGAGGTGGTCGACCTCGACGCCTTCCCCTGCCTGCGCCTCGCGCGCGAGGCCGCGCTCGAGGGTGGCACCGCGCCGTGCGTGCTGAACGCCGCCAACGAGATCGCCGTCCACGCCTTCCTGGAGGGAAGCCTGCGCTTTCTGGCGATCCCCTCGGTCATCGAACAGACGCTCTCACAGCTCGGCAGCGAACCCGTTCGCGCGTTCGAGTCGCTGTATGAGGCCGACCGGGAGGCTCGGAGGGTGGCGGGTGAGGCGGTGGCCGCTCTCGCCTGATCACCGCAGCCCAAGCGGCGGGATCCGAGCGCGGGGCTGCGACACTCTGGCGGTGAGTTGGTTGCTGACCCTGCTCGGGATCATCGCGCTGATCATCCTGCACGAGCTCGGCCATTTCACCGTCGCCAAGGCGGTCGGGATGCGCGTCGAGCGTTTTTCGCTGTTCTTCCCGCCGACGCTGCTCCGCGTTCGCCGCGGCGAGACCGAGTACGCGATCGGCTCGATCCCTGCCGGCGGCTACGTGAAGATCACGGGCATGAACCCCGAAGAGCTCAAGGGTCTCGACCCAGACGTCGCCAGGCGCGCCTACTACTCTCAGCCGCCCTGGAAGCGGATCGTCGTGATCCTCGCCGGGCCCGGCGTGAACATACTGATCGCCTTCGTGCTGTTCTGGGCGATCCTGTTGACGGGCAACCTCAACGGCTCCGCCGCACTTGAAAGCATCAACCCCGCAGTCGCGACGCTGACGCCCACCGTCAAGGCGGTCGAGCGCGGCCAGCCCGCGGAAGGGACGCTCCAGCCCGGGGACCACATCATCGCGGTGGACGGGCGCCCCGCCACGTTCACGTCGACGATGCGGGCGGTCAACGCGCATCCCTGCGCGGGAGCGCTCGTCGAAGGTTGCCGCGCCGCCACGCCGGTGCATCTGACGGTCCTGCGCGGCGGGCGTCACGTCAACCTCTCGGTCTATCCCCGCTACAACAAGCACGAACAGCGGATGCTGATCGGCTTTCGCTTCGGGGCCGTGCCCAGGCACCTCGGCCCGCGGCTCGCCGCATCCACTGCGCTGAACGAGATGTGGCACAGCACCACGCAGACGCTGACCGGCTTCGTCAACGCCCTGACCAGCTCGAAGGCCCGCCACGAAGTCTCGAGCATCGTCGGCATCACACGCGTGGGGCACGAAACGGTCGCCGCCGGCTCCGGATATGCACTGGTGTTCCTCGGCTACCTGTCGTTGGTGCTGGCCGTGATCAACCTCTTTCCCTTTCTGCCGCTCGACGGTGGGCACGTCGCCTGGTCGATCGCCGAGAAGGTGCGCGGCAGACGCGTTTCGATCATGGCGATGTACCGCTACAGCTCGGTGGGAATCATCCTGCTGCTGTTCCTCGTGATCAACGGCGTCAGCAACGACATCAATCGCTTGACGGGCTGACGCAGACCCAGCTCTTGACGAGCGGGCCGAAGCGCTCCGCGCGCGCCGGCCCGAACAGCTCCTCGATCTCGGCGCGGCGCAGCAGGGAGACCTGCTCCCACCCGCCGGCTGCGCCGAGAGGCCAATAGCGCCGCCGCAGAGGCACCGGGAGCCAGTGCGCCGCCGGCAGCAGCGAGTGCGGCTCCAGTGGGAAGGAGAAGGCGGGCGTCTGCACGAGCCAGCCACGGCCGACGCGACGCAGCTCGGCGGCGAAGGCGGCTCGGCGCGGCGGCGGCACGTGCTCGATCACGCTCGAGCAGTACACGAGATCGAACTCGCCGTCGGCGAACGGCAGCCCGGCGGCCGCGTCGGCGCGGACGAACGGCCCGGGATAGCCGGGACGCTCCTGAAGGTCGACGCCGGTGATGTCGAGGGCCGGCTCGAGGGCGCGCAGGCCGATCTGCCCGCAGCCGACGTCGAGCACGCGAGCCCCCGGTGCGAGCCGCGCCAGGGCGAAGAAGCGCCCATGTCGACGGGCGCGGGCGCGGGCGGCGAGCGGGGTTGCGATCCGCGCGAGCGGGCCGTGCGCGGTGGCGTAAACGTCCGGCATCGTAGAATCACCCTATGGCCTCCAAGCACCAGATCCATGTCGGCTCGGTTCCCGTCGGCGGTGGGGCCCCCGTAGCGGTGCAGACGATGACGAAGACCGAGACTGCCAACCTGGCCGCGACGATGGACCAGATCCGCACGGTCGCGGAGGCCGGCGCGGACATCGTGCGCGTGGCGGTCCCGCGGGAGCAGGACGCGGAGGCGCTGAAGACGATCGTCGCCGAGTCGCCGATCCCTGTGATCGCCGACATCCACTTCAACCACACGCTCGCGCTGAAGGCGATCGAGGCGGGCGCCCACTGCGTGCGGCTGAACCCCGGCAACATCGGCGGCGCCGAGAAGGTCGCCGAGGTGATCGAGCTTGCAAAGCAGCGCGGCACACCGCTGCGCGTGGGAGTCAACTCGGGCTCGCTTCCCAAGCACCTGCGACAGCTCGAGTACGACAACCCCGTCGAGGCCCTGGTTACCGCCGCGATCGAGACGGTCGAGCTGATGGAGCGCCTGGACTTCACGAACTTCAAGGTGTCGATGAAGTCGACGTCGGTGCCGAACACGATCGCCTCCAACCGGCTGCTCGCCGAGCGGATTCCCTATCCGCTGCACCTGGGCGTCACGGAGGCGGGCACGAAGTGGTCCGGCTCGCTGAAGTCAGCGGTCGGCCTCGGAACGCTGCTGGCGGACGGAGTCGGCGACACGATCAGGATCTCCCTCTCCACCTTCCACGCCGAGGAGGAGGTGAAGGTCGCCTGGGAGATCCTCAAGGCGCTGAAGCTACGCGAGCGCGGGCCG
>DASZFA010000062.1:0-13740 GCA_035940255.1 Solirubrobacteraceae bacterium
GCTGCTCAACAGAAATCCTCCGCGGTCTGATTGGCGTGCCGCGCGAGGATGTTCGCGCGCACATTTGCTAGGCCGGGCCGCTCAGCGCGAGCGCCCACCCGGTGCAAACGCGGCCGCAGTGTATCGTGCGCGCCCGCAGAAAGCCGGCTCGCGGCGGCTCAGCTGCCGGGCACCCACAGGCGGCCGCTCCTCTGGGCGGGCCCCGGCTCGCCCGGACTCTGCGGTGACTGCGACTCACCCTCCTCGCCGGCATCCCCGGCCTCGCCCGCGCCCGGCGTGGCGACGCTCTGCCCGCTTGGCGCCTGCGTGGCGGCGGGAGCGCCTGACTGCACCGCCCGGGCGTATGCCAGCTGCAGCTGGGCGAGCGCATCACGCAGCGGGCGTACACCCTCGGGCACCCTGCGCTCGAGGATCTCGAGCAACGGCCGCACCGCGTCGATCGCGTCCCGGACCTGCTCTAGATCGCGGTCGGAGGACGGTGGCGCCTGCGACTGCGCATCGGCGTCCGGCCCGCCGATAGGCCCGAGCCGGCGAGCAGCGACGTTGAGAAGCGAGACGATCGCCTGGGCGATCATGTCGGAGGTCGTGAGACGGCTCAGTTCTGCCTCGTATGCCGCCCTGAGCTCCTCTTCGCTGGGTTCGCGCGAGCTGCTCCCGGGCCCCCCACGCTCCTCGCCGGTGGACGCTGACTCCTCGCCGCTCATACCGTCACCTCCTGTGCATAGGTCTCTCTGGTCTCCTTCACCGAAGCGGCGAACACGTCCTCGCGCGTCGCGCCCGCCTCGATCATCAGTCGCTGGCGCTGAGCGCCGTTGCGCTCGGGGAAGACGGGCTCGATGCCCAACTCCGCTCGCATCGGCGCAGTCCAAGCCGCCAATCGCTCGATCGCGTCTCGCGCCGGATACTCCTCCCCACGCTGCAGATCGATCAGCCGGCCGTCGAGGCCATAGCGGATCGCCCGCCACATGTTCTCCTCGATCAGGCGCGGGGCGAAATCCGTGAACAGCACGTCCTCGTCGACATCGCGGGCCGCCTGGGCGATGCACGCGACCGCAAGCGCGGCCAGCGCGTCCGACTCCTGAGCGGTCGCCTGCGCGTCGCAGATCCGCATCTCGACCGTGCCGAAGCTGAAGTGCGGTCTCACCGACCACCAGACCTGCGTGAACTCGACGATCGAGTGCGTCTGCAACAGGAACTCCATGTACTCGCGGTAGGCGTCCCAGCCGCCGAAGGGGTCGGGAACCCCGCAGCGCGGGAAGCTCCTGGTGAAGCTCTGGGTTCGAGCCGAATGCAGGCCAGTGTCGCGTCCGTCGAGGAACGGCGAGTTCGCGGAAATCGCCAGCAGCAGTGGCAGCACCGGCCTGAGGCGGTCACAGACGCGTACCGCGCGGTCGATCCCGCGCACGCCCAGATGCACGTGCATGCTGAAGGTGTTGTTGCGCCAGGCGACGTATTTGAGGCCCTCCTCCACCCGGCGGTAGTGCTCGGTGTCGATGATCGACTGCTTGCGGTAGTCGGCCCACGGATGCGTGCCGGTGGCTCCCAGAGCCGCGCCCTGTGCCGCGGCGAGGCCGAAAAGACGCCGCCGTCGCTCGCGCTGGCGCGCGAGCGCATCCTGCAGATCTGCGCCAACGCCCGAGATGATCTCGATCTCGGAGGAGATCAGCTCGCCCGTGATGTGCTCGTGCAGCAGCGTGTCGCTCGCGGCGGCTGCGCGCAGCTCCTCGAAGCGTGGGACGAGTTCGAGCGTCTCAGGCGCCAGGATCGAGAACTCCTCCTCGACGCCGACCGTGAAATCGGTCGACTGAGCGAACTTCTCGGCCGCTCGATCAAGGTCCAGGCTGTTCATGGTGCGGGTCTGCGGTCCTGCGGTCCGGGCGCTCGCATGCGACACCTCGCGCCGCTTCAGGGCATCAGGTCAGATAGAAGTACAGCGCGTAGAGCAGGTCGACGGCCGGGCTGGAGGTATGGACGGTCACCTCCGGCGGCACGTCCAGCAGGGACTCGGAGTAGTTGAAGATGATCTTCACGCCCGACTCCACGAGCTCGTTCGCGAGCCCCTGAGCGGCGTTCGTGGGGACGGCGAGCACACCCACGACGATGTCCTCGTCCTCCACCACCTGGCGGAGCTCGTCGATGTGCCGTACCGCCTGGTTGCCGACCTCCGTGCCCACCTTCGAGGCGTCGACGTCGAAGATCGCCACCACACGAAAACCGTGGTCGGCGAAGATTTCCGAGGAGGCGATCGCCTTGCCGAGGTGTCCGGCGCCGATCAGCGCGATGTTGTGTTGTCCCGCCGTCCGCAGGATCTTGCGGATCTGCGTCACCAGCGCCTCGACGTTGTAGCCGACTCCGCGCTTGCCGAACTTGCCGAAGCCCGAGAGGTCGCGGCGGATTTGAGTGGAGTTGACGTGCGTGTAGTCGGAGAGCTCCTGAGAGGAGATCGTCTCCTTGCCCATCTTCTTCGCCTGCGTCAGCACCTGCAGGTAACGCGAAAGGCGCGCGGCGACGCCGAGCGAGAGTCGCTCGTTCCCGGCGCCCCCACCATCCCGCTGCGCCTCGGGCATCCTCGTCGTTGGTTCTCCATAGCTCATTCCCGTGACTCTAAACGCTCACGCAATGTCGCCTCATCGACGAAGAAGTCAAAGAGCTCCTCGCCGTCGAGGGCGATCACCGGGATGCGCTCGAAGTAGGCGCGCAGGAGCGCCTCGTCGACGCCGATGTCGCGCTCCTCGAGGGCGAAGCCGAACTCGGGCTGCAAGGCCGTCAACGAGGCCATCGCTTCCGCGCACAGGTGGCAATCCGGCCTGGAGTAGACGGTGATTCTGGCCACCTTGCGCAGGGTCCCCATGACGCACCGAGGTTATCGACGGAGGTCCTGCCCGTGGGCTGCACGACAGGCGGTGACGGCTGCGACCGTTGCGGGAAGGCTCAGCCGGTGACCGCCCAGGTGCCGTAGGCCACTGCTGGGACCGTGGCGCCGGCGCTCGCCTGCACCGTCGTTCCCCATGGGCTTGCGTGGTTCAGGATGCCGCCTTCGAAGGAAGGATCGTCGATCGAGAGTTCCGCAATGTTGCTGCTCGTCGACGTATAGATGCACAGGTTGCCTGAGGCCGCCGCCGGCGCGGCGACTTTCCCCGGACAAGCGGCGGTCGCGGGTCCACCCTTGGCTATCACGTTGACCGCGGGCGCCGTGGCCAGCGGGATGTTGAAGCTGATCGCACTAAAGGCGCCCGCTTTCGCTGTCCAGATGGCCACGGCCCACGTGCCCTCCTCGGTCGCCCCTTTGGGCAGGGTGCTCGCAAAGCCGTTCGTGCCGTTGGCGCCGTTGGTGCCATTGATCCCTTTGGCGCCGTTTTTCCCGTTGCGGCCGTTGAGCCCGTTCCTGCCGGGGGCGCCTTCACTGTTGAATGAGATCTTCCGCTCGCTCCGCTTGCATTTCGTGGCCTTGGACACGATCCGGATTGAGCCCCCCCTCTTCTTTACGCAGGCGTAGTAGGTCGATGCTTGGGCGCTTGGCGCCATAGCGAGCGTCGCGAGGAGCGCTCCCACGCCCCCGATGCAAGCTCCCTTTCGGCGGGTGATGACGTTCACCATTTGCTCGTCGCTCCTTCGTCGAGGTCGATTAGTGCGCTGCAGTCGCTCAGAACTACCTAGGCAAACCCCAGCTCGGCGCCGAAGTCGCGCGGCCTAGCGGCAGACGGTGATCGGCGTTATGGCGGCCCTTCGCCGGTGGCGTACGCATCGAGACCGAGATACCCGGGATAGGCCAGCTGCTGCCCATGGAGCGCGGCGCTCGCGATCATCGCGGCATTGTCCGTGCAGAGCTCCGGCGCAGGGACGTGCACCGTCGCATCGAGCGCGCCGAGCCTGCGACGCAGCTCGCCGTTGGCCGCTACGCCGCCTCCGACCGCCAGTCGCGTGAGGCCGGTCTGCGTCAGGGCCTGCTCGGCTCGCAGCATCAAACTTTCGACGATCGCGCCCTGATAGGAGGCGGCGAGGTCCGCTGCCCGCTCGCGAGCTTCGGCCTCGGAAAGCTCTCGCAGCCGGTAGAGGAGCGCCGTCTTCAGGCCCGCGAACGAGAAGTCCAGGCTGCTAGCGAAGGCCTGGCGGCCCGGTCCGCGTCCCCCCCGCGAGCGCTCGCGCCGCGAGCCGGGAAACGCGAAGGCATCCGGATCCCCGTTCGCCGCGAGCCGCTCGAGTGCCGGCCCGCCGGGATAGCCCAGCCCCAGCATGCGTGCTCCCTTGTCGAATGCCTCGCCGGCGGCATCGTCGAGCGTTCGGCCGAGCACCGTGAACCGGTCGTGCTCGGTGACACGTGTCAGCAGCGTGTGACCTCCGCTTGCGATCAGGCACAGAAAGGGAGGCTCGAACGGCTCCTCGCCGTGCCCGCCGACGAGGAAGTTGGCCGCAACGTGCCCCTGCAGGTGATCGACCGGCGCGAAGGGGAGTTCCCTCGCGGCGGCGAGCGCCTTGGCCGTGGACAGGCCCACGAGCAGCGCGCCGACCAGCCCGGGACCCTGAGTCGCCGCGACCAGGTCGACCTCCTCCAGTGCCACGCCGGCCTCGGCGAGCGCAGCCTCGACGACCAGGTTGACCAGCTCGAGGTGGTGGCGTGAGGCGATCTCTGGCACGACGCCGCCGAACCTGTCGTGGACCTCCTGCGAGGAGATCACGTTGGACTGAACACGTCCGTCGCGGTCGACGACCGAGGCACACGTGTCGTCGCAGCTCGTCTCGAGCGCAAGCGCCGTCACGCCGGCCCCGGGTTGGGCACATCCATGAGTGAACCCGCGAGCGTTGCCGGAGTGCGCCACATGACGAGCGCATCCTCTCCGTTGTCCTGGTAGTAGCGGCGGCGCATGCCCGCGGCGCGGAAGCCCTCGCGCTCGTACAGGTGGATAGCCACGACGTTCGAGCGACGTACCTCAAGCGTGTACCTCGCGTCGTCGTCGTCCACGCGGTCATACAGCTCCGCGAGCATCGCCGAGGCGAGTCCACGGCGCTGGTGCTTCAAGTCGACGGCGACGTTCATGATGTGCCAGACGGTGTCATAGCGCGAACAGACCAGATATCCGACGAGCTTCCCCTCGCACAGCGCCGCCAGGCAGATCCCCGATTGCTTGGAGAGCTCGAGCACGAACATCGCGAGCGACCACGGGGTCGGAAAGACCCGCCGCTCGATGGCGATCACGTCGGGCAGGTCGGTGTAGACGAGCCGCCGCACCTCCACCAGCGGCGATCTGTCGGCTTGCGTTCGGTCCACTCGCTGGCTCAAGACGGGACACCCCTCCCGGTCTCGACGCCATCGAGCGCGATCTCGGCGTCTGGGCGTCGCCGATAGTCAGGCAGGATCTGCTCGTAGGTCATGACCGGCTGCCCGTGCCTCCCGAGCTCGCAGATCGTGGCGGCGTCCACGAGGTGAAGCCGCGAGGAGTCATCGGGGACGATCACTGCGATCCTCTCGAGCTGATCGCGGTAGCGCACTGCGCCATCGCCCACCGCGAACCATTTATCCGTGCCGGCGCCGTGCTCCTCGGCGAGCGCGAGCACTGTGCCGAGCTGACCGGGCGCGATCGCACGTGGAGGCGCGAGCTCGGCGGCCGAGTCGGGGCCGCCCGCCCGGTAGGCGCCTGCGAACACCTCTCCCCGGCGGGCATCGATCACGGCCAGCACACGACCAGCGCGCGGAGCGTCGTGCTCGCCGGGGATTGCTTCGAGCGCGGCCTTGGCGAGCGCCAGCGAGCTCGACACACCCACGAGGTCAGCGGCCAGTGACTGCGCAAGCCCGCGAGCCGTGGCGATGCCTACGCGCAGGCCAGTGAAGGTCCCTGGTCCGAGCCCGACCGCGATCCGCTCGACGGAGGGCCAACTGATGCCGGCGGTCGCGAGCAGCTCGGCGGCCATCGCCAGCAGACGGGTGGCGTGTCCGGGATGCTCTTCGAGGCCGGGATCGTCGCGCGCGCGCAGCATCTCGTCATCGTCCAGCATCAGCGCGACTGACGTGGCGCGCGTTGACGTGTCGAAGCCGAGCACGATCATCCCCGCGTCTCCTCGCCTCCGTCCCCCACCTCTACGCTCCGGCGGTCGCCGCCGCGATGGCTGAGCGTCACCCTCAGGCGCGCGCTCGGGAAGGCGGAACCCTGCTCGAGCGGCCACTCCACGAATGCGATCCGGCCCGGGCCGAGGTAGTCGTCAAGCAGCGCCGGATCCTCTCCGTCGAGCCCGCCAAGCCGGTAGAGATCGAGATGGGAGACGGTGACGTTCCCGGCGCGATAGCGGTGACCGATGCTGAAGGTCGGACTCGTAACGGGGTCGCAGACGCCGAGTGCGCGCGCCGCCCCGCGCACCAGGGTCGTCTTACCGGAGCCGAGCTCCCCGCGAACCAGCACGATGTCGCCCTCCCGGAGCCCGGCGGCAAGCTCGGCCCCCAGCGCTTCCGTCTCGGACGGGTCAGAGGTTTCGATGCTGCGCAGGATCACCGGAAGACTGTAGAGGCAACCGGTCCGACCCTGCCTTTAAAAGGACCGACCCGCGGGGGATGGGTCGCGGGCCGGTCGTTACTCCTGGAGGGATGGAGACAAGGTCTTCATCGGCAGCGGTCACTGCTTGCTTTAGGACCTTGGACACTTTTTCGCCACGATCGCCAGAACACCTTCTGTTACCGGGAAATTCGCCGTTGAACGCGACTAGAACAGTCCAAGCTGGTCGAGACTGGGCTCGTCATGCGAATCGGGCGCCCGTGCCGGCTCGGCGGCGGCCTCAGGTTGGGGTAGCTCCACGGGCTGTGGCTGCTCGGGCGGCCCAAGCGCCAGAAGCTCGGGCAGCCGGCTGAAGTCCTCGCGCAGCGTCTCTAGCATTCGGGGGGTGTAGAGAGCGGCGGCCGGGTGGTAGATCGGATAGAGCCGCACGCTGCGAGTCCCCAGTGTGATGATCTCCGGCTGGCCGTGAAGGCGCGTGATCCCCGTCGGGTCGCCCCGTAGGAGCTTCGTCGAGAAGTTCCCCAATGTGCAGATCACGCTCGGCTGGATCAACTCCACCTGGCCCATCGTGTAGTCCTGGCAATTCTCGATCTCAACGGGCAGTGGATCGCGGTTGCCCGGGGGACGGCAGTTAAGAACGTTGGCCACAAACACGTCCTTGCGCTCCAGCCCGATCTCCCCGAGCAGCTGGTCGAGCAGCTTGCCGGCGCGTCCCACGAACGGAAGCCCCTGCTCGTCCTCGCTCGCGCCCGGGGCCTCCCCGATGAACATCACCTCCGCATCCGCGTTACCCGCTCCGAACACGACCGTCTTGCGGGTCGCGGCCAGCTCGCTGCAGCGCGTGCACTCGCGAGCCTGGATGAAGAGCTCCTTGAGGGCTTCCCGCCGCTCCGAGGCCGACAGCTTGCTCGCTGCTTCTGACACGAGCGCATCGTAGTCCTCGCCACGCGACGATCGCTCCCGCTCGTGCGGGATGATCTCGCGGTGGCGTCGATCTCGGAGGTGGCCGTGACAGCGCAGTTCGCCGGCGTCGTCGTGGCAATCGCTCACCGCGCCGACGACCAGGTGCACGCGGGCACGCCCCTCGTCGTGCTGGAGGCGATGAAGATGGAGCATGAGGTCCTCGCGGAGACGGATGGCGTCATCACGAGTGTCGCCGTCGCCGTGGGAGACTCGGTCGAGGAGGGACAGCTGCTGCTGGTGCTCGAGCCCGGCGCGACCGAGGGCAACACCGCGCAGGAGCCTGCAGAGCCGGAGTTGGGCGGCGAGCGCGCCGACCTGCGGGCCGTGCGCGAGCGTCATGCGGCGGGCCTCGACGTCGCGCGCGCCGAGGCGGTCGCCCGGCGCCACGAGCTCGGCCGTCGCACGGCGCGGGAGAATCTCGACGACCTGCTCGATCAGGGGACGTTCGTCGAGTACGGACCCCTGCTTTTCGCTGCCCAGGAGCGGCGGCGCTCGCGCGAGGAGCTGATCGCGCGCACCCCCGCCGACGGCTTGGTCGGCGGCGTCGGCGAGGTCGAAGGCAGACCCTGCGTCGCGATGTCCTACGACTACACGGTCCTGGCGGGCACTCAGGGCATGCGAAACCACCTCAAGAAGGACCGCCTGTTCGACGTCGCCGAGCGCCGGCGACTGCCGGTGGTGCTGTTCGCCGAGGGCGGAGGCGGTCGCCCCGGCGACGTCGACATGCCGATCGTCGCCGGCCTCGACTGTCGCGCGTTTGCGCTTTTTGCGGGCCTCAGCGGACTCGTGCCGCTCGTCGGCATCGCCTCGGGCTACTGCTTCGCCGGCAATGCCGCGCTGCTCGGGTGCTGCGACGTCGTGATCGCCACGGAGGACTCGAGTGTCGGAATGGGCGGGCCGGCGATGATCGAGGGCGGCGGCTTGGGCGTCCACGATCCGGCCGATGTGGGTCCAATCGACGTGCAGTACGGCAATGGCGTGGTGGACCTTCGTGTCGCCGACGATCAAGCGGCCGTGCAGGCGGCCAGGCGCTACCTCTCCTACTTCCGCGGGGCGCGTGCTCCGGGCCCCGTTCCGGAGCAGGATCTGCTCCGCGAGCTGATCCCCGAGCAGCGCAAGCGCATCTACGACGTGCGCAGGGTCGTCACGACGCTGTTCGACGAGGACTCGATGCTCGAGCTCCGCGGAGGCTTCGGGCCGGGGATGCTGACCGCGCTCGCGCGAGTGGACGGCAAGCCGCTGGGGGTGGTGGCGAACGACCCGAGCCACCTCGGCGGCGCGATCGACGCCGATGGCGCCGACAAGGCGACGCGGTTCATGCAGCTGTGCGACGCGTTCGCGTTGCCCGTGGTGTTCCTCTGCGACACGCCCGGCTTCATGGTCGGCCCCGCCGCGGAGCGGACAGCGACCGTGCGTCACTTCGCGCGGATGTTCCTGACAGGCGCGAACCTGAGCGTCCCGACGGGCACGCTCGTGCTGCGCAAGGGCTACGGGCTCGGCGCTCAGGCGATGGCGGGCGGCGGTTTCAAGGCGCCCCTGTTCACGATCGCCTGGCCGACCTCGGAGTTCGGCGCGATGGGCCTGGAGGGCGCGGTGCGCCTGGGCATGCGACGTGAGCTCGAGGCGATCGACGATCCCGGCGATCGGGAGCGGCTGTTCGAGGCGAGCGTCGCGGCGGCCTACGAGCGGGGCCGGGGCGTGAACATGGCCGCCTATGGCGAGATCGACGACGTGATCGACCCGGCCGACACGCGCCGCTGGCTCGAGCTGCTGTTCGACGAGCACACGCCCGAGTGGTGGCAGCACGCGGGGAAGAAGCGCCCCAACGTCGACGCGTGGTGAGCGTCTTGAGAGAGAATGAGCATGTGTGACGTGCGTCACATACCGATCGAGCGCTTCCACCGATCCGTGAACGGCTGTATCATCGGCTTCAGGCCGTCATCGAGCTCGCTCGGGATGGACCGGTAGGACCCGTATCAACATCTTTAGTCGCGCCGGTATCCGCAGGGAACTGGACCGAAACCGATGAGCCCCATCACACGATCCGCAATGGAGCGCATGAGATTCGTGCGCAGAGTGGATGAGCTGCGTGCGGCGCTCGCGTCGGCGCGCGACGAACGGCTCGTGGTCGGGCTTGTGCCGACGATGGGGGCGCTGCACGAGGGCCACCTGTCGCTGATCCGCTCCGCGCGCGAGCAATGCGACGTGGTCGTGGTGTCAGTGTTCGTCAACCCGGCTCAATTCAACGAGAGCTCCGACCTCGAGCGCTACCCGCGCCGGGAGGCCGACGACGCCGCGCTCGCCGCCTCGGCCGGCGCCGACGTTCTGTTCGCGCCCTCGGGCGAGGAGGTCTACCCGCCGGGGTTCGCGACGGCGGTTGAGGTCATTGGGATCACCGACAGGCTCGAGGGGGCAGTCCGTGGCGGCGGACACTTCCGCGGCGTCACGACGGTCGTCACGAAGCTGCTCTGCATGGCGATGCCCGATGTCGCGTACTTCGGCCAGAAGGATGCGCAGCAGGCGGTCGTGGTGCGGCGTCTCGTCAGCGATCTCAACCTGCCGGTGCGGATCGAGGTGTGCCCGACGATGCGCGAGCCAGACGGCCTTGCCATGTCAAGCCGCAACGTGCTGCTTGACGCGGACCAGCGCGCGCAGGCGCGCAGCCTGTTCGACGCCCTCGAGGCCGCCCGTAGCGTTGCCGCCCGAGGCGAGCGCTCATCGGATGTCCTGGTCGATGCCGCGCTCCAGAGCATGCGCTCGTTTGGCGTCGTCCCCGAGTACGTGGCGCTCGTCGATCCCGAGACGCTCGAGCCGGTCGGGCAGCTCGCGGGCGAGGCCCTGCTCGTAGTCGCCGCGCGGATTGGCGGCGTTCGCCTGATCGACAACGCGATCCTCGAACCGACTCCCGCTTCGATCTCCAGTCAACCGCTCACAGGAGGGGCGATCACCACATGCAACGCGTGATGCTGAAGTCAAAGATCCACAGGGCAACGGTCACCGACTGCGACCTTCACTACGTCGGCTCGATCACGATCGACCCGGACCTGCTCGAGGCGTCCGACGTCCTCGAGCACGAGCAGGTCCACGTTGTCGACGTCGACAACGGCGCGCGCTTTGAGACGTACACGATCGCCGGCGAGAGGGGCTCCGGCGAGATGCGCGTCAACGGAGCCGCCGCCCGCCTGGTCCACCGGGGAGACACGATCATCGTCATTTCGTACGCCCAGTACGACGATTCCGATCTGGAGCGCTACGTACCCCGCGTCGTACACGTCGAGGCGCAGACCAACCGAATCATCACGATCGACGACGAGGTGGCGACCCTGCTCTCCTGAGGAGCGGGCGTCAACCGAGCGTCAGAGAGGAAGCACCATGTCAAGCCAGCCAGCGATCCGGGTCCCGATCGACCGAGTCCCACCCGCCGACCGCCTGCCGATGACACTGCCCCTGCTGATGGAAAGGAAGCGGCTTGGCGAGCCGATCGTGATGGTCACCGCCTATGACTACCCGAGCGCGCGCGCAGCCGAGGCCGCCGGCGTGGATCTGGTGCTCGTCGGCGACTCGGCCGCCACCACCGTGCTCGGCTTCAACGCGACGACCCCCGTTGAGCTCGAGGACATGCTCGTGCTCACGCGCGCCGTGCGCCGCGGCCTGCGCACCCCGCTCTTGATCGGCGACCTCCCGTTCGGCTCCTACGAGGTCTCGGACGAGCAGGCGATCACCACCGCGATGCGGATGGTGAAGGACGGCGGCTGCGAGGTGGTGAAGCTCGAGGGTGGCGGCGACGCCTCGGTGAGTCGTGCGCGTGCGATCGTCGGCGCCGGCATCCCGGTGATGGGACACGTGGGGCTCACGCCCCAGACCTCGACCGCGCTGGGCGGCTGGAAGGCCCAAGGTCGAACCGCCGCGGCGGCCGCGCGCATCGCGTCAGAGGCGCACGCGCTCGAAGACGCCGGTTGTTTCGCGCTCGTGTTCGAGGCGATCCCGAGCGCTGTCACCGATGAGCTGATGCCGCGCATCGAGATACCAGTGATCGGCATCGGCGCGGGACCCGCGACCGACGGGCAGGTGCTCGTCTTCCACGATCTGCTCGGCATCCGCGATGGGCTCGGGCCGCGCTTCGTCAAGCGCTACGCGAACCTGCAGCAGGAGATGAACGCGGGCGTGACCGCCTATGCCGAGGACGTCCGCATGCGGCGCTACCCCGGTCCGGAGCATACGTACAAGATCGACCCGGTCGAGCTGGCGGAGCTGCGCGTCCTCCTGGATCGCTAGCTCAGCGGCTCGCCGAAGCGCTCGAGAAAGGCGAACTCCTCCACCGGGCGGCGCGCAAGCCGCTCCGGCCAGGGATCCGCGCGGTAGCCGACGCCGATGTGTGCCGCGAGGGCGATGTCCTCGGGGATCTCCAACAGGCGCATGACGTCCGCCTCGGCTGGAATCAGCAGCGTCGTCAGCGCGGCGCCGAGGCCCTCGGCCCGCAACGCCAGCAGGAGGTTCTGCACGAACGGATAGATCGAGGCGCCGCCCACGATGCTCTGGCGCGGCAACGACGCGTCGGTGGCGAGGACGTCGCCGAGGCGAACTCCCACGACGAGGTGCACCGGCACGCGGCCGAGCCCCTCCGCATAGTCGTTCGCCCGGCGCGCCATCCGCACGAGCGCCGGGGAATGACCTTCGGGTTCGGCGAGGATCGCCGCCGCACCCGTCTGCTCGGTGTAGGCCCGCCACCGCGGCAGGTAGAGGTCTTGCAGCGCCCGCCGGCGCTCGGCGTCCTCGACCACCACCACACGCCATCCCTGGCGGTTGCCACCGCTGGGCGCGAAGCGCGCATTCTCGAGCGCCCGCACGAGCGCCTCCCGCGGGACCGGGTCCGTCTTGAAGAGCCGGCTCGTCGGCGCGCTGCGCATGGCCTCGAAGAGATCCATTCACAGAACCTACCTGCTCGTGTCGGACGCGCCGCCGCCGGCGACGCTCGCGAGCACCTTCGCGGGGGCGCCCGCTGCGAGGGCGAACGGCTCCAGGTCGTGGGTCACGACGCTGTTCGCTCCGATTACGCAGCGCTCCCCGATCGTCACACCGCTCGTGACCACGACGTTCGCGCCCAGCCAGCAGTTCTCGCCGATGCGCGTTGGCCCTCTGCTCTCGAAGCCCTGCCAGGTCACAGGCAGCTCGGGGTCGTCGTAGCGGTGGGAGGCGTCAGAGACGAAGCAGCCGTTGGCGAGCATGCAGTGGTCGCCGATCTCCACAAGCTCATGAGCGGCGACCATCACGCCGAGGTTCAGGAACGTGCCGGCGCCGATCCGCACCCGCGCGCTGCCCGGAGCAGTGATCCATACGCCTGGCTCGAATAGCGCCCCGGGGCCGATCTGCAGGCGTCCCTCGCGCAGCGCCTCGAGCACGTTGCCGTGCACCGGCCAGCGCACGAACGCTTCCCGGCGCAGGAACTCCCAGTGGATGCGCGCGCGGTTCCACGGCAGCGAGTTGCGCTCATACCACCTCCACTTCTGCGCCCACAGCCGAGCCTGGCGGGCCGTGTCGCCCATCCGCTCAGGCGGCGACCTTGGAACGCCGCTCGCGGCCGGAGCTCCCGCCGGGGCCGGCGCGCTTGACGGCGGGTGTGAGGATCTCCGCCAGGAAGCGTCCGGTGTGAGAGGCCGGCTCGGCCGCGACCTCCTCGGGGGTGCCGACGGCGATCGCCATCCCTCCTTCCTCTCCTCCCTCGGGTCCCATGTCGATGAGCCGGTCAGCGCTCTTGATGACGTCGAGGTTGTGCTCGATCACGACGACGCTGTTGCCGGCGTCGACGAGGCGCCGCAGCACGTCGAGCAGCCGCTCCACGTCCGCGAAATGCAACCCCGTCGTCGGCTCATCGAGGATGTACAGCGTGCGTCCCGTCGCAATCTTCGACAGCTCGGTGGCGAGCTTTACGCGCTGCGCCTCGCCGCCGGAGAGCGTCGTCGCCGGCTGGCCCAGCCTGACATAGCCGAGCCCGACGGCGTTCAGCGTCTCGAGACGGCGGCGGATCTTGGGGATGTGCTCGAAGAACGTGAGCGCCTCCTCGACCGACATGTCGAGCACGTCGGCGATGCTCTTGCCCTTGAAGCGCACCTCGAGCGTCTCGCGGTTGTAGCGCTTGCCGTGGCACTGCTCGCACGGCACGTACACGTCGGGCAGGAAGTGCATCTCGATCTTGATCTGCCCGTCGCCGCGGCAGACCTCGCAGCGCCCTCCCTTGACGTTGAAGCTGAACCGGCCCGGCTTGTAGCCCCGCGCCCGCGCCTCCTGTGTCTTCGAG
>DASZFA010000063.1:0-48833 GCA_035940255.1 Solirubrobacteraceae bacterium
CGAGTCCCGTGAACTTCTCCCCGGGGCCGCAAGTCGTTCGACGAAACGCGCCGCAGCAGCACCTGCGTCGTGCGCTCCGGCCCATTCGGCGAGCTCCAGTGCCCGGGTGCGGATCGACGGCTCCGCCAGGCTGCGTTCCACCGCCAAACGGAGCGCCCGCGGCGTCGTGAAGCGCCGCGGCAGCCGCAGTCCCGCACCGGCCCAGTCCAGCCGCGCCGCGTTCTCGTTCATGTCGCCCACGGCCGGGCAGGCGACGACGGCGCAGCCGGACGCGAGGGCCCGCACGAGTGTGCCATGGCCGGCGTGGCAGATGACGACGTCGCAAAGCGGCATCGTGCGCGAGTAGGAGACCCACTCGACGACACGCGCGTTCGCCGGCACGGGCAAGGGTCGGGGCGGCAGTCGGCGGTTCCATGTTGCGAGCACCCGCACCGGCGCATCGGCCAGACCGCGTAGGGCCGTCCTCAGGAGCCGGTGCTCGGAGTCCTGCGCGGTCGAGGGAGCGACGAGCACCAGCGGCCCCTCGCCGGCAGGCAGCTCGACGTCCCGAGCCCGCGGCTCCCACATGAGGGGTCCGACGACGTGCACGTGCTCAGGCCAGGCTCTGGGGTACTCGAGCTGTGGGAAGCTCGCTACAAGGGCGAGCTCGCGGCTGATGCCCCCGTGGACGTGCGCGTGCGGGCGAAGCCCGAGACGCGCGCGCGTGTCGTTGAGCTCGCGCCTGCCGCGCTCCAATCCGCGCCGCACCGGCCGCTGCGCGTGGCGCCACATCCAGCGGCCGGCGGCGGTACGGGGCAAGCGCGCGCCGAGCGAGTAGATCGGGAAGTCGGGCTCGCCGTGCGGATGGACGTGCGGGATGAGCGTGGCGCACCGCACGCCCTCGAGCTCGGCCGCGAGCGCGGGCGCGAGCGTGAGGATGTCCGCGACGACGACGTCTGGACGCAGCTCGCTAAGGAGCGGGAGCGTGTCCGTCGTGGCATGCACGACCGCCTCATAGAAGTCGAGCGGCTCGGGACCGGAGGGAAAGACGTGGTACTCGGGGGCGGGGGCGAACGTCAGTCCCTCGGCCTCTACCTCCGCCTGCCAGCGTCTCCAGGTCTGAAGCGTGACGTCGTGACCCCGGGCCACCAGCGCGCGGCCAAGGCCGATCATCGGAAATGCGTGGCCCGGATCGCCGAACGCGCCCAGGAGCACCCGTATGGGCTGAGCTGGCGCCTCTGCCACGCGTGCCCGATCAGGCGGCGAGCTCGGCGAGCAGCCGCAGCTGCGCCAGACGCTCCTCCGCGGTGAAGGCGGTGGGCGTGACGCCGAGGGTTCCGACCCCGGCGTCGCGGTAGACGGCCAAGCGCTCACGGACGACATCCGGCGGCCCGCACAGGGAGACCGTATCGATGAGGCTGTCGGGGATCGCGGCCATCGCCTCCTCCCGCTTACCTTCGAGGTAGAGGTCCTGGATCTCCTTAGCCTCGGCCTGGTATCCGTAGCGCTGCACAACCTGGTTGTAGAAGTTCTGCTCGCGCGAGCCCATGCCGCCGACATACAGGGCGATGAATGGCCGCATCGCGTTGCGGGCCGCCTCGAGGTCGTCGGTGATGAAGACGTTGACCGTCGGTGCGATGTCGAAGTCCTCGAGCGATTTGCCGGAGCGGTCGGCTCCCTCCTGCAGCAGGGGCCGCAGCTCGGAGACGTGCTCGGGCGAGAACAGGGTGGGTATCCATCCGTCGGCGATCTCTCCCGCCAGGGCTGTGTTCTTGGGGCCGATCGCGGCGATGTAGATGGGAATGCGCTCCTGGACGGGCGAGATCGTCAGCTTCAGCGCCTTACCCGGTCCGTTAGGCAACGGCAGCTCGAGCGTCTCGCCGTGGAACTCGACGCGCTCGCGGGCGAGGGCCATGCGGAGGACGGCGACGTACTCGCGTGTGCGCTGCAGCTGCTTGGCGAAGCGCTGTCCGTGCCACCCCTCCGCGACCTGCGGCCCCGACGAGCCGATCCCGAGGATCATCCTTCCGCCGGAGAGCTGGTCGATCGTGGCTGCCGTCATCGCGGTCATCGCGGGCGAGCGGGCCGGCATCTGGAAGATGCCCGAGCCAAGGCGGATCTTCGACGTCTGACCGGCGAGCCATCCAAGGACGGTGGCAGTATCGGAGCCATAGGCCTCGGCTGCCCAGACCGAGTCGTAGCCCAGCCGCTCGGCCTCCTGGACGATGGTGAGCTGGTCCTCGGAGCTGAGGCCGAGACCCCAGTAGCCGATGTGCACGCCGAGCTTCATGTGCAAGTTTCCTTTCAGGCGGGGGAATTCGTTGCGTGGCCGAGACGAGCGTCCTACGCTTGGCGCGCATCCGACCGGCGGCACAACTCTCCGCCGGCGAGCACAGCCTATGCGAAAGCAACGCCGCCACAGCAGCCCCGTCGAGAGCCTTCGCCTCGCGATCGATTGCATGCCGGTCGCGACGCGCGAAGCAATGCTCCAGGCTGTGCGTGCCGGCGAACGCATCATCGCCGGGGCCTACGTCGACCGTCAGGGAGGCGTGTGCCCGATGCTCGCCGCACACCGGCGTGGCGGACGGACGGACTTCATCTCGTTCGCCCGATCGTGGGACCGCTTCACAAGGGTGGACGGCAAGGCGCGGGAGGCAACGCCGCGGGAGGTGGGCATCCTCGCGGCACACCTCGAGGACAGCCTGACGAGCGTGAGCGGCCTCGATCTCGATCTCGCGATCTCGGAGCATCGCGCGCTCCGCGGCAGCCGGCTGCGGGGACGTCGCCAGCTCCCCGACGCCGCCGACCCATCGGGCGAGATCCGCGCGCGACGCATCGGCAAGCCCGAGTGTCGAGGAGCGGGAGGCAAGTTCGCGCGCCGAAACGAGCGACCGCTCCCTGTGCCGGTCGCGTCTCGCGGCTGAGCGAGCCCGAGGCTCTGGCGCGCCGAGCTACAGGGCCTCGCCCGGACGCACGAACGTCATCTCGGGGATCACGCAGGCAGGGGAGACCTTGAGCAAGTAGCGGACGCCCTCGGCGACATCCTCGGGGCGGATCATGTCCTCCGCGGGGACGTGCTCCTTGATGAAGTCGGTCATCGGCGTGTCGACGAAGGCCGGGCACAGCGCGGTCGACTTGATGCCTTCGGCGCTGAGTTCCTTGTTCATCGATTCTGTCCAGCCGACGACGCCGTGCTTCGTGGCCGAATAGACGGAGAGCCATGGCTCCCCATGCTTGCCGGAGATCGAGGCGGTGTTGACCACGAGCGCGCTCTTATGCTCGGCGGCGGCCTCCTTCAGCATCGAGATGCATTCGCGGTAGAAGAGGATGATCGAGCGGAGGTTGATATTCAGCTGCATGTCCAGGCGCTTGGTCTCGATCTCGACCACGGGGGCGCCCACGCCGACGCCCGCGTTGTTGACAAGCACGTCGAGTCTGGCGTAGCGGTCGCGGTGTGCGGCAACGACCTTCTGCACCTCGGACTCCTCGGCAAGGTTCGCCGGCACGGCCTGCAGGTCGAAGCCGTCGCCCGCCAGCCCCTGTGCGGCCGCCTCGAGCTTGTCAGGCCGTCGTGCTGCCATCGTGATCCCGTACCCCTCCTCGAGAAGCACCCTGGCGATGGCCAGGCCGATGCCACTCGATGCTCCCGTTACGATCGCTGCACGCTCTGCTGGCATGTGCCGTCCCTCCCGTTCGGTGACCTGTATGGCCGCCGGTTGATGCGAAGGCGGCGCGCAGGAGCATTCCATATCGCGCTGGTAGCGTCTGCCGCACCGCACACGGCCGAGGGTCGAAGTGCGTGTAGGGCCCGTAGCTCAGTTGGTCAGAGCTGCCGACTCATAATCGGTAGGTCCCAGGTTCGAGTCCTGGCGGGCCCACTACCTTAGGCCCCGTGTTTACGGCGCCTGAGCGCTGTTCGTGGACAGGGCTTACGTCAAATTGGTAGTCTCGCTGCGCGGTTGAGCCTTGTCCCGGGGGACCTTGTGGCGGAGTCGGTTGAGCTTGCGACGATCCTGCTGACCGACCTCGTCGGTTCGACTCGGCTGGCCACCTCTGTCGGCCCGGTACGCGCGGATGAGCTGCGCGAAGAGCACTTCGCCCTGCTGCGCGACGCGATCGCGGGCTTTCAGGGCAAAGAGGTAAAGAACACCGGTGACGGGCTGATGATCGCCTTCTCCTCGGCCTCCGCGGCGGTCAAGTGCGCTGTCGCGATGCAGCAGCTGTTTGATCGCCGCTACCGCAACGCCGAGCAGGGGCTGCACGTGCGTATCGGCCTCGGAGCGGGCGAGTCGACCGTCAAGGACGGTGACTACTTCGGCATGCCCTCGATCGAGGCGGCGCGCCTGTGCGCGCAGGCGCCCACCGACGGGATCCTCATCTCAGGGCTCGCCAAGACGCTCGCCGGGCGCTGCGAGGGCGTGGAGTTCGAGTCAGCCGGTGAGCTCGAGCTGAAGGGCTTCCCCGATCCTGTGGAGGCGTTCTCGGTCTCCTGGGCGCCGATAGCCGAGGAGACCTCAGGTGTGAGCCGCTGGCCCCTGCCCGCGCTGCTTCGCGCGGTGCCGCCGGTCTCCTACGTTGGACGTGTCGAGGAGCGCGCCGGGATCGAGGAGGCGCTGGTGCTCGCGCGCGACGGCGCGCGCCAGGTGGTGCTGCTCTGCGGTGAGCCGGGGATCGGCAAGACGAGGCTTTCTGGCTATGGCGCCCACCGCGCGCACGCCGAGGGCTTTGCCGTTTGCTGGGGCGCGTGCTCGGAGGAGTTCGCGGTCCCCTATGAGCCCTGGATCGAGGTCTGCTCGCAGATAGTCGAGCACGCCCCGCAGGAGCTGCTTGACAGCCATGTTGAGCGCCACAAGGGCGAGCTTGGCCGACTGGCTCGAAACCTGGAGCGACGCGTGGAGGATCTTCCGGCGCCGCAGGCATCTGACCCCGAGACCGAGCGCTACCTGCTGTTCTCGGCCGTCGCGGGACTGCTCCAGGAGGTCTCTCAGACCGTCCCTCTGTGCCTGGTGTTAGACGACCTGCACTGGGCCGACGGTCAGTCGGTGGCGCTCCTGAAGCACGTCGTTCGGAGCGTCGAGCAGGGTGCGCTGCATCTGATCGCCACCTACCGCGACTCAGACCTCGGCAAGGATCACCCGCTCACCGCCGTGCTGGGCGACCTGCGCCGGGTCGAGGGCGTGCAGCGCATCTCCCTGCACGGCCTCGGAGCGGATGAGGTGGCCGAGATCATGACCGCCGTCGCCGGCCACGAGCTCGAAGCGGATGGCGTCGAGCTGGCGGGACAGATCGCCACCGAGACCGATGGCAACCCCTTCTTCGTGGGCGAGGTCCTGCGCGGACTCTCAGAGTCCGGCGCGCTCGTCTTCGACGAGGCCGGTGGACGCTGGAGCATCGACGGCTCCGCGGCCATTGCGCTGCCCGAGAGTGTGCGCGAGGTGATCGAGCGCCGCGTCGAGCGCCTGGGCGATGAGGCGCTCGAGGTCCTTACTCAGGCGGCGGTGATCGGGCGCGTGTTTGATCTCAAGCTGCTGGAGTCGATGCTCGATATCGACGAAGGCCGGCTGCTGGATCATCTCGAGGGAGCCGTCGCCGCCTCGCTGCTGGCCGAGTCCTCCGAGCGGGTCGGGCAGTTTCGCTTCGCCCACGCGCTCATCAACCAGACGCTGTATCAGGGCCTCGGGGGGACGCGACGGGCGCGGATGCACCAGCGCGTGGCGGAATCGCTCGAGCGCCTCTACGGCCAGGACCCCGGCGAGCACCTGGCCGAGCTGGCACTTCACTGGCGGCTCGCGGCGATCTCGGTGGAGAAGGCCAAGGCGGCTGACTACGCGCTGAAAGCCGGACAGCAGGCGCTGGCGAGCCTCGCCCCCGGCGAGGCGGTGAAACTGTTCGCCGACGCCGTCGGGCTGACCACCGAGACGGACAGTCGCGAGCGTTGCGAAGCGCTGATCGGGCTCGGCGAGGCCCAGCACCAGACAGGCCAGGCAACCTTCCGCGAGACCCTGCTTGACGCGTCACGGATCGCCTCTGCACTCCAGGCTGCCGATCTGGCAGCGCAAGCCGCACTGGCAAACACTCGTGGGGGTTACCCGACCATGATCGGGGAGGTTGACGCGGAGCGCCTCCAGGCGATCGAGCGGGCGATCGAGCTGGACGACCCCCCGACTCAGACGCGCCGCGCGCGGCTGCTCGCGACGAAGGCTATGGAGCTTACATACGACCCCGGCCTCGAACGGCGGCGCATGCTCGCCGAGGAGGCGCTCTCCCTCGCGCGCGGTGTCCATGACCTGCGGACGCTCGGTGAGGTCTTGCAGCTTGCGGGTGCTTGTCTCTATGCGGGTGGCACGCTCGACTGGCGGGGGACAGTCGTCGAGGAGTTCTCGCGGTGCGCAGCGCAGCTCGGTGATCCGGCGCTCAAGTTCTGGTCGCATGTCCACGGCTGCTTCATCAGCTTCGAACGGGGCGACTTCGAACGGGTGCGACTCGATCTCGAGCAGGCGGACGCAATCGCGCGCGAGCTCGGGCAGCCCACAATGCGATGGATCGCGACCTGCTTCCAGGCAGCGTGGAAGCTCAGCTGCGGTGATTTCGTTGCAGGCGAAGAGCTAGCCCAACGCGCGTTGCGGATCGGGCGGGAGGCCGGAGAGCCCGACAGCTTCGTGGCTTACGGCACCGCACTCACGTTCATCCGCCGCTACCAAGGCCGCGCAGCAGAGATCGTCGACGCGGTCAAACAGAACGTCGACGCCTACCCCCGCATCCCCGCCTGGCGCGCCAGTCTGCCCTGGATACTCTGCGCCGCCGGCCGTAGCGCCGAGGCCCGTGCGCTGCTCGACGAGGCCGCGCTCGACGGCCTTGAGAATGCACCGGACTCGCTGACCGCGGTGACCTTCTATGCCGAAGTCGCAATCGAGACCGGCAGCTCCTCAGCGGCCTCCAGTCTGTACCGCCTCATGGAGCCCTACAGCAGCCAGTTCGTCTGCAATAGCCTCGCCGGCTACGGGCACGTGCGCATGTGGCTAGGACTCCTCGCGGGACTCCTCGGAGAGCACGAGCAGGCCGATCACGATCTGGCATTCGCATGCGAGTTCTATGAGACCAACGGCCTGCTCCTGTGGCTAGCCCGCACACACCTGGGATGGGCCGAGGCGCTCGCGGCGCGCGGCGAGAAGGAGTCAGCGCTCGAGCATGCCGCACAAGCGCTCGAGCTCTCGCGCGAGCACGGCTACGGCCTCTTCGAGCCGCGCGCCGCGGCGCTCGTCGAGACGGAGTCAGCGGCCGGGACCTGACGGAGCCTGTTACCGCAAAGTGCGCCGTCGCTGGCTCTCCCCTTGCGCGAGAAGCAGGCGTCCGCATCAGACGCGGCTCACTGCCGTTGTGGACGAGCTGCGAAAGCCGGGGTCGCACCTTGGGTTGGCCGCCCCTCTACACCGAGAGCACAAGCCGGCTGCCCTAAGTGAACCGCATTGGCCCCTAAGCCAGCGGGCGCTAGATCGTTCTGAGGGCCTTCCGTCGGCGGCGCTGATGTCGTGCCCGTGCCGGCGTTTGCTGCCGGCACCGCGTGGGACCTCGTCGAGAGCGAAGGCGAGGACCCGGGCTCGCGTCCACCTCGGGTCCACCGGACGCCCGGAGACCGCCGCAAACGGCACCTCCGTGGGCACCCCGGAAACCGCTTCACAGAGCCAAATCAGCGAGCAGCTATATCCAGCCCCGCCCTGATCGGCCGCACGCGCGAGCACGAACCCGTTGGGCCCGCCGCTCTCGGCGCCGGACTGGCGCAGGGCAAAGCGCGGCGCCTCATTGGCTTGCAGCGACGTGAGCGCGCTGAGCAAGCGCGCCTCGGCAGGCTGCCCAACGGGGTAGGCGGATCGCCGGACCACCCCGCGGGTTCGGCCCGCGGGGTGGTCGACGATGAGCTGTCCGTGAGCTACGGCGTGATGCGCAGCACCTGGCCCGTCGGGCCTTTACCGTTGCTGGCGGGCGCGATGCTCCAGTTCGACAGGTAGACCGCGTCGCCCCTGGAGGCGAAGCCGCCTGGGAAGCTGAGCTTCGAGAGAACCGTCACCGGGCTCGCGGAGTGCGGCAGCACGCGCACGAGCGCCCCGGTTTCGGGCGTGAAGCTTTCGAAGCCCAGAGTCGAGAACTCGACCGCGTAGAACTCGCCGTCCGTGTCCCATCCGCAGCCAGTGACCGCGGTCAGCCCCGTGGCCCACACCTCCGGCTCGTGTCCTGCCTCGATGCGCCAGACAACCGAGGAGCCCGGTTTGTTCCCGCCGCCCGTGAGCTCGCCGACATAAAGCGCGCCGTCCGGGCCGCGCGACACGCAGGTCGGGACGGCGTCGGATACCGGTGGGCTCGGGAAGAACTCAACCACGCGCACCTTTCCATCGCGAACGAGATCGAGCGTGTTCGATGCCGCGTCGATCACCCACACGCCTTCGGGCGTCGCCAAAACCGCATAGGGGTTGGCGTCGGGGAACTGTTCGGGTACGAGTTCTTTGTGTTCTTTGCTCCAATTGAAGTCGAAGTGGCCCACGTCCGCCACGATCCGCGAGTGTCCCCAACGGTCGACTTCGAACAGGCGTCCGATCTGCTCCTTGACCTCGGCGAGTACCCCGGGCGGTCCTGTCGCCGAGCTGGGAATCAGGTCGGACGCGCCCGTCGCGACCGCGAAGAGTGGGCCCCACTCGTGCAGCGAGACGCCGTCGATGCCGGTAGCGGCGCTCCCATCGGGGCCCGCTATCGAGATCTTGCCCGTGAGGACTCGCTGCGGCGTCCCGCCATGCTCGATCTTGCTCACCCCGCTGGTGAGGCCGATGCATTCAGGGGGACCGCCGTGGCCCGGTAGCGGGCAGAAGCTACCGGCCGGTTCGCTGCCGTGGCCCGCTTCGGCGACGTACAGATCGCCCTCGGGGTTGAAGGCCAGGGCTCTCGGGTTATCCAGTCCGCTTGCGACCGTTGTCACGGTCACGGCGGAGCTAGCAGTGGCTAGGACCATCGCCGCGCACAGCGCCGCCACCGATGCGCACGCGCACATGATTGATGCTCGTCGAATTTCAGACATCCCATGTCTCCTTTCTCCCTTCGACAAAGACCCAGCTGGAACTGCTCGCCCCCAACGACCCTCCCGCGCGGGCTATGCCCGGCGGCGCCGCCGGGGATGCACACCAGCGGTGCCGAGACTATCGCCTTCACGCGCCGCCGTAGGCCTCGCGCGGATGGGTCCGGGCGGAGGTCGCGATCAACGACAGCAGCACGCGGGTCCAAATCAACCGGGGGTTACGGCGAGGGTGACGACGGCGGGGAGGTTGCGCTCCGCGGTGGGATTCCTCCCCGCCGTCCATGACCCCAGTAATGGCCCCTCGCACTGGCCCCTAGCTTTTACCCTTGGGCAGGACCGTCAAACGCATCGAATCCGCGCAAAATGGGGACTTGCCACCGCATGCCACCGGCTGTCTTGCCAACGGCCTGCCGCGACGCTACGCTCTCAGCAGCCAGCCTCCGTGCGTGGGCATGGGAGGCGAGCCTCTTAGGGGGGGTTAGGACTCGTGGCGACCCGCAGCGTCGCGGGCCTTTCCAGACACTAATACCGTGTTTGGGAGCTGTCGATGGCGATTGGTCAACGGCGACCGTTTCAGGTTCATAATGTGGTGTCCGGCGACGACCACACGCTGATTCTGAGTGGGGAGCTGGATGCAATCGCCGGCGACGAGCTGGAAGTCGCGATCATCTCGTGCGCAAAGGCAGCCAAGCTAACCCTTGACCTAACCGGGCTCACGTTCATGGATTCGACGGCGCTAACGCTGTTCTTGCTCGCTCGCGACCTCTGCAAAGCGAGGGGAATCGTGTTCGCGCTCATCCCAGGCGCCGGCCATCTCGAGACAGCGAGCCAGCTCGACCTCGGCCCGGAGGCGAGCACCTGAGCTTTGCCCGCCCGCCCCTGTCACGGCTAGTGCGTTCCCCTCCCGTGACTACCGTGCCAGGGGCGGGCACCGCTCACACTCCACCGGAGGGGGAAGGCGATCCGACGCCACCGTTACGGTCAAGGCCGAAGGTTCCCGCAGCATCATCTGTGAAGCAGAACAAGAAACTCATCAAGTAGCGTCGTCCTAGATGCGCGGTGGGGGGCCCGTGACGTCTGGCGAGGACCGGGGACCGCGCAGCGCCAGAATCGCAGGGCTAGAGCCAAGTTCTCGGCTTCGACCGGAGACTCATAATCCGTAGGCCGCAGGTTCGAGTCCTGGAGGGCCCATGTAGCGCAGTCGAGCGACGCGAGCCGACTTGCCGCGTCGGTGCTGGACATTGGCCCTGAATGGCGGGGACGGGAGGCGACAGGAGATGTCCCGTGGATACTGGACGCACCGGGGAGGACCGGCCGGTCTAGGAGGCAGTGCGGAGGCACGCGCGAGCTGGGTAGGAGGCAACCGCCCGAGGCAAGGCGCTTGCCCTTGCTCCGGTACTCGAACCCGGGGCGCCGACGCGGGAGGCGCCGGTTGGGGGCGAGGTCGCCCGCATGACTGTGGAGGCGTTCGAGCGGTCGGCGCACCATCGGAGTCCGTGGCGTTGTGAGCGGCCGTACAAGCCGCCAGGTCAGACGCGACTCGTGCGTTGTGGATCGCGCGGCTGTCGGGGTTGCGGGAGGCATTGGGCGCGCGACCAGCGGGAGAAGCTCCGCGTGAACGTGGCCGCCTATGTGGGGCACATGGCGCTGGTGACGGTCACAGCACCGGGCCAAGACCGGCTGCCGTGGGACGGGTACCGTTGCTACGACTATGCACTCAAGCCGTGGAACGAGTCGGCCCCGGTCCGCTGGCGCAAGCTGCACCAGGCGGCGCTGAAAAGGGCGCGCCGGGAGGCGAAGCGGCTGGGCGTCGAGTGGTTTGTGCTCGCGCAGGTGTGGCAGGAGCAGAAGCGGGGGGCGCTCCACCGTCATTTGTTGGTGCCGATGGCCTCACTGGACGAGCACAGGGTGTCGGCGGTGTACGTCGCGGCGTTGCACGAGCTCAGCGGCGAGCACGACTTCGGCTACGTCGATCGGAAGCTCGAGCTGAGGTCCCCGGAGAAGGCGGCGGGCTACCTGGCTCGGTACATCGCCTCAGAGTTGGCGATGTGCAGGAACCTGCCGGGGCACGTGGTCGAGGTCAGCCGGCGACTGACGGCGAGGACGGGCTGCACGATGCGGACGCTGAGGCGGGCGCGCGTCGAGTGGGCCCGGAGGGCACGAGCGAGACTTGACAGCGAGAGCCCGGAGGCGACCGCAAGGCCGTCCTACGCCCAAGGGACACTGGCTGAGGTCAAGCGAGTCGGGACTGGCGTCACCACGAGGCAGCGGAGTCGCCGCAGGACGCGCAGGAGCGACGACGCGGACGGCTCGGGCCTAGCGATAACGCAAGCGCAGCTGCGCAAGGTATGGGCACCGATCTTGAAGGGAGAGCGCGCGTGAGAGCCGAGGAGTCCTTACCGCCGCCGGACTGGTACCTGGAAACGCTCGATGACCGCCCGTCGCAGTCGCGCTGGTACCTGCCGGCGCAGGAGACGCCGGGGCCGGAGCGCCGCCACCAGCCGCGAAGCGGGCAGCCTCACAAGCGGAGCAGCAAAGCGCGCCACGGAGAGCGCCACTCCGCGCCACCCTCACTGTGTCAGTAAGCGCGGAGCGCCCGCCGTCGGGTGAACGGAGAACGCCGGACGCCGGACGCCGACCGCCGCCAGAGCCGCACGGCGCGGAGCGCAGTCGGAGGCGCAGCCGCCGAAGCGAACGCGACGGGCGCCTCTGCCGTCGAACGCCGACCGACGCCCGCCGAGCATCGTAGGCACGCGGGAAGGCCGACCGCCGCAGGCTGGCTCGGGCGGCCAACGCGCCTAGAGCGGCTGACTTGACTACGTAGTAGGCACATTGGGGCCGTTTCGCCAAAAAACCAGGCCCACACAGGCGATCTAAGCCACGCGGGGCGACGCCCGTGGGTGATCCGATGAGGTGGACGGGCGTACGGGCGGCGTAGTCTGATCCTCCCCTACGGGCACGTCCTGTATCAGCCGATCCTAAGGAGGTCACGACCATGGCCACACCCGAAGGTAGCCCGCCCGCTCCGGCTCCGGTCCACCCGCGTGGATTGACCCTCCTAGAGCGCAAGCCGCTGACGGCCCGACGGGCGGCGCGAATCATTGGATTGGTCACGCTCTCCGTGACGGTCATCGGTGGCGTGCTGATGCACTTCACCGACGACAAGACCTTCCCCAACATCGGCGACGGCATGTGGTGGGCGATACAGACCGTCACGACGGTCGGCTACGGGGACCTCGTGCCTGTGAGCGCAGCTGGAAGGCTCGTCGCCGCGCTCGTCATGCTGGTCGGAATCGGCTTCCTGACCGTCATCACCGCCACCATCACATCAGTCTTCGTTGAGTCGGCGCGGAGGCGCCTCGAAGGGGCGACGACCGACAGGCTCTCGGGGCAGCTCGATCAGATCGGCAAGCGCCTGGAGGCCATCGAAGCCGGGCTCAACAAGGTCGGTGGGTCCCACGGCCATGCTCCGCAGTGATCGCGGCGCCCTGCCCCCTCGCCATCTCCCACACGCCCGCTCGGCAGCATCGTGGGATGATCTGTAGATGGCGGCCGAAGTCGCATCGGTGCAACCATCGGTAGTCCTCGCCAGCTTCGAGAGCCGCCGTGCGGCAGAGCACATGCTCGCATCGCTCAGGCGGGGCTTGCGCACGAAGGCGCGAAAGGGACACGTCACTGCGCTCGTCGTCAGCGCCAATAAGGACGGCTCGCTGAAACTCACTCAGTCGCGGCTACTCACCGCCAGTGGGTTCGTCTACACGCTGCTCCGCATCTCTATAGCCATCGCGATCGGATTCTTGGGCCTATTCTCGGCCGCGAAAGGCGCTAAAGGCGGCGTCCACGAGGCACACACCCGCAAGTCACACGTCGGGTCAGACGATGAGCGAGTTCACGAACTCATCGCCAACGCAGGCACGCACGCAGCCATCCTGCTCGTGTCGTGCGACGACCAAGACGCACGCCAGATGGTCGCCACGCGCGCGGCCGAACGCGCCACTGAACACTGGGACGGCCCGCGCGCGGCGTTTCTAGCGAGCCTCGACCCCGGCAGCAGGCATGACTGGGTGCGCGCCGCTCTCGGCGAGCCCGCCAGCACCAGCCCCTAAAGCCGCGACCGGGAGCGACCACGCTCCTTGCTGAAAATGAGTGCGTGGCTGCGGGCGTAGCCGCCCTCACAGACTTCTGCTCTCGAGCTTATTGCGAGCGAAAAGCAGAAGCCGGCGCCCCGCAGTGGAGGAACATTGCCGAGCGCTAGCGACCACCGCCGACTGTTCTGTCCGACTCGCCCCGTACATTCGCGAAATGCGAGATATGCAAGGACCCGATCAGGAGGCGAATTACGATGGACGGCATTAGCAAGCCGCTCAGGACGGCGACGTATCTCCTGCGGTTCACGCCGGAGGAGAAGGCTGTCTTGGAGCAGCGGGTGCGTGAAGCGGCGGCGGCCGGAAAGGTGCAGGTGACGCTCGCGGATGCACTCCGAGGGGGCGCGGAGCTGTATCTGGACGACTTGCAGCGCAAGTTCGCAGCCAAGGAAGGCGGAGGCGATGTGGTCACCGAGCGCTGAGGGAGCCCGGGTTGTCGCGTTCCGGGCCAGGCCCGGGAGCGAACCGCTGGCCACCAAGGTCCAGCTTGCGGAGCATCTGCAGGTCCATCCGCGGACGATTGATCGCCGCGTCGGTGCTGGGATGCCGTGCATCCGCGTCGGTTCCAGGGCAGTCCGATTCCGTATCGCGGATTGTGAGGCGTGGCTGGAGGCGCAGACATGACCATTCGCAAACGTGGCGGGCGTTGGGCCGTCGAGGTGTACGACCCGGCCGTGTCGAGCAAGAAGCGCTACGTAGGCACCTACGAGTCGCAAGCCGATGCGAGGGAGGCGGCTCGCGAGGCGGAGGGCGACGTCGCGCGACGGCGTGGTCGGCGCGCTGATGAGACCGTCGCCGGCTGGGCGGATCGTTGGCTCGACCTGCGTCCTCGCCAGAAGGAGTCCACCAACATCGCCTACCGAGAGCAGGTGGCGCCGTTTCAGAAGGCGCACGGTGACCGGCGGCTCCGTGACGTGACCGTTGAGTTCGCGCTGGAATGGGCTGTCGGGCACCGTTGGACGCTGGGTGGCGTCCGAGCGATGTTTTCGGACGCGCGTCGTGCGGGGCTGGTCGAGGCTAACCCGTTCGCCGGCCTGCGGTTAAGGGGGTCGCACGGTCGTAAGAACCTGGATGTGGCGACCCGAGCAGAGATCGAGCGGCTCGCCGAGTGCGCGTCTGAGGTCTGGTCCGGCGAGGTCGCCCTGACGACTCGCGCACTGATTCTGATGGCGGCGTTCGTTGGTATGCGCCCGGCCGAGCTGTACGGTCTGCGGTGGTCGGACATTGACTTCCGTGAGGAAGAAGTGCGCGTCGAGCGTCAGTACTCAGCGGCGACGCGACGATTCGAGCTTCCGAAGAACGGGCAAAAGCGGACCGTCGTTCTCACGCCGCCGGCGAAGGAAGGGCTGCTGGGCCTGCCGCGCCCGGTGAAGCTGGACGAGCTTGTCTTCCGGGGGCGGAAGGGTGGAGCGCTCACGGGCCGCACGCAGCACTACTACTGGCATCCGATTCGCTGCCGGTTCGGGCAGCCGTCGATGGACTTTTACGAGCTGCGCCACTTCTGCGGCGCGTGGCTGTTCAACGACCTGGAGCTACCGGCGCAGGACGTGGCGCATCAGCTGGGCCACACGGACGGCGGTGCGCTCGTTCAACGCCTGTACGGACACCCCTCAGAGCGGCTTGCACGCGAGCGGATTAAGAGGGCAGTGAGAGGCAGGCCCCGCGAGGTGGTCCAGCTGTCGGAGGCATCACGGAGGCAAACGTCGTGATCGCGTCCCGTGGCGTCGGCCGGAGTCGCGCTTTCGTAACCAATAGGGCCCATGAAACGAGCCCCGGCGGCCCGCGGTCAGTGGGGGCCGGGCGGAGATGCCGGTTCGAAGTCCCCGCCGAGCGCGAGGGGGTCAAGGTCGCCCCCGTTGGGAAGTGACCGTGCCCAACTCGTCGTCAACCGGGATGCAGGATGGCCGAAGCTCGACTAGCTGCGGCCCGGACGTGCTATATTCAGTCGTTACGACCCGGCTTCTGGTTCGCCAGAGGCAGAGTCCAAGACCGCAGCGAAATCAAACCCAATGCGGTCTGAGAAGGAGCCCCAGCGGCGTACGACACTGGGGCTCTAACCTTTTTACAAGCGCTGACGGGCAATGGCGCGGAGCCTGCGCTCGGGCATTGCCATAACGCTCGCGGCCGATCCCCGCTCTGGCCGTATCCCTAGGCAGGTCGGGCAGAAGGGTGTACTCACTCCTCGCCCTTGAACAGGTCGCCGGCCCTCAGAGCTCAAGCGACTCGTGCGACATCGCCTGCTCTGGGAGCCCTACTGCTTGGAGGGCCTCAGCGCCGTCCATGTACTCCTCGATACGCCGGATCTTCCCGTTCTCGATCATGCGCACCTGAGCCATCTGCATCTCGGTCGTGATGCCGCTCCCGGCACCGTGGCCGGACTAACGGGGGGGCCGACGGGTGCGAGCGGCGTGGTCGCCGTCGGACACTGGAACCCGGTGAACGACGAGTTCAAACCGAACGTCGGGCTCGACTACCCGAAACAGTTCGAAACTGGCGTGTACTGCCTCCGGCGGGAAGGGGGCGGAACGTATAACAATCGGCGGGTCATGGTCTCAGTCGATGCGGCAAACACCAAAGAACCAGGAAAGGCCACGGTCACAACGGACTCCTCAAACAATGGCTGTCCAGAAGAAGGGGAGGTGACCGTGGACACGTTCGCGGCTGGTGCGCCGAGTAACGACGTCGCCTTCCAGGTACTCGTTTATTAAAGCCGGCGTCAACCAACCGGGCAAAGCGCGTCCTCCCGGGCGCTCTTTGCCCGGTGCTCCGCAAGCAAGGATCGGGCGGACCCGGGCACGCGAGGGTGAGGCCGGCTCCGACGCTCGACCTCCGCATCGTGCCGTCGCGGGAGCGGGCGAGAGCGGGCCCGTCAGCGCCGCCTTTGGGGGACCTCCTGGCAGTTGAGCCGTGGCGGCCGCGCTCGTTCGTCACGGGCGACGCGTGATAGCGCGTCGATGTCGCTCTGCAGCCCTAAAGTTGCGACCCACGCGTGCCGACACGGACGCATGAAGATGAATATCGAGTTCGACGAGGATGACCCCACGCAGGTGGCGAACGAGCTCGTCCGCATGCTGACCCTGGCGATCAAATTGGGCGTCGGCGTTGAGACGAAGGACGGCTCGTACTCGGTGACGAACCCAGGCGACGATGAGTGCCTAAGGCGCTGGATCGGCCATGACGGGGAGTACCGAAGGGACGTCATGCAGAGGCGCTGGGTCGTGAAGGAAAGCACCGACGCGTCGGGGCGGCAAATTCCGGCGCCGGTCGAGTGACAGGCCACCCCGGACGGTCGATCAACCCGGCCTTGGCCGACCGGGCTCGACCTAGCCTTGCTCCGACGGTAGCTTGACTCAACGGTGCGGCAAAACGCGTTGCCAGACGGCCGTGCGGGGAGTAACTTGATAGGTGGCCGAGTCGCGGGTGAGGACGAGCAAACACCGTTTGACAGCAGAGAGCGACTGGACGGGCTCGTCGCCAGCTGGAGGAATTTGTAGGGCAATCGCAGCGCCGAGCCTGCTCCGGTCGCGACGCTGCCGCGCGAAGCGACCGCGGCCGCTCGCGTCCCCGCGTTGACGTCCTGTCGGTGCGGGCGCCGGCGGCGAGGCCGTAGCCTGTAGTGGGCGGACTGCACCGCCCCCATGCTCGTGCATATGCTGGGCAGCGACGTAGCATCCGTGACCCCAACCGCGCTCCCAACGGGTGAGCTCTGCTCCATCGAACTAAGGAGGCAAGCTCTTGACTCTCGCCAGCAGCTATCCGTTCCTCGAAGTCTTCTGGACGATCCTGATCTTCTTTGGGTTCGTCTTCTGGCTGATGATCCTCTTCAACGTGATCGGAGACATATTCCGGCGGCACGACATAACGGGATGGGGCAAGGTCCTGTGGCTCATCGCCATCATCCTGCTGCCATACCTCGGCGTGTTCATCTACCTGATCGTCGAACACGAAGGTCTGGCCCAGCGCAGCGTCAAACAGCAGGAGGCGGCGCAGTCCCAGTTCGACCAGTACGTGCAGTCGGTCGCCGCAGGTAGTGACCCTGCGGAGCAGATCGCTAAGGCGAAGAGCCTGCTAGACAGCGGCGCGATCACGCAGGCCGAGTTCGACCAGATCAAGCAGAAGGCCCTAGCCACAGCGTAGGAGCCGCCAGCACCCGCGCTGTCGCCGCGCCCTGCACGGGCCTCGTCGCTTCCCCGTTCGGGCGGCGGCGCAGCCTATCCGACGGCTGTGAGCGTCACCCGCAGCACCTCGTCCCAGTAGCGGACCCCGTGCTCCGCACTGGCCCGGCCGGGATCGCCGATCACGCCGTTGCTCGCGACGGTGTGGACGCCCGCGCCGAAGATCGCCCCTGCCGCGGCTTGCGGATCGCCGGTGTAGCCGGGCTCGCCCCGCTCCGGGTGCACGAGCTCCGGGTGGATCGCCAACATCATCGAGGTCTCCCACTCGCCGGCGTGGAGGCCGCCCTCGCCGAGTGGGACCCCGTGCTCCTCGGCGCCGAGCTGGGCGATCGTGAAGAGGGTGCTGAGGTCCGTGAGCGCGCGAACCTCGAGGCCGGGTACGGGACCGAGGATCTCGAGCGCCGCCGCAAGCGGTCCGAAGTTGCCGCCATGCGTTGGCAGCAGCACGGCGCGCGCGAAACCGCCTCGCGCGAGCGACTGCAGGATGTCGGCGACGATGCCGTGAAAAGTGCTCTCCGAGATCGACAGCGTGCCGGCAAACTCGAGATGGTGCTCGGAGCAGCCGACCCGGACCGTCGGCGCCACGAACGCATCAAGGCGCTCGGCCACCATGCGGGCGAGGTGGTCGCCCAGCAGCGCGTCGGTGGCGAGCGGCATATGCGGCCCATGTTGCTCGGTGGCGCCGAACGCGATTACGACCGTGTCGCGGCCACTAGCCTGCTCGGCCTTGATCTCAGGCCAGGTCATGCGATCTAGCTCGACTGCGCCCACGCTCCGCTCCTCTCTCGGATGCCACCGCGAGTCTAGAGGCGCCGCGTGAGGGCCGGACCGCCCAGAGCCGTTTCGAGTTATCATCTCGTCGGTCTGAGAGGTGTCCGCGAGGGGCGCTCTCGGGCATCTGAAGCGACCGGGACGCACGCTGGCCCTCGGGAGGCTCAGTCAAGGGCAGACCGTCGCGCACACCCCCTAGACCGTGTGCGGAGGACGACGATGACCTGCCCGAACCCCCTCAATCGCGACCCGGTGACCCCAGCAATCCGCCCACGGCTGAGGGACGCCAGTGCCTACTCACTTTAGCCTGCGGGAGCGGGCGGATGGCGAGCGGCGCACCCTCGCGATTGCCGGGGAGCTAGACCTCGCGACGGCCCCAGAGCTGGAAGCGAGGGCGGAGCAGCTGAGCGCGCAGGGTCGCGAGCTGGTGTTCGACCTGGGCGAGCTCGCCTTCATCGACTCGACAGGTCTGCTCGCGATCCTGAAGACGCGGGAGCTTTGCGCCGAACGCGACTGCGGGTTCTTCCTCATGCCCGGCCCACCGGCCGTGCAGCGGTTGTTCGAGCTGACCGGCCTGCTCGACCGGCTGCCGTTCCTCGACGCTCCGGAGTAGGCCGCGTCCCGAGCGCCGTCGCGCCCGGTCAGCTCAGATCTCGAACCACACCCGCGTGCCGTACGCCCGATCCACGCCCCAGCTGCTCGCCGCCTGATCGACCACGTAGAGGCCGTATCCGCCGATCGTGGTGCAGGCGCCGGGTCTCGGCAGCTCGTGCGATGCCCGCGTGAACCGTTTGCCCGCATCCGTGACCTCGACTCGGACCCGCTCGTCCTCGACGCGGGCGCTGACGCGTATCGGAGCATCGGGCGGGCCCTGCGAGTGAAGCACGGCATTGGTCACGACCTCGGAGACGAGCAGCAGGAGCGTCTCGCGCCGGGGCGCGCCGCCGGCCAGGTTCGGACACCATTTGCCGATCGCAGCACGCGCCGCCGCCGGCGCGTCCAGCTCCCTGTTCAGCTCCAGCTGCAACGACGGCCCGGTCTCCTGTCCACGCCGTGTCGCCCCGGGCTGCTCAGTCAAGGGTGGTGCGCTTTGACGCCATCGGGCATGCACTACCCCGGATTGCGGATCTGGAACTCAGCTTCGTCAGCGACGGCCGATCGCCAGCTGCGGCGAGCACCTACGCTTTCAGCGTGCCCAACATCAACGAGCCTCTTTTCGACGAGCCGCGCGAACACGACGGATTTCGTGCGCTGCGTGCCCGCCTCAGCCGCCAGGCGGGCGCGGAGCGGCTCGGGCTGAGCCTCTGGGAGCTGCCGCCGGGAGAAGCGGCCTACCCCTATCACTACCACCTGGCCGAGGAGGAGCTGCTGCTCGTGCTCGACGGGCGGCCCACGCTCCGCACTCCCGGCGAGTCACGCGACCTGCGAGCGGGCGAGCTCGTCAGCTTCCCGCGCGGCGAGCGGGGCGGCCACCAGGTCGTCAACCGCACCGAGGAGACCGTCCGCTTCCTCGCGATCAGCACCAGTGGGGAGCCCGACGTTGTGATTTACCCGGATTCCGGGAAGCTCGGCGCGTTCGAGCGGCTGCCGGAGGGCGGGGGACTACGCGCCCTGTTCCGTGTCGGCGACACCGTGGACTACTACGACGGCGAGCGCCCGCCGCCGCAGTGAGCCGGCCGCGTGCACCGCTGGCGGGCTGCCTGGCGCTGTACGCCGTGTCGGTCGCGACGCTGCTCGCGAGCCACCTCGGTCATGGCTGGGGGTTCATCGATCTCGGGATCTATCGAGACGGGGGAGAAGCCGTCCTTCGAGGCGCCCATCTCTACGACCTGCGCTTTCCCGGCGCGCTCGCCTTCACCTACCCGCCGCTCTCGGCGCTTCTTTTCACCGCACTGACCCCCCTGTCTATGGGAGTGCTCGAGCCACTCGTGACCGGGGCGAGCCTGCTGCTGCTCCCGCTGGTGCTCGCCTTCGCCCTTCGCCTCTCGCCGCTGGAGGCGTCACTTTCGCGCGATCGTGCGATCCGCCTCGCGCTCCTGGTCTCCGCGGTGGTCGTATGGCTCGAGCCGGTATGGACGACGTTGCGCTACGGCCAGGTCGATCTGCTGATCGGAGCGCTGATCTTCTACGACCTGAGCAGGCCGGACAGCTCACGCGTCAAGGGCGCGGGTCTCGGCCTCGCGGTCGCCTTGAAGCTGACGCCGGCGATATTCGTCGTCTACCTGCTTTTGACCCGGCGCGTGCGCGCCGCGGTCGTCTCGCTCTCGGTGTTCCTCGCCACGATCGGGCTTGGCTTCGCACTGATCCCGGGCGACTCCAGCGCCTACTGGGGTGGGGTATTCATCGATTCCAGCCGCGTTGGTCGAATCGAGAACGCCGCCAACCAGAGCCTTCGCGGGGCATACGCCAGGCTGCTGCACTCGGTGAACGTCGAGGTGCTGTGGTTCTGCACGGTCGCGGTCGTCGCGCTGGCGGGTCTGACGCTGGCCATCGTCGCAGGACGTCGTGGGGACGACGCGCGCGGCGTATCGCTTTGCGCCCTCACCGGTCTGCTCGTCTCCCCGATCTCCTGGTCGCATCATTGGGTGCTGGCCGTACCGGCGCTGATGCTGTTCGCCCTCGACGCGTCGCTGCGGCGGTCGCGCGCGGCATTGGCCGCAGCCGGGGCCGTCGCGATCCTCGCGCTGACGCACGTCATCTGGTGGGTGCCCGTCAACCGGCCCCGGCACTCCGAGCTGCGTCTCGACGCGCTTCAGCTCCTCTATTCCGATGCTTATGTCCTGATGGCGATCTTGGCGCTCGCGGCCGCTGGCGTCTCGATGCTTCGCGCCCGGCGCGCCGTGCTGCCGCCTGTTGGCGCGCCCGCGGCCGGCCGCCCAATTGCGAGCTTCGGAGGCCGCAGCGAGCTGACGCCGACGGCCGCCCGGGCAAGGAGCGCCCGGCGCCTTCTGGGCAATCGAGCTTCGCTCTTAAGTGATTGACGATTGCGGCCGATGCTTGAGCGTGGCGCCAGCGAGGACCCTGCAAGTTGACGACCTGATCACAAATGCCGGCGATGTCGCCGCCGCGGCGATGCGCGAGCTGCCGGAGGCACTGATAGTCGGCTTCGATCAGGAGCTCCGCTTCGTCCTTGCCGCCGGCCAGGCGCTCAAGCGCTTGGGCAACCCTCCCGCCTGCCGCGAGGGACAACCGGTCGCCGACGCCTTCCCGGCCGAAGTCTGGAAGCCGATCGAGCCGCTGTTCCGATCCGCGCTGGCGGGGGAGATCCGCTCGCGGGAAGTCTGGACGTCCGCGCAGCGCTATTGCCTGATGGTCGACGTGGGGCCGCTGCGCGTCGGCGCGTCGGCGGAAGGCGAGGAGGGTACCGTCGTCGCCGGGGGCCTCGCCGTGATACTCGACATCACCGCACGCCGGCGCGCGGATGAGCTGACGCCCCGCCCCTATGGCGATTTCGCCGAGGTCTTCGACCGTGCGCCGATGGGCACCGGCCTGCTGGATCTCGACGGCCGCTGGCTGCTCGTCAACCGCGCGCTGTGCGAGATCACGGGATACACGCTCGATGAGCTGATCGGCAAACGCTTCGACGGGATCATGCATCCCGACGACGCCTACAACGACGCCGAGCAGCGTCAGCGGCTGCTCGCGGGCGAGCTCTCCGCCTACCAGATCGAGAAGCGTTACTTCGACGCCGCTGGGGAGACCGTGTCGGCGATGCTGTCCGTCTCGCTCGTGCGGGACCCCGAGGGCGCCCCGCTGCAGCTCATCGCGCAGCTGCAGGACATCTCCGAGCGCAAGCAGCTGGAGGAGCACCTGCGCCACCTGGCCGACCATGATCCGCTCACGGGGCTGCGCAACCGCAGGCTCTTCGAGCACGATCTCAAGCTTCAGGTCGCGCGCTCGCAACGCTACGGCGAGCAGGCGGCGCTGATGGTGATCGACCTCGACGACTTCAGGCGAGTGAACGACGAGCACGGGCATGCGGTCGGCGACGAGACTCTCAGGGCGGTCGCCCGTTCGCTCAGCCGCCGGCTGCGTCAGACCGATCTGATCGCGCGGCTCGGAGGTGACGAGTTCGCGGTGCTCTTGCCGCACGCCGGCGGTGAGGCCGCGGCCGTCGTCGCCGACGGTCTCGGACGCGTGATACGCGCCTGCGGAGTGGACGCCGGCGACGACGTGCTGCATCCCGCCGCGAGCATCGGCTTCGCGCTCATCGACCATAGCTGCGAGAGCGCCGAGCAGGTCCTCGTCGAGGCTCAGCGCGCGATGTACGCGGCCAAGCGCGGCCAGGCCGACGAGACGGCCTGAGGCCCTCACCGCTGGGCGCCCGGCCCGCTGGAGTCCTCCGGCCGGATGAATACGCTCAAGGAGTGAAGCCCCGCGAGCGCCTGGCCGTGATCGACCTCGGTTCGAACTCCTTTCGCCTCGTCGTCTTCATGGCGGGCGACGGCTGGTGGAAGCGAACGGACGAGATCTACGAGCCGGTTCGGATCGGGCAGGGGCTCGCCGCGACTGGGCGTCTCGGTGAGCAGCCGATCGAGCGCGCGCTTGCGACGCTCGACGTCTTCTCCCATTTCTGCCGCGCGAGCGGTCTCGGCGCCGACGAGGTCGACGCCGTCGCGACCAGCGCGATCCGCGACGCCGAGAACGCAGAGAGCTTCCTCGGGCCGGCACGCGCGCGCTTCGGCCTCCCGATCCGTGTGCTCAGCCGGGAGAGCGAGGCGCGCTACGGCTATCTCGCCGCCGTCAACTCGACCACGCTCCGCGACGGCTACGTCTTCGACCTCGGCGGCGGCTCGATGCAGCTCGTGCGAGTCAAGGACCGGCTGGAGCAGGAGAGTGGCTCCTGGCGACTCGGGACGGTGCGCATGAGCGAGCGCTTCCTACCCGCGAACGGCCCCGCGAAGCGCAAGCAGCTGGAGGAATTGCGCGAACACGTCGCCGCGGAGCTCGCTGGCGCACCCTGGTTGAGAAGCGGCGCCGCGACCGCGCCGGGTGGTCGGATCGTGGGCATCGGAGGGACGGTTCGAAACCTCGCGGCCGCGGCCCAGCGGGCCACTGGTCTGCCCTCCAACGGCGTGCAGGGGACGGTCATCGAGCGAGAGGTGCTCGACGAGCTGGTGGCGCGGCTAGCGTCGCTGCCGGCCTCCGAGCGCGCCAGCGTTCCGGGCGTCAAGCCGGCGCGCGCGGACCTCATTCTCGCAGGAGCCGTCGTCGTGCAGGCCGTGCTGAAGGCCGGCGGCTTCGCCGGCATGGAGACGACCGAGGCCGGCCTGCGCGAGGGCGTCTTCTTCGAGCGCCTGCTCGCCGGCCGCCGGCCGATCTCCGACGATCGGCCGCCGCTGTTCGAGAACCTTCGCGAGAGGAGCGTGCTCAACCTGGCCGCGCAGTACCCCTCCGACGGCCGGCACACGCGCCACGTCGCGGCGCTCGCGCTCGGCATGTTCGACGAGCTCGCGAAGCTCGGCCTCCACGATGGCGATCCCCGCGAGCGTGAACTGCTGTGGGCGGCGAGCATGCTGCATGACATCGGCATGTCGATCGACTACGACGACCACCACAAGCATTCGCGCTACCTGATCCTCAATGGCGCCCTCCCCGGGTACTCGCCCATCGAGACGGCGATCATCGCGCAGGCCGCCCGGTATCACCGCAAGGGGATGCCGGTGCCCGGGCCGCTGGCAGCCCTCTTCGGGGACGGGGACGCGGAGCGATTGGACCGCTGCGCCGTTCTGTTGCGCCTCGCCGAGGATCTCGAGCGCTCGCGCGACCAGCTCGTGCGCCGCACCACGATGGCGCTGAGGAACGGCGAGGTGGAACTGCACCTGATCGCCGACGGCGAGCCGGCCGTTCCCCGCTGGGCGGCCGGACGGGAGACCGAGCTGTTCGCCCGGGCCTTCCATCGCGGCCTCTCGGTCGCAGCGTGAGTGGCTCGGCCGGCCTGGCCCCGCGCGCGGCCGCGGCGCCTCAGCGGGAGGCGAGGGCGCGTTCGTGCCCGCCGCAGTCATACGGGACGAGCCCGAACGGCGGGACCGCCGGGCCGTGCCAAGCTGGGGCCGGCACCTGCGCGCAGGCGCGCAGGACCGCGGCCGTCGCCCGGTTTCCGCCGCGGCTCGAGAACACGCCTCCGAGCACCACGTAGCGCGCTTCGCGGCGCGATACGAGGCGCGCGAGGCCGCGGCCGTCCAGCGTGGGGTCGATGCCGCTGTAGCCGGCGAGCGACCCGGCGTCGTAGCCGAGCAGGATCATCGGCGAAGCTGTGTTGGCGGCGTCCGTGAACAGCACCCAGCGCGAGCCCGCGCCATGAGTGGTGACGTACGTGAGCAGCGCGCGCACGGCGCGCACGTGGGCGGGGGAGATGCCAACCCCGCCGGTGCCGGCCGCCTGTGTCGGACCTGCCGCCGGGAAGGTCCCCTCGACCGGAGCGAGCCACGTGGTCGAGGCGTAGGCCGCGGGCGCCACGAGCAGCAGGCAGAAGATGAGCGCCATCGCGGCGGGCGCCATCCTTCGCCACAGGACGAGCACCGTGGCCCCCGCCGCAGAGCAGATCAGCAGCACCGGCACGAACCAGTGCATGTAGCTCTGCTTGTGAAGGATCACGATCTGGGCCCACACCGTGCCGGCTACCGCGCCGCCGATCACGACCATCGCGAGAATCCGCCAGTTCAGCTGCCGGGCACGGGCGAGCTGCACGAAGGCGAGGGCCCCGGCGCCAGCCATCGCGGCGGCTCCCGGAGCGAGCGCCGAGGCATAGTACGGATGGACGATCCCGTGCGAGAAGCTGAGCACGATCGCCTCGACGAGAAACCAGCCACCGAGGACGAGCGTCGTGGCAAGCCGCGGATCCCTCAGGCCCGTGGCCGCGGTCCCACTGGGAACGGAAGCCACGGCCCCCGCTGCCGGCGCCCTCCGCGCGGCTCCGGCGGGCGGGTCGGCGGCCACCGGCCGCTCGCCCGGCGTCGGTCCGCCCGCCGGCGCGGATGCATCCGCGACGGACGTGTTGGAGGAGGCTTCGGCCGCGGCCTGCGCGCCCGCAGCCGGTGGGCTCGCGGCGGTGAGCTCCTCACGGTCGGGCGGCGCCGGCCTGCCCGACGGTCTGCGCCTCCAGTCCGCGAGCAGCAGGAGCGCGATGGCGATCATGCCGAAGAACGCCAGCGGCACGATCCATCCGCCCTGGTCGCCCAGCCCGCGCCCGAACAACCGCAGCGGCCCGGTCGGGCCGGGAAACGAGACCGGCTGCGACGCCCTGTGGGGGTGCGGCGCGGCTTTGGCGGGGGCGGCCGAAAGTTTCTTCGACGCCGCTGGCTGGCCCGCTTTCGCGGCGAGTGCAAACGCCTTCTCCTGTGGAGTTTCGGCGAGGTGGTAGCGCGCGAGCGCCCCCTGCCCGTGAGGGATCTGTCCGGGACCGCCGACCTGGCCCTGCACCCGGCCGAGGCCGTTGTATTCGAACGTCAGCCCCAGCTCCGTGTTGTTCGTCGAGCTTCCGACGAAGGGACGCTGCGAGGCGGGCGTGAGTTCCACGACGGCCATCCACGAGAATGAGACGGCGATGAGCACCAGACCGGCCACGGCGAGCTGGGTCGCGCGCCGCGGCAACGATCCCGGAGCACAGATCAGATACGCGAGCGCGATGCCCGGAACCACGAGATAGGCGGCAAGCGTCTTCGTGTTGAAGGCCAGGCCAACGAGGACGGCGCACCAGATGAGCGTCCGCCAACGGCCCGTCTCGGCCGCCCGTACAGCGGCGCCACAGGCGAGCAGCATCAGCAGAATCATGAGTGGATCGACGCCGGAGTCGCGGGAGACGGCGACGAACGAGGGGAAGACGGCCAGGGCAAGCGCGCTCGCGATCCCGGCCGCCCAGCCGAAACGGCGGGCGACAATGTGGTACAGCAGCGCCACCGCGAGGACCCCCATGATCGCCTCGGGAAGCAGCACGCTGAGGGGCGAGAAGCCGAAGACCTTCGCGCTCGCCGCCTGCAGCCACAGGCCGAGCGGCGGCTTGTCCACCGTGATCAGGCCGTGGGGGTCAAACGACACGAAGAAGAAGTTGTGCAGCGAGCGCAGCATCGACTTGACGCCGGCCGAGTAGTAGATGTTCGCGTAACCGTTCTGGGAGAGCCTGTTCGTGTTGAGCACCGCGGAGAAGGCGAGCACGCCGGCAAGCGCCAGATGCTGGGGGCCGAAGCGGACCGCCGGCAGCCGCGCGCGCAGCCAGGCGAGCGGCGTTGGCGCCGCGGGAACGGGCGCGGGGACGGCCGAACCGGGCGCCGGGGGCGTTCGCGTGAGTTGTTCAGCCGAGCTCATCTGGCGGGTCTGTATTCGAGGGCAATGCAGGAGGTCCTCGGCCGCGCGCGGCGCGCAGGGAGGTGGGTCATGTCGAGAGCGCCCTCAACAGCCGATCGAGGTCCTCATCGTCGTTCCACGCTCCGACGGACGCTCGCAGCCAGGGTCGAGCAGGAATGTTACGCAGGATTACGCCATTTTCGGCGAGACCCTCGCGCTCGGCCTCGGGGTCCGGGCTCGGGAAGGAGACCAGCGTCGTCTCGCCGCGCGGCGCCGGTTCACGTCCGCGCTCGGCGAGCAGCTGCGCCAGGCGGGCCGCAAGCGTGCGAGCGCGCTCGTGCACGGCGGCCCAACCGGCCGACTCGAGCACGCGTACGGCCGCCAGCGCGCATGCGAGCGTCTCCGCCCCGAGCGACAGGCTGTCGAAGCGCCGCGCGTCCTCGTGCAGCTGCGCGTCGAGGCCCGCGTTCGGATCGGCGAGGTTCGCGTAGCCGCGCCGTGAGACCGACAGGCGCTCGCGCAGCGCCGGGCTCACGTACAGCATCCCCGTGCCGTCGGGGCCGCACAACCACTTCTGTCCGGCGCCCGCGTACGCGTCGCAGCCGAGCGCGTGGACGTCGACGTCGATCGCGCCGACGCCCTGCGCGCCGTCGAGCAGCACGGGCAGCTCGAGCTCGGCGAGCTCGGCGGGCGCCAGCAGCCCGCTCACCCAGCCCACGTGCGAGCAGGCGATCAGGCGTGTCCGCGGGCCCACCGCTTCGGCGATCTCCGGCAGCGGCACTTCACGGATCTCGACGCCGCCCAGCGCGCGCGCGGCGCCGAGCGCTCCGAGCAGCCCTGGATGCTCCTCGTCGCTCGTCAGGATCTCATCGCCGCTGCCGAGGTCAAGGCCGGCGATCGTCACCGCTATTCCCTCGGTCGTGCATGTCGTGACCGCCACGTCGGGCGGCGGGCAGCCGAGCGCCGCCGCATATGCGGCGCGGAGCTCCTCGGTCAGCTCGTTGCGGCGAGCGAAGTGAGCCTGCGAGCGACCGTCCGTGAGCTCGCGCTCGAGCTCCTCGGTGGCCGCTCGGGCCGCCCGCGCGGCGAGGGGCCCGTCGGTGCCCGCGTTCATGTAGGCGAGCCGATCCAGCACGGGAAACTCAGCTCGCAGGGCAGGCGCATCCACGAGCAGCGAGAATAGCCGCATGATCTCCGGTCCGGGCCCCCAGGCCCCGTTGTGGAAGCCGACCGCCGCCGACATCGAGCGCGCGGAGATGACCGGCTACATGCGCTGGGCGGGCGAGCGCCGTGGAGCGCCGTTCGCCGACTACGAGCAGCTGTGGCGCTGGTCGGTCGAGCGGACCGCGGACTTCTGGGCGAGCATCTGGGAGTACGGCGGTGTGCGCGCGTCGCGGCCTTACGAGCGGGTGCTCGACTCCCAGCGCATGCCCGGGGCGCGATGGTTCGAGGGCGCTGAGCTCAACTACGCCGAGAACATGCTCCTGGGCCCTAACTCCGTCTCACGCGACCCCGATCAGGTGGCCGTGCTCCACTGCTCCGAGCTGCGCGAGCTCGGCGAGCTGAGTTGGGGCGAGCTCTCGCGGCGCGTGGCCGCCGCCGCGGGCGGCCTGCGCTCGCTGGGCGTCGGGCGCGGCGACCGCGTCGTGGCGTACATGCCGAACATCCCCGAGACGCTGATCGCCTTTCTCGCGACCGCCAGCATCGGAGCGATCTGGTCGAGCGCCGCGCCTGAGTTCGGCGCGCGCAGCGTGATCGACCGCTTCGCACAGATCGAGCCAAAGGTGCTGCTCGCGGTGGACGGCTACCGTCACGGCGGCAAGGACTTCGACCGCACGGCCGTTGTGGAGAGCATCCTCGCCGAGCTCCCCACCGTCGAGCGCACGGTCATGCTGCCCTACCTCTCCGAGGGCGATCTGCCCGATCGAAGCGCACCGGGTCGGCTCAGCTGGAGCAAGCTGCTCGCCCTCGGCGATGGCGCCGAGCTCAGCTTCGAGCAGGTGCCCTTCGACCACCCGCTGTGGGTGCTCTACTCCTCGGGCACCACGGGCCTGCCGAAGGCGATCGTGCACGGCCACGGGGGGATCCTGATCGAGCAGCTCAAGAAGCGCCTGCACCTGGATCTACGCGCCGGCGACCACATGTTCTGGTTCACGACGACCGGATGGATGATGTGGAACTTCCTCGTCGGCTGCCTGCTCAGCGAAGCAGCGATCGTCCTCTACGACGGCAGCCCCGCCCACCCCGACCTGGGAGTCCTGTGGCAGCTGGCCGAACGCGCTCAGATCACCTGCATGGGCACGAGCGCAGGCTTGCTGGCGAGCTGCGAGAAGGCCGGCGTGGAGCCGGCCCGCGACTACGACCTGCATGCCCTGCGCGCGATCGGCTCGACCGGCTCGCCGCTCGCACCCGAGAGCTTCAGGTGGGTATACGAGCACGTCGGCTCGGACATCTGGCTGTTCTCGACGAGCGGCGGCACCGACGTATGCACCGCGTTCGTCGCGGGCTGCCCGCTGCTGGCGGTCTTCGAGGGCGAACTGCAGTGCCGGGCGCTGGGCTGCGCCGTCGAGGCCTGGGACGAGCAGGGCAGGAGCCTCACCGACGAGGTCGGTGAGCTGGTCATCACCAAGCCCATGCCGTCAATGCCGCTGTTCCTCTGGGGCGACGCGGACGGGGAGCGCCTGCGCGAGAGCTACTTCTCGATGTATCCCGGCATCTGGCGGCACGGCGACTGGATCCGCATCACGCCGAGGGGCGGAGCCGTCATCTACGGGCGCTCGGACTCGACGATCAACCGCCAGGGCGTACGAATGGGCACGAGCGAGATCTACAGGGCGGCGAGCGCGGTCGAGGAGGTACTCGACGCGCTCGTTGTCGACGTCCCCCGCGGAGGCACTATCGACGCCCACCCACCCGAGCTGTGGATGGTGCTGTTCGTCGTCCTGCGCGAGGGCAGCACCCTCGACGAGGAGTTGACGGCGCGAATCAAGCAGCGCATCCGCGAGGACTGCTCGCCGCGGCACGTTCCCAACGAAGTGCTGCAGATCGAGCAGGTGCCGCGCACCCTCTCCGGCAAGGTGCTCGAGGTCCCGGTCAAGCGGATCCTGATGGGCGCCGCGCCCAGCGAGGCCGCGAGCGCCGACTCGCTCGCCGACCCGCGCTCGCTGGATTACTTCATCGAGCTTGCCCGTACGCTGAGAGCGCAGACGGCGAACTCCGCCAGCGCGCGCTGAAACCGCCGAGACCGAGCCGGGCCGGGAGCGACGCTGTCTGGACTCACAATCCCATCGAGCGTCCGACGATCTCCTTCATGATCTCGTTCGCGCCGCCGTAGATCCGGGTCACCCGCGCGTCGGCATAGGCGCGGGCGATCGGGTACTCGAGCACGTAGCCGTAGCCCCCGAACAGCTGCAGGCAGCGGTCGACGACCCGGCCCTGCAGCTCCGTGCACCACCACTTCGCCATCGCCGCGTCCTCGGCGCTCAGATCGTCCGCGTCGAGAGCCTGAGCGCAGCGGTCGACGTAGACGCGCGCGATCTCCGTTTCCGTGCGCAGCTCGGCCAGCGTGAAGCGAGAGCTCTGGAAGGAGCCGATCGGCTGCCCGAACGCATGGCGCTCGCGCACGTACTCGAGCGTCCATCCGAGCGCGGCCTCTGCGGCGGCGACCGCGGAGGCTGCGATCGAGAGCCGCTCCTGCGGGAGATTGGAGATGAGATAGCGAAAGCCCTCGCCCTCCTCGCCGAGCAGGTTCTCGACGGGAACGCGAACGTCCGAGAACGACAGCTCCGCCGTGTCCTGGGCGTGCTGGCCGAGCTTCTCGAGGTTGCGGCCGCGCTCGAAGCCCTCCATCCCGCGCTCCACGACGAGAAGGCTGATGCCGCGGTGGCGCTCGGTAGGGTCCGTCTTCACGGCCACAATCACGAGGTCGGCGTTGATGCCGTTTGTGATGAACGTCTTCGCTCCGTCGAGCACGTAGTGCCCGCCGTCGCGCAGCGCCCGCGTGGACATGCCGGCGAGGTCCGAGCCGATCCCGGGCTCGGTCATCGCGAGCGCCGTGATCAGCTCGCCCGCCGCGATCCCGGGCAGCCAACGCTCGCACTGCATCTCGCTGCAGTAGCTGAGGAAGTAGGGCAGGCAGATGTCGTTGTGCAGGGTCACTCCGAGGCCAAAGCTGCCCACGCCGGCACGCTGCGTCTCTTCGCCGATGATCAGGTTGAAGCGGAAGTCATCGGCGCCCGCCCCGCCATGGCGCTCCGGAACGGCCATCCCCAGAAAGCCGCCGCGGCCGGCCTTGGCGAAGATCTCGCGCGGCACGATCCCCGCCCGCTCCCACGCCCCGTAGCGGCCCTCCTCGCCGATCACCTCACGTTCGAGGAACGTGCGAAAACTCGCGCGGAAGTCCTCGTGCACGTCCTCGAAAAGCGTGCGCCTCATGCGTCCCCACCCTACTGGTGCAGGAGTGCGAGGCGCGGACGTCGAACAGAAGCGCCGATGAAGCGCGCCCCCACCCAGCCCGACGAGGCTCAACCCGTCAACGGCACCAGCGAGCATCAGAGCCTGTCGAAGTACATCCAGGCCCGCTTCGACGAGTGCTCCCGCTCGCAGAAGGACGTCGCCCAGTACATCGTCGACCACCTCGACGAGGCCGCCTTCCAGACGGCGGAGGAGCTCGCCCGCCGCGCCAACACCTCGAGCTCCACCGTCGTGCGCTTCTCGCAGGCGCTCGGCTTCGAGGGCTTCCCCGAGCTGCAGGCCGCAGCCCGCGAGGAATACCGGCGCGTCAACGCGAAGGTGGCCAAGAACGGCGGCGGCCCGGCGAGCTCCACACCGCTCTTCTCGCTCGACCAGAACGAGTTCGAGTCGGCGCTGAGCGCCGATCATCTCAACGTCGAGGACACCGCCCGCAAGGTCTCGCGGAGCTCCGTCGAGGGCCTCATCGAGGCCATTGTCAGCGCCGAGAAGGTGCTCGTCGCGGGTACCGACCAGATGGCCTTCTTCGCAAGCTACCTGCGACACCTGCTGATGCTTCTGGACCTGCGCGTCGACGTCGTCGCGAGCCCGTCCCAGGAGGCGCTCAGCCGCCTCGGGCGCATCGACGCAACGACCCTGGTGATCGGCCTCTCCGCCGGCCGCCCGCACCCGCTCGTGGTCCGCGCGATGAAGCTCGCCCGTCATCGCCAGGCGCGCACTGCGGCGATCACCGACGCGACCCTCTCGGAGGTCGCCAAGCTCGCGCAGATCAAGCTCTACTACTCCTCCAACAGCCCCGCATACGTGCGCTCGCACACCGCCCTGCTCAGCATCATCCAGGCGCTCGCCTACGGCGTCTACTCGCAGGACAGCGCCCAGTACGATGACCGCATCAGGGCGTTCCGCCTAAAGTAGCGCTGGGGGCCGCTCGCCCAACCGTGGCGTTATGCCGGACGGCCGAGCGGGTTGTGCTTCGGAAGACCGCGCCTCACAGCATCTTGGAGGTACATCTACCGGCCGGAACGGCCTGACAGAGATAGGGCGGCGGGGATGTCAAACTAGCTGCATGCGCGACGAGGCGACATTCCGGGTCAAGAGCGGCCTCGCCGAGATGCTCAAGGGCGGTGTGATCATGGACGTGGTTACCGCCGAGCAGGCGAAGGTCGCCGAGGACGCGGGCGCGGCAGCCGTGATGGCGCTCGAGCGGGTCCCAGCCGACATCCGCCGCGACGGCGGCGTCGCGCGGATGTCCGACCCCGAGATGATCGCGGGCATCCAGCAGGCCGTCAGCATTCCCGTGATGGCCAAGGCGCGGATCGGGCACTTCATGGAGGCTCGCGTGCTCGAGGCGCTCGAGATCGACTATGTCGACGAGTCCGAGGTACTGACGCCCGCCGATGAGAGCAACCACATCGACAAGTGGGCCTTCAAGGTGCCCTTCGTATGCGGCGCCACGAATCTCGGCGAGGCGTTGCGGCGCATCGGCGAGGGTGCGGCGATGATCCGCTCCAAGGGCGAGGCCGGCACGGGCGACATCGTCGAGGCGGTCCGGCACATGCGCAAGATCACCGGCGAGATCCGCCGCCTGCAGACGCTCGGTCCCGAGGAGCTCGCGACGGCGGCCAAGGACCTCGCGGCGCCGCTTGACATCGTGCGCGGGGTTGCTGAGAGTGGGCGCCTGCCGGTCGTGCTGTTCTGCGCCGGTGGCATCGCCACGCCTGCCGACGCGGCGCTGATGATGGCGCTCGGTGCCGAAGGCGTGTTCGTCGGCTCGGGCATCTTCAAGTCCGAGGACCCGCCGAGCAGGGCGAGGGCGATCGTCGAGGCCACGACACACTGGCAGGACGCCGATCGCGTGGCGGACGCCTCCCGCGGGCTCGGCACGCCGATGGTCAGTCTCGAGAGCTCGAAGCTCGAGGGCGAGCAGCTCCTGGCACAGCGCGGCCGGTAGCAGCGCGGCCGACATGGACGCACCGCTGATCGGCGTACTGGCGCTGCAGGGCGGCTTCGAGGCGCACGAGCGCATGCTGCGGGCGCTCGGGGCGCGGACCCGTGAGGTGCGCGTGCCAGCCGACCTCGAGGGGCTCGACGGGCTCGTGCTGCCCGGAGGCGAGTCGACGACGATGACGCTCGGCATCGAGCGCGAGGGCCTCGCCGAGCCGCTGCGCGAGCTCGCCGCGGGCGGGGCGCCAATTCTCGGGTCCTGCGCCGGGCTGATCATGCTCGACCACGAGCATCTCAAGCTGATGGACATCCGTAGCGACCGCAACGCCTTCGGTCGTCAGATCAGAAGCTTCGAGACCGACGTCGAGGTGCGCGGCCTGGAGGGAGGGCCGATCATCGGAATCTTCATCCGCGCACCGTGGATCGCCGAGCACGGCCCCGGCGTCGAGATTCTCGCCGAGGTCGAGGGACATCCGGTGGCCGCCCGCCAGGGAGGCCTGCTGGCCGTCTCCTTCCACACCGAGCTGGGTGACGACGACCGCCTGCATCGCTGGTTCCTGCAGCTCGTCGGAGAGCGCCAGTCCGAGCGCGGCGTCGCCGAGTCGCGTTGAGCCGATCCGGCACGCGTCAGGACGCTGTTGCCGGCGCGGCTGCCGGCGCCGGCGCCGTGCGTTCGAGCGCCTCCCAGCCCTGCTCGAGCTCCCCCTCGGCCGCGTCGGCCGCCGCACCTCCGCGCAGGCCGAACAGCCGCTTGGCGAGGAGCAGGTAGACCACGACGGCGACGTTGATCACGAAGGCGATCACCTTCAGCGCTGTCGTGCGCGTGACGATCTCGTAGATCTCGAGCGGAAGCAGCGAAGCGGTGACCACGAACGTCAGGTACTCGGCCCAGCGCCGCTGGTACCAGAGCCCGACCGCCTCGATTCCCTCGACGGCCGCATACACGAGCAGCACGGCTCCCAGCTCGTGCAGGTGCGTCGAGGAGGTCGTGAAGAGGTTGTCGAGCTCATGCAACAAGCCGTGACTGGAGTGCGACTGACCGGATACGACGCCGCCCTGGAGGTCGGCGATGACTTTGTAGAAGGTGGGGCGCAGAGTGCTGCGGTTGGCTGCAAACACGAGCACGAGCACTCCCAGCGCGCCCAGGACGAGGAAGTGGAACGCCCTGTCGATCGCGATCAGCCGCAGCACGATCATGTCTCGCAGCGACTTGCCTCGCAGCGGCAGCTCGATCTCGCTGCGTTCCGGCGGGTGGCGACAGGCGGGATGTCCCGGCGCGGATAGTGGCAGCCAGCTGTCGCACCGCAGGCAGCGGTACCAGCGCGTGCCGGCGCCGTCCTCGCGGGCGAAGACTGCGTCCTGCGGACGCAGTTCGGCAGCGTCCCTGCCGAGGAGCTCGTGACCGCTCACCCCGCACAGCAGGAGCTCCCAGTGCAGGCGCGGGCGAAAGCGCTTCGGCGGCTGCGTGCCGGGCGGCTGATGTGCCACGGCGCCACCGTACCTAGTGACGGCGACGGCTGCGTCATGCGGCCGAGTGCAGGACGGCGCCGATCGGCGATACTCGGCTCGCATGCTGATCTCGGTTGCCGCCGACGAGATAACCGGCGTCGCGGTCGCCCTGCTCGCCGAGCTGCGGCGTCGCGGTCATCAGACGCTCGCCCACGGGGCGCTCGGCAAGGGCGAGCGCGAGGACTGGGCCTGGGCCTCTGAGGCGGCCGCGCGCGACGTCGCCGAGGGACGGGCGCAACAGGCGATCGTGTGCTGCTGGACGGGCACAGGGGCGTCGATCGCGGCGAACAAGGTTGAAGGGGTCCGTGCCGCCCTCTGCCTCGATGCTGCGACGGCGAGCGGAGCCCGGCGCTGGAACGACGCCAACGTGCTCGCGCTCAGCCTGCGGGCCACCTCGGAGGCCGAGCTCGTGGAGATCCTCGACGGCTGGTTCGCGGGCGAGCCGAGTGCCGAGGCCGGCGATCGCGCGAACGTCGAGCATCTGCGCGCGATCGAGCGCGGGTAGGACATCTGTTTATCGACGCGAGCTGACCGTGGTTTGGGCTGCGAGCCGACCTAAGCTGCCGCTATGGCAAATAGGGGCCAAACGCACGGGCACCCGAAAGCCAACGCCAGAAGCGACGCCGGCCGCCACCCGCCCCACAAACACGCTCGGCACGCCAAGCCTCACCACAAGAGCCGTCGTCATAGGCGCCACAAGCACAAGCATCATCCACGCCCCGCGTCTCTGAGCAACGGGGCGCCCGGCGCGACGCCTCCGCTGCTCCCGGCTCCACCCGCGCCCACCAGCGCCCCGCCGCCGACCTTTGTGCAGAGGGCATCGGCGGCTTATGTCCGCCGCCTGCTCTGGCGGGCGGGCTTCGGTCCCACTCCCGGCCAGGTCACCGCGCTCGTCGGAGCGCCGCTGAGCGAGGTCGTCTACGGCCTCACCCGCCCCACGGGCCAGGCCCAACTGACCGGGCCCGCGCCGATGGACGACGAAGGTCATCCGCTGGCGCCGGCGGACGCGTGGGGCCACGACCACTGCTGGTGGCTCGATCGGATGATCCGCTCAGACCAGCAGCTGATGGAGCGCATGACCTTCATCTGGCACGACTGGTTCGCCAATTCAAACGAGAAGGTCAACAGCCAAAAGCTGATGCTCGACCAGAACAACCTGTTCAGGGAAATGGGCCTCGGCAGCTTTCACGACCTGTTCCTCGCGGTGACCGCCAATCCGGCGATGCTCGTGTTCCTCGACGGCATCAACAACAGCGGCGACGAACCGAACGAGAACTACGCGCGCGAGATGATGGAGCTTTTCTCGCTGGGCGCCGACCGCGGCGCCTATTCAGAGACCGATGTGCGCGAAATGGCCAGAGCGCTGACCGGCTGGACGGCCGACTGGTCAAGCGAACTCGGGCAGCACAACTTCCGCTTTGACCCCTCGCGCCACGACACCGAAACGAAGACGGTGTTCGGCCAGAGCGGAAACTGGGATTACAACGACGCTGTTCGCCTTTGCGTCGGCCATCCTCTGCACGCATCGTTCTTCGTCACCAAGCTGTGGGGCTACTTCGTCCCCGTCCCGCCGGACGGACCGACGCTCGCCTCCCTCCAAGGCCTCTATCTGAGCTCCGGCTACAGCATCCGCGCAGTCGTCGAGGCAATCCTCCAGCACCCCGCCTTTTATGAAGGTCCCGAGCTCCTGACCCCGCCGGTGGTGTTCAACGCGGGCCTGCTCCGCGCCACCGGCCGCTACATCGACACGACTGCCTGGGCGTGGCTTTGCGCGGGCGCCGGACAACAGCTCTTCTACCCGCCGAACGTCGCCGGTTGGGACTTCACCCGCTGGCTTGACACCTCGACCGCGAAGGCGCGGTGGGAAATCGCCAACTACGTGACCGCGACCAACTATCCCGACCCTTGGCCCGAAAAAGGCGCTCATGCGTACGACCCCACCGAGTCCGCCGCGGCGGCGCTCGCCAGCGCCATGACCTACTGGGCCAACCCGGCCCTACCACCGGAATGCGAACAGCGAATCGCTTCATTCGCCGAATCCTGCTTGAGCGGCTACACGGCCGAATGGCAGCAGAGTCCATACCGGGCAATGCGCCAGAACGCGCTGCGGATGCTGATCGCCACCTCACCCGACATGCAGGTGAGCTGAACATGGCAAGGAGCTGCTCGTGCAGCGACTTCAACCGCGCGCAGCTGCTGCGACGCGGCGCCGCCGTGGCTGGCAGGGGGCTGCCACGGATCGAGCCCGGCATGCCCGTGCCAGCCGGCACAGGCATGGATCGCCGCACATTTCTGCTGCGCTCAAGCGGCGCCGTGCTGTCGGTCTATGGCGCTTCGCTCTTCAGCCCGCGACAGTTCGAAGAGGGCATCGCGCAGGCCGCGGCGGCCGCGCCAAATCAGCCCGTGCTCGTCTCGATCTTCATGGAAGGCGGCTGGGATGCGCTGTCGGTTCTCGCTCCGGTGAAGGACCCTCAGTACAAGAAACTCCGCCCGACGTTGGGGCTCGCAGAAGGAAGCGGCAAACCGTTCAGCGAGGACACACGCCTGATGTGGCATCCGGGCGCAGCCGGTCTCGCGAAGCTCCACGAAGAAGGGAAGGTAAGCGTCTTTCCAGCAATTGGTTACGACCCGCCAGACGAGAGCCACTTCACGAGCCGCCACTACTGGGAGGTGGGAGCGCTCGACGTCAACGCGCGCTCGGGCTGGATGGGGCGCTTGCTGGACCTGACCGGTGATCCGAGCAACCCGCTGCAGGGTCTCTCCCTCGACTACAGCCTGGCTCCCGCGCTGGCCACCACGAAGATGCCGGTGGCGGCCGTCTCCTCGCCGTCCGACTACAGACTGTGGGCCTACGGCTTGGGCGAACCGCTCGATGCTCCCGCGTTAAAGACCTATGGGCAGCTGGGCGCCCTTGCAGCGCCATCGCCGGCCTACGCGCAGGCGCGCGCCGCATCGTTGGACACGAGCATCATCCTCGACAAGATGGCGCCGTTCGTCGGCCCGGAAGGCAAACCGGGGTATACCTCGCCGGTCACATACCCGACCAGCGGCGGCCAGTTCCCCGAACGGCTCGCCGCGCTCGCGGCAATGCTCGCCGACGGGCTGCCGATCAAATGCGCCTCGCTCAGCGCAGTGGGCTCATACGACACACACTCAGACGAGGCGAACACGCTCGGCACGAACCTCGCCGAGACGGTCGAATCGGTGCTGGCGTTTCAGCGCGACCTCGAAGCCCGCAAGTTGGACAGCCGAGTGCTGATCGAGCTTTGGTCGGAGTTCGGACGCCGTCCCCAGGAAAACGGCTCCGGCACCGACCACGGCGCCGCCGGCGCCGCCTTCCTGATCGGTACCCGTGCGGCCGGCAAGATGGTCGGCGAATTCCCCGGTCTCGCACAACTCGACGAAAACGAAAATCTCGTCAACACCTCGGACTTCCGCGCGATGTACAGCGGCCTGCTTGAACAGTGGTTCCAGATCGAAGCATCAGCCGTGATCCCTGGGGCCGGCACGTTCGGCAGCGTGCCCAAACTGGTCGTCTGATGCCACAGAGGCGTGCTCCTGCCGCCGGCGCGCAGACGGCTCGCGGACGTGCGCGCCGATCCGTGCGCCCTTTCACGGGCCGGCGCGCTGCCACGGCGCTCGCGGCCTGCACCGCGCTCCTGCTCCTGTCCCTGGCCCTCATACAAACCCGTGGCCCCGGCACCGACGCCGCCCCAAGGCCGGCGGAGAGGAATCCGAAGGGCGTTACCCGACAGCAGAGCGCTGTGCGGCGCCTTGGCGCTCCTGCAGTCAGCGACCGTCCTGGTAAGCGCGTCCGAGGCTGTGCCAGCCCCTCGTGTGGAGCGGTCCCAGTCACAACGGCGCGTGTTGTTGGGAGCGGCGCGGCGCCCAGTCGTCGGGGCTTGTCCCATGGTGTGACGCACGCCCTACGCGTGTGCGCCCCGCGCCAGCCCCGGCCTGATCCCTTGGCTGGCTGCTCACAGCCTCTTCGCGCACGGCGCCGGGACTCTAAAACCCCTCAGCAACCAGCCCTCCGGCCCTCGCCGCCTGTGCTCCCGCTTTCGCCAAGCACGGCGTCGAGTCCGTCCAGTCAGGGAGTGAACGTCCCCGCCAGTCCCGCCCCCGTGTCCGCGCCAGGACCCAGCGAACCCAGCGCGCCGCCGCCTGCCCCTCCGTCACCGGCGCGTGTTCAGATAATCGCCAGGGAGTACAGCTTCACGCTGTCGCGGCCGACCATCCCGGCGGGAGAAGTGATCATGGAGTTCGTCAACCGCGGGCAAGATCCGCACAACATGCACGTTCTTCGGGAAGCCGAAGAATCAAACGAAGCCGGGGCCTTCTCGAACACCGAACCCGACCACCATCAGGACCTCACGTTCGTGCTCCGCGCAGGTAGCTACACCCTCTTCTGCTCGCTTCCCGGCCATCGGGCAGCCGGCATGACCGGCACGCTCGTCGTTCAGTGACGCCCTCGTGCTATTGAAGTTGCGTGCCCTCAACCGACGAAGCGTGTCACGACAACCCGGTGTACGCAGCTCTGTCCGGCGCGCACGCACGGTTCGCGCAGAGCTGCGGCCGTGCGCTTCGATATCCCGCTGATGTTGCGCCGTTCTTCGCCCTGCCGCCGGAACCATCACAACAGGACTGGCGAAGTGCGAGCGAGGTCGTTCCGCCGGGGACCTTCGCCGCGATCGTCCACGCCGGCGCTGAGGTGCCGAGGACCTGGACGACGCTCCAGGAGTTCGAGGTCGTGCAGATGATTGGAGATCACATAAGCGGCGTAGACGCACCTGAGGCGATTCCCCTTCGCGCAGGTGACGTTCCCGAGATGCGGGAGCTCGTCCGCCAGACGGATCCGGGACCATTCCTCGAGAGAACCATCGAGCTCGGCGACTACGTCGGATTCCGCCGCGACAACCGGCTCGTCGCCATGGCTGGAGAGCGGTTGCACTTCGATGGCTGGAGGGAGATCAGCGCCGTCTGCACCTCGCCGACCGATCGCGGACACGGGTTGGCCTCACGACTGATGGGCACGCTGATAGCCGGTATCCAGCGTCGCTCCGAACGCGCATTTCTACACGTCCTCACGACCAACACCAACGCGATCAGCCTGTACGAAGACCTCGGCTTTCGCGCCCGGCGCCCTCTGACGATCTCCGTACTGACGCCCGAGCCAATCCCGAGTCACGAGACATAGCCAGCCCCGGCGAGCGGGACATTGGTGCGGTTCAGCAGCGGTCTGGCATCTTGTGGGACATGACCGAGACACCTCCTACCGCGCGGGCCTTGGCGGCGGCACGGGCGGTCGCGCTCGCCAATTCCGTCGCCTGCGAGGACGCGGTTGTGGTGGCTGAGGGCAGCAATGTGCTCGTGCATCTCAAGCCCGCTCCGGTTATTGCGCGAGTGATGACCGGCACAGCGGTGCTCCACGGCGACCTACAGAGATGGCTTGCTCGCGAGGTCGCCGTCGGGGCTTTCCTGGGAGGCCGGGGCTTGGCCGTTTCACCCACCGATGTGCTTGCACCGGGGCCTCACCAGCATGGGGGACTCTGGATGACATTCTGGGAGTTTGTCGAGCATGATGCTTCACGCCCTCTGCCGCGCGCCCACGAGCTCGGCGGCTCGCTACGCGAGCTGCACGCCGCGCTCGCCGACTTTCCGGGCGAGCTCGGGCCCCTCAGCGACGTGCGCGACTGGCTCGACGGGCTTCTCGCCGAGTTGCATCCATCGCCGAGGCTCACGGCGCAGGACAGAGATCTGCTGCGCTCCCACCTCCAAGAGCTGACACCGACTGTCTTTGAGAGCTCGCTCCCGGCCCAGGCAATCCATGGCGACGCATCGATATCGAACCTTCTCCGTACCCACAACGGGCTCATCTGGAACGACTTTGAGGACGCCTGTGTTGGTCCAGTCCACTGGGACGTCGCGGGGCTCATCGTCCAAGCCCGCGGCCCTGGGGGGAGCGAGGCTTTCGTCGCGGACTTTCTTCGCGCCTACGGCGGACTGGACCTTGAGGAGCTAAATGACTTCATCGCGGCCCACGCCCTCTATACGACCGTCTGGCGAGCGTTCGATGCGCAGCGTCGTCGCGCCGCGGTGCCTGCCCGGTAGGCGCTGTCGATCAGGACGCGTCAGTCCGGCGAACCGACCGCACCGGCATCCGTATCGAGCCCGAGGTCGCCGAACGCGCGGTCGCGGCTGGAGTACAGCACCAGCCTGGTGACCTTGCCCTCGCGGATATGGAAGAGGTTGACGGTCTCTGTCTCGCCGATCGCGCCGCTCATTCTTCCTCGTCCGCTCATGCGCCCCAGCACGAGCACACGCTCGTCGTCGAGCACCCGGTATTCATCAGCCTCTGCGTGGTAGTCATCCCAGGCGCTCAGCCAGTCACGCCAGCCCTTTTCCGTCGACGCGAGCCCTGTGAGTGCGTCCTCTTCGAGGCTGTCGGGCCTCACCAACTCGATCTCTGGATCAGCCCACGCGACCGAGCGAAAGTCCCCGCGTTCCCAGTCCGCGTAGATCGAGCGTACGAGGTCCACGTTCGATGAGGGCATCGACCAAGCCTGGCACACCCGCCCATCTGGAGGCCGTGCCAGCCCTCGGCAAACCGGTATAGCTTCGTTTCGGTAGGCGTACGCAGCCTAAGAAAGGATCACTGACATGCCAGATGCAAACGAGCTGCTTTACATGAACCGCGAGGTCTTCTCCGAGCGGGACCCTGAGAAGCGCCGGGCGGCCATCGAGCGGACGTACGTCGAGGACGTGAGGTTCATCGACCCAGACGATGAGGTCGTGGGGCGGCAAGCGCTCAACGACCGCGCCCAGAAGATTCTCGACGACGCTCCGGTGGACTTCGTGTTGGAGGAGGACGGCCCGGGGTACGTCGGTCCCGACACCGCCGTCCAGGCCTGGCGCTTCGGCCCGCCCGGCAGTCCCGTGGTCCGCGGGATCGACATACTCACGGTGAGTGATGGCCGTGTGAGCGTCGTGCGTACGCTCATCGCCCAAACGGATGCGTGAGTGCGCGCGGCGACCCGCTTCATTTCACGCTCCTGTACTTGATGTGGGTGACGCCGGGCGCCTCGACGGCCCGGACCTGCTCGAGCCGCACCTCCGCGTCCCGGAGGTTGTCGAAGAGGCGAGCACCGTCGCCGAGCACCACCGGAACAACGTGGAGCTCGAGTTCGTCCAGCAGTCCCGCTGCGAGGTACTGCTGCGCGACTTGGCCGCCGCCCCAGAGCATGACGTCTTTGCCGCCGGCGGCCTCCCTTGCCTGGTCGAGCGCGGACTCGATGCCGTCGGTGACGAAGTGGAACGTGGTCCCTCCTTCCATCACCACCGGATCACGGGGGTGATGGGTGAGAATGAACACGGGGTAGTGGTAGGGAGGGTCCTCGCCCCACCAGCCCGTCCATTGCTCGTCGCCCCAGGCACCACCGTGGACCGGGCCGAACATGTTTCGGCCCATCACGCCGGCCCCGACGTACTCGCGCGATTCCTCGACTATCCGTGCGCTCTCGTCCACCTCGCCGCCTTGCTTGCCGTGGGATTGGCGCCACACGGCCAGCGAAACCATCCAGTCGTGGAGCCGCTCGCCGCCTTCGCCGAGCGGGTTCGACTCGCTCTGGTTCGGGCCGGCGACAAAACCGTCCAGCGAGATCGAGATATGACACCTAAGCTTGCTCATCGTGCCTCCTCAGTAGGCGGTCGCTGTGGCCACGGGTTCTCTCAATGCCTATTGACCCGTCCGCGCCGGAAGACTCATCGCGGCTGCTCCACCAGCGCGTGGTCGAGCGCTCGATCCCTGGGTCGAACATTTTGATCAATTTCCCGGAGCTGCGGCTACCGCCGCCTGTAGGACCGGGACGCCACTCTTTACACGCGTGCGGGCTGCGCGATACTCCGAGACGATGGCCCGAGACAAAGTGGATGTCGCCAGGCGAGCGAACGATGCCTACAACCGCCGCGATGTCGATGGCTTGTTCGCCGAGCTCGCGACCCCCGACTTCCAGTACTACCCGGCTATCGTCAGGGCCCTCGACGGGGGCGGCTACCGTGGACGCGACGGCGTCGAACGGTTCGCCGTCGACACCCGCGAAAACTGGGAGGAGCTCCAAACCATCGCTGAGGAGTTTCGCGATCTCGGCGATCGGGTGCTTGTGCTGGGCAGGATGAAGGGACGCGGCAAGAGCAGCGGCGTGCCGGTCGATCAGCCGTTCGCGAACATCCTTGATTTTCGCGATGACAGGATCTGGCGTTCCCGGGTGTACCTCGATCACGCCGAGGGGTTACGAGCTGCGGGACTCTCCGAGTAGACGCCCGCACACCAAGCTCGGAAGACTCCTGCCAGCTTTGCCGGTGGTAGGCCTCTACTCCTGCGCCGTGACCACCGACTCGAAGTGAACGACGCCATCCTCCTCGCGCTCGACGACGCGGCCGTCCTCCAACAGCAGGTCGACATGTCCGAGCACCTCCGAGAGCGTGAGATAGGCCTGCGTCACGGCCACGTTCCCCCACAGCTCCTGTGCGATCTCGTGTGCGGTGCGGGGGCGGTCAGCGATCAGGCGATAAATCTTCTCAGCGCGGCGGCGGTGCAGGCGGAAGCGCTCGTCGATCAACGCGACATGGTCGCTGATCGGAGGGCCGTGGCCCGGCAGAACGAGCGAGAGCTCCATCGCGCGCGTCTGCTCGAGCGAGGTCAGGTACGTGATCAGCGCTTGCGGGCGCGGGGCGGGGGGGCTACCGAAGTCCGCGCCGGCGCCGAGTGGCCGTGCGAGCAGCGGGTTCGATGAGATGTGGGCGATCAGGTGATCGGCGGCGAGCAGGATCGAGCGAGACTCGTCGAGGAAGACCGTGTCGGAGGGGCTGTGGCCAGGCCGGTGCAGGACCCGCAGCGTGCGGTCGCGCAGCTGCAGCTGCGAGCCGTCGGCGAGCGGCCGGCCGACCTCGACCTGCGAGCCCCACGCTCGGAAGCCGGCCGAGACGGCCCGCAACGCGGTCACGATTTCCGGTGGGATGCCGTGGCGCAGCATCGTCTGCTCAGCGAAGCGGTCTTCGAGGTCCGTCTCCTCGCTGTAGCTGGAGAGAAACGGTGCGAGGCCCTCGAGCGCGGCGACGTCTGCGCCGGAGCGCCGCGCGAGAATTGACGCGAGCCCGAAGTGGTCCATGTGCTGATGCGTGATCACGAGCAGCTCGATGTCCTCGACGGCATGGCCGCGTGCGGCGAGCGCCTGCTCCAGCTCGTCAAGCGCCTTGGCCGAGTTGGGTCCCGAGTCGATCAGCGTCAGTGGCGAGTCCTCGATCAGGTACGCATTGACGCGCCCGACCTGAAACGGCGTTGGGATCGCGAGCCGGAAGATGCCCTCCCGCTCGGCCAGCGCGAGCGCGTCGAGCTCGCGCTCGCGCTCCTCGGGCCGATCCTCGGGGCTCACGACCCGGCCGGCGCGGACGAGCGGATCAGCTCGAGTACTTCGTCGCGTCGCCGCTCCATGTCCTGCGGCGAGACGAGCGACTCCAGGCAGAGGCGAAGCAGCGGCTCGGTGTTGGAGGGGCGGACGTTGAAGTGCCAGTTCTCGTAGTCGATCGAGATCCCATCGAGCCGGCTCTGGCGCGCGTCGGCGTAGCGCGCGGCGATCTCCTCCATCTTGCCGGCGGGGTCGGAGACCTCAGAGTTGATCTCGCCGGAGATGAAATAGCGCTCGCGGTACGGACGCAGCAGCTCTGACATGGGCTGATTGCCGGCGCTCAGCATCTCTAGCACCAGGAGCGCCGGGATCGTGCCCGAGTCCGCGCAGTAGAAATCGCGGAAGTAGTAGTGGCCGGAGACCTCGCCGCCGAACAGCGAGCCCTCCGCCCGCATGCGTGTCTTGAAGAAAGCGTGCCCGACGCGGTTGATGTAGGCGACGCCGCCGGCCCGCTCGACCGTGTCGGGCACCGCACGCGAGGCGCGAACGTCGTAGAGGATCGCTTCGCCGGAGGCTGGCCTTCGCCCTTCCTCCGGCGTTCCCCCATTCGCCTTGTTCAGCAGCGACTCGGCGAGCAGGGCCGTGAGGAAGTCGCCGGCGACGAAGCTGCCGGTGTCGTCGATCACGAAGCATCGGTCGGCGTCGCCGTCCCAGGCCAGGCCGAGGTCGGCGCCGGTCGCGCGCACCTTGTCGATGATGAGCTGCCTGTTCGCAGGCAGCAGCGGGTTCGGCTCGTGTCCGGGGAAGTTCCCGTCGGGCTTCCAGTAGGTCTCGATCAGCTCCAAGCCGAGGCTCTCCAGCAGCGGGCCGACCATCGGACCCGCCATCCCGTTGCCGCCGTCAAGGACGACCTTCAGCGGTCGCGCTGCCGAGCGGACCGCGTCCGGGTCGATGAAGCGCAGCGCGGCGGCCTGGAACTCGCCGTATAGGTCGATCTCCTCGAGCGTGCCCCGCGCGCCGCTGCCGGCCGCGTCCGTCCCTCCATCCTCGCTTTCGGCTTCGACTGCGCGGCGCACGTCCTGGATCCCCGAGTCGCCCGAGAGGGCGACCGCCCCCTCGCGTACGAGCTTGGCGCCGGTGTAAGCCTTGGGGTTGTGCGAGGCCGTGCACATCAGGCCCCCATCGAGCTCGCGCGAGCCGACGAGGAAGTAGAGCATCTCGGTACCCACCATTCCCGCGTCGATGACGTTCGCGCCAGCGGAGAGCAAGCCCTCCCGGTAGCGCGCCGCGAGCTCGGGGGCCGTGATCCGCATGTCGTAGGCGAGGCCGATCCGCAGCTGCGTCACGGGCTTGCCGGCGAGCCGCGAGAGCACCCGTGCGAACGAGCGGCCGATACGCTCCGCGAGGTCGCCGTCGATCTGCTCGGCATATAGCCCGCGTATGTCGTAGGCCTTGAAGATATCCGGGGGAACCGTCGCCGCCATTCGCCGTTGCATCCTATGCGGCGGCAAGCGATGCGAGGTGTCAGGACGCGGTCGAGCACGACCGATTCGTAGACTCTCGTTTATGTCTGGGCACTCGAAGTGGTCGAGCATCAAGCACAAGAAGGCGGTCGTCGATTCGCGCCGGGGCGCGCAGTTCTCCAAGCTCACACGGGCGATCACCGTGGCGGCGCGCGACGGCGGCGGCGACCCTGATGCGAACGCGACGCTCGAGAACGCGGTGCGCAAGGCGAGGGAAGCATCGATGCCGAAGGACAACATCGAGCGCGCGATCGCCAAGGGCACGGGGGAGAGCGGCGAGGCCGACGCGATCGAAGCGGTCCTCTATGAGGGCTACGGTCCCGGTGGCGTCGCGGTGCTGGTCGAGGCGCTGACCGAGAACCGCAACCGCACGAGCGCCGACGTCAGGCACGTCTTCTCCAAGAATGGAGGCAGCCTCGGCGAGCCGGGCTCGGTCGCGTACCTGTTCGAGAAGAAGGGCATGATCGTGATCGACGCGACCCGCTACTCCGAAGACGATCTGATGGTCGCCGTCGAGGCCGGCGCCGAGGACATCACGGCCGACGAGAGCGTCTTCGAGGTGATCACCGAGCCGGCCGACTTCATCCGCGTTCGCAAGGCCCTGGAGGAGGCGGGCGTGGAGATGGAGAGCGCCGAGATGGCCTACCGCGCCTCGAGCCTCGTGCCGATCGACGAGGAACAGGCAGGCAGGCTGATGAAGCTGATCGACCTTCTCGAGGACAACGACGACGTCAGCGCGGTCCACGCGAACTTCGACGTCTCCGCCGACGTGCTCGAGCGCGTCGCGAGTTAGGGTGACCCGCCCGCCCGTTGTGATCCTGTGCGGAGGGCGCGGGACCCGCCTGCAGGAGCACACACAGGAGATCCCCAAGCCGCTCGTCGAGATCGGGGGGATGCCCATCGTCTGGCACGTCGTCCAGCTCTATGCGGCGCAGGGCTTTCGCCGCGTGCTGCTGGCCATCGGCTACAAGGGCGATCAAATCGAGCGTTTCGCCGCCGGCTGCAGCTGGCCGCCGGGCGTCGTCGTCGAATGCGTCGATACCGGTCTCCAGACGCCGACGGGCGCCAGGATCAAGCATCTCGAGCGGCTGCTCACCGTCGAGGACCTCTTCTGCGTGACATACGCCGACGGACTCGCCGACATCGACCTGGACGCGTTGTTGGCGTTTCACGCCGCGCACGGCGCGCTCGCGACGATGACCGTCGTGCGGCCGGAGCTGCAGTTCGGGGTGACCGAGCTCGACGCCGCCGGCCGCGTGAGCGGGTTTCAGGAGAAGCCGCGATCGGAGCATTGGATCAATGGGGGCTTCTTCTGCTTCGAGTCCGCAGTGCTCGACTACCTCGAGAGCGACAGCGTGCTCGAGCGCGCGCCACTCGAGCGGCTCGCGGCGGACGGTCAGCTCCGGGGCCACCGGCACGAGGGCTTCTGGGAGTGTATGGACACCTACAAGGACGCGGTCGCGCTCAACGACATGTGGGCGTCCGGCACCGCTCCATGGCGGCTTTCGGCCGAGGGTTCCTGGGGTGCCTCTCATCTGGGCGACGCCGGCGAAGGGTCCGCCGCGACGCGCTCGGGCTCGGGTTCGGGCTCGCCGGCGTAGGTCGCGGGCTGCGCTCAAGCGGGCTGTCGACGCGCGCGAAACAGGGGCACGGGCTCGCGGATGCCTCGCAGCCGCCGCTCACCGGCGAAGGACCACGCGTAGCCCTCGGGAACGGCCTCACGGACCTCGCGCTCGGCCAGCAGGCTGCCCGGCCGTGCGATCGACGTGATTCGGCTCGCGAGGTTGACGGGACGCCCGAACCAGTCGCCGGCGCGAGGCAGCGCCAAGCCGAGCGCCGTGCCCGCGCGCAGCTGCGGAAACTGCTCGCCCTCGGCGTTCGCCGCGTCGATCAGGTTGAGAGCTGCGTCCAGCAGCGGCTCGGGCTCGGGCGAGGCGAGCATCGCGGCATCGCCGATGGTCTTGACGAGGCGAACGGGCGGCTCAGCGACATCCGTCGCCAGAGATTCCAGGCGGACCGCAAGGCGTCCGAGCTCATCCGGAGGGACTTCCTCTCCCAAGCGCGTGAAGCCGACCAGGTCGGCGAAGCACACTGCGACCTCGCGCGACCCGGGCAAGCGACCGCCGCTGCGCTCGGCGGCGCTGATGATCTCGCTCTCGGTCACGTTGCGTATGTGCAGCGACAGGAGATTCGTGACGAGCGGTTGCACCATCGGGTAGAGCTTCGCCGCGGCGTCGGCGTAGCGCATCGCGAGCTCCGGCTCGCTCACCCCGGGCTCGAGCACGAGCCGCATCGGCACCGCGCGCAACGCCTCCGCGGCCTGGCCGAGGGCGCGTCCGAGCGTGCGATCGAGATCGAGCATCTCCGTCTCGCTGATTCCCAGCGCTCGGGCCTGGTGGGTCATCTGCACCATCTCGAGATCAGCGTCCGTGTAGACGGGCTCATCCGGCTCGGGAATGGGAAGCCCCATCGCCCGTCGCAGCGCGATCAAGAACCCCATCTCGACGCCGGTGCGCTCGGCGACTTCTTCCGCGGTGTAACGCGCAGAGCCCGCGATCACCTGTTCCGCGGGCAGGAGCATGACCGTGCCGTTCTCCGTCGCGCGGCGCAGCGCGGCGAGGCCCATGCCTTCAGCGGCGAGGTTCTCGAGCAATGTGAGACGTTCCGCGCGCTGCTCTCCCTCGAGCCCGTCGAGTAGGCCCTCGGCCGCGAAGTCGATCTCCTCGGAGGGCATTGGCGGCAGAGTACGCCAGGCAGGCGTCCGGCGACGGGCGCAGAATCCAAGACGATGATCGTCCTCGGCATCGATCCCGGTCTGGCCAGCACCGGCTACGGCGTGGTCGCGACCGGCAAGTCAGCCGGCGGCGCGAGCCGCCTGGTGGCGCTCGACGGCGGCGTCATTCGCACACCGAGCAACAGTCCCCACGAGCGCAGGCTCGCCGAGATCCACGGCTCGCTCGCCCTGCTGCTCGACAAGCACAGCCCCGGGGCCGTCGCTCTCGAGGAGCTGTACTTCGGGCAGAACGCCCGCACCGCCTTCGCCGTCGGCCAGGCCCGCGGCGTCGTGATGCTCGCCGCCGGCCAGCGCGAGATTCCGTGCACCAGCTACACCCCCCAGCAGGTGAAGGGAGCCGTGTGTGGCAGTGGGCGTGCCGGCAAGGAGCAGGTCGCACGCATGATCAAGGCGCTCTTGGGGCTTGCCGCCGAGCCGCGGTCCGACCACATCGCCGATGCGCTCGCCGTTGCGATCTGCCATGCCAACCGCGCGCCGATGTCCGTGGCGCTCGCCGGAGTCGGCGCATGATCGCCCTGCTGCGCGGCGAGGTAGCCGTGCGCCGGACCGACCATGTGGTCGTCCTCAGCGCCGACGTGGGCTACCGCGCGGCCGTGTCCGCCGAGACGCTCCGGCACGTCCCGGCGGTGGGCGAGCAGGTGACGCTGCACACGCACCTGATCGTGCGCGACGATGCGCTTGCGCTGTTCGGCTTCCACTCCGAGCAGGAGCGCGACCTGTTCCTGATGCTGCTCTCCGTCCAGGCCGTCGGCCCCAAGGTGGCGCTCGCCGTCCT
>DASZFA010000064.1:0-5015 GCA_035940255.1 Solirubrobacteraceae bacterium
CGGAAGATCACGATGCGGTCGTGGGTCGTGTCGTGGACGGCGCCGTCCCCCTGATAGAGGCCGTAGGCGCCGCGGCGGCGGCCCCCGTCGGAGATCACCACCGCGACATGCGAGAGCGCGTTCTGGAGCAGGTCGGGGAGGTCGTCGAGGGCATCCCTGACGAGCTCTTCGAAGTCATGGTCGTCGAGCGGGTCGAGCTCCATGAACTCGCTTTCGTCGGGCGGCACGGCGAGTCCCTGGCGCGCGAGCGTCTCGGAGTTCCGGACGATCTCTTCGAACTCCGTCTCGGACTCGGGGTCGCGCCATCCCGCCATTCGCACGGCGACGAACGCGACGCCGCCCATCAGCACCGCGGCGACGATCACGCCGAGCGCGACGTCCTCGAGGGCGCGCACCACGCCGATCGTGCTGAAGCCCTGCCCCACGACGATTACGACGAGGCCGAGCGAGAGTGCGATCAACGCGGCCAGCCCCACCCGCCGGAGCTGGTTGGAGGAGCCTGGCCGGGACGACCCACGCACAGCTCAGCCCTACTTGAGCGTGCGGGCGATCACGAGACGCTGGATCTCGTTCGTGCCCTCGTAGATCTGTGTGATCTTGGCGTCTCGCATCATGCGCTCGACCGGGTACTCCTTGACATAACCGTAGCCGCCCAGCACCTGAACCGCCTCGACCGTCACCGCCATCGCGGTGTCGGAGCAGAAGACCTTCGCCATCGAGGAGTACTTCGCGCGCTCCGGATGGCGCTGGTCGGCCATCGCGCAGGCCTTGTAAAGGAGCTCGCGGGCGGCGGCCGTGCTGGTTTCCATGTCGGCAAGCTTGAACTGGATCCCCTGGAACTCGTTGATCGCCTTGCCGAATTGCCGGCGCTCGCGCGCGTAGGCGACGGCATAGTCGGTCGCGCCCTGCGCGATGCCAACCGCCTGCGCAGCGGCTCCCAGCCGGGTGCGCTCGAGGGTTGCGAGCGCGACCGAGAGGCCCTTGCCGACCTCCCCGATGACGTTCTCCTCAGGCACGCGCACGTCCTCGAAGATTGGCTGACCGGTGGGGGAGGCGCGAATCCCGAGCTTGTGCTCGAGCTTGCCGACGCTGAAGCCGGGACGGTCGGCCTCGACCACGAAGGCGCTCATGCGGCGGCTATCACGGTCGCTGACGGCGAAGCAGATGTAGAAGTCTGCGATGCCGAGGTTCGAGATCCAGTTCTTGGTGCCGTTGATCACCCATTCCTCGCCATCCTTGACGGCGGTGGTCTTCATCCCAGCCGGGTCGGAACCGGCCTCGGGCTCGGAGAGTGCGAAGGCGGGTGACCACTCGCCGGTCGCGCACCTCGGCAGGAATCGCTCCTTCAGCTCATCGGAGCCGAACAGCTGAATTGGCAGCGTGCCGAGCTCCTGGACCATCAGCATCAGCGCACAAGAGGCGTCGACCTTGGCCAGCTCCTCGACCGCCATGTTCAGCATCAGGGTCCCCGTACCAGTCCCTCCGTACTCGGTCGGGAACGGCAGGCCGAGGATGTCCTGCTCGGCCAGCAGGCGGCGCACGTCCCACGGGTATTCGGCACGCTCGTCGATCTCGGCCGAGCGCGGCGCGATCTTCTCGCGGGCGATCTGCGCGATCGTCGCGCAGAAGTCGAGATTCTCCTGCGGGACCGTGTAGATCTCGCTGACCGCCTCCATGGCCGTGATCCTAGTGATGAGGAGTGCTCGTCGCGCCGTTGCCCATCGGAGCGCGAGGAACGTGGCCGGATGTTGGGCTGGCGGTTTGCGCGACGGCGTTGCGGCTCGACGGAACGCTTTCCACCCGGCGCTACCCTCATAGCCGATATGGGCGCGGCCGATCAGACGTCGGGAATCGAGGTGGACCCCGAGCGCGTGGCCGGGTGGCTTGCCGCGGAGCCTGACCTGCAACTCGTGGACGTGCGCGAGTCCTACGAGCGCGAGGCCGGGCACATCGCCGGCTCGCGCCACATCGAGCTGATGAAGCTCACGTCGCAGGCGGCAACGCTCGAGCGCGAGCGGCCGGTCGTCTTTTACTGCCGCGTCGGGTCTCGCTCCGAGATGGCTGCGCAGGCCTTCCGGGCGGCTGGCTTCGAGGCGTTCTCGATGCGGGGGGGGCTGGTTCGCTGGGTGCAGGAGCAGCGAGCGCTCGAGCCCGAGAAAGGCTACGTTGCCGAGCACTGAGCTGCTAGGAACGGGAGGAGACAGGGATATGGAGAGTTCGAGCGAGTATCCGAAAGTGAGGACGGGCGACGGGTACGCCGTCGGCCATCTCGACGACCTCGGCGGCGGTCCCGGCTTTCGCAAGATCCGAAAGGGACTGGGCGTGACCGCCTTCGGAGTGAACGCGATCGTGCTCCCGCCCGGCCTCGAGACGGGCAGCCACTACCACGACCTGCAGGAGGAGCTCTACTTCGTCCACCGCGGCGAGATCGAGCTCGAGTTCGGCGACGGATCGGTCGTGCGGCTGCAGGAGGGGGGCTGCGCGCGAGTGGACGCCTCGACCGAGCGCAAGATCCGCAACCGCGGTGATGCAGACGCCATCTACGTGATAGTCGGCGGCAAGGATGGCTACGTCGGGCGCGACGGCCAGGTGCCGGAGGGGGAGGAGCAGCGCGTCAAAGCGGTGCATGACCTCTCGGCAGAATCGCCGAAATGAGCCGTGCCGGCGGCTGCAGCGCCGGCGCCCATGGCCGATCCTGAGCCCTCAACGCGGCAGCTGCGCATCAACGCCGAGCTGGCGATCCCGATCGCCGAGGTCACGCTGCGCACGAGCCGCTCCTCCGGTCCCGGCGGCCAGCACGCCAACGTCACTGCCTCTCGGGTGGAAGCGGTCTTCGACGTGCTCGCCTCGAGCTCGCTGAGCGAGGAGCAACGCGCGCGCATCCTCGAGCGGGCGGGCCCGCGGGTCGTCGCGGTTGCCCAGGACGCACGCTCGCAGGCGCGCAACCGCGAGCTCGCCATGCGACGGCTCGCCGAACGCCTGCGGCACGCTCTCGCGGTCCCGCGCAGGCGCCGCGCGACCGCGCCCACGGCCGCCTCGCGCGTCCGCCGCCTGGAAGCCAAGCGTCTTGCGGCCCGCCGCAAGGCGGAGCGCCGGCGTCCCTCCGCGGCGGACGAGAGCTAGTTCAAGAGCTCCTTGACGTAGCGCTGGTGCAGCCTCCCGAGGGGCGTCCATTCGGGCCGGAAACCGATCGCGTTCCAAAGCAGGGTCGACGCCGGGGCCCACGCGATGATCAGGTAGACGCCGAGGACCAGGGTGACTTTGCGCAGCCGGCGCGAGCCCGCGAGCGCCGCCAGCGGCAGCACCCACAGCACGTACCAGGGCAGGACCCAGCTCAGCGTGACCAGGAGCGCCACGCTCGCCCAGCCGGCCGGCGCCAGCGCGTCACGTGAACGCCAGGCCACCGCGCAGCAGAGCAACAGTGAGCCCCCGAGCAGGGCGCTCATCACCACCCGAATGGTTTCATTCTCGCCGCCGACGCCGATCAGAAGCCCAATCAGGTTCGGCACGCTCTCGTTCGTCACGAGCCGGCTCTGCGTGTTGAGGTCCGGGATGTGAAGGCCGAAGGCGATCAGGCTGACGACGCTGATCAGCGCACCGGCCGCGACCATTCCGATCGCCACCTGGGTCAGCCGCCGGGGCGCCCGCAGCAGTGCCGCTAGCACCACGGGGATCAGGATCCCGGCCGAGGCCTTGATCCCGGCGGCAGTTACGAACGCGACGCCCGCGCCGACCTCCGCCGGCGACAGCGGCAGCAGCCATGTGCGCACGCGGCGTCCCAGCGAGCCACGCTCGGCCCCCGCTCGGGGCGCCCCGGCTCCGCCCAGCGCGGCGTCGGGCCGGCTACGCACGAGCAGGTAGAAGCCGAGCACGATCAGGAAGACCGTCAAGAAGTCGTTGTGGTCGCCTCCCAGCCCCCACACGAGCACGATCGGGTTGAGCCCCACGAGCACGATCGCGACGACGGGATCGCGACCGAGCAGCCGCGCGCACCGCCACACGAGAAAGATCGTCGCGAGGCTCGCCAGGACGAGCGCGCACTTGAGTGCCCAGAAGGAACCGGCCACGCCGAGCGGGACGACGGCGAACGTGAACAGCGTGAAGAGGGGACCGTATGGACTCAGCAGCTGATGCCAATTGCTGAGGGCGAAGCTGGGATCGCTGTGCGGCTCGGCGATCGGGATCGTCGTGTACGGGTTGAGATGGTGCACGATCTCCATCCGCCCGTAGTTGATGTAGTTGAAGACGTCCGTCAGCGCCATTGGTGGAGCCAGCAGGAAGATCGCGTGTACCGCCAGGATCGCCGCGATCACCCAGCGGGCGGGCAGGCGGCGGGCATACATCAGGGCCACCAGATACGCCCCGTACATGGCGAAGATCCCGCCGGTGAATATGTACCTGAGGGCCGTCCCGTTGCCCGTCAGCCCGGGCAGGAGCCCGCCCAGCGGCCCCGCCATCCAATGGGGGAAGAAGTTCGCGTGGCTGGTTGGCGAGAGCAGGCTGGGCCGGTTGGCCGTGACGACCACGAGCAAAAGGCTTCCTGCCACGACGAGCAGCAGCGCCGCAGCTCCCGCGCTCGTTCCCGCGTGCGAGCGGGCGAGGGCGCCGGCGCGCCCGCGCGGCCAACCGCGACCGTCGAACGGGCCGTCCCGGAGAGGGAGTGTTGAAGCATCGCTCGACATGCCGTCAGCCGGCGCCACGATAGCTTGCGTGGAACGAAAGAGGGCCCGCCGAAGCGAGCCCTCGAAAGTCAGCCTGTGTTCGGGCGATCAGATCGTCTGAACGTTTACGGCCTTGGGGCCCTTGTCGCCCTGCTCGGGGTCATAGGACACCTTCGCACCCTCCTGCAACGACCGGTAGCCCTCACCGTTGATACCGGTGTGGTGGACAAACAGGTCCTTTTCGCCGTCATCCGGAGTGATGAAGCCGAACCCCTTGTCGTCGCTGAACCACTTGACTGTGCCAGTTGGCATGTGGTGTTTCCTCCACGGTTTGTGCGTGCTGCTCCGCGGAGG
>DASZFA010000065.1:0-44269 GCA_035940255.1 Solirubrobacteraceae bacterium
CTGCGCCACCTCACGGGCGCTTCTCCCCTCCAACAGCACGGCGTCGACCACGTAGCGCCCCATCCCCATACCTGAACCCGCCTTTCCTCGGTGTCCGGTATGTCCTGACACACCTGTCCACTATGTCGTGGCACCACACACTCTCATCCGCATCGAGCAAAAAGCCTGCGTAACTGGGGCTTTCGAGCCTTCCTAACTCATCCGTCGCTCTGCTTCGATGCCAGCGCCTCCGTCGCTCTGCTTCGATGGCAGCGCCACCCGCGGTGAGCGGCACGCGCTCGCAATCGCAGATAAGCAGGGGCCACCGGCGACGGCCCGGCGCTTGGGGCTGGCCGTCCGCAGCGGCGGCGAGCCGCGTCTGACGGGGACGCCTGCTTCTCGCGCGAAGCGACAACCGACCTGTCGATACGGATGGGATGTGTCAGGCCCCGGCGGCTGACTCGGTCTCGACCAGGGCGGCCGCGCGGGGCTCGAAGGCACTGTAGCCGTGCTCGCGCGAGAGCTCGAGTGCTCTGGCGGCGTGGTCGCGCGCCGCGGCTGGGTCACCTCGCGCGGCGAGCGCTTCTGCCCAGCCGAGCTGTCCGCGGGCTGTCCACAACGGCATGTCGTTGGCCTCGTGAAACTCGCACGCGAGCCGCAGGTGCTCATCAGCCCGCTGATGCTGTGAGAGGGCGGCCGCGAGTAGGCCGAGGTACATGCGCACGTGTCCGTAGCCAAGGGAACTGGTCCAAACGACCTGTTCGGCGAACGGGTCGAGGCGCTCATACAGCATCGCGGCTGCTCGCGGGTCGGATGCTTGGAACGCGGCGTCGGCGTACAGAGTCAGCGCCGTGAGCGTCGCTGTCGTCGCTCCAACGTGCTCGAAGCGGTCGCTCGCCGCCTGCTCGAGGATCGCGCGTGCCTCATCGCGGAGGTCGAGCCAACACAGAGCCGAGGCAAGTCCTGCGCGGAACCCCAGTACGCCGGGGAACGCACCGGCGCTACGTCTGAGTATCTCGATGATCTCGTCCCCGCGGCCTTGGAAGGCCCGGATGAAAGAGATCTGGGCGCCGTAGATCAGGACCGCGTCGGGCTGCCCGGCCTCCTGGCCAAGCTGGGATGCTCGCTCGGCGAGCCGCTCCCCGGCCGCGAGGTCGCCGTGCAGAAGCTTCAGCCCGGCGCGGGTGAAACAGTCGAACCACAGGAGCGTGGGTTGGCCGAGCTGATCGGCGAGTGCGTGAGCGTGCTCGGCGGCGTCGCGGGCCTGGTTCAAGTCGCCATGTTCGGCGAAGGAATTAACTGACTCCCGCTGCGCCCAGAATGCGAGCGCGGGGTCTCCCAGTGTCGCTGCGCAGTCAACGAGCTCCGCGGCGATGCTGCGGCGCAGCTCAAGCGTCTCGGGGGACCGGATCCCGGTGGAGGCCCCCACGAGCACTGCCGCCAAGGCGCCGATATCTGCGGCGCTGCGTGCGAGCGCGAGGGCCTCCTCAGCGAGCGCCTTGCGTCGCGCAAGGTCCGGGTCCCAGCTCAGCTCCATCGCCTCGAGCGCGAGTAGCTGGGCCCGGCGCGTGGGGTTTGTGGGCTCGTCGAGCTCGATCGCGCGAGTGATTGCCGCAAGCCGCTGCTCGTCGCGCTCTCCGATCATGCTCGTGTAACCCCGGCTGTTTGCCAGCGCGGCCCGAGCCGCGAGCTCCGCGTCGCCCAGCTCCGAGGCGATGCGCGAGGCCTCGAGCAGCGAGTCGCGGTAAGCCGCCTCGCCGGTCTGGCGCTGCGCTTCGCCGAGCCCGATCAGCGCCTCGCAGTGCTCCGGCCTGTCCGCGCCGGCGGTCTGCTCGACCGCGTCTGCGAAGTACTTCACCGCCTCGGCCGGAGCGAGGTTCTCGAGCGCTTGCTGGCCGGCTTTGAGCGCATAGTCGGCAGCCTTGGCCCTCTCGACCGAGACGGCGGCGAGCCGCCAGTGCAGCGCGAGCTCCCCGAAGTGCTCCGCCGGGCGGGCGCCGTAGAGCTCCTCGAGCGCCTCCGCCACCCGCTGGTGCATGCGTGCCCGGCGCGTGGCACTGAGGCCCTCATACAGCGTCTGGTTGATAAGCGCGTGGACGAAGCGGAAGCGCCCGACCTGATCAGATGACTCGGACAGGACCGAAGCGGCCATCGCGGTCTCGAGCTGGTCCAAGAGATGGGTCTCGTCCGTCTCGACGACGGCCGAGAGCAGCTCGAGGTCGAACTCACGGCCGACCACCGCCGCGAGCCGCAGAGCCTCCAGTGACTCCTCGCCGAGGCGCTCCACGCGGCGCTCGATCACCTCGCGCACGCTCTCGGGCAGCGCGATCCCGGCCGAGGTATCGATGCTCCAGCGAGCACTGGCCTCATCGAACAGAAGCGCACCGGACTCAGACAGGCCCAGGAGAATCTCCCCCACAAAAAACGGGTTGCCGTCAGTCTCGGCCGCGATCTGTGCGGCGAGCTCGATCCCGTCCGCTTCGAGCTCGTGGCCCGCGACGGCAGTCATGATCTCCGCCACCTCGTCTGCACCGAGGCCGTGCAGCGCGACGCGCTGCACTCCCTGCAGCGAGCGCAGGTCGGCGAGCACCGCGGTCAGCGGATGATCCTTGCCCAGGTCCGAGTCGCGATACGTGACGATCACCTGCAACGCACCCTGCTCACTGGAACGCAACAGGTGCTTCAGCAGCCCAAGCGACTGCGCATCGGCCCAGTGCAGGTCATCCAACACCACACACAGCGGCACTGTCTCCGCGACCTCCCCCAACAGTCCAGCGACCGCATTGAACAGCAGGTAGCGCTCGGTCTCCGGGTCAGAAGACTGCGGCTCAGGCAACTCCGACACCCGACCCTCGAGGTTCCGGGCCAGACGGGCAAGCTCGCCCTTGTGCCGCTCGACATGCCGCTGAAGCAACTCGACCGGTGCGCTCTCGACAAGCTGCGAGCAGACCCCGATCCACGGCTCGTACGGCACCGCGAGCTCCTCCGTGCACGCGCCCCACACAACGGCGAAACCCTCGGCGTGAGCGTCATGCGCGGCGTAGCTGGCAAGGCGCGTCTTGCCGATCCCCGGCTCTCCACTCAACAGCACGACCTGACGCTGCCCCGAGCGCGCCAGCTTCATCGCTTCCTCAAGTGCCGCCCGCTCCTCGACCCGCCCCACGTACTTCACCGGCGGAACCGACCGCAGCAGCGCCGGCAGCGGCCAACGACCCGAAGGCTCGCCCGCTTCCTCGCGAAGCGGCACCCACGACACCGAGAACGCCTCCACAGGATCCGGGAAGCCCTTCAGCTCCAGCTCACCGGCGGGCTCGAACTTCACGCCCTCACAGCGCCCAGCGAGCGCCTTCGCCATACCCGAGATCAAGATCCCATCCGAGGCCGCCTGGGCGCAGAGGCGCGCCGCCTCGATCGAAGGCATCCCGAAGTAGTCGCCGTCCTTGACGGTCGACTCCCCAGCCGCAACGCCGATGCGTACGTGCAGCGCCTGCTCTGCGTCGCGGTAGCGGCGCTCAAACAGCTGCTGCACCGCCACCGCACACTCCACCGCAGCGGAAGCGGAGGCGAGCGCCACCATCAACCCATCCCCGGTGTTCTTCACCTCCCGACCGCCCGAGGATGCAATCGCATCGCGCAACAGCTCGAAGTGCTCCTCGCGCAGCTCATCGGCGCGCACGGGACCCACCGAGGTCGCAAGACGAGTCGAGCCGACCAAATCAGTCAGCAGGATCGTCGCAAGCTCAACCGACTCCGCCACCATCAAACCCCCGAGCACCTAGGCCAAACGGGCTAAAAACGTAGCACTCACGAGCCGGCGCACGTCCGGACTTCCCGGCCGGCTCTAACCTGCGGGAGCGCTACCGCTATCGCGTGAGGCTGTTGCGTAAAGGGGGTTTTGTGCGGCGGGGTTAAGGCACCGCGGCCGAGACGATCCAGGTCGAGGAGGGAGCGCGAACGCCTTCGCCGCCTTCGAAGTCCGCCATGCCCGCGCGCAGCGCAGCTCGGACCTGCTCGTGTAGGTGAGCGGCACGGTCGCCGGCAAGCCGCAGGGTCTCGCCCGCCGGGCCCAGCGCAGTGACCAGCTCGATCGCCTCGTCGATGTCGCGCCCGATCAGGATCGGAATGTCGCAACGCCGCAGGCAGATGTCGGTAAAGCCGGCCTGCTCGAGGACCTCGGTGGTCGTATCGGCATCCGCCATCGAGAACGGTCCGGGGCCACACGTAGGCTCCTCGTACTCCTCCGGGCGACTCACGATCCGCTCGACGATCGTCTGCGCACGGTAGAGCCAGTCGTTGTCGAAACGGCGGCGCCAGACGACCATCACGAGCGTACCGTCCGGCGCGAGCGCGCGGCGAACGTTTCGCAGCGCGGCCACCGGATTCGCGAAGAACATCGTTCCGAAGCGCGAGAACGCGAGGTCGTACGGTCCCCCGAGCGCGTCGGTCTGAACGTCGGCGACCGAGAAACGTATGTTCGCGGCTGCCGCGTCGACTGCCTCGCGGCGTGCCGTCTCGATGAAGCGCGGCGCGACATCGACCCCGGTTACCTCTCCCTTGGGGCCGACCATGGTCGCGATGCGCAACGTCGTGTCCCCGAAGCCGCACCCAATGTCCAGCACGCGCTGGCCGGCGGCGGGCGGGAAGAGCTCGAGCGCAGCGTCGCCGTGCGCACCGAGGCTCTCCGTGACGAGCGGGCGAAATCGGTCGAAGCGGTCGTACAGCGGCCCATCCCAGGCCTGGATCGCCTCGGCGTTCGGGCTCTCGCTGCTCGCCGCGCTCTCTGTGGGCAAAGCCACGTCAAACGCTCCGCCTACGCGAGTGAGGCGGGCACCTCGTCTTTGAGCGCCTGGCGGATCTCCTGGCGCAGCTCTGGGGTGTCCTCGTGCTGGTGTGCCGTGACCGCGTGGATCGCAGCAGCGTTGAGCAGGTGCTCCTCGCTGCCGGCCATCGTCAGGTCGCAGTTGCTCTCACTCGGCATCTCTCTGCAGTCGATGTATTTGCGGCCCATTGTTCTCCCCTTTTGAGGTGTTCCTGAGATGCAACGCGAGGACCCGGCCTCACTTCGGCCTGCCGACCGCCGAGCACATGCGCGTTCATCTGTCCCGTGCAGGCGACTGTAGCGCTCGCCGGCGAGGCGGGCAAGCACGCTACGCGCCCCCAAACGGCCCTGCGCCGCGCCCGCGTGCGGAGCCCCAGGAGAGGGCGCACGGCGCCCGTATATTGGGCATATGCAGAGCGCAGGCCAACTTGAGATGACATTGTTGCCGGGAGCCGACCGGCTGCTGCGCTCGCACGCCCGCGACCTGCCGCAGCGGGATGATCTGTGCGGCGCTTTCTGCGCCGCCCTTGCGCTCCGCGCCGCCGGCATAGAGGAGCGTGCGGGCCAGCCCCTGGATCAGGACGCCGTGGCGCTGGCCGCGGGGACGATCGTCTCAGCACTGAGCAATGCGGAGATCCTTCCCTTCGGCGAGCAGGGTCGACGCGACTATCGCGTCTCATTGCCGACCGTCGAGGACTCCGCAGTCTCGGGCACGACACCCGCGGGCCTCGTCCATGCGATCGAGCAGCTCTCTGACGGGCAGCTCGTGGCGGTTCCCTACGGCGGTCCATGGACGGCCGCGACGCTCGCCGGCATCTTCGACGTGGGCGCCGCGCTCACGCGCCCGGTCACGCTGCTCGCGAACTTCGCGACCCGCCATCTGTGGGGCGCCCGGCCGCGGGTCGACCAGCTGCTCGACTACCTTCTCTACGGCGTCGAGCGCGGCCCAGCGCCAGACTGGGATGTCGGTCACTTCGCATGCGTGGTCGGCCGCGTACGCGGTCCGGGCGGCAGCCTCTACTGCGTCGCCGACACGTATCCGTCGCTCGGCAGCGGAGGCGTCCATCTGCAGCCCGGAGAGCACCTGGCGCGCGCAATCGAGCGCCGCGACCTTCCTGCCGGCGGCATGATCGTCGTCGTCGCCGACGAGGACGCGGCGGCTGTGCGGTCGGGTGCCGCCGCGGCCGGACTGCTCGAAAGCCTCTGGGACAACGGGACGCCGGCGGCGGAGATGTTGAGTTGAGCACGACCGAGCTGGTCGTGCTGGTCTGCTGCGACCTCGGCTCCATCGTGCGAGGACGCTCCCTGCCCACAGCGCAGCTGGGCGCGCGGCTGCGGGCGGGCGTCGGCTGGGTCCCGGCCAACATGTCGATCACGCCATTCGGCGACGTCGCCGAGCAGACGCCGTTCGGCTCGGTCGGCGACCTGCGACTGCTACCGGACGCCGAGACGCAAATGCGCGTGGAGGCGCAGTCCGGCGAGAGCGCGCTCGAGCTCGTGCTCTGCGACATCGTCGAGACGGACGGCAAACCGTGGGAGGCCTGTCCACGCCGCTTCCTGCGCGAGGCGCTCGACGAACTCGAGGGCGAGTTCGGCATCCGCGTGATGGCGAGCTTTGAGCACGAGTTCCAGCTCGTCAGCGACGTGCCGCCCGCGGCCCCGTTCTCTCTGCAGGCACAGCGCGAGGTCGATCCGCTCGGACCGGAACTCATGAGAGGCCTGATGCAGGCTGGCGCAGAGCCCGAACTGTTCTTTTCCGAGTACGCAGCCCACCAGTTCGAGATTCCCGTTGCGCCGGCCGAAGGCCTCGCCGCCGCGGACCGCAGCGTGGTTCTCAAGGAGGTCGTACGGGACATCGCCCGCCGTCACGCTTCTCGTGCGAGCTTTGCGCCGCTGCTCGACCCGGCGGGTGCCGGCAACGGTGTGCACATCCACGTCAGCCTCACCGATGCCGCCGGGCGACCGCTTCTGTTCGACGCCTCGCGCCCTGGATACCTGAGCGAGTGGGGAGAGCGCTTCGCAGCGGGCATCCTGCTGCACGCCGACGCTCTAAGCGCCCTCACCGCGCCCAGCCCGCCGTCGGCGCTACGGCTCACGCCCCATCGGTGGAGCGTGGGCGCGGTCTGCCTGGCGCAGGCCAACCGCGAGGCGCTGCTGCGCATCCCCTCGATCGTGCCTCTGGCCACGGCTGAACCGGCCCGTCAGCTGCGCTTGGAGTACCGCGGCGCCGACGCTACGGCCAATCCGTATCTCGCGCTCGGTGCGCTCGTGCGGGCCGGACTTGACGGCCTGCGCGCCCAACTGCCAGCGCCGCCGATCCTGGACCGGGACCCGAGTGTCCTCGACGAGGCAGATGCCGCCCGGTTCCGGGTCGGCGCGACGCCGCGATCGCTCGAGGACGCGTTGCAGGCGCTCGCACGCGACGACACCGTCCGCGACTGGCTGAAACCGCTGCTCTACGACGCCTTCGTGGGCGTCAAGCGCAGCGAGCTGCGGGCGACCGAAGACCTCGACGTCAATGAGCTGTGCAGGCGGTATGCAGCGATCTATTGACGCGACGCTGTACCGGCTGCTCTCGGCAATCGAGCAGGAGCTTCCGCACGCCGTCGAGCTGCGCCACCGCCTCCATGGCCATCCCGAGCTGTCACACGCCGAGGAGTGGACCGCGGCGACGATCGCCGAGGCGCTGCCCGTCGAGAGCGTGGCAGCTGCGGGCACGGGTCGACTCGCCCGCATCGGTGCCGAGGCTGGCCGGCCAATCGCTGTGCGCGCCGAGCTCGACGCGCTGCCTATCGCGGAGTGCACGGACGCTCCCTGGCGCGCCGTCGGTGGCGCCATGCACGCATGCGGACATGACGTCCACATGGCCTCACTCGTGGCACTCGCGCGCGCGGCGCACGCCCTCGGCGATGCGTTGCCGGCCCCGCTGCTCGCGGTCTTCCAGCCAAGCGAGGAGGCCTATCCCTCCGGCGCCGAGCAACTCGCCCGCGGCGAGTTGACGGAGCTTGCCCCGGCTGCCGTCGTTGCCGCGCATGTGCACCCCGAGCTGGCCTGGGGCACGGTCGCGATCGACGCGGGGACGGTCAACGCCTCGAGCGACAACATCGAGATCACGGTCGAGGGTGAGCCGTCGCACGGCGCCTACCCTCACCAGGGGCGCGATCCCATCCTCGCGATCGCGCATGTCGTCGTCGCCCTCCACTCGCAGGTCGCGCGCCGCACTGACCCGCAGGGTCCCGCCCTGCTCACAGTCGGCGTGCTCGAGGGAGGTGACGCCGAGAACGTGATCCCGGCGCGGGCCCGCGCGCGAGGCTCGCTGCGCGCCCACCGGCCCGAGGACCGCATCGCGCTGCGCCAGATGGTCGAGGAGGTGGTCCGTGGGGTCGCGGCCGCATACGGCTGTCGCGGCGCCGTCAAGATCGTCGCCGGCGAGCCGGCTCTGCGCAACGACCCTGCGATCGCGTCTTTCGCGCGCGAGCTGCTCTCCTGCGCAGATCTGGCGGTGGCTCCCGAATGGCGCTCCTGCGGCTCGGATGATTTCGCCTTCTTCGGCCAGCAGGCGCCGCTTGCGATGGGCTTCGTCGGCCTCGATGGCGCTGCGGGATTCAAGGCGAGGCCGCTGCACCACCCCGAGCTGCTGCCGCCCGACGGCGCCATCGCAGCCGTCGCCCGCGTGCAGGCAGTCTTGTATGCGGCCGCGGCGCTCGCGCTTGCCGACGCAGGTCCATGAGCGGACGGCCACCCCTAGGCCGTCCGCGGCGCTGAAGCGACGACCGCCGGTCCTCCGGCGGTCGTCTTATACGGCGAACCTGGCCTGCCCGTGTCTCAGCGGCCGTCGTGGCGGTGGCGGCGCTGCACGGTCACGATCGAAACACCGGCTCCCGCGAGAAGCAGGCCCAGGCCGATCATCCAGCGCAGATCCATGCCCGTGAACGGCAGTGTGGTGGCTTTGGCCGTTTCGCTCGACGGAGAGGTGCTCGAGGAGCTGGTGGTGGTCGGCGTGGTTTCCGTACTTGGCGTTTTCGTTTCAGTCGTAGGCGCCGTCCCGCCTTTTTTTTCTTCAGCTTTTTTTTCGTAGCCGGACAGGCCTTCTTTGTTCGTGGTCGTAGACGCCGCAACGGCGCTCATGGGCGCGATGGCCGCAACCGCCAGCAGCAACAACACGACGGGCAGGACGGTCATGCGGCGCCTGGTGCTCCCTTGCCCCACTTTCGCTGCGCCTTCCGTTTGTGGCCTACTCGAGGCCATCACGTCGGTCCGAGTCATGCCAACCTCCCGTGGATGGTGTGATGAACGGTTTGACCCCGCGCCGGGGCCGGTTTTATGGGTCTCGCTTGCGAGCGCATCGGTTTTGGTTCGCCATTAAGACGCAGTTGCCTGCATCTCCACCGCAATATGTATCACCAAAGGCGGTCGGTATGGCTCTGCACGGCCGCCTCTACCCCGGTACGGGGCGCCCGCAAACCCTCAAGGCACCGGTACGCGGCGCTCGAGAGTGCCCTCCATGAGCCTGCTGCGCAGGAGCTTCTTGTCGAACTTCCCGACGCTCGTCTTCGGCACTTCGTCCACGAACGCGAACTCGTCGGGCAGCCACCACTTCGCTACACGCCCCCGCAAATGCTCGAGCAGATCCTCGCCTGTGGTGTTCGCGCCCTCGCGCAGCACCACGCAGCACAGCGGGCGCTCGGCCCAGCGCTCATCGGGCTTGGCGATCACGGCTGCCTCGATCACGTCGGGGTGCGACATCACCTCGTTCTCGAGCTCAACCGAGGAGATCCACTCCCCACCGGACTTGATCACGTCCTTGGCGCGGTCGGTGATCTGCACGAAGCCTTTCGCGTCGACGGCAGCGATGTCGCCGGTGCGCAGCCAGCCCGAGTCGAACTTCTCCTCGCCCGAATCGTCGCGGAAGTAACTCGAGGCGATCCACGGTCCCCTAACCTCGATCTCGCCGGTCGACTCGCCGTCCCACGCGACCTCGCCGCCGTCGCCGTCGACGAGGCGCAGCTCCACCCAGGGCAGCGGGCGGCCCTGCTTGGCGCGTTCGTCCCAGTAGGCGTCGTCGTGATCGCGCTCGAGCGGACGCGAGTATGTCGCCACCGGGCTCGTCTCGGTCATGCCCCAGGCCTGGAAGATGCGAACCCCGTGACGCTCTTCGAAGTCCTTCATCAGCTGCCTCGGCACTGCCGAGCCGCCGCAGGCGGCGTTGGTCAGCGACGAGAGATCCACCTCAGAGTGCGCGTCGGCGTACCGCAGCAGGTCGAGGAAGATCGTCGGCACGCAGCCCATCAACGTCGGGCGCTCGGCGGCGATCAGCTTCGCCAGCGGCTCGGCTCCGAGGAAGCGGTCCGGCAGGATCAGGTCGGCCCCCGCGAGCGCGGCGCCGTGGGGCAGGCCCCACGCGTTCGCGTGGAACATCGGCACGACCGCAAGCACGCGGTCGCTGGCGGAGAGACCCGTCGAGTCCTTCATCAGCGTGCCGGTGGAATGCAGGCTGATGGAGCGGTGCGAGTAGAGCACCCCCTTGGGATTGCCGGTCGTGCCGCTCGTGTAACAGAGCGCAGCCGCCTGACGCTCGTTCAGCTCCGGATAGTCGAAGACGCCCGCGCCGGCGTCGTCCAGCAGGTCCTCATAGCGGACGGCGTTCGGCAGCGTCCCCATGTCGCCGTCGCCCATCACGACGTAGCGGCTTACCGTGTTGAAGCTCGGCGCGAGCTTCTCGAGCACGGGCACGAGCGAGTCGTCGACGAAGATCACCTTGTCCTCGGCGTGGTTGGCGATGTACGTCAGCTGCTCCGCGAACAGGCGAATGTTGAGCGTATGCAGCACCGCCCCGACACAGGGGATCGCGAAATAGAGCTCGAAATGACGTTGGTTGTTCCACGCGAACGTTCCCACGCAGTCGCCCTGCTCGACGCCGAGCCGGGCGAGCGCGCGAGCGAGCCGGTCGATGCGCTGGGAGACCTCCTCGAAGCTCGCGCGTTGCACCTCGCCCGTGGGCGTCAGTGTCACGACCTGCGCGCCCGGGCTGCAGGCGCGCATCCGGCGACGGATGTGATGCAGGGTCAGCGGAAAGTCGTCCTGCATAAGGCCTTGCAACACGTTCGTCATCCTCTCCTCGCTCCTTCCTCTCTGGGCGCCAGCTTACCCAGCTGACGGTAGATGCCGCGGGTTCGCTGGGCGATGTCATCCCAGTCGAAGCGCAGCACGTGCTCGGAGGCCTCCATCACCAGCCGGTCCCGCAGCTCGACGTCGATCAGCAGGCGTTCGATCATCACCCCCAGGTGCTCGGCGTCGCCGCCGTTGAATCGCAGGCCCACCCTTTCGCCGGACGGAACCACCTCGCGCAGCCCACCGGTGTCGGCGACGATGCAGGGACAACCCGACGCCATCGCCTCCAGCGCCACCAGCCCGAAGGGCTCGTATATCGAGGGGACGACACACAGGTCCGCGATCCGGTAGAGCGAGTGCAGCACGTCGTCGCCGATCCAGCCGAGGAACATGCCGTGCTGCGAGAGCTCCAACCGCTTGGCCTGCGCTTTCAGTTCCCCCTCGTGCGTTCCGCTGCCCGCCACCAGGAAGCGGACGTTCCCAACCTGCTCGATCACGCCCGGAAGCGCGTCGAGCGCCAGCTGGAAGCCCTTCTCGTACACGAGCCGGCCGACGAGTAGAACGAGCTTCTCGTGCGGCGCTGCGAACTCGCGCCGCAGCGCCTCGAGGTCTCCGCGCGGGCGCAGGTCGCTGGGATCGACGCCGTTGGGGATCACCGCGATCCGGCCCTCGTCGATGTCGAATATGTCGGCCACGTGCCCGCGCATGTAGTACGAGCAGACGATCACAGCGTCGGCGCTGCGGGCCATCGATCTCTCCACCGAGTGGATGTGGGACTGCGGCTGGTCCTGGACCCAGCCCTGATGCCTGCCGTGCTCCGTCGCGTGCACGGTCGTGACATAGGGCAGCGCGAGGCGCTCGGCGAGCGCGAGTGAGGCAGGCGCGACGAGCCAGTCATGGCCATGGATCAGCGCATAACCGTTCTCTTGGGCCAGCGCCTCGCCTGCCGTGAGCATGTCGTCGTTCATCTGCTCCACCCATGCCACGAAGCGGTCGAGATCTCGCGGCCAGCCTGGCTCGCGCACGCGATGGACGTTCACGCCACCCGCGTCACTGCCGCCGGCCTCCTCGCCCTTGGAGACGCCGCCAACCGCCCGAGTGAGCACGTCGACGGCCGTGCCCTGGCGGACGAGCGCCTCGGCAAGCTTGCGCACATGCCGCGCGAGCCCCCCCTCGATCACCGGCGGGTACTCCCACGAGAGGATCAGGACGCGATCGCTCATCACCGGGACCCTATATCTCGCGAGTCACAGGCTCGACGCTCCCCGTTAGGGCGCGGCCAGCGGCCAGGCGCGCGAGCGCGCGATGCTAGACGCCGATCAGCCCAAGCTCGTCGAGCCGGCGGGCCGCGGTGGACGCCGACACCCGTTCATCTGAAACCAAGACGACACCGTCGTCCTGGAGGCGCCCCAGCGCCTCTTCCAGAGGCGGCATCTCGCCGCCGAGCTCGATCAGCAGCTCCCCGCGCGATCGCTTCGCGTCGCGGTCGTCGCGAAGCAGTTGCAGGATGATCGCCCGTTCGAGCCGCGAACGGCCTCCGGCCCGCGGCTCCCTCGATTTCGTGTTCATGGAGCCCCTCCCTCCTTGTGCAGGGCGGCCGGCCGGCGTCGCGGCCACCGCCCGCTTGGCGATCGATGCGAGGGTACACAGGGCTTGGAACGGCTCACCACGGCGCGTCAAAACCGGTCGTGCTGGAGCTGCATGCTCGAGATCAGCGGGTGATCGGGGATAATCGCGTCTCGATGCCGCCGCCTCAGTTCTTCTTCGGCGCCATGTCGCCGTACTCGTGGTTCGCCGCCGAGCGGATCGACAAGCTGATGGCGGACGCGCGTTGGCGCGGCGTCCTCGCGGGCGCGATCTTCAAGGCGCACGGCCGCGTCTCTTGGGGCATGACCGACCGGCGCGCCGCGGGCATGGCCGACTGCGAGGTGCGGGCGGCCGCCTACGGGCTTGGAGAGATCCGCTGGCCGAAGCAATGGCCTACGAGCGATCTTCTGGTGGCGCGAGCGATGGCCTACGGGGAGACACGCGGCAAGCTGAAGGCGTTCGCCCTGGCGGCCATGCGACTGTCGTTTCTCGACGGAGCCGATCTGGGAGAGCTCCCCGCGGTGCTCGAGGCCGCACGCAGGACGGCTATCGGCGAGGAGGAGATGCAGCGGGCGCTGCGCGAGCAGGCGACCAAGGACGCCCTGCGCAGGACGACTGACGAGGCACTCACGTTTGGCGTCTTCGGCATACCAACGCTCGTCGTGGGCAACGAGCTGTTCTGGGGCGATGATCGCCTTGCGGATGCCGTCGATGCGCTTGGGGAGCTCACCGAACGTAAGCGGGGACGACCGGCGACGGCGGTGCGTCACGCCGGCGGTGAGAGATCGATCTCCAGCTGACGCGGCGACGGCCGCAGCGGCTCGCCGGTTTCGCGCGGCCGGCCGCGCTTGGCCCAATGACCCACCACTTCGCGGCTACGGCACGTGTAGTGGTTGACACGCCGATCGGTCGGCTGGAGCGCCAGACCACCGGGAGCCGAGCCAGTGACGACGGCATGGAAGCGCCGCCCCTTGTGGTCGACCTCAACGATGTCACCGGTCTGGATGCCCTCTAGCCGCATGCTGCAGGCAACTCCAGCAGAATCGGGGCGCTCACGCGACCTCGCCCGCCTGTGCCTGGCCCGAGTTGTTCGCTAAGACCTAGGAGTGCTTTCGGTGCGATGGCTCATTGACGGTATGAACGTGATCGGCACCCGACCGGACGCGTGGTGGAGGGACCGGCGCGGTGCGATGGTCCGACTCGTCTACCTGCTCGAGAATTGGGCCGCCGCCCAAGGGGAGGACGTGACCGTGGTATTCGAGCAGCCTCCCTCGCCGCCGATCCGCTCCAGCGTGATCGAGGTCGCGCACGCTCCGCGTCCCCGCCCCGACTCGGCCGACGATGAGATCATTCGCCGACTCAAGGCCGACGGCGAGCCTGGCGCGGTGAGGGTCGTCACGTCCGATCGCTGGCTCGCCGATCGCGTTCACGCCGCAGGCGCCTCAGTACATCCGGCAGCGTCGTTCCGCTCGCTGCTGGAATCGCTCTGATGGCTCCCGTCACACGATACGCGCGCAGCGGCGAGGCGAGCATCGCGTATCAGGTCGTAGGGGATGGTGGACTCGACCTGCTCTTCCTCACGGGCTGGATCACTCAGATCGAGCAGCTGTGGGAGGCGCCGGCGAACCGCCGTTTCCTTGAGCGCCTCGCCGACTTCGGGCGTCTGATCCTGTTTGACAGCCGCGGGACCGGCCTGTCCGACCGCGTCCTCGTTGAGTACAGCGTCGAGCAGGAGACACAGGACGCAATCGCCGTTCTCGACGCCTGCGGAAGCGAACGGGCTGCGGTGCTCACGTACGCCGTGGGCGGGCTCGTCGGAGCGCAGCTCGCCGCCGAGCACCCCGATCGAATCGGCGCCCTCGTGATGTACGCGTCGATGGCTCGCACCTCATGGGCACCGGACTACGACTGGGCGATGACAAGCGAGGAACGCGAGGAGCTCAGCGAGCGCAACGTGGCGACCTGGGGCGAGGCAAACAGCATCGCGATGTCGGCATGGGCACCATCGATGGCCGAGGACCCGGCCTTGGTCGCATGGTTCGCTCGCATGCAGCGCCTCGCTGCGAGCCCAGGCGAGGCACGGATCATCTCGCGAGCGATGGTGGACCTCGACGTGCGGGACGCGCTGCCGCGCATCCGGGTTCCGACGCTGATCATGCACCGGCCTCGGGAGCTGGTTTGGGATGTGCGTCACTCGCGCTACCTCGCCGAGCACATCCCGGACGCGCGTTACGTCGAGCTCGAGGGGCTCGACTCGTTCCCGTTCGTCGGCGACAGCGAAACGATCATCGAAGAGATACAGGAGTTTCTCACCGGCGTGCGGAGCGGCGGCGAGCTGATTCGGGCGTTGCGCACGGTGATGTTCACGGACATCGTCGACGCTACCGCGCGTGCCGCCGAGCTCGGCGACACCCGATGGCGAGATTTGCTCGCTCAGCACGACCGGGACGTACGAGAGGAGCTGGCCCGCTTCGACGGGCGTGAGGTGAAGACGGTGGGTGACGGCTTCCTTGCGACGTTCGACGGCCCCCCCTCACGCGCTCTGCGCTGCGCACGTGCTATCACCCGCGCCGCGCGAGACCTGGGTGTTCATGTCCGCATCGGGATCCACACTGGCGAGTGCGAGCTCATCGGCGACGACGTCGGGGGCATGGCCGTTCACATCGCTTCGCGCGTGAGCGGCCTGGCCGGACCCGGTGAGATACTCGTCTCGGGCACTGTGTTCGGGACCGTCGTGGGCGGCCCTTTCACTTTCGAGGACCGCGGCTTTCACGAATTGAAAGGCGTGCCCGGACGCTGGCCGTTGTTCGCGCTCGAGGTGTGAACGCCCAGAGAGGCGCGTCCCTCAGCCCAACGCGCCGCGACGGCCACCGGCGAAAAACAAGATCAGCGCCAGGAGCGCGAGCAAGAAGAAAAGCGGGTGAATCGCAATCCCGCCCGGGAGGGCGAGGACGGGACGGAAGCTGCGTTGCGTCATCGGACGGCGCGTCGCGCCCTGGGCGCATGGCCCAGGACGCGACACAACGCTTGTGCGTGACCGCAGGCCCCGCCTTTTATGAGCCTGCCCCGACGTTGCTCGCCGCGCGGTTGTGCTGCCGGCGCTCGACGTCGTAGGCGTCGCTGACCGCCCAGCCGATCCGCTCGATCAGCTGCGCAGCGGCGTGGTCGTCGCAGAGATGTTCGGGGTAGATCCACTCGTCGAGCAGCACGGCCGTGTCGGGCCGCTCGCTCTGCTCGGTCGTCACGATGATTCTTGCCATTGAAGGTCTCTCCCTCTCCTAGCTTTTTGGAACGTACCCGCCTCCCGCCAAGCTTGGGTTCGTTGGCCCTTACCCGAACTCTGGGCCGCCACACATAATTGACGCTGGAACTACCTGAGCCGCGTGTGCTATCCCGCACAAACGTTCGGCGGCGCCAGCTGTCGGCTGCCGGGCGAGCGTTGCTCGATAGCTCCTACGGTACGGGTGATGCGCTTGCCGGAGGTGGCTAGCGCTCGATCAGCCCGTCGGCGAGCACCACCGCGACCAGATGCGCGCGTGTGTGAGCACCGGTCTTCGCCATCGCGTTGCGGACATGGGTGCGCACCGTCTCAAAGGACAGGCCAAGATCGGCGGCGATCCTGCGCGTGCTCGACCCGAGCGCCACCAGCCGCACGACCTCGCGCTCGCGATTCGTGAGCTTCGATTGCTTGTCGTTGATCGGACTGACCTCAGCTGGTCCCAACAGCTCCGGCCCGTCAGGCCTGAAGCGGGCGGAGAGCGTCACGATCAAGGCCAGCCAGCGGTCTCCCACCGTCGTGGCGTGGGCCGCGTAGCTGACCTCCATGTGCTTGCCGTTGGCGTGCGTGATGACGCCCTCGCCGTATAACTCGTCGCTGCGCACGAGCTGCTCCCACCGCGCGTCCGCCGTCGCGGGCTCCTCCTCGACCGCGGTGCGTCCAGCACGCTGTCCGACAACCTCGCCGCGCGGGTATTGGTAGAGCTCGATCACGGCGTCGTTGACGCTGACGTAGAGGCGGTTGCGGTCGACGAGCGCCATCGGGATACGCGACTGCTCGAAAATCGACCAGAACCCCTCGCGATGCAGGCTGTTGGAATCCCGTGGTGTTGGTTGAGCGTGCAACATCATTCCGGCAACCTTAGGCGCGAGAACCTTATGGCACCGGCGATCCTGCAGCCATCCCCTGTTCGGGGGATCGGCCCGGGATTCGGTGGGCCCGAGCGAATCCGCAAGGAACCTCTCGGACGGGTCGCGTTTGCGAGACGCCATCCGGGGTATAGGGCGCCGCGGAGCGAATGAGCGTGATGAGGTCGCGACGCTTGCACCTCCAGGTGCATGCGTCTGTGAGGCTAATCGCATGGTACAGGAGCCGCAAGAGGGCCGGCCTGCTGAGCGCGAATCGAAGTCATCCGATCTGGGAGGAATTTTGCGCAAGTTGATGTTGGGTTCTCTGGTTTGCATGGCGTTGCCGCTGTTCGTCCTCGCCCCCGCAGCGTTGGCTCAATCAGCTGGCGGTTGCCAGCTACAGGGCACGGCGAATTTCTCGCCCGGGCTGAACTCGAGCGCGCGGGCGTTCTCGTACAACTTCGGCGGCGCGCTCACCGGCTGTCAGTCAAGCGAATCCGGGGCGCCGACGAGCGGGGCGGTCGCAGCTGGCCAGACCGTGACCGAGCAGGTCAAAAACTCGATCACCGGTGCGACCGACACGGTGACCTATCAGGAGCCGGTGCCGAGCGGCAGCGGCGGGTGCGCCAGCAGCACGACGAGCGGAAGCGCGCTTACGACGTGGTCCGATGGCACCCACACCGTCGAGTCCTACTCGACGACGGGCGCACTGGCTGGCGTCAGCTTGTCAGGGAGCGTGGTCGCGAGCATGACGCTTACCGCCATCAATCCGCCTGCGGGCGACCCGACGACATTCACCATCACGACGAACAGGTTCGCGGGCGACGCGGCGAACGGTCTGCTTGCCTTCCAGCCACCCGAACCGACCGCCTGTAACAGCCCAGAAGGAGCCACGACGGCTGCGATAAGCGGCATCGTGACGCTCACCTCCTGAGCAAGGACCGCGAGATCCGCCCGGCCCGGGGCGGGACGCACTGGCGTCCCGCCCCGGGCGGCACCTGCCTTCGTGCCCGGGCCGGCCGCTACCCATCCTCAGGTTTGGGTGGCGAGGCGTTCGTAGACTGATCGGACTGCGCTTGATCCCTCCCCCACGGCGGCGGCGACCCGCTTCAGCGAGCCGTGGCGGACGTCGCCGGCGGCGAACACTGCGGGTACCGATGTCTCGAACGGCAGCGGATCAAATGCGCCGGTCACGGAATCCGGTATCTGGCGATCCGTGATCACGAACCCGTGTCCGTCGAGCAGCACGTCGGCCGCAAGCCAGCCGGTCGCGGGGGTCGCGCCGATGAAGCAGAAGAGCCCTGAGCAGGCAAGCGTCTGCGACTGGCCGGTCGCCGTGTGCTTGAGCGTCACCTCCTCGAGGCGACCCTCACCAGCGAGTCTTTGCACTTCGACACCTGTGAGGAGGTCGATTTTTGGATCGGCCTCGATCCGCTCGATCAGGTATTGCGACATGCTCTGCGCGAGGTCGTCGCGGCGGATCGCGAGCGTGACCTTGCAGCTGTGCTGTCCCAGGTAGATCGCCGCCTGTCCAGCGGAGTTCCCGCCCCCGACCACGAGGACCGACGTTCCATCGCACACACGGGCCTCCAGGTCGGTCGCGGCGTAGTAGACGCCGGCGCCCTCGAAGCGGTCCAGGTCAGCCACGTCCAGACGTCGGTAGCTGGCCCCGGAGGCCACGATCACCGCCCGGGTCGGGATCTCGCTTCCGTCCGCGAGGACGACCGCCTGAAATCCTGTCTCGGCTCGCAGGCCCGCGACCTCGCATGGGGCGTTCAGGCGAGCCCCGAGCCGCATCGCCTGGACCGCGGCTCGCGATGCGAGATCTCCACCGGAGATGCCGTTCGGGAATCCCGTGTAGTTCTCGATTCGCGAGCTCGCGCCCGCCTGGCCGCCGATCGCGACGGCATCCAGGGAGACCGTGCGCAGACCCTCCGACGCGCCGTAGACGGCAGCTGCCAGACCCGCGGGGCCGCTGCCGACGACGACGAGGTCGAAGATGTAGCCGGGCGTGGGTTGGAACGTCAGCCCGAGGTGCTCTGCGAAGGTCGCCGGTGAGGGGCGGCGCAGAATCTCCGTGGCGGTGACCACTGCGGGGATGTCTCCCCGGCTCAGACCCATGCTCGTGAGCAGCGCATCGGCGTCCTCGACATCCTCGACGTCGATCCAGGCGTGAACGAGACGTGAGTGCTCGGCGAATCCCCGCAATGCCATCGCCTCTGGCGAATATCGCGAGCCAACTATGCGGATGGCCTGCGCTCCCTCCCCCGATCGCAGGATCTCACGCCGCGCAACGAGCGCGCTGAAGATCGTTTCCGCAAGCGCCGGCCGGACGCTCATCAGCCGACGGAACTCGGCCTCCGCGATTACGAGCACCCGCCCCGCCTGGGTAATGCGAGCCGTCAGGAAGCGGCGCTGACCGGTCAACAAGTTGAGCTCGCCGACGAACATGCCCGCTTCAAAGGTGGCCACGACAACGTCCTCATCGGCGGACGCAACGACCTCGGCGCCGCCCTCGAGAATCACGAACAGGTCGAACGACGCCTCGCCAGCCGCGAACAGAAGCTCACCCGCGGTCACCGCCCGCTCGGCGCCAAAAGCGCCCAGTTCCGCGAGCTCGGAAGCGCCTAGCACCGGAAACGCTACGGCGTCTGGGGGGCCGGAGGCGCTCAAAGCAGCTAACGGGTGAGCGCGCTCTCCGCGGCCCCCGCGTAGAGCTCGACGGCACGCCAGCAGTACCAGGCCACGACCGTGCGGTAGGGGCGGTAGGGCTCACCGAGCGGCTCGAGCTCGCGCGCCGTCGGCATCGGGACCTTCCACGCGAGGCCGTAGCCCTGACGGACCCCGAAGTCGCCGACCGGCCAGACGTCGAGGCGTCGGAGCCGGAACATGAGGAACATCTGGGCCGTCCAAGGTCCGATGCCGCGAACGGTCGAGAGGCTGGCGATGACCTGCTCGTCCGATTGGCGAGACAGGCCGCGCGGCGCAAGGACAACCGTCCCGTCGAGCACCTTGGTCGCGAGGTCGCGCAGCGAGCGAGTCTTGTTGCTGGACAGCCCCGCGGCTCGAAGCGTCTCATCTGAGAGCGCGAGCAGCGGTTCGGGTGCCACATCTTCATCGAGCGCGGCGACCAGACGACCGTGTATTGCTTTCGCGGCCGCGCCAGCGAGCTGCTGGTAGACGATCGCTTCGACCAGCGCGGCGAAATGGGACGCCGTGCCTCGACGGCTAATGCGAATTGGGCCTGCCGCCGCGATCAAGCCGGCGAGGATAGGGTCGCGCCTCGCCAGGATCTCCGCCGCCTCCGCGTGCGACAGTCGCTTGGGCCGGGCGCGTGAGGTACTCACGGGGCGAGCCCGTCGTCGCTACTCATCGGAAGCCGATTTCATCAGATCCGTCGAGACTTGAGCGGCGGGACGTGCTCGGAGCGAGTGGCCATCTCCACGACACCGACCTTACAGACCGCGGACTGACCAGCCACGGCTGGCCACTGGGCGGATGCGAGCGCGTGGTGGAGGGCTCACGCTGACCGCTCCACCCGTACAGCACAGGAGGACCGGCCCTGTTCGGCCAAGGCCCGGCGATGCAGGTCGGTAAGTTTGAGATCCGCAGTAGGGTTGTGCGATCCCGCGAAGACACGTCCCACAGCGGCCAGCGCGTGAGGAGCCGTAGCGAATGACCAGCATCACGAACGAGATCGACCCCAGCGTGCCCCCGAGCGGGACTGGCTGCGCTGACTGCCTAGCCGGTGCGTCTCCAGGTTGGTGGCTGCACCTGCGCCGCTGCACGGCCTGCGGGCACGTCGGTTGTTGCGATAACTCGCCCAGCCAGCACGCAAGCGCCCATAACAAGGCATCGGGACACCCCGTGATTCAGAGTTTCGAGCCGGAGGAGGAGTGGTTCTTCGATTTCCGCTCCGGCGACTTCTTCGAAGGACCTGTCCTAGCGCCGCCCGATAGCCATCCGGCCGACCAGCCGGTTCCCGGCCCGGCTGGCGCCGTGCCCGCGGATTGGGAACGCCACCTCAACTGACCCTCGGTCGTCAAGCCGCGCCATCCCGACCCCTGAGACAGGAGCCGGGAGGGTTCGACCTGCGGGCAGATAGTCGGGGCGGCCGGATTTGAACCGGCGAAACCTCCCGTCCCCAAAACGGGCGCTCTACCAGGCTGAGCTACGCCCCGCCGGACGCTGAGAGTCTACTCCCAGGACATCCGCAATCGGTGCCGGAGCGCTAGGCGCTTCTTCCCGCGCGTCGCAGGGCGCTGCTAGCCTCCGCCACCGCCATGGCCGACGTCCAGCCGCTGCGAGCGCTCCACTACGATCCCGCCGTCGTCGGGCCGCTCGCCGACGTCGTCGCGCCCCCCTATGACGTGATCGACGCCGCCCAGCGCGCGGCGCTGATTGCACGCTCGCCATTCAACGTCGTCGCGATCGACCTGCCCCGCGGCGAGCCGGACCCCTATCAGGCGGCGCGCGAACAGTTCGAGAGCTGGCGGCTGCAGGGTGCGCTCGTGCGCGACGAGCAGCCCGCCGTGTGGGCTCACGCCCAGGACTACACGGGCCCCGACGGACGGACGCTGACGCGGCGCGGCTTCTTCTGCCGCGTCCGGATCGAGGAGTACGGACCCGGCAGGGTGCGCCCGCACGAGCGCACCCACCCCGGCCCAAAGGAGGACCGGCTGCGGCTCACCCGCGCCACCCGCGCGAACATCTCCCCGATCTTCTCGCTCTACTCCGATCCCTCAGAGCTCGCCTGGCAGGCGCTCGCGCCCGCGACCGAGGAGCGGCCGTGGGGAGAGGTCGCCGACGCCGACGGCACCGTCCATCGGCTCTGGCGCGTCAGCAATCCCGAGGCGATCGCCGCCGTGCAAGCGGCGACCCGCGGCGCCGAGCTCCTGATCGCCGATGGCCACCACCGCTACGAGACCATGCAGGCATACGCGGATGAGATCGGCGGGGAGGGCGAGCACCGCTACATCCTCATGTGCCTCGTCGCCCTGGAGGACCCCGGCCTGACGGTGTTTCCCACGCATCGCATGGTCAGGGGGCTCGACTCCGACCGCCGGGAGGCGCTCGCCGAAGCGCTGCGTCGGGACTTCGACGTCGCCGAGGTGGCACTCGAGCAGATCGCCCCGCCGCCGGGCGCGGGACCGATCCAGCTCGGATACATCGACTCCCACTCGCAGCGTCCCTACCGCCTGACGCTCAAGGACCAGGCGATCGCGGACGCAGCGCTGGCCGGCCGCTCGCAGGCATACCGCGAACTCGACACGGGCGTCCTCGAGGCGCTGGTGCTCAAGGGCGCCCTCGGGCTCAGCGACGAGGACATCTCCCATTTCAATGGCCTCTTCTACGCTCGCGACACCGCCGAGGCGCTGGCGATGGTGCGCTCGGGTGAGTACGACGCCGCGTTCCTGATGCGCCCCACCCCCGTTCAGCAGGTCCGCGACGTCGCCGCCGCCGGTGAGAACATGCCGCCGAAGTCGACCTACTTCTTCCCCAAGCTGCTGACCGGACTGCTGTTCAATCCCCTTTCGTAGTCCGACCGCGGAGTATCATTTGGATCAAGGACCACACCTTTGGATCAAGGAGCACACGAATTGAAGGGATCGATATGGGCGCATCTGCAGAGCTGACAAGGATGAAAGCGACCGCACGACGGGACGGGGGGACACTGAGGCACACCGTCCAGGTGCGCGACCACCAGTTGACGGTCGACGAGCCGTTGGATGCCGGCGGAGAGGACCTGGGGCCCGACCCGCGAGAGCTGCTCGCCGTCAGCCTCGCCTCGTGTACGGCGATCACGATCGAGATGTACGCCGCCCGCAAGGGCTGGGACGTGGGACACGTGGAGGTCGACGTCGAGTACAGCCCCGCCGAGCGCGGCTGTCCGACGAAGTTCGAGCTCGTGATGCGGCTCCCGGACGACCTCCCCGAGGACCAGGTGGAACGCCTGCGGGTGATCGCCGCCAAGTGCCCCGTTCACCGTGCGCTCGACGGCGAGGTCATGTTCCAGGAGCGCATTGAGCGAGTTCACCTGGCCGCCTGAGCCGTCGGTCCTGGGCGCCATAGGTTGGCCGGCTCCCGCCGGTGAGATTGCGGCCGCCGTGCTCGTTCCGCTGTTCCTCGCCGGGGAGGCGGCGGAGCCGAACCTCGTCCTCACGAGGCGCCGCGCCGACCTCAAGCGCCACGCGGGCGAGATCTCCTTCCCCGGTGGCCGGCGCGACGCCGGGGACGCGGACCTCGCCGAGACGGCCCTGCGCGAGGCCGAGGAGGAGATCGGGCTCCCGCGCACCGAGGTCAGGCTGCTCGGGCAGCTGCCGCCCACCTCAACGTTCGCGACCAACTACGTGATCCACCCATTCGTCGGCCTGATCCCAGGGCGACGCGCGTGGCGGCTCTCGGCACGCGAGGTGGACGCGGTGCTCGAGCTCCCGCTGGAGGCCTTGCGAGCCGGCAGGACGCGCACTCGAATGGAACGTCGGGGGACAACCTTCGAGACCGACGCTTACGTCGTCGACGAGCATCTCATCTGGGGCGCCACCGCCAGAATCCTCGAGCACCTGCTCGGAGAGCTCGACTCGCCGGAAGACCTCGGCGCCGGCGCCCTCGACCTCGAGCCCCTGGCTCGGCGTCCCGGCCCCTGAACGGGCGGCGAGTGGCAAGCGCGGCGCCGGCGAGCACGGCCGAGACCGTCCTATGGCCCCTTCTCGACGGGCACCGCGACCATGTTGCCCCACTCGGTCCATGAGCCGTCGTAGTTCTTGACACGATCGTGTCCGAGCAGCTCGTGCAGGACGAACCACGTGTGCGCGGAGCGCTCGCCGATGCGGCAGTAAGCGATGATGTCATCGCCGTTGAGCACGCCCTTGCCGGCGTAGAGCTCGCGCAGTTCGTCGGCCGACTTGAAGGTGCCGTCCTCTCGTACCGCCTGCGCCCAGGGGATCGAGGCGGCGCCGGGGATGTGGCCCCCGCGCTGCGCTCCCTCCTGCTCGTAGCCGGCGGGCGAGATGATCTCCCCGGCGAACTCCGCCGGCGAGCGTACGTCCACCAGCTTCGTGGGCGCGTCGATCGCGGCGAGCACTTCGTCGCGGTAGGCGCGGATCGCCTGATCGCCCGGCTGCGCGTTGAAGTCGGCGGGCGGGTAGCTCGGCAGCTCGGCGGTGGTGGGGCGGCCGTCGGCGATCCACTTTTCGCGCGGGCCGTTCAGAAGCAGGACCTTGTCGTGGCCGTAGTACTTCAGGTACCAGTAGGTGTAGGCGGCGAACCAGTTGTTGCGGTCGCCGTAGAGCACGATCGTATGGTCGTTCGAGACGCCGCGACTCCCGAACAGCTCGCCGAACGCCTGTGGGCCCAGGAAGTCACGGCGGACCGGATCCTGGAGGTCCGCTTTCCAATCGAATCCGATCGCCCCCGGGATGTGGGCCTCGGCATAGAGCGCCGGGTTCTCGTCGACCTCGGCGACGCGGATGTTCTCGTCGCCTGAGTGCTCGGACAGCCAGTCGGCGTCGACGAGCACGTCGTTCGCGTAGTCGGACACTGCAAACCGCCCTTCGGTAGAGAAACCTGATCCGCTTTCAAGTGATTGGATTCAGGATAGCGCCGCGACGGTCTCGGCTCAGCCCTGGGGCGTCCAGCCGGAGAGGCCCGACCAGGCGCTCTCGAGGCTCCTCTCCGAGGACCCCGGCACAGGGAGCCGCGGGCGGGGCCACAGCCCCCCGGCAACCATCGCCAACGACCCGACGAGCGCGAGCCACGCGCCCTCGCGTACCGAGAGCGCGACCAGGTCGCCGGCCACGCTCGGCGGATGCACGATCCGGTATGCGACGCAGACCGTCGCCAGCGCGCCCAGGAGCGCGATCGCGGCGCCCCCTCCCTCGGGCTCCGCCCCGCCCCTGGCTAGCGGCATCAGCGCGGCGAGCATCGCGAGGCCGGCGAGCGCCAGCAGCAGGACGTTCAAGTCCTTCAGCACCTGATGCGCGCTGACTGCGACGAACTCCTGTCCGGCGAGGGCAGACAGGCTCGCGTGCTGCGCGCCGACGTAGGCCTGGAGGCTGGCGTTCCCGAACTGCGAGGCGATCTCCTGGGCGCTCTGCTGCACGAGCGCTATGCCCGAAGCGGTGAAGCTCAACCCGTACCACGGCAGGAACACCGACACTGCGAGCAGGATCGCTCCGAGCGCAGAGACGAGAAGGCCGTATCGGGAGCGGGTGCCGACCATGGTGCTACATCGGATCGGGCGTCCACGGGCTTGATCTCGGCCGTTGTTCATGCGCCGATCAGCAGCGAGTCCACGGCAGCGCCGGCCTGCTCTTGCCACGCTCCTTCGTCGATCGGGTCGGCCGTGAGAAGCGCGAGCGGAATCGCGTTTTGCTCGGCGATCGACCGCACGATCTCCACCCCGCGGCCGAGCACCTCCGCCGGCATCGTGCCGCGCGCCTCGTAGATGAAGCCACGCACGGTCGTGTCGATCGCCTGCGTCGCGAAGAACTCAAGACGGGTGGCGTGCAGGGCGCGTAGCTCCTGCTCGGGGCCGGTCGCGGAGCCGAGCAGCCAGCAGACGATCGTCACGCCCTCGAGCGCCGCACGGAGCGTTGCCAGGCGATCGGGAGTGCCGATCCAGCATTCCGCGCCGCTGGCCTCGATCGCCGCGCGACGGTCCTCGGAGCGGGTCGTGATTCGCACCGCGTGGCGCTCACCGGCGAGCGTCGCCGCCAGCCGCCTGCCCCTGCAGCCGCCACCGACGATCAGGATCCGCGCCACGGCGCGGCATCTTACGGCGCGGAGCGCCGCCTCAGATCAGTGCTCAGCCGAGCCGGCCTGCTGGCCGAGCCGCTCGAGAACCTCGTCGTGATCGGTTCCGTGCACGCGGAGCACGCGATCGAAGTCGCTGCCATAGACGCGCATCACGGCGACGAGCACATCTGTCGTGCTGAGCGCGTGCGCTCCTCGCTCGCCGGCGAGGTCCATCGCGTTCCCGGTCACCTTCGCGACGACGTCCGCAGCGATCTCGCTCGCCCGATCGGCCTGCCCGGCATCCTCGGTGTGGTGCGTCGATTCGAGCGGCGCCTCGCTGACACCGAGCGCCTGCAGCGCGGTCCCGGCCTCGCCATGCAGCCGCAAGATCCGCAGCCAGCGCTCGGCCTGGTCCTCGTTGGAGCGGGCGAACGGCATCGCCGTGGCCGCCATGCCCAGGACCATCGCAGCATCGGTGTCGGGAGCGGGGTAGGCGTCGGTGGTGAGCTCAGCGTTCATCCAGACATCTCCAGTGCGCGGGACCTCGCGCGGATCGTGGGTTCAAATCGCATCGCGTTCTGCGGATGCAGGGTGACCTCGGGCGACATCTCGCCGAGGTGGAGCTCGAGCACGACGGCGCCGTCCCGCGCAACGGCGCCCCTGGCCGAGCTGATCACGTGCTCGACCTTGCCTGCGTCGAGGCCCCGGGCAAGCAGGAGCCTCCCGGCCCGGTCGCCTGCGGCCTCGCGCCGGTCGAGCTCGAGTTCCTCGGTCTGCACGGTCGGTGCGCTTCGGTCGCCCTCCACGCGCAGCAGGCAGGCGGCCATGTCGTCTGGCCGCTGGTCGGACTGCTCGGCCACGCGGTCGAGCAGGGCGGAGGCCGTCGCGTCGGGCCCGAGCCCGGCGAGCGCGAGTTTGAGCCGCCTGACCCCGAACAGCTGTCCGCCGACCCTCGCGTCGAGCACCCCGTCGGTGTAGAAGCAGAGCAGCGATTCGCCCGGCAGCGACACGACCGTCTGTCGCGTCCCGGTCGGCTGCCCGACGCCGATCGGCGGCGAGGAGCAGACGGTGATCGGCGCGATCGACTCGCTGCCGAGGACGAGCGGCGGTGGATGACCGGCGCAGGCGTAGACGAGCGTGCGATCGCGCGGATGATAAGTGGCAAGGACGACCGTCGCGAAGGACTCGCCGAGCTGGCGTTCCAGCACCGGAGCGGCCATCTGCAGGGCGCTGCGCGGCGACATGCCCGCCTCGAGGTAGGCGCGCAGCGTGAAGCGCACGAGCGTCGTCTGCGGCAGTGCCGAGCGGCCATGTCCCGAGACGTCGCCGACGATCACGGCCACCTGGCCGTCGCCGAGGGCGAAGACGTCATAGAAGTCGCCGCCGGCGCCGGGCCCCGACGCGGGCCGGTAGGCCGAGGATGTGGCCACGGGGCCGAGTCGCGCCGGGACGGGCGGCAGCAGCGCGGCCTGGAGCAGGCCGACGTCCTCGAGCAGCTGGCGGCGCTGGCGCGCGAGCCGGCGAGCCCGAAGCGAAGCAAGTCGCGAGCTTATGCCGAGCGCGAGCGCGAGCGCGACGAGCACGCCGATCGCGATCTGAACGGCCGCCGGGATCACGTTGATGATGCGAGTGACGGTCGTGACAATCTGGGAGGCGGCGGGGTGCGACGGCGCCTTCGAGGTCTTCCCCGGAGCGCTCCCGCCGTCCTTCGCGCCAGCCGACGCGGCCAGGAGCGGGGCGGCCGGCGCCAGCGGCGAGCGCGTCAGCGTCCCCACCGACGGCGGGCGCGCAGGTCCGCGCGTCGCACGGCTCCTCACGGCTCCGGCGACGGCCGGCGACGCTGACTGTGCTCGGCCCCCGAGCAGCTGGGGAGCGCTCGCCGGCGGGACTTTCGCGGCGACGGGAACCGGGGCCGGGACGGGCGCGGGGGCAGGGGCGGCCGCGACTATCGGAGCGGAGCTCGCCGCGGCGGCATGCGGCGCGCTCACGGGCGTGGGCTGCTTTGCTTGCGGCGCTCGTTCGGGGGTCCGGTGCGGACGTTCCTGCTGTTTGGACCTGCGGTGGCGCCCGTTGGGGTGTTCGCGCCCGCGCGCGAGCGTCGCAGCGCCCGCCTGCGCTTGCGCTCTTGCGGCGCCTTCCGGCGCGGCGCCTTCGGCCGATCCTTCGGCAGGCGGCCGTTCGCGGCCGCGATGTCCCGCGCGCGCGGCGCCTTCTTCGCCGCGACGTTCGTTGCCCGCGACGGGCGTCGAGCTGCCGCGGCCCTCACAGCACGCGCCCGAGCCGGCGCGTTCTTCGCGGCGAGGCTGGGCGGCCGGTTCGCTCGGGACGCCCGCAGGCGGGCGGCCGGCGCCTTCTTCGCGGCCCGGCTGAGCAACGGCTTCGCGAGGGGCGCTCGCAGGCGGGGCGCCGCCGCCTTCACGATCGTGGCGCCTTGCGCTGCCGGGGAGCCCGGTCGAGGGCGCGGGCCGGCCACGGTTTCGCTGTCCGGTCGCGGCCGCGAGTGAGGCGGGAAGGACGCAGAAGGTCAGCGAGAGGGCTGCCGTCAAAGCCAGGAGCGATTGACGGAAGGTGCTTGGGGGTCTCGGTCGGCTGGCCATCAACCGGCCGTGGCCGCGCTCCCCCTGACGAAGGCAAGCGCGTCGTCGAAGTTCGGGAAGATGTCGAAAGCCGCGTCGAGACCGGTCAGCTCGAAGATGTTGAGGACGTCCGGATGGGTGCAGGTGATCGCCAGCTTCGCGCCGGGGCTGAGGTTCTTCTTGACGCCGACGAGCACGCCGAGCGCCGTCGAGTCGATGAACGTGACGAGCGAGAGGTCTACGACGACCTGGTCGTGGCCGGCGGCGAGAATGTCCGTCAGCGCCCACTTCAGGCTTGGGGCCGAGGCGAGATCAAGCTCCCCCTCGACGCTGAGGACGCCCGTGTGCTCGTCTAGCTCGCGCCGGATGATCGCGAAGGCGATCGACTTGGGCTCTCCGCGCGCGGCGTCGTCGCCCTCGTGCACGGGCGTCGCCGGCTCCTGCGCCCGGACGGAATGCAGATCGAATGATCCATCCCTGGACATACTTCAGTATCGGCAGCGGGCGTCCAGTCATTAGGGCAGATTTGGGTCGTCCAACAAGTGTCCAATGCGCCAGGAGACCCGCACCAGGGCGCCGCCGGCCTGGGCCGCGGCGCCTAGCCGTGGGCCCTCTACGCGGGGTCCGCTGCGCCTGCGCGGCGGGGCTTGAATAGCATCCATCGCCGCCATGGCTCAAGCCTCCGACACCAGCGCCGACGGCACGAGCCGCGACGCGGTCACGATGGACAAGATCGTCGCGCTCGCGAAGCGGCGGGGGTTCGTCTTCCCGTCGTCTGAGATCTACGGCGGTATCGGCTCGACGTATGACTACGGGCACTACGGCGTGCTGCTGAAGACGAACGTCAAGAACGAGTGGTGGCGCGCGATGCTGCAGGAGCGCGACGACATCGTGGCGATCGACTCGGCGATCCTGCAGCACCCGCGCGTGTGGGAGGCCTCCGGCCATCTGGCCGGCTTCACCGACCCCCTGGTGGATTGCCGCACGTGCGGGCTGCGTTTCCGCGCCGACCACCTCCAGGAGCTCGCGTGTGGGCGCAAACCGTCGAAGCACCCCGGGGAAACCGACGAGTGCGACCTGACGGAGGCGCGCGACTTCAACCTCATGTTCGAGACGACGATCGGCCCGGTGCGGGAGTCTGGCTCGACGGCATACCTGCGCCCGGAGACGGCCCAGGGGATCTTCATCAACTTCAAGAACGTGCTGCAGTTCTCGCGCAAGAAACCTCCCTTCGGCATCGCGCAGATCGGGAAGTCGTTCCGCAACGAGATCACGCCCGGCAACTTCATCTTTCGCACGCGGGAGTTCGAGCAGATGGAGATGGAGTACTTCGTGCCGCCGCAGGAAGCGGAGAAGTACTTCGCGCAGTGGCTGGCCGAGCGCGAGCGCTGGTACGTCGAGCTCGGCATCCGCCCGGACCACCTGCGCCTGCGCGCGCACGACGCCGAGGAGCTCTCGCACTACTCATCAGCCACGAGCGACGTCGAATACCTCTTTCCCATTGGCTGGTCGGAGCTCGAGGGAATCGCCAACCGCGGCGACTTCGACCTCACCCGCCACGCCGAGTTCTCGGGGGAGAAGCTCGAGTACTTCGACCAGGGCACCGGCGAGCGCTATGTGCCCTATGTGATCGAGCCCGCGGCGGGGGCCGACCGTGCGATGCTCGCCTTCCTGGTCGACGCATATGACGAGGAACTCGTCGAGCGTGAGGGAGCGGGCGAGGGCGAGAAACGCACCGTCCTGCGCCTGCACCCGCGGCTGGCCCCCGTCAAGGTGGCGGTGCTGCCGCTCGTCAACAAGGACGAGCAGCCCGAGCTCGCGCGGGAGGTCTACCGCGCGGCGAGGGCGCGCGTGCAGGCTGAGTACGATGACGGCGGAGCGATCGGCCGGCGTTATCGACGCCAGGACGAGATCGGCACGCCGTTCTGCGTGACGATCGATCACCAGAGCGTCGAGGACCGCACCGTGACCTTGCGCGACCGGGACTCGCTGTCGCAGGAGCGCCTGCCGATCGAGGGCATCGCGCAGGAGATCGAGCGGCGCGTGAACGCGCCATGGAAGACACCCAAGCTGGGCTGAGAGGAGATCTGGATGGACTTCGAGCTGAGCGATGAGCAGCGACTGATCAAGGAGACGGCACGCGAATTCACCGACAAAGAGCTGATCGAGCGCACGCGCGAGAACGCGCGCAACCACCACTTCGACCTCGAGCTGGTGCGGAAGATCGCAGATCAGGGATACCTCGGCGCGATCGTCCCTGCGGAGTACGGCGGCGCGGGCCTCGACTACCTCAGCTACGGGCTGATCGTGGAGGAGATCGGGCGCGGGGACTCCGCGATCCGCACCGTCATCTCGGTTCAGACCTCGCTCGTCTGTTCGGGGATCCTGAAGTGGGGGACGGAGGAGCAGAAGAGCTCCTACCTGCCGAAGCTGTGCTCGGGAGAGTGGCTCGGATGCTTCGGGCTCACCGAGCCCGACACCGGCTCGGACGCGGCCAACCAGCGCACGCGCGCGAGGAGGACCGACTCCGGGTGGGTGATCAACGGGGCGAAGATGTGGATCTCGATGGGCAACTACGCGAAGGTCGCGCTGATCTTCGCGCAGACCGACCCCGAGCTCGGCTACAAGGGACTGGCCTGCTTCCTGGTCGACACGGAGCAGCCGGGCTTCAAAACGCAGACGATCGAGCACAAGATGGGCCTGCACGCCTCCGACACGGCGTCGATCGCGCTGGAAGACGTGGAGGTCTCCGACGAGGACATGCTCGGCGGGATCGGCGACGGCTTCAAGGTCGCGATGTCCGCGCTTGACTCCGGACGCTACTCGGTCGCGGCCGGCTGCGTCGGGATCTGCCAGGGCTGTGTGGAGGAGTCGGTGCGCTACGCGAAGGAGCGCGAGCAGTTCGGCCGGCCGATCGCGAGCTTCCAGCTCGTGCAGGCGATGATCGCCGACATGGTGCTGAAGACCGATGCCTCGAGGATGCTGGTGTGGCGCGCCGGGTGGCTCAAGGACATGGGGCGTCCCAACACGCTCGAGACCTCGATCGCCAAGCTGCACGCGACCGAGGCATCACTCGAGTGTGCGAACCTCGCGATCCAGGTCCACGGCGGAGCGGGCTACGTCGACGACCATCCCGTGGAGCGCTACTTCCGCGACGCGCGCGTCACGACCCTCTACGAGGGGACCTCGCAGATCCAGAAACTCATCATCGGGCGCGCCATGACTGGCATCAACGCGCTCGTGCCGGCCTGAGGCGCGGGCGGGCGAGAAAGCCGTGTCTCAGATGGAGCGCGCCGGTGAGGATGAAGAGGCCGGCACAGCCGGCCAGGACGGGTCCGCGCCCGCCGTGATCGGGGTCCTCGGAGCGGGCACGATGGGCTCGGGGATAGCCCAGCTGGCCGCTCGCGCGGGCGCGCGCACGCTGCTCCATGACCCGATCGGCGATGCGCTCGAGCGCGGCCTCGAGCGCGCAAGGGACGGGCTCGCCAAAGAAGCCGCGAAAGGGCGGCTGACCGACGACGCGGCGAGGGCTGCCGCCGAGCGCTTGGAGCCGGTGAGCGAGCTCGCGGCGCTCGCGCCGTGCGAGCTCGTGATCGAGGCGGCACCCGAGCGGCTGGAGCTCAAGCACGAGCTCTACCGCCGCCTGTCGGCCGTCGTGAGCGAGGAGTGCGTGCTTGCGACGAACACCTCATCGATGCTCGTGACGGCGATCGCCGCCGCGGCCAGCCACCCCGAGCGGGTCGTGGGGATGCACTTCTTCAACCCCGCCCCGCTGATGGCGCTGCTTGAGGTCGTCGCCGGCGAGCGCTCCTCGCCACGGGCGCTCGAGCTCGCCCACGCGACGGGCGAGGCGATGGGCAAGACCGTCATCCGCGCGCAGGATGGGCCGGGTTTCCTGGTCAACCGCTGCAACCGGCCGTTCGGCCTCGAGGCGCTGCGCCTGCTGCAGGAGCGGCTCGCGGACATCGAGACGATCGACCGCATCTGCCGCCTGCAGGGCGGCTTTCGCATGGGTCCCTTCGAGCTGATGGACCTGGTCGGCGTTGACACCGGCTTCGAGGTTGCGAAGAGCTTCTTCGAACAGAGCTTCGGCGAGCCGCGCTGGCGCCCTTCGCCGATCACGGCGCGCTACGTCGCGGCCGGGCTTCATGGGCGAAAGAGCGGCCGCGGGTTCTACGACTACGGCGGCGAGGGCTCGACGGTGGAGCGATCAAAGACCGGCCAACAGCGAAACGAGGATTCCGCTGCGCTGGAGGTCCGCGGGCCCGATCACGGCGAGGGCGTGGTCGTGATCTCCGGCTTCGGCGTGCTCGCCGACGAGCTGCGGGCGGCGGCGAAGCAGGCGGGCTATGAGGTGCGCACGACGACGGCCTTGAGCGGCGACGTCCTGCCGGCGCTGATCATCGACTGCGACTGCGGCGCGGCGCGCGAGCAGGGAAGCTCGGCGGCTGGGGGTGGGCGCGCGCAGTCGGGGCACGGCGCGCGGCTGCTGCTCTGCGCGCGCGGCTCGCTGGGGGCGCTGGACCCCGGCGGGAGCGCCGTCGGCTTTCACGTGCTGCCGCCTCTCGGCAAGTCGGGGCTGGTGGAGCTGACCCGCACTGAGAGCTCATCGCCGGGCGCGGCGGCGCGCGCCGAGCGCTTCTTCGGAGCCCTGGGCAAGTACGTCGCGTGGGTCGGGGACGGGCCGGGGCTCGTGCTCGGCAGGATCGTGTGCCAGCTGATCAACGAGTGCTCGTTCGCGCTCGGGGAAGGCGTAGGCAGCGCGCGGGACATCGATACCGGGATGGTGCTCGGCCTGAGCCACCCGCGCGGCCCCTTCGAGTGGGCTGACGCGATCGGGCTGGAGCACGTGCTGGCGGTGCTGGAGTCTCTGTGCGAGGTGTATCGCGAGGAGCGCTACCGTCCTGCTCCCGCGCTCCGGCGCCTCGCGCAGGCCGGACGCATGGGACGGGCGAGCGGAGCGGGGTTCTTCGACTACCCGAGCTGAGCCGGCCTCACGTTTGCCCTGCCTCTCGCGTTTAGAACCTGTGAGCAAGCAACTCCCGCCATTCCAGCGCTTCCTCGACGGGCACCGCGATCTCGTGTGGCGCTTCCTCTGCTCGGCGGTGGGGCCCCACGAGGCCGATGACTGCTTCCAGGAGACGTTCATCGCGGCGCTGCGGGCGTACCCGCGCCTGCGCGCCGACTCGAACTTGCGAGCGTGGGTGCTGACGATCGCCCATCGCAAGGCGCTCGACGCGCATCGCGGGCGCTCTCGCCGGGCGCTGCCCATCGCCGATCCCGCGATCGTGGACGGCCGCACCCACGGCGCTCCGGGCGCCCGCGACGAGGCTCTCTGGGAGGCCGTGCAAGAGCTCCCCGCGCGCCAGCGCTCGGCGGTCGTGCTCCGCTACCTGGGCGACCTCCCTCACCGCGAGATCGCGGCGGCGATCGGCTGCTCGGAGGAGGCGGCCCGCCGCTCGCTGCACGATGGACTGACAAATTTGAGAAAGGTGGTGGTGCCGGCATGAGCACCCGCGTGAGCAATGAGCATTCGATCGTCGAGCGCGCGCTGCGCCGCGGCGGGGCGGCGAGCAACCGCGTAGACGATCCCGCGGCCGAGGCTGCCCGGCGCCTGGCGCAGCGCGCCGCGGAGGAGGGTCTCGCCGACGTCGTCTACACGCCGGTTGATTCCCCGTTCGGCGAGCTCCTGCTCGCGGCGACGCGGCGAGGCCTCCTCCGCCTGGCCTTCCCCGAGGAGAACGTCGACTCGGTCCTCGAAGGCATCTCGCGGCGCGTGTCGCCGCGAATTGTCGAGGCGCCGGGCCAGCTGGAGGAGGCCCGGCGGGAGCTCGACGACTACTTCGCCGGGCGCCGCCACTCCTTCGAGCTCGCGCTCGACTGGTCGCTCGTCGGCGGTCGGTTCGGCAGAAAGGTGCTGCACGCTACCTCCGAGATCCCCTACGGCGGCGTGCTCAGCTATCGCGAAGTAGCCGCCGGCGCCGGCAGCCCGCGGGGCTCGCGTGCGGCCGGCAACGCGCTTGGCTCCAACCCGATTCCGATCGTCGTGCCCTGCCACCGGGTCTTGCGCTCCGGCGGCGGCCTCGGCGGCTACGGAGGCGGCGTCGAGCGCAAGCGCTGGCTGCTCGAGCTCGAGGGAGCGCTGACGCCGCGGATCTGACGGCCGGCGCCAGACTACGGCCGGCGTGCGGAGTCCGCCACCGGCGCGCGCTGAGCCTCGGTGGCGGGCGTCGGCACCGGCGGCGGCGCAACGGCCGGGGCGCGGCCGTCCACGGCCACCGGCGCCCATTGCGCCTCGGCCGGGTCGCCCATTGGCATGCCCTGCACCACCGGGATGCCCGGCGTATCCCGCAGGTACCACTCGGCGTCGAGCGCGGCCTGGGTTCCCGACCCCGCTGCGGTGACCGCCTGGCGGTAGGTGTGGTCGACGACGTCGCCAGCGGCGAACACGCCGGGGCGATTCGTTCGCGTCGACTTTCCCTCGGTTATCACGTAGCCGCTCTCGTCGAGGTCGACCTGCCCGCGCACGAGCTCCGACTGCGGCTCGTGGCCGATCGCGATGAAGGTGCCGGAGACGGCTATCTGGCGCTCTTCGCCGGTCTCGGCGTGGACGAGGACGGCGTGACCGAGCGGGCCATTATCGCCGGCGACGAACTGCTTCACGTTGTACGGAGTGAGGAACTCGATGTTCGGCTGCGTGCGGGCGCGCTCGAGCATGATCTTCGAGGCGCGGAACTCGTCGCGACGATTGACGACGATCACGTTCGAGGCGAACTTGGAGAGGAAGATCGCCTCCTCCATCGCCGAGTCCCCGCCGCCGACGATCATCGTCGCGGCGTCCCGGAAGAAGGCCGCGTCGCAGGTCGCGCAGTAGCTGACGCCGCGCCCCGCCAGCTCCTCCTCGCCGCTCACACCGAGCTTCCTGTGCTCGGCTCCCATCGACAGGATGACGGTGCGCGCCCGATGCTCGGTGTCGCCGACCCAGACGCTGTGCATCGCGCCCGGCTCGCTCGCGAGCTGCACGCGGTCGGCCTGGTCGGTGACGAGACGCGCTCCGAAGCGCTCGGCCTGGTCGCGGAACTTCTGCATCAGCTCAGGACCCGTGATGCCGTCGGGGAAGCCGGGGTAGTTCTCGACCTCGGTCGTCTGTTGCAGGAGGCCGCCCCATGCGAAGCCCTCGATCACGAGCGGGCTGAGGTTGGCGCGGGCGGTGTAGAGCGCGGCCGTGTACCCGGCTGGGCCGCTCCCGACGATGATCACGTTCTCGCTGTCTGTCATCTGATCTCCAATCCTCGCGCCTTTTCCCTCGGAACGACCTGTCCCAACCTGATCACTTTACTTTGTATAGTAAGCATAGCGCCTGGTCGCTTGGATTTCAGGACCCCTGAAGGGCGCCGGCGCGCTTTGCCACGGAGTCGCGGCCGGACGGCGCCGGGCGGGCGCCTTCCTCGTCGCGCCAGCGCGCCACTATGCGGCGGAGTTGCAGGTAGGCCACCGCTCCGGGCAGCGTCGGCAGCCAAAAGGAGATGGCTCGGTAGGAGAGCACCGAGAGCACGGCGAGGTTGAATTCGACTCCGAAGGCGGCGAACGCGCCGATCATGCCTCCCTCCACGCCGCCGAGTCCGCCCGGCAGCGGCAGCAGGTTGCCGAGCGTGCCCACGAAGTAGGCCATCCAGATCACGGTGAACGGCGGTGGGGAGCCGAACGCGTGGAACATCGCCCACAGAACGCAGATGTCAAACCCCCACCACGCGGGCGCCCCCAGCAGCCTTGCGTCGCGCGTCCGGATCAGCTCGATGGCAGTGCGCACGCCGCTCGCTGCCAGTGCAGGGACGGCCGCGGCGCGAGCCACCCAGCGACTCTCGCGCTCGGACCCCGACGCCCAGCGCGCGAGTCGCCGCTCGATGTCACCCGGCAGCAGCGCCATCGCCCCCACGACGAGGAACAGGACCGCACCGAAGATCGCGGGCACGAACGTGATCGCAAAGGAGCCGCCCCCGGGAAACAGGCCGGTTCCTAGCCCGACGCCGTCGATCAGCAGCGAGCCCGCGTAGATCACGTAGAGCAGGACTATGAAGGCGACCATCCGGCAGGCGACGAGCCGGGGCTCCATCCCCGAGCGGCGGAGCGCCCAGGCGGTCATCGCGATACCGCCGGCGCCGGCCGCGGCGAACAGGCGCGTCGCGACGAGGCCGGCCATCGTGATCACATAGCTCTCCCGCCATCCGATGCGGCCCGCGTTGTCCACGAACACAGCCCGGAAGAGGACCACGTAGCCGGCGAACGAGAGAATCTCGAACACGACGCCGAGCGCGATCCAGTAGCCGTCGCCGCGCTCGATCCTGTGGAGGGTCGTGCCGACGCCCGCAAGCTTCGGCAGCACGAAGTAGAGGAAGGCGAGGGCCGAGAGCATGAACAGGACGAACGACGTGAGCTGCCTGCGCGAGACGACCCCGCGCGGCATGGCCTCCTCGGCCGCATGCGCGCCCGGCGCCCGGGCCAGGGGGGGCTGACCGCCCGGTGGCCGGTCCTCCTGTCCGTCCTCCCTGCCCGCTTGCTCTTGGCCGCGGTGCATCTGCTCTCGCGAACCCCCCTTCAGGCTTCTTGGTGTGCCCTGGCCTCCAATGCCGCGACGGCCCCTCCGAAGCGGTCGATGATGGGCCCCGCAGCTGGACCCCAGCGGCGCACTCCTAGCGTCAGCGCTGCCCCGGCGAGCAGATCCGCGACGTAGTGCTCTCCCAGATAGACGAGCGCGAAACCGAGCGTCGCTGCGTAGGTGAAGCCGAGCGCGCCCGCGATCGGTCCCACCTCCGCGAGCAAGAGCGCAGCCATCAACGACGTGGCGAAGTGCAGAGAGGGCATTGCTGCCAAGGGATTGCCTCCGAACACACTGTAGAGAGAGCCCCAGCCGTCTTTCCAGAAGTCCTCGCCGTACTCGACCATCATCCGCCGCACAGCGGCTTCGCCCTCGAGGCTCCGGGCCTCCGCCACCGCGGGCCACCAGGGGGGAGCGGTCGGCAGCAGCCAGTAGAAGCTCGCACCGAGATTGAACGTCGCGTAGGTCATGACGGCGGCGCGGGGAAAGCGCGCCGGGTGACGCACGAGGATGTAGGCGATCGAGCCGTGGGGCACCATGAACCAGCTCCAGTGCGCCCACACGAGCACGCGATCCAGGGCCCGCCACCTGGGGCCGTCGGGCCCGCTGCGCGACAGCGCCCGTTGCAGGCGCACGCTCGGCAGCGCTCCGAAGCCGAGCGCACGGTCGAGCACGATCGGGTAATCGATGCGCACCCTGCGCTCCTGAGCGGCGGGGTCGTCGTGGGGGAACTTGTATGCGGCGACGTACGCCCACATCTGCAGCGCGCAGACGGCTGCGTCCCGCGTTCGCGAGCGGCGCACGGCGACGCACAGGCCGAGCGGGGCTCCGTATGCCACCGCCTGCACGGCGAGCGGCGGCGCCTTCACGCGCTTGCGCACGAGCGGTGCAGCGACGCCCACCGCAACGAGACCCCAGGCGGTCGCTCTCATCACCCTGGCCAACCGCACTGGGCGAGGAGTATATGGGCGCCCGGAGCGCCGTCCGCCCCGGCTCACGGGGGCGCTAGCGCGTTCCCGCGGCCTCGGGCTCTGCCCGTGAGCCACGCGTCCCACGGGAATTCGCAGGCGCGGAATCGCTCGACTCCCGCGCCGCCCGCACAAGGGCACCGACGACGTTGCTGGCGGGGTCCGCCTCCGGGTGCCATTGCACGCCAAGCACGAATCGCCGGTCGGGCAGCTCGATCGCCTCGGGCAGCTCGTCGAGCGTCGATGCGCCGCTCACCACCAGGCCCTGGCCCAGCCTGTCGACACCCTGGTGATGGTGGGACTTCGTCGCATGCGCGATCTCGCCCGCCGCGCCCGCCGCGAGCGAACCCTCACTCAGGAGCACGTCGTGGTCGGCGCCGTCGAAGGAGCCGAGCACGCGCCGGTGCTCCTGGTGTCCGACGTGCTCGGGCAGATGCTGCACGAGCGTGCCGCCGCAGGCGACGTTGATCAACTGCATTCCGCGGCAGATGCCGAGTACCGGCAGATCGCGCTCGATCGCTGCACGCGCGAGCGCGATCTCGAAGACGTCGCGCTCGGGCACGGTGTCCACCGTCTCGGGATGAGGCTCCTGCGCGTAGCAGGAGGGATCGATGTCGGCGCCGCCCGCGAGCATCAGGCCGTCGATCAGATCCAGCACCTGCTGCGGATCGCGGGTCAGCTCGGGGTCCGGGGGGATCATCAACGCCAGGCCCCCAGCGCGCTGCACCGCCTGGATGTAGTTGTGGGGCAGCAGCGCCGCCGACTGGTCCCACGCGCTCCAGCGCGCCCGCTCGAGCGCCGTGCAGATGCCGATGACGGGGCGTTCCATTCCTACACCATAGGATCAACCGCGGCCAATCGGCGCCTCGTGCGCCGAGCGGTCGGACCCAGCCCCGCAGGACGAGAGGAGAACCATGAGCGCGGCGAACATCGAGCTTGAGACGGTCAACGTGCGACTTGACGACGGCGTGGCCACGATCGAGCTGAACAGGCCACAGGCGCTGAACGCCTGGAATGCACAGTTCGGATCCGACCTGCTCGCGGCCCTGCGCCAGGCCTCGCAGGACGATGCGGTGCGGGCGCTGGTGCTGACCGGCGCCGGGCGCGGCTTCTCGTCGGGGGCTGACCTGAAGGACATCAGCGGCGGCGATGAGACCGCCCAGGGCCGACCGGATGTCTACAAGACGCTGACAGAGCGCTACCACCCGATCATGGTTCTGATCCGCGAGATGCCGAAGCCGGTGATCGCCGCGGTCAACGGACCCGCCGTCGGCATCGGCTGCTCGCTCGCGCTCTGCAGCGACCTGATCCTGGCGGCGGAGAGCGCCTACTTCCTGCTCGCGTTCGTGAACATCGGGTTGGTCCCCGACGGCGGCTCCTCGCTGTTCGTGCCGACCCGCGTCGGCATGGCGCGCGCGACGGAGCTGTCGATGCTCGGCGAGCGGCTGCCGGCAGCGCGGGCGCTCGAGTGGGGGCTGATCAACCGCGTGGTCCCGGACGCGAGCCTGCGGGAGGAGGCGGCGGCGCTCGCCGCGCGCCTCGCGGCCGGGCCGACGCGCTCCTACGCGGGCACCAAGCGCCAGCTGAACAACTGGCTCTACTCGCGGATGGAGGAGCAGCTCGAGCTGGAGGCCCGCATCCAGCAGGAGATGGCCGGCAGCGAGGACTTCGTCGAGGGTGCGATGGCGTTCGCGGAAAAGCGCCCTGCGCGCTTCTCCGGCATCTAGACCGGGTAGTGGCAGGGTCATCACGCGCCTCCCGTCCGGGCCTGAATAGAATCCCCGCCGCCTTGGGCCACCTCGTCCCCTCCACGCTCGCGTTCTTCACCCCGCTGTCGGGGGGTTCGCCGAACGCGAACGAAATCGACAGCCTCTACAAGATCATCCTCGTCGTCGCGCTCGTCGTCTTCGTCGGCGTCGAGGGGGCGCTCGTGTACGCGCTCGTGCGGTTCCGCAAGCGCAGGGGCGCCGTGCCGGCGCAGATTCGCGGCAACACGCGGCTCGAGGTCGGCTGGACGGTCGGCGCGGCAGTGATCCTGATCGCGATCGCGGTGATCACGTTCATCAAGCTCCCGGCGATCCAAAATCCCCCCAACTCGGGTCCGAACGGCGACCAGCTCGCCAGCGGCGGGGTTCTCTACGCGAGCACCGAGCGCAAGCTGCCGCCGAACGGCAAAGCGCTGAACATCACGGTCATCGGACGCCAGTTCATTTGGCAGTACGTGTACCCCGGCGCAAACGAACCCGACGGCCTCGGCGCGCCGTACTCCTACGAGGCGATGGTCGTTCCCACCAACACTACCGTGACGCTCGACATCGTCTCGCTCGACGTCGTGCACTCCTGGTGGATCCCCGAACTCGGCGGCAAGTTCCAGGCGGTCCCGGGCTACCACAACTACACCTGGTTCAAGATCGGAAAGCCGGGCATCTACCGGGGGCAGTGCGCCGTGCTTTGCGGTCGCGGCCACGCGCGCATGATTGCCACGGTCAGGGCCGTCCCGCCGGCTCAGTTCGACGAATGGCTGGCGAATCAGAAGCGGCTGATCGCCCAGGCCAACGCGGCGGCGCACGCGGAAAGGGCCAAGCTGCTCAAGCAGATCGGCCCGGGACAGGTCTTGAACCCCTAGGACATCGAGGAGACCAGCGCACCAGATGGCCACCACTTACGCAGCACCGATCCCCCAGCTGAGCGCGAGCCGCGCCGAGCGCGAGCCGAGCGGCTGGACGAGCTGGATCACGACGACCGATCACAAGCGGATCGGGATCATGTACATGGTCACGACGTTCGTCTTCTTCTGCCTGGGAGGAGTCGAGGCGTTGTTGATGCGCCTGCAGCTGGGCGCGCCAAACAACACGCTGGTCACGCCGCAGGTCTACAACCAGCTGTTCACGATGCACGGCACGACGATGATCTTCCTGTTCGTCGTGCCGATGATGGCCGGGCTCGCGAACTACTTCGTGCCGCTGATGATCGGAGCGCGGGACATGGCGTTCCCCCGCCTGAACGCGCTCTCCTTCTGGCTGCTGCTCGCCGGGGGGATCGTCTTCTACGCGTCGATCTTCTTCAACGCGCCCGAAGCCGGCTGGACCAGCTATGCGCCGCTTTCCAACGCTACCTACTCGCCGACGGCGGGGCAGGACGCGTGGATCTACCTGATCCACCTGACCGGGATCTCCTCGATCCTCGGCGCGATCAACTTCTACGCGACGATCGCGAACATGCGCGCCCGCGGCATGAGCTGGGGGCGGCTGCCGCTTTTCATCTGGGCGATCCTGACCTACTCGGTGCTGATCATCTTCGCGATGCCCGTGATCGCGGGCGCGGTGACGCTGCTGCTCACCGACCGGCATTTCGGCACGCACTTCTTCGACCCGGCGGCGGGCGGATCGCCGCTCTTGTGGCAGAACCTGTTCTGGTTCTTCGGGCATCCCGAGGTCTACATCATGGTGCTGCCCGGCTTCGGGATCGTCTCGGAGATCCTGCCCGTCTTCGCACGTAAGCCGATCTTCGGCTACAAGGCGATCGCCGCCGCGACCGTGGCGATCGCCTTCCTCGGCTTCCTCACCTGGGCGCACCACATGTTCACGGCGCCGATACCCGAGGCGATCCTTGTGTTCGTGATGCTGAGCTCCTACTTCATCGCCGTGCCGACGGGGGTGAAGATCCTCAACTGGATCGCCACGCTGTGGCGCGGCACGATCGAGTTCAAGACGCCGCTGCTGTTCTGCGCGGGCTTCATCGCGCTGTTCCTGATCGGCGGCATCTCGGGGGTGTTCCTCGCCACCTTCCCCGTAGACTGGCAGCTGAACGAAACCTATTTCGTGGTCGCGCACCTGCACTTCGTGCTGGTGGGCGGCTCGGTCTTCACGATCTTCGCAGCGATCTATTACTGGTTCCCGAAGGTGACAGGGCGCATGCTCAGCGAGGGCCTCGGAAAGCTCAGCTTCGCGCTGATGTTCGTCGGCTTCCTGTTGACGTTCCTGATCCAGCATGTGATCGGGCTGGACGGCATGCCCCGTCGCGTCTACGAGTACGACAACGTCGGCAACCTGCAGCTGTACAACGTGATCTCGACCGTTGGCTCCTTCGTCCTGGCGCTCGGCGTCCTCGTGACGATCGTCAACGTCGCGCGCAGCCTGAAGGTGGGCGTGATCGCCGGGCCGGACCCGTGGAAGGCGAACACGCTGGAGTGGTTCACTCCCTCGCCGCCGCCGCAGAACAACTTCGACGTGATCCCGGTCGTTCGCTCGGCGGAGCCGATGAAGGACATCCGACGCGAGGTGGAGCGGCGCACCTCCGGCGCGGGCGTCGCCGGCGGCGCCACGGTCCCCGCGGGAGCGACGCAGGTGGGCGTGTAGATGAGCACGGCCTCCCCAACCGGCAGCGCGCGCGCGATCGACGCACCGGTGGGCCTGGCGGCCGATCGAAGATCGTCGAGCAAGCGCCAGCTGTTCAGCGACTACGTCGAGCTGACCAAGCCGAAGGTCCAGTCGCTGCTGCTGCTGACGACGATCGCGACGATGTATGTCGCGGGCGACCCGTCGCCGATGCTCGTCGCGCTCACGTGCCTGGGCGGCTACCTGTCGGCCGGTGGGGCGGGCGCCGTCAACCACTGGTTCGACCGCGACATCGACCGGCAGATGGCGCGCACCGCCAACCGCCCCGTCCCCTCCGGGCGCGTGTCCCCTCGGGCCGCGCTCGTGTTCGGGTGCACGCTTGCCGCCCTGTCCCTGCTCGAGCTGACGCTCGCCGTCAACCCGCTGGCGGCGCTGCTCTCGTTCGCGGGCTTCCTCGGCTACGTGTTCGTCTACACCGTCTGGCTGAAGCGGCGCACGCCGCAGAACATCGTGATCGGCGGCGCGGCCGGCGCGGTGCCGCCGCTCGTCGGCTGGGCGGCCGTGACCGGCTCTGTCAGCGGCACGGCGGTGATGCTCTTCTTCATCGTCTTCTTCTGGACGCCGCCCCATTTCTGGGCGCTTTCGCTGCTGATGAAGGACGAGTACGAGAAGGTGGGAGTGCCGATGCTCCCGGTCGTTCGCGGCGAAGCTGAGACGCGGCGGCAGATCCTGCTCTACGCCGTGCTCCTGTACGCGGTCACCCAGCTGCCCTTCTGCGCGGGCGGCTTCGGCGCGATCTATCTCGTCGCATCGCTGGCGCTGGGAATCGGTTTCGTCGCGGGCGCCGTGCGCCTCTACCGGCGCGCCGACCGCCGCTCCGCGCTGCGCCTCTACCTGTTCTCGCTCCTCTACCTCGCGCTGCTGTTCTGTTCGATGGTCGCGGATGTCCACCTGTAGAATGCGCCGCCGCCGATGATGACCCGACGCCTGGCGCGCAAGAACATCCGCACGGGGCTGATCGTGACCGCGATCTGCATGTTGATGTTCGGCCTCACCTTCGTCGTCGCCGCGATCTACGTCTCATGAGCCCGCTGGACCCCGAGGTCCCGCCGGCCGGCGAGGAGGTCCACCTTCCCGGGCCCTCGATCCTGCCTGTGCTGACCGGAGTTGGCATCACGTTGACGCTCGTCGGGATCACGACGTTCATCGAGCTCACGATCATCGGCGGGATCCTCACGATCGGCTGCGTCGTGCGCTGGATCAAAGACACACGCCACGACATCGACGAGCTCCCGCTCGACGTTCACGTCGACGGCTGACTTCTCCTCGCCGAGCCTCGTGGGCGCGTGAGTCGCGCGCTAGCTGAGGCAGAACAGCTAGAGCTTCAACCCCGAGGCGGCAATGCCCTTGACCCATTCTTCGCGCGTCGTGGCGCCGTTGCGAAGCGGAGCCGCGATGTCGGTCGGATTGGCTTCAACGCACAGCCTGACGATGTCGCGAACGGAGAGGATCCCGATCGCCTCCCCGTGCTGGAGCACGATCAGGTGGCGAAAGCCGCCGCGCACCATCGCCGCCGCGGCGTCCTCCAGCGACCAGTCGGGCGCCGCATAGACGACGTCGCGCGTGAGGTGCTCGTCGACGGCCTCGGAGTCCGGCTCCTGCCCGGCCGCGATCGACAGCAGGATGTCGCGCTCGGTGATGATCCCAGGGCCTGCTGAATCGGGATCCATCACGACCGCCGCGCCGACCTTGCGGTCGGACATCAGGCGAGCGACGTCCCTGAGCGTGTGGCTCGGCCCGACGGTGAGGACGGAGGAGTTCATGCCTTCGTGTACCTGCACCTCGTTCTCCTTTCCAGCGGTCCGACCGATCACAGATCGGCCAGCGGTGGACACCACAGCAAACCACTTGCAACGATTGTCGCAATCTAGTACGCGATCAGGCGGCCGTCAAGGTCCCGGCGGTTCTGGGACCGAAGGCATTAGGATCACGCCTCCCGATGGAGAGGATCGCCGCAGACCACCCCCCCGCTGGAGCCGCAGCCCGTGCCTAGCAGGCGCTCGCTGACCCTCACCTTCGTCGCCGCGTTGGTCGCGGTGGCGATCGGGATCGCGCTCAGCTACACGATCCATTGGTTCCCGGCCGAGGCGTCGAAGCAGGCGCAGAACACGGACACCCTCTACCACGTCCTCGTGATCGCCTCGATCCCGATCTTCGTGCTCGTCGTCACGGTGGTCCTCTACTGCGTTTGGCACTTCCGCATGAAGCCGGGCGAGGAGCTCAAGGACGGGCCGCCGATTCACGGCAACACCCGCCTCGAGGTCTTCTGGACCGCGCTGCCGGCCGTACTGCTGCTCGGGCTCGTCGGCTACTCGTTCGCCGTGCTGCACGAAAACGAGGTCAGGCCCGCGCGCGAGATCCGGATCGGCGTCACC
>DASZFA010000066.1:0-16522 GCA_035940255.1 Solirubrobacteraceae bacterium
CCTCCCCGACCTGCTCCAGAACGCGCTCTCGCATGTCGCGGTGGTGATCTCCGACGGGGGCCGCCGCCGCGGCGCCTACGGCCTCTATCAGGGGGACGGCGCCGTCCACGACACGACCCACGACCGCATCGTGATCTTCCGCGACACGCTGCGGCGCGACTTCGGCCACGACCCGGACCTGCTGCGCGACCAGGTCACGCGCACGCTACGCCACGAGCTCGCCCATCACGTCGGCTTCGATGAGCTAGGCGTCAGCCGCCTCGACCTCTGATCTGGCGTCCGTGGACGCGGCGCGCGGCGGTGTCCTCGCTCGCTCATGTGCAAAGCACATTTCGCTCGCTGCGTCCTTGCCGCGCTTGGTCCACGAACGCCAGACGGCGTGCGTGCGGAGGAGCCCTATGCTGATGTCGCATAGGATTCTCGGCGGGCACCGGGCGGGATAGGACTCCACGCCCGTGCTCGCCGCCATCGACCAAGGAGAGAGCCGGACATGCACGAAGCTGTGATCGTCGACGCCATCAGGACGCCCATCGGCCGGGCCGGGAAGGGGTCGCTCAAATCGGTTCGAGCCGACGATCTCGCGGCGGTTCCGCTGAGGGCACTGGTCGAGCGCAATCCGCAGCTCGACCCGAAGTCGATCGGCGACGTGATGATGGGCTGCGGCAACGCCGAAGGCGAGGCCGGCTACAACGTCGGGCGCAACGCGACGCTGCTGGCAGGCATCGACCATCACGTGCCAGGCACGACCGTGAACCGCTTCTGCGCCTCCTCGCTGCAGACGACGAGGATGGCCTTCCACGCGATCAGGGCGGGCGAGGGCGACACCTACGTGGCCGCCGGCGTCGAGGCGGTCTCTCGCGCCGGGCAGGGCGCGCCTTTCGAGTTTCACCCGAAGCTCGACGGCTCGGAGGGATCCCTGTACAACGCGTACATCTCCATGGGCATGACGGCCGAGAACGTGGCCGAGCGCTGCAAGGTTAGCCGCGAGGCGCAGGACGAGTGGGCCGTGATCTCGCAGACGCGCGCCGTGGCCGCTCAGGAATCCGGCCATTTCGACACGGAAATCGTGCCCGTCACGGCACCCGCGCACAAGGAGACCGACAAGCAAGGCAACGAGATCGAGGTGCCGGAGAAGATCGTCACGAAGGACGACGGCCCGCGCCCGGGCACGACGATGGAGGCGCTCGCCTCGCTGCGGCCCGTCTTCAAGGAGGGTGGAACGGTCACCGCGGGGAACGCCTGTCCGCTCAACGACGGCGCCGCGGCGCTGCTCGTGATGAGCGCCGAAAAGGCGGAGGAGCTTGGCCTGACCCCGAAAGCGCGGATCATCGCCTCCACCGTCGCGGCGATTCGGCCCGAGATCATGGGCCTTGGGCCAATCCCCGCGATCCAGCAGCTGCTGAAGAACACGGGCATGACGATCGACGACATCGACGTGGTTGAGATCAACGAGGCGTTCGCGGCCCAGATCGTGCCCTGCAAGGAGGAGCTCGGGATCGCCGACGAGAAGCTGAACCCCTTCGGCGGGGCGATCGCGCTCGGACATCCTTTCGGGATGACGGGGGCGCGCATCATGACGACGCTGCTCAACGACCTCGAGACGCTCGATGCGACGTACGGCCTCGAGTCGATGTGCGTCGCCGGCGGCATGGGCATGGCGATGCTCGTAGAACGGCTGTAGCCGCTCCGCGCTGAAGTCAGCGCGAGGACGGCGGGCGGCGCAGGGCTCTAACGGGGCGGCATCCTCAGCGCACCGTCGAGTCGGATCGTCTCGCCGTTGAGCATCCGGTTCTCGACGATCTGACACGCCAGCTGCGCGTACTCCCCGGGGAGGCCCAGGCGCGGCGGGAAGGGGACGCCGGCGCCGAGCTTCTGGCGAGCCTCCTCAGGCAGCGCTGCCAGCAGCGGCGTGTCGAACAGGCCGGGTGCGATCGTGTTGACACGGATCCCGTACTGAGCGAGGTCTCGCGCAGCCGGCAGGGTCATAGCGACCACGCCCCCCTTCGACGCGGAGTAGGCGATCTGGCCGACCTGCCCGTCGAAGGCAGCGATCGAGGCGGTGTTGACGCAGGCGCCGCGTTCGCCGTCCTCGAGTGGCTCGTTGGCGATCATCGCCGCAGCCGCGTAGCGCAGGACGTTGAAAGTCCCGATCAGGTTGATCGAGATGATCGTCTCGAACGGAAGCAGCGGGTGCGGTCCCCGCGAGCCGGCGACCTTCTGCGCCCAGCCCGTCCCGGCGCAGCAGACGGCTATCCGCACCCCCCCGTCGGCCGACGCTGCCTGCTGGACCGCGGCCTCGACCTGCGTCTCCTCGCGCACGTCGCAGGCCACGAACTCGAGTCCCAGCTCCGACGCAAGCGCCGTGCCCTTCTCGGCGTTGACGTCTGCGATCGTCACGTGTCCGCCCCGTGCGTGAAGCGTGCGGACCGTCGCCTCGCCCAGCCCTGAGGCGCCGCCGACGACGATCGCTGAGCTCCCCTCTAGCTTCATGGCGCCGGAGAGCCTACCGGAGCCGCGACAGCGTCAGCGCGAACAGCTGTTCCGGGTCGGTCAGCCAGCGTGCGAGCCGCAGGCCCGCGGCCGAGAGGTCGCGCTCCAGGCGCGCGGGGGTGAACTTCGCGCTGATCTCGGTGCGCATCTCCTCGCCGGCGTCGAAGTGCACGGAAAGATCGAGGTCGCGCACAAGCGTGGTGTGCTCGCGGCGCGCTCGCAGCCGCATCTCGATCCACTGGTTCTCGCGGTCAAACAACGCGACGTGCTCGAAGTCATCGGGGTTGAAGTCGGCCTGCAGCTCGCGGTTGAGCACGCGCAGCACGTTGCGGTTGAACTCGGCGGTGACGCCCTGCGCGTCGTCATAGGCCGCCTCGAGCACGTTCGGATCCTTGACCAGGTCGGTCCCCATCAGCAGGTAGTCCTCCGGGCCGAGCAGCTGCGCGATCTCCCGCAGGAAGCGGCGGCGGCTGCCGGGTGGGAAGTTGCCGATCGTGCCGCCGAGGAACGCAACGACGCGCGGACCGGCCGCGGGCGGCACGCGGTCGAGATGGCGCTCGAAATCGCCGATCACGCCATGCACGCGCAGGCCGGGGTACTCGTGTGTGAGCTCCTCGGCGCAGTCGCGCACCATCCGCTCCGTGACATCGACGGGCACGTAGCGCTCGAGCGTCCCGGCGGCGTACAGCGCGTCGAGCAGGACCCGCGTCTTGGCCGCGGTGCCCGAGCCGAGCTCCACCAGCTCGACGGCGCCCGTCAGCCGTGCGAGCTCCTCGGCGCTCTGCTCGAGGATCGCGCGCTCGGCCCGCGTCGGGTAGTACTCGGGCAGGTCGCAAATGCGATCGAACAGCTCTGCCCCGCGAGCATCGTAGAAATGCTTCGGCGGCAGCTCCTTGAACGGGCGCGTGAGCCCGTCGAGCACGTCCTCGGCGAGCGACCGTTCCTCCGAGCCGTCCAAATGCGAGTCGATCTGGATGATCTCCTCAGCGTCGGTGACAGGCTCCATCACGCGTCCCTCGCCAGCCGTACTCCCGCGAAGATCTGCCGTCGCTGCGGCAGATCCCAGTTGCGGAAGGTGGGGGTCGCGACCCGACTGCTCGTGGCCCAGGAGCCGCCGCGGAGCACGCGATAGTCCGCTCCGAAGAACACCTCCGAATACTCCGGGTACGGATGGGCCACGAAGCCGGGGTAGCCTGTGAAACGACTCTGGGTCCATTCCCACACCCGGGAGACTCCGGCAAGGGCCCCGGCCTTCCCGGAGGCGAGCGTGCCGGCGCCGGGCGGGGCGGGTGGATGGCCCTGCGTCCCGTCGCTCTCCTGGGTCCAGGTCGCCGCCTTCTCCCACTCGGCCTCGGTTGGGAGACGGGCTCCGTGGGCTCTGGCAAAGGCGTCGGCCTCGAACCAGGAGACGTGGCAGGCGGCCGCTCGGGGGTGACCGGCCGCCAGGGCCGCATGATGGGTGATGTCGAACTCCTCCTTCCAGGCCCAGCCCTCATCCGACCACCACTCCCTGCGCTCGTATCCGCCCCCCTCGCTGAAGTGCATCCAGGTCGCGTTCGTCACCGGTCGATGCGCGATCTCGAACGCGGGCAAATCGACGGTGTGGCGCGGACGCTCGTTGTCGTAGGCGAAGCCCGTTGGCCCGGATCCGATCGCGACCGGCCCTCCGGGAATCTCGACCCACTCCTCCGCCGCCTGCGCCGGCTCCAGTGGCTGGTCGATGATCGCCATCTCGCGGGCGGGCAACAGACCGGCGATCGCCAGCGTCTGGCGCATCGTCTCGGAGTGCTGGAGCTCGTGACGGAGCACCATCTCGCACACCACCCCGTCGCCGACGCCGCGCCGCGCGAGCAGCTCGGCGGTGCGCTCGCGCACGGAGGCCATGTAGGCGCGTGCCTGTGGCGGTCGCAGCGCCTCGATCTCGCCCCGCATCGACCGGGGCGTCTCGAATGCGTCATAGAGGTGCGCCAGCTCGGGCCGTAGCAGGGGCATCCGGCCGTAGCGGTGGGCGAGCCACAGATCCTCGTAGGCGGCGATGTGACCGAGATCCCACACGAGCGGGCTCATGATCGGCGAGTGGACGCGCGTGAGATCCGCTTCGGAGAGGCCAGCCACGAGCGCGAGCGTGGCATCGCGTGCGCCCTCCATCGCAAGCAGCATCCGCTCGGCGTGGGGTGCTAGAGGAGCGATCTTCTCCGCGTTGGCTGCCACGACTCCGCCTCACTGTAGAACTTGACGGCTCCTCTCGGCACCGTCGTCGTTCCAGCGCGCCAGGATCCGCGTCTCGTGCTCGTAGCCGAGCACGCTGATCGCAGCCGCCGAGAGGCCCAGCCGCCCGCCACCGGCGGGCGCGAGCTCGATCCAACGGGCGCCCAGCACGCGCAGCATGTGCCCGTGCGAGAAGGCGGCAACCGCCGCCACCGTCGTGCCAAGCGCGGCGATCACGCTGTCCGCGCGCGATCCCACCTGCGCTGCGTTCTCTCCGCCGGGGCAGCCGTCGCGCCACAGGTTCCAGTCCGGCCGCCGCTCCCGGATCTGCGCGGTGGTCAGCCCCTCGTACTCGCCGTAGTCCCACTCATGCAGCTCCTCGCAGACCTCGGCGCGATCGCCGAGCCCGCACAGCTCACAGGTTTCCCGCGCGCGGCGCAGGGGGCTGACGAGCACCCGCTCGAAGCGCCATGCGCGCAGCGGCCGCGCGAGCGCCTCCGCGGTGGCTCGCCCCGACTCGGTCAGCGGGATGTCGGTCAGGCCGGTGTGGCGGCCGTCGAGGCTCCATTCCGTCTCGGCATGGCGAACAAGCACGACTTCGGCCGGCGCGACGCCGTGGCTCACGGCCGCGGGCCGCGCGGCGCGGCGGCGTCGTCGACGATCACAGTCAGCCGCTCGCGCCGGAGCAGGCTCGCGGGAACGCGGCGGCTGGGCTCTCCGAGCGTCGCGTCGATCGCGTCCGCCTTGCTCGCCCCGGTCGCGAGCAGCAGGCACCGTCGCGCGGCGCGCAGGACTGCGAGGCTGAGCGTGATCCTCTCCGGCGGCGGCTTGGGGGAGTCACGAACGCCCAGGCACAGCACGTCATCACCGGCGTCGAGCGCCGGGGAGGCCGGGAACAACGACGCGACGTGACCGTCGGGTCCGATGCCGAGCACGATCAGGTCGAACACGGGCAGCTGCAGCGGCCCGCTCTCCAAACCCTCACGCAGCTCCTGCGCGTAGCGGCGGGCGCCCTCCTCGGGCCCGAGCTCGCCCTCCATTCGATGGACCAGCTTGGGCGCGATCCCAGCGGGCCCCAACACCGTCTCGGCGACGAGCCGGTAGTTGCTCTGCTCGTGCTCGGGCGGCACGCAGCGCTCGTCGGCGAACCAGATCTCTGCGCCCTCGAGCTGCGCGGGTTCGAAGCTGAGCAGCTCATACGTCCTCCGCGGCGTCGAGCCGCCGCTGAGGGCGAGATGCGCGAGTCCCCGCTGCTCACGCGTGCGCTCGACCTCGCGCGCGATATCGGCGGCCGCGCGCTCGGCCACCGCCTCGGCGTCGGCACATGTCGTGAGCCGGGTCATCGCGCTCTCCAACGACCTTAAGGCAGCATCGCCTGCGCCGCCTTCAACGCCGGCAGATAGGTCGGATCGCGCAGCAGTGCCTGACGGATGCCCTCGCCGAGGACGCCTCCCTCGCCGCGCGAGGCGCCCGGGATCCTCCACATGCGCTCGTGGCCGCCAGGGTCGCGGGTTCGCGCCCTCAGCCCCCCGGGGCCACGGTCGAGGCTCAGCTCCCGTCCGGAAGCGGTCCGCAGCGTGAGGCCCTCGAGCCCGCGCACCTGCAGTTCGGGGGCCGACTCGAGCCTCAGCGAGACGTCCCGGCGACCGATCGCAGATCGACCGATCGGAGATCGGCCAGCATGGGCCTTGCCGAGCAGCGTCTCACCACGAGCGACGAGCGCGCTCGGTGCCCAGTCGAGCCGCGACGCCAGCCAGCCCGCGAGCAGCATCGCGCTGACCGTCGAGGCGGGATGGTGGCGAACCGTGATGCGCTCGATCGCCCGCAATTCCGGCCGCCGCGGCGGCGGATCGAAGCTGGCCGCGACGCGCTCGCGCCAGGGGGTCGACCGCAGCCAGGCGAGGTCGACGACGTAGGCCTGGTCGCTGAGCTCGCAGGCGCGGTCGACCGCGTCCCTCCAGACCGGCTCGTCAAGCGAGTCGAGCAGCACCGCCTGCGAAAGCGCGAGCAGCGGCTCAACGACGTCGTGGTGCCCGTGCGGCGACCACAGGACCGTCGGCAGGTCGGTGACGACCAGCGGGTCGGCGATCGTGGTCAGGTCGTCGAGATGACGGTCACCGAGTTCGACGACGACCGTCTCGCGCAGCAGCGCGAACTCGCCCGGCGCCGGGTCGCCTTCTGAGACGATGCTCACGCGCGCGTCGAGACGCTCGCGGCGCGGCTCGTACGCGAGCACCAGCAGGCGCGACGGGCTGTAGCGTCCGACGCTGCGCAGCCGATTTGCGATCTCGCCGCTCCATTCGCGATCCACGAACGCGATCATGTTGAGCACCCGGGCCGGCTCGTATTTGTCGTTTTCCACGTGCCGCTGGATCAGCAGCTCGCGCAGCGCGGCTTCGATCGTGTCGGGGGTCGTTCCCTGGGCGCTCCAGACTGCGTCGCTGCGGGCCATCAGATCGCGCGCCAGCGATGGCCCTCGCGCAGGAGCGCCTCGGCGTCTTCGGGTCCCTGCGAGCCGGCTTCGTAATGTGACAGGCCCTGCCCCGTGGATGCCCACAGTTTGACGATCGGATCGCACACACGCCACTGCGCCTCGATCTCGTCGTTGCGCGTGAACAGCGTCGCGTCGCCGCGCATCGCATCCGTGATCAGCCGCTCGTAGGCCTCGGGCGACTGCGAGAGGAACGAGGTGCCGTAGAGGAACTCCATGATCACCGGCCGGATCGCCATCCGCGTGCCTGGGATCTTCGCCACCAGGCTCAGCGAGACGCCCTCGTTCGGCTGGATCGAGAGCACCAGCTGGTTGGCCTGGACGCCGAGCGACCCCGCCTGGCTGAACGCCAGGTGCGGGACCGGCTTGAGCGTGACGGCGATCTCCGTGAGCTTGCGCGCGAGGCGCTTGCCCGTGCGCAGGTAGAAGGGGACCCCCGCCCACCGCCAGTTGTCCACCTCGAGGCGGAGCGCCGCGTAGGTCTCCGTGATCGAATCCCGTGGTATGCGCTCCTCTTCGAGATACCCCGGGACGTCCTCGCCGCCGGCGTGTCCCTTGGTGTACTGGGCGCGCACCGACATGGCCGGGATCTCTTGAGGCGTCGGCGCGGGGATCGCCTGCAGCACCTTGACCTTCTCGTTGCGGACCTCTTCCGCGGTGAAGCTCACCGGCGGCTCCATGGCGACGTGGCAGAGCAGCTGCAGCATGTGGTTCTGGATCAGGTCTCGAAGGGCTCCCGATTTGTCGTAGTAGCTCGCGCGGCCTTCGATGCCGACGTCCTCGGCGGCCGTGATCTGGATGTAGTCGATGAAGTTGCGGTTCCACAACGGCTCGAACATGCCGTTGGCGAACCGGAACGCCATCATGTTCTGGACGGTCTCCTTGCCGAGGTAGTGGTCGATGCGGAAGACCTGCGACTCGTCGAAGATCGCGAGCACGCGCCGGTTGAGCTCGCGCGCCTCATCCAGCGACGTTCCGAACGGCTTCTCGATGATCACCCGTACTTCGGCGTCCACGCGGTGAGCGAGCTTGGAGCGTCCGAGCTCCTCGACGATCGGTGCGAAGAAGCTGGGGTCCGTGGCCAGGTAGAAGGCCCTGTTGAGCGGTTCGCCCGCCTTCTGCTCGAAGCCGTCGAGCAGCTTGTGCAGCTCGGCGTAGACGGATTGGTCATCGAACACCCCGGGCACGTACTTCACGTTTTCGAGCACGATCTTGAGCACGTCCGCGTCCGGTGGGCGGCGCGAGAAGCGGCGGATCGCTTCCTCGCACTCCCTGCGGTAGTCCTCGTGGTCTTTTTCTTTGCGAGCCACGCCGACCAGGTGAAAACGCTCGGGCAGTGCCCCGTCGTGCGCGAGGTTGTAAAGCGCGGGCAGCAGTTTCCGCCTCGCCAGATCGCCGGTCGCGCCGAAGATGACGAGCGTGGTCGGCGGCACCGGCAGGCGCTCGAGGCCCGCTGTCAGGGGGTTCTCTGCTTCAGGCTGCGCGGTTGGGCGACCGACTGCGACCGCCACGGTCACCTCACCTGCCTCCGCGCGCGGGGGCGGTCCCTCGTGCGCGGGCTCGGGCGGGGGCGCGCTTGGCGCCCGCGGGCGGCCCGCTCGAGCCGGTGGGCGCCGGCTTGACGGCATGCCCGCCGAACTGGTTGCGCAACGCCGCGAGCACGCGGTCGGCGAAGTCGCCGTTGCCGCGCGAGCGGAAGCGTGCGTACAGCGAGGCGGTGATCACCGGCGTTGGGACGTCGTGGGCGGTCGCATCCTCGATCGTCCAGCGCCCCTCGCCCGAATCCTCGGTATAGCCCTCGATCTTCTCAAGGTCGTTGCCATCCTCTTCGAATGCCCTTGCGGCCAGTTCGCACAGCCACGAGCGGACGACCGAGCCCTGGCCCCAGAGGTGCGCGATCCTGGCATTGTCGAGCTCGTACTCGCACTTGTCGAACACTTCGAATCCCTCCGCGTAGGCCTGCATCAGCCCGTACTCGACACCGTTGTGCACCATCTTCACGTAGTGGCCCGCGCCGGAGGGCCCGAAGTGCATCCAGCCGCGGGGCCCGATCGCCTTGCGGCTCTGCTCGTTGGTCTCCGGCGCCAGGACGTCGAGGATCGGCGCAAGGCGCCTAACCCCCTTCTGCGGCCCGCCGACCATCATGCAGTAACCGACTTCCAGGCCCCACACGCCGCCGGAGACCCCCACGTCGACGTATTCGATCCCGCTCCGTTTCAGCTCCCGGGCGCGGCGCTTGTCGTCAGTCCAGCGGCTGTTTCCGCCGTCGATGATCAAATCGCCCCGTTCGAGCAGCTTGGCGAGCTTGGCGATCGTTTCCTCGGTGGGCGTCCCCGCCGGCAGCATCAACCACACCATCCGCGGCGGCTGCAGCTGCCTGACGAGATCCCTCAGCGAGCTCGCGCCGGCCGCGCCGTTCTTGACGGCCTGCTCCACGGACCTCTCGCTGCGAGCGTATCCGACCACCTCGTGGTCGGAGTCCCGGCGAATGCGGTGAACCATGTTCCCGCCCATCTTGCCCAGCCCGACGAAGCCGATCTGCGTCACGTCATCTCCTTGATCCTCGCGGTTATCCCGCGGAGCGCCGCGGCCGGATCGTCTCCGGGCAGCCGCAGGCGCTCGGCGGGCAGGGCTCGCTGGTCGCGCAGCGTGGTGAAGTCGCCGATCGCCTGCGCATGCTTGAGCGTGTCGAACGTGTAGGGGGCGCCCGGTACCGGTATGTCGGGCGGCTCGTCGTGCAGAAGCTGCAGAAAGCGACCGTACGGGGGGCCGCCCTTGTGAAACTGGCCGGTCGAGTGCAGGAAGCGTGGGCCGTACCCGAAGGTCGTCGTCGCCCTCGTCGCGTCCCGGATCGCCTGGCGGAGCTCCCCTGCGGCCGCATCGAACTCGGGCGAGGGCCTCAGATAGGCCATCAGCGCGACATACTGCGGCGGCCTTGAGCCGAGCAGCAACGCCCGCAGGGCGGCCTCGTCCGCGTCCGGCAGCTCGGGCAAAACGCCCTTCCCTTCATATTCGCTGAGGACGCGGCTCGTCGCGTCCTTTGCCTCTTGGACGTTCGGCTGGTCGAACGGATTGATCTGAAGCCCCCAGCCGGCGACAGCCACGGCCAGCTCGGCGAGCATGAACACGCGGCCCAGGTCCACCGGACCGCGCGTCGGGATCGTGATCAGCGGGTGCCCTGCCTGCGCGAGCGCCTCCACCTGTGAGTCGAGCTCCGGGTCGTGTGCGCCGACGTCGGGCAGGTAGGCGAACACGCGGTCATCGCCGTAGTCCTCCGGCTCGCCGGGCGGCTCCTCGGCCACCGGGAGGATGCCCGTGCCACGCTTGCCCGTCGACTCCGCCACGAGCTGCTCGAGCCACAGGCCGAGGCCCAGAAGCGTGGGTGCGATCAGGAACGTGAGCTTGTCTCTGCCGCCCTGCGCCAGAGCGCTCAGCGCGGCTCCGAGCCAGACGGCCGCGGTGTGCAGGGCGGAGGCGGTGCGGTCGTCGACGGGCGTCTCCCATGCCTCGCCGGCGCCGGTGAGCAGAGGCTGCACGTCCACACCCATGAGCACGGCCGGCACGATGCCGAACGGCGACAGCGCGCTATAGCGCCCTCCGATGTTCGGATCGCCGTGGAACGTACGCCTGAAGCCGTGCTCGCGGGCGAGCTGCTCCAGGCCGGAACCTGGGTCGGTGATCGCGACGAAGCTCCTCCCCTCGCCCACGAGCGACCAGAAGTGGGCGAACAGCGACAGCGGCTCGATCGTTCCACCCGACTTGGAGGAGACGACGAACAGGGCCCGCTGCGGATCGACCGCGGCCTGCACGGCGCGGATCGCGCCGGCGTCGGTCGAGTCGAGCACGTGAAGCCTCGGCCGGTCCGGTCGGTTCTTGAAGGAGCGGCGGAGCACCTCCGGCGCGAGCGATGACCCGCCCATCCCGAGAACGACGACGTCGGCGAACCCCTCGCGGCTGACCTGCTCCGCGAATGCCTCGAGCTCGTCGAGTACCTCGAGCATCCGCTGCGCGATCGTCAGCCAGCCGAGCCGGTCGGCGATCTCCGGGGTGCCCGGCGGGCCCCACAGCGTCGCGTCGCCCTCGTGCAGCCGCCGCGCGACCTCGTCTTTGCCGGCGAGCGCGATCTTTCGCTCGACCGCCGGCCGCAGCGCGCCCGGAATGCGAGGCTCCACGGCGAGTGCTTGGACGCTCACGCCACGATCGTAGTCGGCATGCCCTGTTATAGGTTTTCTGCGCGCAACCGAGATCGCGGCAACGCCGCGGCGCCCGCCGCAGCGCGCGACCCCCGCATGTCCAGGACACCTTGACTCCAGAGAGATCCCACGAGCGGCCCGACCGGAACCTGGCGCTGGAGCTCGTCCGCGTGACGGAGGCGGCAGCGCTGGCGACTGCGCCGCTGGTGGGCGCCGGCGACAAGGAGGCCGCCGACCAGGCCGCCGTCGACGGCATGCGCTACATGCTGCACTCCGTGCCGATGGACGGCATCGTGGTGATCGGGGAGGGGGAGAAGGACGAGGCGCCGATGCTCTACAACGGCGAGCAGATCGGCGACGGCACCCCGCCCGAGGTCGACATCGCGGTCGACCCGCTCGAGGGCACGACGCTCGCGGCGAACGGGATGCCGAGCGCGCTGGCGGTGATCGCGCTGTCGGCGCGCGGGGCGATGTTCGACCCGGGACCGTGCGTCTACATGGAGAAGATGGCCGGCGCGCCGGAGATCGCCGACCTGCTGGATCTCGACCGCCCGCTCGGCGAGACGATGAGACTCGTGGCCGAGCGCAAGGGCGGCCCCGTCAGCGACGTGATGGTCGTGGTGCTCGACCGGCCTCGCCATCAGGAGGGCATCGCCGCGATCCGCGAGGCCGGGGCGCGGGTGCGATTGATTCCGCACGGCGACGTCTCGGCCGCGCTGCTTGCGGTCACCGAGCGCTCGCCGGTCGACCTGCTCTGGGGAATCGGCGGCACGCCGGAGGGCGTCATCTCGGCAGCCGCGGTCAAGTGCCTGGGCGGCCAACTGCTCGGCCGCCTGTGGCCGCGGGACGACGATGAGGGCCGCGCTGCCCGCGAGGCGGGATACGACCTCGAGCGAGTGCTCACGCGCGACGACCTCGTCGCGGGGAATGACGTCTTCTTCTCGGCCACCGGCGTGACCGACGGAGACATGCTCCAGGGCGTGCGCTACCCCAGCGCCGGTGGGGCGACGACGGAGTCGCTCGTGACGCGCTCACGCTCGGGGACGATCAGGCGCATCCGCGCCACACATGATCGCGCGAAGCTGCGGGCGATCGCCGGTGAGCGCTACTCACGCGGGGCAGCTCACTGAGGGGCCAGCCTGCCCACCCTCGACTCCGCGAGCTCGAGCCGCGCGAGCGAGCGCAGGAAGCCGCGGGTGACGAGCACGTGGATGCGCGATTGCGTGAGTTCATAAACGCGCCGGCTGATGCCTGAGGCGATCGAGGGGTAGAAGTTGGCCACCTCCACCTCGACGTGCAGGCGGATCATGCCGGGGTCGTCGGTGGGGCTGCGGCGGACTTCGATCTGGAGATAGCCGCCCCCGTCCCGCCCGCGCCTGGCGACCAGCAGTCCGCGCGCGATGCGCCAGCGAACGAGGCCGCGAGCCGGCTCCATCTCGTATTCCGGCGCCTGGAACGTCACCAGCTTCAGCGGCGGGGCGATCAGCACGAGCGACCGCTCGTCGGCCGTGTAGCGCACCCTGATCAGTCCGAACGTCACGCGCGTGAGAAACCGCCAGTAGGTGCGCGCGAGCCGCTCGAGGTTGACCGGCGACCAGACCTCGCGGAGCGCCGGCTCTTCGAGCAGCAAATCGGCGGTCTGCAGCGAGCGCACCGCTCCAGTGCGCGCGTCCACGGCCGTCGAGTCCTCGAGGTCGAAAAGCGTCGCGGGCGCCCGTCGCGCGTCGCCCGGCCGCCGGCGGCCGCGGAGCATCGTGATCGTGATCGCCGCTGCGAGCACAGCCGCCGCGACGGCGATCCACATCACGGGCATGTGGGCTCCGACGCTCGCACAGGACGTCAGGCTATCCGCGCTCTGGGCGGGGCGAGCGATGGCGTCCCCCGGGGCTGATATTCAACGTCTGTGACCGACGAAGCCAGCTCGCACCGTGCTCCGCGCGCGCGAGGGGTCGCCGAGCTTCCGCTCGAGCGGCTCACGGGACAGGCGCAGGAGCTCGCCAGGGCGTGGGCGGTGGCGCTCATCGTTGCGCGCCCGCCGGGCGCGATCGCCGATATCCCGCTCGAGGATCTCGCATGCGATGCCCCGCGCCTTTGCTCGCAGATGCTGCGCGCGCTCGAGTCCGACGACGAGCTCGAGCGGCTGACGGAGCCGGCCCGGGACTCGGGGCACGAGGCGCCGCCATCCGCGCAGATGCTCGCCGGCCTCGCGGGTGCGCGTGACTTCGCAGCCGTCGTCGCCGCCATGGAGGCCTTGCGAGGCGTGCTGTGGGAGGCGCTGCTCCTCGAGCTGCGCCGGCCCGTGTTCGACCGCTACGACGCAGATTTGCTCGCGGACCTCGCCGACCGCCTCGCCTACGTCTGCGCGATGACGCTCGCGGCCGCGCTGCCGGCGACGCTGTCGGGCGGCCCTCAAATGCGAGGCCGCTCCGGCGTGGTCGTCGCCGGCGGCGAGGGCGCTCCGCCGCCGGCCCCCAGGGAGCCGGTCGCGCCCCAAGGGCCGCCCGACCGCGGCGAGCCGGTCGCGTCTGAAGGCCCGGCCAGCCGCGGGGAGCCGGTCGCGCCTCCGGGCCCGCCCGGCCGCGGCGAGGTGGTCATCATCGACGAACGCCCGTACGCGCACAACGCTCCGCGCGTCGTCGTCGCGCGCGAGGCGAGTAGGGGGGAGCAGCCGCGGAGCGCCGGCGAGCCGGAGCCGCCGGGGCCGGCCGCCCCGCAGCCGCCGGCGCCACGTGAGCCACCCGCGGCGCCGGCGGAGATCGAGATACGCGACGAACGCCTCGAGGAGGGGCCGGCGGCGTGGATCCGCTCGATCGGCCGGGAGCTCGAGCGGTTCACTCAGGAGGCACGGCCTTTCGCCGTTCTGCTGATCGAGTTGAGGGACATCGAGCGCCTCAATCGCACCGAGCTCCCCGAGGAGGTGCTGCGCCTCGCGGCGCGGGTAGAGCGCACCCTCGAGTTGGAGCTGCGCACGATCTCAGAGCGGGGAGCCGGTTCGCTCACGCGCGAGGCGCCCGGGAGGTTCTGGCTGCTCGCGCCTGGAGTCGGCGTGCTTCGTGCCGGGGCGCTCGCAGATCGAGTCGCGCGCGCCGTCCGGCGATCCGTGAGCCACCGCGGGCAGCCTCTCGAGATCGCTGTCGGCACGGCCATCTGCCCCGACGACGGGGTGCAGGCCCCCGCGCTCGCGGCGCACGCCGACGTCGCGCTGTACGCGGCGCGCGCCGGCGGGTCAGCCGGATACGGCCCCGCCCGTTAGGGCACTCGCCGGAGAGGCGGGGGGCAGGCCGAGTGTGGGCGTGTTGGCGGTGCTGCCGACCACATGCGTGGCGATACGGACGGTGTCGGTGATGCCGAGCGCCTGAGCCGCGCCCGCTGTCAGATCCCAATCGGCGCGGCTGTACGGGCCGCGGTCCAGGACGGGCACCGTCAGGCTGCGCCCGTCATAGCTGACCTTGACGAGCGTGCCGCAGGGAAGAGTGCGGTGGGCCACGCCGATGACAGCCGGCGTCAGGGTCTGTCCGCAGGCGGTCCTCTGTCCATAGAACCCGGGCCCGAACCACGTGGCGATCCCGCTCGGGTGAACCTTGCGCGCGGGCTTCGCGCGCGCCGCGGGCCCGCCCGGTGCGCTCGCGCCGCCGGTTGCCGCGGAGGCGTCCAGAGCTCCGCAGGCGCCCACGCATGTCAGGGCGCCCACGAGGACGAGCGAAGCCGTCGTTTTCCGGAAATCGATTCGCATCTTGTCGACGCCTACGGGGTGAGCTGACGGGCTCGCGCGGCACCTGAATGCGGCGCTACGGCCCTTACGGGCCGATTCGCCCCAGCGGATCAAGTCGATCCGCGTTGGGTCCCCCGTCTTCCGCGACCTGGGCCACGGAAGCTCGGCGTGGCGAGAATTATATACAGAGTGCCGGAGCGCGCTGTCGCGCGGCCGCCGATCGGCGGATCGACACGGCCTGCCGGGGCATTCAGGACAGCGGCAGCCGCGAGAGCACGTCTTTGAGCAGCCGCTCGCTCCTCGAGACCCCCGCCTTTGCCAGCTCGCCGACGATCTCGGCGGCCGAGATCAGCAGCTCGGCCCCGCCTGGCGGCTGCACGGCGCCCGTCGCGGCGTCGTCGTCTGACTCGTAGCCCTGCCGCGGCACCGCGTCGACGTTCGGCGTGGACCGCCTGGCCCGCCCCTGGGCGCCGCTCGCGCGCTTCGCCGGGCGATTGCGCGCTGCGCGCCGGCTCGCGCCCGGGCCGGGGGCCCGGCCCTTCGCCGTGGTGGTCTCGCCGGCGCCCGTCGCGGCGGCCGGAGCGGTGGATGGCGCCCGTGCGCCCCGCGGCCCTGAGCGCTCGCCGGATCGAGTCTGCGCGGCGGCACCGTCGGTCTTCTCAGCCTCCGTCCGCCGTGCCGCGGCCCGGCGCGGGCTCGCTCGCTGCGGGCGCGTGCGCGGCAGGTTTGCCAGTACACCCGAGCCCTCGCCGTCGGAGTTGGGCTGTCCCGGACGCTCGATCCCGTCGCTCATCGAGCACATGATGCCTTAAGCGCTCGTTGCAAGAAGATCTCCAATACCAGGGGCGGTCCTCGAGGCGACGCGTTAGCATGTGGGCCGAGAGAAACTTACGTTAAGTCGTAACGTCGGGCGGCCTTCGGCCGTATATCCGGCAGGAACTGTGACAGCCAGAATCCGGCGGGTCCCCACCTGCGGCCTCCCACCGGGTCCTCGATCGACGGAAAGAAACGGAAACAGATGTCAGTAGTCGAGCTTCAGGAGCTGGATGAGGTCAAGGGGCTGCTCGCCAAGGGCCTCCAGGTGGGTGTCCTCTCCTATGCGGAGATAACCAAGGCGATGTCCGAGCTGGACCTCGACGAGTCCGACGTGGAAGAGCTGCACGGCTTCCTCGAGAAGGCCGAGATCGAGCTCGTCGAGGACATCGACCCGGCGATCGCCCCGTCCTCGCAGGTCGAGCGCGCACCCGACAAGCGCGGGCGACGCAAAGCCAAAACAGCGCTGGACCTCAAGCCGGACATGACGACCGATTCGCTGCAGCTGTTCCTGAAGGACATCGGCAAGGTCCGGCTGCTGACCGCCCAGGAGGAGGTGGACCTGGCCAAGCGGATCGAGCGCGGAGACCTCGACGCCAAGCAGAAGATGGTGGA
>DASZFA010000067.1:0-12990 GCA_035940255.1 Solirubrobacteraceae bacterium
CGGTGGTGGGCGACCGCGAAGCGATGCGCCTCGTCGCGCACGCGCTGCAGCAGCTGCAGCTCCGGTGTGGAGTGCTCCAGCACCAGCGGCGCCCTGCGTCCCGGCTGGAAGACCTCCTCGACGCGCTTGGCGAGCGACACGACCGCCACGCCGCGGTCGCGGAAGCCCTGCAGCGATGCGAGTCCGGCCGCGAGCTGCCCCTTGCCGCCGTCGATCACGACGAGGCTCGGCAGCGACGCGAAGCTGGCGTCATAGGCCGGGTCGTGTGGCGAGATGTCCGTCTGGCGCTCCCACTGCGCGTAGCGCCGGGCGAGGACCTCGCCAATTGCGGCGTAGTCGTCTGGCGAGCCGTCGAGGCCGCGGATCTTGAAGCGCCGGTAATCGGCCTTCTTCGGCGCGCCGCCCTCGAACACCACCATCGATGCCACCGTGTGCGTCCCGCCCAGGTTGGAGATGTCGAAGCACTCGATGCGGATCGGCGGAGCGTCGAGGCCGAGCGCCGACTGCAGGCCCTCGAGCGCCTCGACCCGTCCCTGGCGGCGGCGCTCGGAGCGAAGCTTCTCCTGGTCGAGCGCGAGCAGCGCGTTGCGTTCGGCCAGCTCGAGGATCCGGCGCTTCTCACCGCGCTCGGCCGCACGAAGCTCGACCGGACCGCCGCGACGGCTCGCGAGCGCGTCGGACAGGGCCTGTCGCTGCTCCAGCTCCTGCTGCACGATCAGCAGCGACGGGATCGACATGTGCCCGCCGTAGTACTGCAACATGAACTCCTCGGCGACCTCCGCGGGCTCGCGCTCGGTCTCGTTGGAGAGATAGAACGAGTGCCGGTCCGACAGCACGCCGTCGCGCACCTGGAAGACCTGCGCGTTGGCGTCGCGTCCGTCGAGCGCGACGGCGATCGCGTCGAACGTTCCGACCGACTGGTTCGCCACGCGCCGGCGCTCGAGCAGCGAGCGGACCGCCCGCAGGCGGTTGCGCTCGAGCGTCGCCTGCTCGAACTCTTCCGCCGCCGCGGCCGCGCGCATGCGCGCCTCGAGGTCGCGCTCGATCGCCGAGAAGCGTCCCGACAAGAAGTCGACGACCCCGTCGATGCCCGCGCGGTACTCCTCTCTCGAGACGAAGCCGACGCAGGGCGCCCCGCAGCGCTTGATGTAGTAGTCGAGGCACGGGCTGCCGCTGCGCCTGCCCGGCTCCGGGCCGGTGCAGGAACGGAAAAGGAACACCTTCGCGAGCACCTCGAGCGTGGCGCGCACGCGCTTGGCGTTCGAGTACGGCCCGAAGTACGTGCGGCCGGCCGTATGGCGCTCGCGCGTGAAGTAGACCCGCGGGTAGTCCTCGTCGAAGGAGATCGCTATGAACGGGTAGGACTTGTCGTCGCGCAGGCGGATGTTGAAGCGCGGCCGGTATTGCTTGATGAAGCTCTGCTCGGCGAGCAGCGCCTCCGCCTCGGAGGCGACGACAACGCCCTCGACGTGCTCCACCGCGGCCATCATCTCTGCGTGACCAGGGCTGCTCGGCACCTGGGCCTTGGAGAAGTGAGACGCCACGCGCTTTCGCAGCGACTTCGCCTTGCCCACGTACAGCACCTTCCCGGTGCCGTCCCTGAAGAGGTACACGCCGGGCAGGTCGGGCAGCGCACGGCGCTGCTCCGCGAGGGCGCTCCTCGCGTCCTCGCCGCTCCGCGATGTCTCGGTGGCCGCCATCTCATCGAGGATAGGCGGCGCGCGAAGGGCTCGCGGCGGGCGGTCAGTACGTGCGCGAGTAGCGGTAGACCTCGAGCAGCGCGTACACGACGAGACCGACGAGCAGGAACCAGACGAGCTCGCCCAGGCCGGTCCCCCACATCCGCGGGCGAGCCGCAAATGCGAACACGCCAAGGGCGAGGGCGCCGTACAGCATTCCGCGGTGACGGTCGCCGAGGCTGTGCAGGGAGATGCGGTGTTCGCGGTAGAGGCGTACCCCCAGATAGCCGATGCCGGCGGCGAAGCCGACCCAGAGGGCGGCTTCGAACGTGCTCGCCGCCCGCCCGCCGCCCGGCAGGAAGTAGACGGCCGCCGCGATCGCGAGGAGGATCGCGACGTTGCGGGCGGTCTTCATTCGGTCCATGCTGGCAGTGTAGGTCAGTCGATCAGCGCCTCGAAGCGCGCGTAAGCCTGCTCGACCGCTCGGGTGGCCGCCGTGTGACGAGCGTGCGACTTGGCGGACTCGTACTGCGTTGCCCACGCGGCGGGCTCGGCGAGCTCCCGTTCGAGGCCGCGCAGCGCGGCCTCGGCCTCCTCGACGGCCTGCTCAGCCTTCTGCTGGTCGCTGAGGCGGTTCTTCGAAGGCGCCTTGGGCCGCTTGGGCCTCGCCTTCGGCGAGTCGCGCGCCGTGCCCTTCGCGGCCCCGTTGCGGGCGGGGCCGGCCGGGGACGCCGCGGCGCCGTTCGCCAGGGCGGGCGCCCGCAGCCCCGGAGGATGGGCCCGGGCGCCGGCCTGCCCGCCGGAGGAGGCCGCTCGCCGCTCCTCGCGAACGCGCACGTACTCGGGCCAGCCGCCGAGGAAGCTGTGCAGCGAGCCTTCCTCGACGGCGATCGTCCGCGTCCCCACCGCATCCAGCAGCGCCCGGTCGTGGGAGACGAGCAGGATCGCGCCCTCGAAGGCGCGCAGCGCGTCCTCGAGCGCCTCACGGCTCTCGATGTCGAGGTGGTTCGTGGGCTCGTCGAGTATCAGCACGTTGGCGCCGGAGTGCACGAGCACGGCCAGCGACAGCCGCCGGCGCTCTCCGCCGGAGAGGCCGGCCAGCGGCTTCTCGGCCTCCTCGCCGGAGAACAGGAAGCGGCCGAGCAGCGCCCGCGCCTTCCCCGGCGTCAGGGCCGTCGCGCGCTGCGCCGCCTCGAGCACGGTCTGCCCGGGCGCTCCGCCCGCGCCGAGCTCCTCGGCGTGCTGGGACAGATAGCCCAGCTTCACGTTGTGGCCGGTGCTCAGGCGTCCCGCTGCTGGCTGGCGGCGGCCGGCGAGCGTCTCGATGAGGGTCGTCTTGCCCGTGCCGTTGGGGCCCACGAGGGACACGTGCTCGCCGCGTTCGAGCCATAGCTCGACGTGGTCGAGCAACGTGATTGGTGGCCGCACCCGGCCGTCCGGGCCGTGTGCGCCGCCACCGATCTCGATGCGCGCGTCGAGAAGCTCGAAGATCACGCGTCCGGAGCGTTCGGGCGCGGAGAACGCGAACTCGAGCGCCTTGCCGTCCGTTGGGTCACGCTCGATGCGCTCCATCTTCGCGAGGCGCTTGACACGCGACTGCGCCTGGCGGGCCTTCGTGGCCTTGTAGCGGAACCGCTCGATGAACCTCTCCATGCGGGCGATCTCGGCCCGCTGGGTGTCGATCGCCTTGCCGAGCGCGATCTCCCGAGCGGCCTGCTCGCGGCGCCACTGGTGCCAGCTGCCGGCGAAGAAACGCGAGCGTCCCGCCTCGAGCTCGAGCACGGCCGTGCCGACCGCCTCGAGGAACCAGCGGTCGTGGGCTACGAGCACGACGGCCGCGTCGAGCTCGACCAGCGTCTGCTCCAGCCACTCCAGTGATTCGATGTCGAGGTGGTTGGTGGGCTCGTCGAGCAGCAGCACGTCTGCTCCCGTTGCGAGCGCGCGGGCGAGCGAGGCGCGCGTGAGCTGACCGCCGGAGAAGGTGTCGAGGCGGCGCTCGAGGTCGGCCTCGACGAAGCCCAGCCCGCGGGCCATGACTGTGGCGCGGTCGCGCCACAGGTAGCCGCCGCGTGACTCCAGGCGCGCCTGCGCGCGGGCGTAGCGGTCGAGCGTCGCCTGGTCGGCCGTGCCGCCGGCCATCTTCGCCTCCAGCTCGCCAAGCTCGCGTTCGATCTGGAGCTCCTCGGCGCACCCCGACAGGAGATAGTCCTGCAGCGAGATCCGCCGCTCGAGCGGTGGTCGCTGGTCGTGCAGCGCGATCCGCACGCCCTTGGCCATGCTCAGCTCGCCGCGGTCGATCGAGGTCTCGCCGGCGAGCATGCGCAGCAGGGTCGTCTTGCCGGCGCCGTTGCGCCCGGCGATCGTGAGTCGTTCGCGGCGCTCGAGCTTGAACGAGACGCCGTGCAGCAACGGTTTGCCCGCGATGTCCTTGTGCAGGTCGGATGCGATCAGGAGAGCCATCGACTTGAGATGGTAGGCGGCCCGCGGCCCCGTCCGGCCGCGCGCTGCGGTCGAGGAGACCTGCGGCTGGCGGCGTCGCTAGGATCCTCCGCGATGCGCCAGCGCATTTTGAGATGGCCGGTTCCGTACGCGCTGCTGCTGCTGCTCGTGCTCGCGACGCCGGCCCTCGCCAACAACAACGGCCGTGGTTTTTACGGCGGCACCAACGACCATGTCGTGACCACCGCCGGCTTCATCCTGATCGCGTTCTTCCCCCTCTTCGTGTTCCTGATGAGCATGCTGCAAAGGCATCTCGAAAGGCGCAAGGAAGCGCGCAAAGCCGCGGAAAAGGCGCTTCTGGGCAGCGCTCCGTGGCGCGGCGGCTGGTAGGAGCACTCGCCGGCGGTGATGGCTCGCCGATGAGACAGGCCGAGGGCAGCGCCGCGCGGCCCGCCGTCCGCTACGAGCGACACGGTCCGGCCGCCGTCATCACGATCGACCGTCAGCAGAGGCGCAACGCCGTCGACGGCGCCACGGCGGCGGCCCTCCACGACGCCTACCTGCGTTTCGAGGGCGACCAAGACGCCCGCGTGCTGGTGCTCACGGGCGCCGGCGACGTCGCCTTCTGCGCGGGCGCCGACCTGAAGGCTACGGACACGTTCGTGGAGCGCCTCACGAGCGAGGAGGGGCCGATGGGCTTCACTCGTCTCACGCCCTCCAAGCCGACGATCGCGGCGATATCCGGATACTGCCTCGCCGGTGGGCTCGAGCTCGCGCTCTGGTGCGACCTGCGCATCGCAACGGAGGGCTCGACGCTCGGCTATCCCGAGCGCCGCTGGGGCGTACCGCTGATCGACGGGGGAACGCAGCGCCTGCCTCGGATCGTTGGTCTCGGCCGCGCGCTGGACCTGATCCTCACCGGCCGCATGGTCGGCGCAGAGGAGGCGCTCGCGATGGGCCTGCTCACGGAGGTCGTCCCGGCGGGGGCGCACCTCGAGCGGGCCCTGGCGCTCGCGGAAGGCCTCGCCCGCTTCCCTCAGCGCACGATGCTGGCCGATCGGCGCGCCGCGATCGAGGGTCTGGGGATGACGCTCGGCGAGGGACTCGCGCTGGAGGCCAAGGCGGGCCCGGAAGTGTTTGAGGACGGCGCGCGCGGGGCGGCGCGCTTCGCCGCCGGCGAGGGACGTGGCGGAGCCGGCGCTGGAGCATAGGAGATACTCTGACCGCGATGGCCTACTTCGTCACGGGAGCAACCGGCTTCATCGGGCGGCGCCTCGTCGAGCGGCTGCTGGAAACGCGCCAGGGCAAGGTGTACGTGCTCGTGCGCGAGGGCTCGCAGGGCCGCCTGGACGATCTGATCGAGCGTTGGAGCAGCGCCGCCGGCGCCTCGGCCGCCGAGCGCATCGAGCCCGTTCTCGGAGACCTTCGCAGGCCGCTCTTGGGACTCGAGCAGGAGCGCGTGACGGAGCTGCGGGGGAAGATCAATCACTTCTTCCACCTCGCGGCCGTCTACGACATGACGGCGCCCGCCGAGGTGAATACCGCGGTCAACGTCGGCGGCACGACCCACGCCATCGAACTGGCACGGACGCTGGAGGCCAAGCGACTTCACCACGTCTCCTCGATCGCCGTCGCCGGCGAGTACAACGGCGTCTTCAGCGAGGACATGTTCGACGAGCGCCAGCGGCTGCCCTCGCCCTACCACCGCACCAAGTTCGAGTCCGAGAGGATCGTCCGAGAGCAGCCGTACGTGCCATGGCGTGTATACCGACCCGGGATCGTCGTCGGCGACTCTCACACCGGCGAAATGGACAAGATCGACGGTCCCTACTACTTCTTCAAGGCGATCCAGCGCATGCGCCATCTGCTCCCGGAGTGGGTGCCGCTCGTGGGCCTGGACCTGGGGCTCACGAACATCGTGCCCGTCGACTGGGTCGCCGGCGCGCTCGAGCACATAGCGCACGAGCCCGGGCTCGACGGCAAGGCGTTCCATCTCACCGACCCGCGCCCGCAACGCGTGGACGACCTGATCAACGAGCTCGCAGCCGCCGCGCACGCCCCGCGCTTTGCGTTCAGCATCGACAAACGCCTGCTCGACCAGCTGCCGAAATGGCCGCTGACGCTCACAGCCCAATTGCCGCCCTGGCGCCAGCTGCGCAACCTGGCGCTCCGCAACCTCGGCATCCCGCTGGAGGTCGTCAGCCACATGGAGCTCAAGCCGAGGTTTGACACGACCGAAGCCGCGCGTGCGCTCGCAGGATCTCCGCTCGAGCAGCCGCCGCCGCTGAACGACTACCTCAAGCTCCTGTGGGACTACTGGGAACGCGAGATGGACACGGACATGGGGCGCGGACGCACGTTGAAAGACGCGCTCGCAGGCAAGCTGGTGATGATCACGGGCGCCTCATCGGGCATCGGCCGCGCGACGGCCCTCAAGGTGGCCGCTGCCGGGGGAATCCCGCTGCTCGTCGCGCGGAACGTCGAGAAACTCGAGGAGGTCCGCGCCGAGATCGTCGCCGGCGGAGGCACGGCGTACGTGTATGCGGCCGACATCTCGGACATCGAGTCGATCGAGCGGCTGCTCGATCGCGTGCTCGCCGACCACCGCAACGTCGACATGCTCGTCAACAACGCCGGGCGTTCGATCCGCCGCTCGATCGCGCTCAGCTACGAGCGCTTCCACGACTTCGAACGGACGATGCAGCTCAACTACTTCGGCGCGGTCAAGCTGATCATCGGCCTGCTGCCGCGTATGCGCGAGCGGGGTTTCGGACACATCGTCAACATCTCCTCGATCGGCGTGCAGACCAACCCGCCGCGCTTCTCCGCATACGTCGCCTCGAAGGCGGCGCTCGACGCGTTCACGCGCGTGGTCGCCTCGGAGGTGATCGGGGACGGCGTGACGTTCACGACCATCCACATGCCCCTCGTGCGCACGCCGATGATCGCCCCGACCAAGATGTACGACGCGTTCCCGGCGATCAGCCCCGATGAGGCCGCCGACATGATCTGCGAGGCGATGCGCAGCCGCCCGAAGCACATGGGCACGCGCCTCGGCACGTTCGGCGAGATCGCCTACACGCTGTCGCCCAGCGCCGTCGACAGGCTTCTGCACCTCGCCTACCGCGTCTTCCCCGACTCGGCGGCCTCCAAGGGGCAGCACGACACGATCGAGGAGCCCGTCTCCTTCGAGCAGCTGGCGATGGCCACCCTGACGAGAGGCGTGCACTGGTAGGAGCGATCGCGACGGGGCCGTCGCCGACCGGTCTGCCAGCGGGGCAGCGGCCTTGCGATGATCCGAGGGTGAGCGACACGGCTCCCGCGATCGACGTCTGCGGCCTGCGCAAGCGCTACGGCGAGTACGAGGCGGTGCGGGGCATCGACATCACGGTGCGCCGGGGCGAGGTGTTCGGGCTGCTCGGCCCCAACGGAGCGGGCAAGACCACGACGGTCGAGATCCTCGAGGGCTACCGCGCGCGCACGAGCGGCGAGGTGTCGGTCCTCGGGTACGATCCGGCCGATCGGGCGATCGAGCTGCGGCGGCGGATCGGGATCGTGTTGCAGTCGGGCGGGATCTATGGCCACATCACCCCGCGCGAGGCGCTGCGCCACTGGGCGAGCTTCTATCCCCATCCGCGCTCGGTCGAGGAGGTGCTCGCCCTAGCCGGCCTGCAGCCGCAGGCGGACACGCGCAGCCGCAGGCTCTCGGGCGGGCAGCTGCGGCGGCTGGACTTCGCGCTGGCGCTGGTCGGGGATCCGGAGCTGATCTTCCTCGACGAGCCGACGACCGGATTTGATCCGGAGGCGCGCCGGGCCGCATGGGAGACGATCCGCTCGCTACGTGCCCTCGGCAAGACGATCCTGCTCACGACGCACTACCTCGACGAGGCACAGGCGCTCGCCGATCGCGTCGCGATCATCAAGGAGGGCCGCATCCTCGCGATCGGGCCGCCGCGCGAGCTCGGCGTGGGCGCTGCGCACTACCGCGTCGTCTACCGCAACGCCGGCGGCGAGCTCGTCGAGCGACAGACCGACGATGCCACGACGCTGCTTCATGAGCTGACCGGCGAGGCGCTTGCGCGCGGGGAACGCCTCGAAGAGCTCTCCGTGGGCCGCCCAACGCTCGAGGACGTGTACCTGGAGCTGACCGCGGATGCCTGACGCGCTCGGCGCCACCAACCCGGTTGCCCTCAGCTGGCGCCAGTACCGCCTGGAGCGGCAGATGTTCTGGCGCAACCCGAGCGCCGCCTTCTTCAACTTCCTGCTGCCGCTGCTGTTCCTCGCGGGGGGCGGCGCGATCCTCAGCGGAGACCAGCACCAGCTCAACAAGCTGATCCCCGCGATCGCGGCGATGAGCATCATGGCGACGACGTTCACGGCGCTCGCCTACAACGTCGTCTTCCTGCGCGAGCGCGGCGTGCTCAAGCGCATCCGCGGGACGCCCCTGCCGACACGCTCCTACTTCGCCGGAGTCGCCGCCAACGCCGTCACGAACGCAGCGCTGCAGATCGCGATCGTGGTGCTCGCCGGCCGCGTGCTGTTCGGCATCGGCTGGCCCCAGCATGTGCTCGAGCTACTCGTGTTCGTCGTCGTCGGAGTGGTGTGCTTCGCAGCGCTCGGCGTCGCCTTCGCGCACGTGATCCCGAACTTCGAGTCGACGCCGGCCTACGTGAACGCCGTGTTCCTGCCGGTCCTCTTCATCTCCTTCTACGTCTTCGACTCCAGCAGCGCTCCGGGATTTCTGCGTAGCATCGCCGACGCCCTGCCCCTGAAGCCCTTGATCGAAGGGCTCTCGGGCGCGATCGTCGGCGGGTCGGACCTCGGCGGTAATCTCGACGCGCTCGCGGTGATCGCGCTGTGGGGCGTGTTCGGGCTGTTCTTCGCGATCCGCGGCTTCTCCTGGGAGCAGTCGCGAACGTGACTTCGACAGGAGGGGCAAGAAGATGAGAGAACTGGCCGCGGAAGTGCTCATGCTGCGCGGGCTGCCGCCGAACGCGATCAACGTATATCTACTCGGCGACGTGCTCCTCGACGCGGCGACGCGACAGGGCGAGAGGAGAATCATGCGCCAGATCGCCGCGCGAAGGCTGAGCGCGCACGCGCTGACACATGCCCACGCCGACCACCAGGGCTCGAGCCATGCGATCTGCGAACGCCTGGGAATACCGCTCTGGTGCGGGCAGGGAGACGTGCCGGCGATGGAGACGCCGGGTGGCGTGGCGGGGTCTGCTCCGCCGACGTGGGCGACGTTCGTGCCGCGTCATTTCTGGGTCGGGCCGCCTCATCCCGTCGCGCGTGCCCTCGTCGAGGGCGATCAAGTGGCGGGCTTCACCGTGCTCGAGACTCCGGGACACTCGCCGGGGCACGTCGTGTATTGGCGCGAGTCCGATCGCGTGCTGATCCTCGGCGACGTTCTGAACAACATGAACCTCCTGACGGGGATCCCGGGCCTGCACGAGCCGCCAGCGGTCTTCACGCCCGACCCTCCGCGCAACCGCGCCTCCGCGCGCAGGCTCGGCGAGCTGCGGCCGCGACTTGCGTGCTTCGGACACGGACCGCCGCTGCGCGACCCGGGCAAGCTCGCCGACTTCATCGCGCAACTGCCCGAGTGAGCGGTAGATGACCGACAGCGTGTTCCTCGCCGAGGGCGAGCGCTTCGTGCCGACCGAGCACGCCCGCGGGCCCTGGGATCCGCAGACGCTGCACGGCGGCGCTCCGGCGGCGCTGATGGCGACGGCCTTTGAGCGTGTGGAGCCCGGAGCGCAGCTGCCGATCGCGCGGCTGGGCTTCGAGCTGCTGCGGCCGATCCCGTTCGCGCCGCTGTCGATATCGACGCGGATCACGCGCCCCGGCAGGCGCGTGCAGGAGCTGGCGGGCGAGCTGCGCTTTGGGGAGGAGCTGATCTGCCGCGCGAGCGCGCTGCGCGTGCAGGCGATCCCCGACGAACTGCAGGGAGTGCCGCCGCGTGGGACCGGTCCGGACGCGCCGCCCGACGCGGCTCGAGCGACGGATCCGGCTCGGGCAGAGCGCCCAATGCCGGGACCCGGTGCCGGCAAGGCGGTGCGCTTCGCTCTCGATGGCTCGGACCGCACGAGCTTCGCCGCGAGCGCCATGGAGATGCGCTGGCTGGGCGACCCCGAGTCACTCGGACCGGCACGCGTGTGGATGCGCCTGCGCCATCCGCTCGTGCCGGGCGAGGAGCTCACGCCACTGGCGCGGCTCACGGCGACGGCGGACTTCGGCAACGGCGTGAGCGCAGAGCTGCCCTTCGACCGTTTCCTTTTCATCAACGCCGACCTCACGATCCACCTGCACCGTCCGCCGGACGGCGAGTGGGTCGGCCTCGACGCGCGCACGCTCCTGCGCGGCGGCGGCATGGGGCTCGCCGAAAGCGTCCTGCACGACACGCACGGGCCGGTGGGCCGAGCCTTTCAGACGCTCGTCGTGCAGCCGCGCTGAGCAGCCACCCGCGCGCGGACCCGCGCGGCCCTGCCGTGCGCTCAGAGCACCATTACGTCTGCGAGCGCCTCGTCGATGGCGCTGAGGGTCTCCTCGCCGATCACGATGCCCGAGGCCGAGGCGTTGGCGTGCACCTGCTCGGCCCGGCTGGCGCCGACGATCGCCGAGGCGACGTTCTCGAGCCGCAGCACCCAGGCCAGCGCCATCTGCGCCATCGTCTCACCGGCGGCGTCTGCGATCGGCCGCAGGCGCTGGACCGCCTCGAGCACCGGCGGCTGGATCAGCTGACCGATGAAGCCTCCCATGCTCTCGCTCGCGGCTCTCGAGTCGGCGGGCGGCGGCTCGCCGGGGCGGTACTTGCCGGTGAGGACTCCCTGGGCGAGCGGCGACCAGACGATCTGCGAGATTTCGTGGCGTTCGCACAGCGGGATCAGCTCGGCCTCGGGGCGGCGCCAGATCATCGAGTACTGCGGCTGGCTCGAGACCCAGCGCTCGACGTCCGGCAGCCGCAGCGACTCTTCGACCTTCTCGACGGGCCACTCGCTGAAACCGATATGGCGCGCCTTGCCGGCCCGAACGACTTCCGTGAGCGCCGTCATCGTCTCCTCCAGCGGCGTCTGGTCGTCGTAGCGGTGACATTGGTAGAGGTCGACGTAGTCCGTCTGCAGGCGCTGCAGCGAAGCGTCGATCTGCTTGTGGATCTGCGCGGCCGAGAGGCCGCGGTCGGTGCTCGACATGGGGAAGAAGAGCTTCGTCGCGAGCACGTAGGACGAGCGCTCATGCCCGGAGAGCACCTCTCCCAGCAGCGTCTCCGCGGCGCCGCGACCGTAGACGTTCGCCGTGTCGAAGAAGTTGATTCCGTCCTCGAAGGCGGCCTCGACGCAGGCTCTCGCCTGCTCCCGCTCAACACCACCCGAGTAGGTCAGCCACGATCCCAGGCTGATCTCCGACACCTCGATGTCGCTCCACCCGAGTTTGCGAAAGTTCACGCGCCGGAGACTACCCTGTAAGGGTGGCAGCAATCGATCCCGGTCTGCGCGTCGCATCGGTGCGGCTGGCGGTGAGCGACCTCCCTCGCAGCGCCGACTTCTACGAGCGCGTGCTCGGGTTGCCGGTGATCTCTCTCGACGCCGACAGCGCCCGACTCGGCCCGGACGGCCAGCGCCCTGCACTCGTGCTGGAGGACATCGCGGACCCGACGCCGCTCGCGCCCGCAAGCACAGGCCTGTTCCACGTCGCCTGGCTGCACCCCTCGCGCCCGGCGCTCGCGGCCAGCGTGCGGCGCGTCGTGGGCCAGCGGTGGCGGTTCGACGGCGCCTCCGACCACGGCGTCTCCGAGGCGCTCTACCTGACCGACCCGGACGGCCTCGGGATCGAGCTGTACGCCGATCGTCCCCGCGAGCAGTGGCAGCACGCGGCCGACGGGCGGGGCGTGAGGATGGTCACGCTGCCCCTGGACCTCGAAGACCTGCTCGCGCAGGACCCGGGCGGCCCGGCGCCGGCGATCCCGGCGGGCACGACCGTCGGGCACGTGCATCTCAAGGTCTCCGAGGTGCCCCGCAGCGCGGGCTTCTACCGCGACGCGCTGGGCTTCGAGGAGCAGGCGAGGCTTCCCTCCGCGGCCTTCCTCGCGGCGGGCGGCTACCACCACCACGTGGGGCTGAACTCGTGGCAGAGCGAGGGCGCGAGCGCGCCGCCGGACACGGCGCCGGGCCTGCGCGAGGTGGAGTTCGAGCTCGGAGATGCGCAGGGAGTGCAGGAGCTCGAGCGCCGCCTGCAGAACGTGCCCGGCATGCCCGCCGGCTCGCGCGAGCAGGACGGAGCACTGTCGGTGCGCGACCCTGACGGGCAGCTGCTCACCTTCCGTCACGGCTGAGCGGCCGGCGAGCGGCCGGAGACGGCCCACCGATCGAAGATCGGCCAGCACCGCAAGCGTCAGGCGCTGGCCGAGCTCAGCAGCTCGAGCTCATCCGGCGAGAGGCGCAGCTGCGTCGCGGGCAGCAGCTCCGCGAGCTGCTCGGGAGAGGTAGCGCTCGCGATCGGCGCGATCACCGTCGGCTGGGCGAGCAGCCATGCGAGCGCCACCGCTGCAACCGTCGTCTCGTGCGAGGCGGCGAGCACGTCGAGCGCGGCGAGCACGTCGATTCCCCGCTCGTTGAAGTAGCTCTGCCGCACGCCGGCCGCGCGAGGGCTCGATACGTCCTTGCCGCCGGGGCGATACTTTCCGGTGAGAAAGCCCCTCGCCAGGCCGAAATACGGAACACACGCGAGCCCGTGGCGTTCGCAGGCCTCCCGCAGCGCGCCCTCGTAGTCCTTTCTCTCCATCAGGTTGTAGTGCGGCTGCAGGGCGACGTATGAGGCCATCCCGTCACGCTCGCCGATCGCAAGCGCCTCGCTCAGGCGAGCGGCGCTG
>DASZFA010000068.1:0-14020 GCA_035940255.1 Solirubrobacteraceae bacterium
TGGACGCATAACTCCGAAGGCGGCGAAGCGGGCACGAACCGTTTCCCTCTGGATACGCAGGCGGGCCGCGCGGCGTTCATGGTCGGCGTCAACGAAGACTTCGCGCGGGGTGGGGTCGGTGAGTGGCTGGATGACTGGCAGTACGCCGGTGGGCATCACCCGGGCGGCGCGGAAGGGACGGCGTGGAACGCCGGCGAGACGGCGCTCGTCCAGGAAATCCGGGGTGCTCACCCGGGTGCGCATATCACGACCAACTCGCATTGGTTTGAGGTGCTGCCGCTGATCAAGGGTGGGCGCAGTCTCGCCGCGATGATCGCCAAACGCGAAAGCGCGGCCGAACCGAGCTACGACAGGAACCTGAAAGCGATCAACTCGGTGTTCGAGGAGTGGGGCGCCGGCAAAACAGCCGGCCTGCGCTTCGGGTCGCCCGCGAGCTACCGCGAATGGCTCGAATACGTCGAATACCTGCACGTCGTCTACGGCGTCGGGATGACGGTCGGCTGGGACTACGCCGAAGGCTCCAACCCCGAAGCGCTCGAATGGGACCTCGCGACGCTGCTACTCGTCTCGAACGGAACCGACGCGATCGACGGCGGGCACCAGTACCCCACCTCATGGCCCCACCGCTACGAAATGAACCTCGGGGACGCGCTCGGCCCACGCACCCGCACAAGCACCGGCCTATGGTCCCGCCAGTTCTCCAAAGGCACCGTCTACACCGTCGAGAACGGAGGCGCCGAAACCCACATCACCCTCCCCCAACCAATGGAAAACAGCAACCACGAACACATCACCACACTCACACTCAAAGCCAACCAAGGCGCCCTACTCACACGATGACCCCGCGGACACACGGCCGGGCCAACGACGGTGCCTACCCAATCGGCACCGTCACCGCGAGCTGAAGCCCCGGTCTCAGACGCCGAGCGCCACGTACTTGATCTCCAGGTACTCCTCGATCCCCTCGAACCCGCCCTCGCGCCCGAAGCCTGAGTGCTTGACGCCACCGAATGGGGCGGCCGGGTTCGAGACGATGCCCTGGTTGAGGCCGACCATCCCGGATTCGATGCCCTCGCTGACGCGGATGGCGCGGCCCAGATCGCGGGTGTAGAGGAAGGCGACTAGCCCGTACTCGGTTCGGTTGGCCGCGGCCAGCGCCTGCTCCTCGGTTGAGAAGGTCGCGATCGGAGCCACCGGGCCGAAGATCTCCTCCGCCAGCAGCCGCGCGTCGTCGGGCACGTCTACGATCACGGTGGGCTCGAAGAAGTAGCCGGGCCCGTCAATCGCCTGTCCTCCGAGCACCACGCGCGCGCCGCGGCTGACGGCATCGTCGACGAGTTCGACGACCTTCGAGCGCTGTTTCTCGTCGATCAGCGGGCCGACGTCGACGCCCGGCTCGACGCCCCGGCCGACCTTGAGCTTTCCCATGCGGTCGGCCAGCCGCTGCGCGAACTCCTGCGCGAGCGACTCGTGCACGTGGAAGCGGTTCGCCGCCGTACAGGCCTCGCCGACGTTGCGCATCTTCGCCGTGAATCCTCCCTCGACAGCGGCCTCGAAGTCGGCGTCCTCGAACACGATGAACGGAGCATTGCCACCGAGCTCCATCGACATGCGCAGGATCTGCTCGGCGGACTGTTCGATCAGGATGCGCCCGACCTCGGTCGATCCCGTAAAGGAGAGCTTGCGTGTGCGGGGATCCTTCAGCAGCGGTTCGATCACCGCGCCCGAGCGCTTGGCGGTGATCACGTTCAACACGCCCTTGGGCAGTCCGGCTTCCTCGAGGACCCGAGCCAGCGCCAGCATCGAGAGCGGTGTCTGCTGGGCGGGCTTTACCACCATCGTGCAGCCCGCGGCGATCGCCGGGGCGATCTTGCGCGTGCCCATCGCCGTCGGAAAGTTCCACGGCGTGACGAAGACGCACGGACCGACGGGCTGGCGCATCGTGAGGATGCGACCCCTGCCCGTGGTGTTGACCATGTAGCGGCCGTGCACGCGGACGGCCTCCTCGGCGAACCAGCGCAGGAACTCGGCTGCATACGTGATCTCCGCTCGCGATTCCGCGACCGACTTGCCCATCTCGAGCGTCATCAGCAGCGCGAGGTCATCGGCCTGCGCGATGACCGCCTCATACGCGCGCCGGAGGATCTCGCCCCGCTCGCGAGGCGGGTGCGCCGCCCACTCGGCCTGGCTGCCGGCGGCCGCCGCGAGCGCTGCGAGCGCGTCCTCGACCTGGGCGTCGGCGACCTCTACGAGCGGCAGGCCCGTGGAGGGATCCTCGACGGCGAGCCTGCCCGCGCCTGTGGCCGCGCGCCACTCACCACCGATGTACAGATCCTTGGGGACCTGCTCCAGCACCGCCTTTTCCCGCCCCGCGCCAGTCATCGTGCAGCGCTCACGGAACATCCGTCGACGCCCGACGCGAGAACCATGGGCCCTCCCCCACTCGAGCGAGACTGCAGCCGCGTGCGCGTGTTCGCGTGGGCACGGATGCTCGACATGGGCTCAACGTACCATCGCCCCGTCGGCGTCCGAAGGCTTCCTCACGGCACCGGGACCCTCGCCGCGACCGTCGTCGGACTGCTCCTTCTCGCGGTTGGCGCGCGTGCCTCGACGCTCGTGATCACGGGCTCGGGCGAAGGCCATGGCGTGGGCATGAGCCAATACGGTGCGCTCGGCTTCGCCAAGCGCGGCTGGAGCTACCAACAGATACTTGCCCACTACTACACGGGCACGACCCTCGGTCAAGAGGCTCCCAGCACGGTCGTGCGAGTGCTGGTGGGCACCAAGGTCCGCAGGATCCCGCTCGAACGATACGTACGGGGCGTCGTCTCGGCCGAGATGCCGTCGAACTGGCCGCTCCCCGCTCTGGAGGCCCAGGCGGTTGCGAGCCGCACCTACGCGATCACCGACCACGCCGGCGGTTCCCGCTTCGACGTGTACGCCGACACCCGCTCGCAGGTCTACCTCGGCGTCGCTGCTGAAACCGCGGCGACCAACGCCGCCGTCGACGCGACCGCCGGGCAGATCGTCATCTATGCCGGCAGGCCCGCGACGACCTACTTCTTCGCCAGCTCGGGCGGCATGACGGAGAACATCGAGAATGCGTTCCTTGGGGCTCAGCCGCAACCGTGGCTGCGAAGCGTGCAGGACCCCTACAACGCCGGACCGGCCTTCAATTGGAAGATCGCGATCAGCTTCACCGCGGCCGCGGCGCGCCTCAGGGGCTTCGTCAAGGGAGCGTTCCGCGGCATCGAGGTGCTCAAGCGCGGCGTCTCGCCCAGGATCATCTCGGCCGAGGTCCTGGGATCGGCCGGCGCCGTAGCTCTGAGCGGCAGCGAACTGGCCGAACGCCTCGGCCTGACGGCGACGTGGGCGTACTTCGGCGTGCAGAACGGACGGCAGGTCCGGCCCGCTCCCGACCGCAGCGGCCGGCGAGCCGCGCCCCGCACTCCAGCGGCCGGTCCGGCCCCCGTCCCCTCGGGACCTCAGGGAGGCGCCCAGGCTCCGGCCCCGCCCGCATCGGCGCAGGCCGCAACAACCGGCGGCGTCGCCGCCGGATAGATCCCAGCGTCCTAGACCCCCGCCCCTACGGTTTCGCCTCGAGGATCAGGTTGAAGGGCGTTTCCGTCGCCCGGCTCACGCGTGTGAAACCGCCCTCTTTGAGGACCTCTGTCAGCCGTGCCTCGCCGGCCTGTGCGCCGAGCGCGAGCCCGACCTCCTGGTCGAGCGATGCGGGCGTGCAAATCACGGTCGACGCACCGTAGAACACCCGCCCGACGGGGTTCAGGTTGTCCTCGATGCGGTCGTTCGCGAACGGCTCGACGATCATCCACGTGCCATCCTCGTCGAGCGTGCTGAGGATGTGCGCCGAGGCACCGACCGGGTCGCCCATGTCGTGCAGGCAGTCGAACACGCACACGAGGTCATAGCCCGTGCCCGGATAGTCCTTGGCGCTCGCAACGGCGAACGTGATGCGGTCTGCCACTCCAGCGTCACGAGCGGCTTCGCGGGCGCGCTCGATCGATGCCGGGTGGTAGTCGAAGCCGAAGAACTCCGAGTTGGGGAACGCTTCGGCCATGATGATCGTCGACGCGCCGTGCCCGCAGCCGACGTCGGCCACCTTCGCGCCCTTTTCGAGCTTCTCCTGCACACCCTCGAGCGCCGGGATCCACTCGGCGACGAGGTTGGCGCGGTAGCCGGGCCGGAAGAAGCGCTCGGTGCCGCGGAACAGGCGGCGATCGTGCTCGTGCCAGCCCATGCCCTCGCCGGTGCGGAACGCCTCCCGGATCTCCTCCTCGTCGGCAAACAACGACGCGATCAGCTCATACGCGCCGAGGATGTAGAACGGGCTGTCCTCGTCGGCGAGCGCGAGCGCATGCTCGTCCGGCAGCGTGTAGCGGTCGGTCTCTGGGTCGTAGGTCACGTAGCCGCCCGCCGCCTGGTTCGCGAGCCACTCCCGAACGGAGCGCTCGGCGGCGCCGGAGCGCTCCGCAACGTCCTTCGAGCTGAGCGGCCCCGCACCCGCCATCGCCTTGTAGAGCCCCAGCTTCTCGCCGATCAACATCAAGGGCGCGCTCACGACCGCGCCCATGTCGGTGACGGCCTGGCCCATGAAAGCTTCGAGCTTGGCCTCGTCGATCTCTGTAGCACTCATCGTGCCTCCTCTATCGCATGCAGACGGCCGCGGAAATCAGGCCGCCGTAGGCCTAGCAAACCATCACGCGACGACCGTGTCAACGCAATCAGTCACACAACGTCGGATATGCGTCCGCTGCACGGCCGCAACGGGCGAAACGCCTCCTGATCAAAGCGCGGACGGCCGACAATCCGGGTATGAGCGTTCGTCGCGTCCTCGCCGCAGTCACCTGCTCCGTGTCGCTGCTCGCACCGCCGAGCGCCTTCGCCTACTCGGTCGGCGGCCAGGGGCAGGTCGCCTGGGTACGCCGTGCCGCTTTCAACTTCGTCACGGCCGAGCTCGCCGGGAACGGCGCGGGCGCCTGCTCGATCCTCGATGCTCCCCTGCGCAGGACACAGCACCGCCGCACCTGCGCGCAGCGATGGAATGCGAAGCTGGCCAAGCTGCTGCACACGGGCAGTGGCCGCTCGCGTCTGCTGGCGCAGCGCGGAGCGATTCCGTCGGCCCGCGTGGTCGTGCACGGCGAGCTGGCCTGGATCGAGCTGCCTGCGCCGCTGATGAGCGGACAGAACCGCTTCCTGTGGACGGAAAACTGCTGGATGCTTCAGAGCTGACGGCACGCTCCTGCGGGAATCAGCTCGGTAGCAAGACGGGTAGGGCATAGGCTGGGACAGATGACGGCCCCGCTTCTTATCGCCGACGTGCCGTGGCTGCTCTACCGCTCGTTCTTCGCGCTGCCGAAATCGATCGTCGGCGCCGACGGCCGTCCGGTGAACGCTCTGCTCGGGACCGTGAACGCCCTGCTGGCGCTGATCGACGTACGTCCGCCGGCCGCGGCGCCGCGGAGCGTGGTCGCATGCATGGGCGCGGAGCAGGCCGCCTATCGCGTCGCCCTCTATGCGCCCTACCACGCGCACCGCGAGCCGATGCCGCTGGAGCTCGCGGAGCAGTGGGAGCAGGCGCCGGCGCTGCTCGCTGGCCTGGGATGGACCGTCAGCACCAGCGATGACCTGGAGGCCGACGACGTGATGTTCTCCTTCGCGCGCGAGGAGGAGAGGCGAGGAGGTCGCGCTCTGCTGCTGACCGGCGACCGCGACCTCTTCGGCGCCGTCAGCGACCGGGTGGCGGTCGTTGAGCTGCGCAAGGGCGCGGTGGATGGCGAGATCGGGCCTGCACAGGTGCGAGAGCGCTACGGCGTTGACCCGGAACTGGTCCCCGACTTCATCGCGCTGCGGGGCGACCCCTCCGACGGCCTGCCGGGGGCGCCGGGCATCGGCGCCAAGACCGCCGCTGAGCTGCTGCAGGCCCACGGCTCGCTGGAGGGTCTGCTGCTCGCCGCGGGAGCATCGCCGGACTCAGACGGCGCGGGGGCCGCGGTGCGGGCGTCGACGGTCATGCGTCCGCGCGTCGCGGCGACGCTGCGTGAGCATGCCGAGCTGCTGCTGGCGTTCAAGGAGATAGCGACCCTCCAGCGGATCGAGGTGCCGGCGCCCGGCGACCGTGCCACCGACTTCGCTGGCGGCGCGGTGCTGGCGAGCGAGCTCGGGATGAGACGCCTGGCCGAGCGTCTGCAGAAGCTCGCTAGGGCGTGAACTTGACGTTTATCACGTCCCCGTCGGCCATCACGTAGTCACGGCCCTCGAGACGCAGCGTGCCGCGCTCGCGCGCGCCCGTGTAGCCGCCAGCCTCCACCAGCGCCTGCCAGCCGATCACCTCGGCTCGCACGAAGCCCCTCTGGATGTCGGAGTGGATCTCTCCGGCGGCATGCCAGGCGGTGAGGCCCTGACGCAGGTGCCATGACTGGGCCGGCTTGGCCTCTCCGGCCGTGAAGAACGCGATCAGCTCGAGCAGGGCGAACGCCTCCCGAACTACGCGCTCGAGGGGTGGGTGGGGATCGGATCCCCTGACCCCGAGCTCGGCCCGCATCGCGGCGGCGTCCGCGTCCTCGAGCTCGGCGAGCTCGGACTCGATCCGTGATGAGACGGCCACCGCCCGGGCCCCCTGCTCGGCGGCGTGCACGGCGACCTCCGCCGGCAGCTCCTCCGAGCCCTCGTCGACGTTCGCGACGAACAACACCGGCTTGACCGTCAGCGAGCCCAGGTCACGGGCTGCGTTCGGCGCGTCCTCGGGCACGGGAACGGTCCGCGCCGGGCGCCCGGCCTGGAGGGCGGCGATCACCTCTCGCAGCCACCCCTCCTCCGCTACAGCCGTGCGGTCGCCGCTGCGCGCCTGCCTGGCGACACGCTCGATCCGTCGTTCCGCCTGCTCGAGATCCGCGAGCACGAGCTCGGTCTCGATCGTCTCGATGTCCTTGAGCGGGTCGATCCGACCCTCCGGGTGCACGACGCTCTCATCCATGTGCGCTCGCACCACGTGCAGGATCGCGTCCGTCTCACGGATGTTCGCGAGGAATCGGTTTCCGAGACCCTCGCCCTCGTGCGCGCCGGCCACGAGGCCCGCGATGTCGTGGAAGTCGATCGTGTCCCACACGATCTCCGATGCGCCGACGGTCCGCGCCACCTGCTCGAGGCGCTCGTCGCGCACGGGGACGACGGCGACGTTCGGCTCGATCGTCGTGAAGGGATAGTTGGCTGCCTCGGCGCCCGCTTTCGTGAGCGCGTTGAAAAGTGAGGACTTGCCCGCGTTGGGCATCCCCACGATGCCGATCCTGGTGCTCACCTCTCGGGCTTCCCGGGCGCGAGGGCACCGGCTGCAGGCGCTTCGCCGCAGGCTCGCGTGCGGCGGCGGGCGACCGCCGTGCCGAGCAGCGCTCCGGCGAGCACATCCGAGGGATAGTGGACGCCGAGATAGACCCTCGAGAGCGAAAGGGCCAGGGCGAGCGCATACATCGGCGCGGCCGGCAGGCCCGCCCGCGAGTAGGCAAGCGCTCCGGCGAACGAGGTCGAGGCGTGGGCGCTGGGGAAGCTCAGCTTCGTCGGGGTCGCGCTGAGCGGCGGCAGCCCCGGCAGCTCGGGCCGGCGCCTGCCGGCAAGCGGCTTGACGGCGGTGTTCAGCGTGTAGGCGGCTGCGACGGCACGCATACCCGCGCGCCACTGGCCCCGGCGCTGGCGGTCGATCTGCTGGCCGGCGGCTCCGATCGCGAGCCACAGCGCCCCATGCTCACCGAGCTTCGAAAAGCGGGCCACGGCGCGCTCGCGACCCGGGGTGTGCCCGCAGGTGCGAGCAATCAGCAGCAGCCGCTCGTCGAATGAGAAGAGACGCGCGCCGACCCCGGAGCGGCCATCACCGCCCTGCGAGCTCCTAGCCAAAGCCGACGTGCGGCTCGGCACTGTCGGCGCTCATGTACGCGACCTGGGCGAGGTTCACGCGCACCGGTCCGTCCTCGCTCTCGATGTCATGCCAGCCGGAGCCGCCTAGCGCGTCGCTCAGGGACTTCCACTGCTTCTCGTCCACCCGCAGCGAGAGCACCTGGCCGCCATGAAAGCCGACGCTGATGCGTCGCGAGCCGGACGTCATCAGTGGCTCCCTGCCCCGGCTGCGGGCTCGACGATCTCGGTGAGCACCCCGCCCGTCGCGCGCGGATGTATGAAGGCGACGCGCGAGCCCCTGATGCCGGTGCGCGGCTGCTCGTCGATCAGCGCGAGCCCAGCGAGCTTGAGCGCCGCGAGCGTCGCGTCGATGTCGGGCACCTGATAGGCCACGTGGTGGAGCCCCGGACCCTGCTTGGCGAGAAACCTCCCGACCGGCGTCTCGGGGCCGAGGGGCGCCAGCAGCTCCACATGATTCTCGCCGACGTCCATCAGCACCGCCTCCACGCCCTGCTCTTCGACCACCTCCCGGTGGGCGAGCTCCAGATCAAAGCTATCGCGATAGAGCTCGAGCGCCGGCTCGATCTCCTCAACGGCCACGCCTATGTGGTCGATGCGGGTGAACACCCGCCGCAGTCTATAGCCGCTCGTCCTCGCTCTCGCCGGCCACGGTCGCCGGAACTATCGCGCCCGGGAGCGGCGGCGGCGGGAGGGACGCGGCAGCGGCGACGACTCGCAGGCCAATCCCCGGCGCGCGCTCCAGGCGCGGCACACCGTCCATGATCCGTTCGATCGCCTCCCGGTCGAGCACCTCCTGCACCAGGAGTTCCCGCGCCAGCTCGTCGAGCTGCCGGCGGTGGGAGAGGATCATCTTCTGCGCCGCGCGGCGCGCTTCTTCGACCAGGTCCTGGCGCTCCTCGTCACGAATTCGAAGCGTCGTCTCCGACAGCCTCACGTCGCCGTCCGGCGAGCGCCCTACGCCCGCGGTTCCCATCGCGAAGTCGTGCACCATCGACTGGGCGATGTCGGCGACCCGCTTGAGGTCGTCCGAGGCGCCGGTGGTGATGGCGCCGAACACGACCTGCTCGGCGACGCGGCCGCCGAGCAGCACCGTCATGTAGTCGAGCAGCTCCTCCCGGGTCTTCAGATAGCGGTCCTCGGCCGGCAGGTTAAGCGTGTATCCGAGGGCCCGGCCGCGAGGGACGATCGAGATCCGGTGCACGCGATCGACCGACGGCAGCAGCTCGCCGCACAGGGCATGACCGGCCTCGTGATAGGCGACGATGCGCTTCTCGTGATCGCCCAGCACCCGCTTGGACTGCACGCCCGCGATCACCCGCTCGATGGCCGAGTCGAAGTCGGCGTCGGTGATCACCTTGCCGTCGCGACGCGCGGCGAAGATCGCCGCCTCGTTGCAGATGTTCGCCAGGTCGGCGCCCGTCAGGCCGCTGGTCTGCTGCGCGACCATGCCGAGGTCGACCCCCTCGAGCGGCTTGTCGCGCGTGTGAACCTGCAGCACGCCGAGCCTGCCCTTCACGTCCGGCGGCACGACAAACACCTGGCGGTCGAACCGCCCCGGGCGGAGCAGCGCCGGATCGAGCTTCTCGAGCAGGTTCGACGCCGCGATCACGACCACACGCCCGCTCGAGGAGAAGCCGTCCATCTCCACGAGCAGCTGGTTGAGCGTCTGGTCCTTCTCCCCTGAGATGTCCATCCCGCGCCGGCCTCCGACCGCGTCGAGCTCGTCGATGAAGATGATCGCCGGCTCGTGCTTGCGCGCGACCGCGAACAGGCGTCGGATGCGCGCGGCGCCCAGGCCGGCGAACATCTCGACGAAGGACGCTGCCGACTGCGCGAAGAACTGCGCGCCGGACTCATGCGCGACGGCCTTTGCGAGGAGCGTCTTCCCCGTTCCCGGGGGTCCGTGCAGGAGGATGCCCTTCGGCACCTGCGCGCCGAGGGCGTGGAAGCGCTTGGGCTCGCGTAGGAACTCGACGATCTCCTGCAGCTCGGCCTTCGCCTCGTCCACGCCGGCGATGTCGTCGAAGGAGACCGACTGGTCGGATGCCGGCTTGATCTGCTGAGGCTTGATGCGCGGCATCACCTTCAGCGTGCGCCACAGCACGAACAACAGCGCAGAGAAGAAGACGATCATCAGGACCGGCTGCCAGTTGTAGGCCCAGTTCTGGATTTCCTGCGCGAAGGAGGTGTGCACCGCGGTCACGTGCGCCGCGGTCGTGTGCACGACGGTATTGGCGTGCGCTTGCGCTACCGCGGGGTGCGCCGCAACCGCGGCGCCCGTGTGCGTCGCGGCGGGCGGAGCCGGCGGAGCGGTCCCGCCGCTCGGCTGCGACACGCTTGTAGGCGCGGCACCGCTCATGGTCGCCACGCTCCGCATGCTGCCGTTATCCCCTCTACCCTCCTTGGCATCTCCGCTCCATTATGCGGGCCGCCTGCCCTTTTAGCAAGCGGTCGCCCAGAGGGGGCTGGCGTCAGCCGAGGATGCTCGCCGCGAGGTCCCGGTAGAGCTCGGTGGCGAGCGCCAGGTCGCGAACGTCGATCCGCTCGTCGGCCGAATGGATCAGCGGAGCGGTGCTGACCAGCGGCTGGTGGCGGTGCGGGAAGAAGCCGTAGGCGACGCAGTCCGGGAACGCCGCGCGGAAATGCCGCGAGTCGGTGAAGCCCGGGAGGATCACGGGCACCACCTCGGCGTCCGCGTCGTGCGCGCTGACCCACTCCGAGATCGTTTCCATCAGCTGCGACTGGATCGGCGAGCCGTTGCCGGGAACCTGCTCGGTGAACTCGATCCGCCAGGCCGCGCCGTTCTCCTCGCCGAGCACCTCGGCGAGGCCCTGACGCACCGCCTCCTCGCCGAGACCGGGCGGCACGCGGCAGTCGACTCGCAGCTCCGCACGGCTGGGGATCACGTTGACCTTCTCCGAGGCAGTGATCCGCGTGGGGGTGAACGTGACGCCGAGCATTGGCTCGAACATCGTTGCGAGTCGCGGGTCGGCGGCGCGTAGGCGCTGCACCGATCCGTACGGGTCCTCGGGGTCCTCGCCGATCCCACGCAGGAACGCCCGTGGCCCGTCGGTCAGCTGGTAGGAGGGCTGGCGCGAGGCCAGCCGCTCGAGCACGGGAGCCATCTTCAACAGGGCGTTGTCGCCCATACCGGGCATCGAAGCGTGCCCTGCGACTCCGTCGGTGATGATCGTGAAGCGGAATACGCCCTTCTCGGCGCAGCACACGCCGTAACGTCGCGCGCCCGAGTATTCGAAGCAACCGCCCCCGCCCTCGTTCACGAGCATCTCACAGCGCAGCTTCTCGGGATGGGTCTCGGTGAGCCACTGCGCGCCGAGCGCCCCTCCCGTCTCCTCGTCGACGACCGTCACGACGAGCAGTTCGCCGCGCGTTGGCCTCCAGCCCGAGCGGGCGAGCGAGGCCGCGGCGGCGACCTCGGCCGCTACCTGGGACTTCATGTCGAGCGCTCCACGGCCCCACAGGAACCCTTCCGCGAGGTCTCCGGACCAGGGTTCGTGCGACCACTCGCCGGCATTCGCGAGAACCGTGTCGACGTGCCCGAGGTAGCAAAGCCTGGGACCGGTCGTCTCCGGCTCGGCCCCGGCGGAGTCCTCCGGCCGCAGCCGCGCGACGAGGTTCGGACGGCCCGGCTCGGCTCCCAGCAGCTCGCATTCGAAGCCCGCGTCTGAGAGGTGATCGGCGAGGTGCTCCTGCGCCGCGCGCTCGTTGCCCGGCGGGTTGACGGTGTTGAAGCGAATCAGCCGCGCAAGGAGCTGTTCGGCCTCCGAAGCCGGCTCGCCAGTCTCCGATCGCTCGGCGCTCATCCGTCCTTCGGGGTCGCGTGCATCGCCGAAGATCGTACGCCCATCGCCACGAGTTCCTCGCGCGTCAGCGGATAGTGGCATGCGGCGTCTGTTCCCGTGCCCTTGTCCTCGAGCAGCGGCTCATCGATCGAGCAGCGCTCTTTGGCCTTCGGGCAGCGCGTGTGGAAGCGACAGGCGCTCGGCGGGCTCGCGGGGCTCGGAACATCGCCGCTCAGCAGGCGCCGTTCGCTGGGCGAGGCCGAGGGGTCGGCCACGGGCACCGCCGACAGCAGGGCGCCGGTATAGGGGTGGCGCGGGAAGTCGTACAGCGGGTCCCCGCCGCCGATCTCGACGATCTTGCCGAGGTACATAACGGCGACGCGGTCGCACATGTGCCGCACGACGGACAGGTCGTGCGCGATGAACACGAGCGTGAGCCCGAACTGGCGCTGCATGTCGCGCAGGAGGTTGAGGACCTGCGCCTGGATCGACACGTCAAGGGCGGAGACGGGCTCGTCGGCGATCAGCAGTTTCGGTTTCAACGCAAGCGCGCGCGCTACGCCGATCCGCTGGCGCTGCCCGCCGGAGAACTCGTGCGGGTAGCGGTTGTAATGCTCGGGATTCAGCCCAACCGTATCCATCAGCGCCTGCACGGTACGTTTGCGTTGAGCCCTGTCCCGTTCGAGGCCATGGATGGCGAACGGCTCTCCGATGATCGAGCCCACGGTCTTGCGGGGGTTCAACGACGAGTAGGGGTCCTGGAAGATCATCTGCATCTCGCGCCTGATCGCCTTCAGCCCGGGTCCCTTCAGATGCGTGATGTCCTGGCCGTCGAAGCGCACTTCGCCGGACGTCGCCTCGAGCAGACGCATGATCAGACGGGCGGTGGTGCTCTTGCCGCAGCCGGTCTCGCCCACGATCCCGAGCGTCTCTCCTCTTTTCACCTCAAGGTCCACGCCGTCCACCGCCTGGACCGCGCCGACCTTGCGCTGAAAGAGGATCCCCTTGGTGATCGGGAAGTGCTTGACCAGGTCGCGGACCTCAACGAGCGGCTCGCCGGTCCTCGCGCTCGGAGGAAGGGGAGCAGCTGGTGTCGCGCGCCCGCGTTCCTCTCCGAGCGGCGAGCCCTCCTCCTCGTCCGCGCGGGTACTCATGAGGTCGCCTCGGGCAGCCCCGCCGCAGCGAGCGCCTCCTCGGGCATACGCCCGGCGTGCAACTGTGCCCAGAGCGTGCGACGCACCTGCGGCTCGAGCAGGCAGGCGACGAAGTGAGCGGAGTCGCCCGGCACCGCGCGCAGCTCAGGGTCGATCACGGAGTGATCGGGCTGCGCATAGGCGCAGCGGGGGTGAAAGTGGCAGCCGGAGGGGCGCCTGATCAGGCTCGGCGGGGTACCCGGGATCGGCACCAGGTCCTCATCGCGGGGTCGGTCGAGCGAGGGGATCGACCTCAAGAGCCCCCAGGTGTACGGGTGCTCGGGGTCCGAGAAGATCCGCGCGGCCGAGGCGGTCTCCACGATCCGGCCCGCATACATCACCGCTATGTCGTCGGCCATCTCGGCGACCACGCCCATGTCGTGTGTGATGATCACGATCGCCATGCCGAGCTCGCGCTGAAGGCGTTCCATCAGCGCGAGGATCTGAGCCTGGACCGTGACGTCGAGCGCCGTCGTCGGCTCGTCGGCGATCAGCAGCTTCGGCTCGTTGGCGAGCGCCATCGCGATCATCACCCGCTGGCGCATCCCGCCCGAGAACTCGTGTGGATACTGGTCGATGCGGTGTGCGGGCTCCGGGATCCCCACGAGGCCCAGCAGTTCGACGGCGCGCTCGCGTGCCTTCGCCTTCGAGACGTCGCGGTGGGCGCGCACCGCCTCGGTCAGCTGCCTCCCGACCTTGTAGAGGGGGTGCAGCGCGGAGAGCGGGTCCTGAAAGATCATCGCGATCTCGTTTCCCCTGATCTTGCGCAGCTCATCTTCAGGAAGCGTCACCAGATCCCGTCCTTCGAACAGGATGCGCCCCGAGACCCGCGCTCCCTGCCTGCGCGTGAGCCCGAGCGTCGTCAGCGACGACACCGTCTTGCCTGAGCCTGACTCTCCGACGATGCCCAGCGTTCGTCCGTTGAAGACCTGGTAGGTGACCCCGTCGACCGCATGCACGACCCCGTCTTCGGTCGGGAACTCCACGCGCAGGTCCTCGACTCGCAGCAGTGGCTCTTGCGCGCTCACGAGTAGCGCACCCTTGGATCCAGATACGCGTACACGATGTCCACGATGATGTTCGCGACGATGATGAACA
>DASZFA010000069.1:0-3308 GCA_035940255.1 Solirubrobacteraceae bacterium
CGATCTGCGATTGGGTGCACGACAACATCAAGTTCAAGTACGGCTCGAGCAATCCGCTCACCACGGCGGCCGACGTGTTGAGGGACCGGATCGGAGTGTGCCGGGACCTCACGCACCTGGCGGTCACTTTCTGCCGTGCCCTGAACATCCCGGCGCGCTACGTCTTCGGCTATTTGCCCGACCTGTACGTTCCTCCCGACCCTTCCCCAATGGATTTCGCGGCGTGGATGGAGGTCTGGCTGGGGGATCGCTGGTGGACCTTTGACCCTCGCAACAACGCGCGCCGAGTGGGACGGGTGCTCATCGGGCGGGGACGTGACGCGCTCGACGTGGCGATGATCACCACCTTCGGGCCGGCAACGTTCAGCTCGATGACCGTTTGGGCAGATAAGGCGGTGGATTCGTGATGATCGAACCTTCTGCAGTCGACTGGGCCTCGACGACTCGCGTGTCGTATCTCGTGCGGCAGACATTTCGGTACGAGTACTCCGAGCCGATCCACGACCTGAATCACCGCCTCGTGGTCATTCCGCCTGAGCGGTTTGGCGACCAGGTCCGGCTCGGTCACGATCTTTCCGTCACCGGCGACGGGGTTCGCCTGGCAGATCGGACCGATCGCTTTGGGAACGTGATCTTCGATGTCTTCGCCGCCAGCGTTTCCACTGCGATCGAGTTCGTCGCCGAAGTCGCCGTGGAACGCCACGCCTCTGAGCCCAACCGGCTTCCGGACGGGTGGCTCGCGCATGGTTACCTGCTCGAGCCATCGCGGCTCACGGCGCCTGACGAACGGATCCACCGGGAGGCGAATCTCCTCGCCGCTTCTCACGAGTGGGGCCTGCCGCTGGCCGACGCAATCAACGACTGGGTGTACCAGTCGATGACCTACAAGTACGGGGTGACCGGGGTCAGGACCACCGCAGCGCAAGCCCTTGCGTTCGGGTCGGGCGTCTGCCAGGACTACGCGCACGTGATGCTCGCGGTCTCCCGTGCCTGCGGGCTGCCCTCACGTTATGTATCCGGCCATCTGCTGGGCCAGGGTGGGACACATGCGTGGGTGGAGGTCGTACTGCCGACCAACGATGGCACCGGCGACGCGATCGCGTGGACCTTCGACCCGACTCATGCGAGTCGCGGCGGCCTCGGTCACCTGACCATCGCGGTCGGCGGCGACTATTCAGACGTCGCGCCGACCTCCGGGACCTACCTTTCGCCGGCCACGGGACGCCTGGAAACCACCAAGCGCGTCACCGTGACCGACCTTGCCTAACGCGGGGTAGAGGCGGGAGGGGGTTGGTCCCCTCCCTTCTCATTACATCGCCGGCGTGACTTCGTAGACCGTGATCTTTCCGCCTGAGGTCAGCACCGGGCAGCCTTTGGCGAGGTCGACTGCCGAGTTGAGGGAATCCGCTTTCAGGATCGAATAGCCGGTAGCCGGCGTGCCGACGGCCCCTTCGTGCACCGCGCCTCCGTTCGAGACGTTCTTCGCGTGGGTTCCGAACGGGTTCCCGGGGTCGACGATCTTGTCGCCGAGCTTGCCGAACCAGGCGCCCCACGCCTCCATGATCTTTCCGCGCTCGGCTTCGGTCGAGCCGGCGCTGCCGCCTGAGTACAAGAGAACGAAATTCGCCATGTCTGGACTCTCCTCCTGAGTGATGTCCCGGATTGCGGGCTCATCAGGACGACGAACGGACAAGGCCGATTTCGACGAACGGAGCTCTTATCAAATCCTCACACAGCGCTTATATAGCTCTTGAGATGAACGGCTCGAGGATCCTGGTCGTGGAAGACGACAGCCGGCTGGCCGCGACGCTCGATCGGGTGCTGACGGCTGAAGGTCACCACATCGACGTCGTCGGAGATGGGCTGCAAGCGCTGCGCCTGGCTCGCGAGCAGCCTTTTGATCTTGTCGTGCTCGACGTCTTGCTCCCGAGCCTCGACGGGGTCGGCGTCTGCCGCCGGCTCCGGGCGACCGCGCAGGTTCCGATCCTCATGCTCACCGCCCTGGCTGGAACGGACGACCGCGTGAAGGGCCTCGACGCCGGGGCGGACGACTACCTCGTGAAGCCGTTCGCGTATGAGGAGCTTTTAGCTCGAGTCCGGGCGCTGCTGCGCCGCGCCGGTCCACAGGACCATCTGAGATTCGCCGACGTGCTGCTGGAACCGCCGAGCCGCGGCGCGTGGCGCGGCGACCGCTCTATGAGCCTCACCGCGACCGAGTTCCAGCTGCTCGAGCATTTCATGCGGCACCCCCGTCAGGTCCTGACGCGTGAGCAGCTGCTGGAGGCGGTCTGGAAGGGTGAGCCCGAAAGCGACAACGTCGTCGCGGTGTATGTCGGGTATCTGCGGCAGAAGCTCGAGGAGGGTGGTGAGCCCCGCCTCCTGCAGACGGTGCGCGGCGCCGGCTACGCGCTTCGTTTGTAGTGCCGCTACGGCTCCGCCTGGCGCTGTTCGGCGCAGCGGTCGTCGCGCTGACGCTGGTCCTGTTCGGCGCGCTGCTTTACGCGCTGCTCGCACACGGAGCGACGACGAACCAGGACGACGCTCTTCGCAGCCGGGCGCGCGAAGCCGCCGCGTCGCTGAACAGCGGTTCAGACCTCGCGCCACGCTCCCCGGTGGCGCCGGCGAACCTGGCGAACAGCACCGACGTGTTCGTCGAGGTGTACGACCAGAGCTGGACTGTCATCTACACGACCGGCGAGCTCAACGGCTCGGCGCCCGCGATCGCCCCCGCTCTGCGCGCCCGGGCCGCCGGAGGCGGCTTCGACACCGAGGACGGCCTCCGGCTCTACGCATTTCCGTTTCACACCGGCTATGTCGTCACGGGGCAGTCGACCCGCGTGGTGCAGTCGAACCTCTCCGGGATCCTTGGGTTCCTGATCATCTCGGGAGTCCCGACGCTCCTCGCCGCGCTCGCGGCGTCGTGGCTGGTCGCGGGTCGCGCCCTCAAGCCGTTGAAGGATGTCGCGGGCGCCGCCGACGAGATCGGCCGCGCGCGAGATTTCGGCCGGCGCCTCCCCGGACGCCGCAGCCGTGACGAGGTCGCCCTGCTCTCGACAAGCTTCAACCGGATGCTCGAACAGCTGCAGGACTCGTTCGAATCCCAGCGGCGGTTTGTGGCTGACGCCTCGCACGAGCTGCGCACTCCGCTGACCACGATCCAGGGCAACGCGGGCCTGCTCGCGCGCGGTCCCGCCGTCAGTGATGCCGTACGGCGAGCGGCCGCCGCGGACATCTCGGCCGAGACATCGCGGATGACGCGACTCGTCGATCGGATGCTGACCCTCGCCCGGGCCGACTCGGGCCTGAAG